>CAZODO010000091.1:0-22934 GCA_964578605.1 uncultured Verrucomicrobiota bacterium | reverse complement strand
TTTCGGTCCTCGAAATTCAGAGAAATCCCCGTTTTTGAACTGCGGAATGTAGGATTGAGGCTGTAATTGACGCGGAGCGCCCGACCGATCGGACCGGTGCTGGGACAGCGATAGAGCGAGTGGCTATTCGTGTAAGCATCCCGATGCGGCGTCACGCGCGGCTGGCCGGTGGCGTAAGCGTAGATCGAACCCGACTCCGCATGGTGCCCGTATCCACGATCCTTCCAGCGCGACGGGACCGCTGTGTCGCTGGAAGATTGGCCTCCAAACACCCAGTCGGGATCGCTGTTGCGATCGACCTCGCCAGCCCAGGGCAGGTAATCCCGGCTGTCGTCGGCGTACATGAGTATCCCCAGCGCGATTTGTCGCATGTTGCTCTTGCACACCGCCGCCCGTCCGCTTTCCTTCGCGCGCGCCAGGGAGGGGAGGAGCAAGCCGGCCAGGAGGGCGATAATCGCGATCACCACCAGCAGTTCGATCAGGGTGAAGGCACCCTGCATCCTGCGCTTCGAACCATGAACGCCACGTCGCCGTGCAATCGTTGGCATAGGTTGGGAGGTTGGACTGACCATTCGGACTGTAACAGCCCGTCGCGCCTCGGCAACTGTGCTTCTTGCGGCACAGCCCGGTTCATCCAGGCCACAAGCGTGGGCCAAGCCCATCCCCTGCCTGGGATAGCAACGAGGGTGAAAATATTAGGGTGAGGTGTTTTCGGGGTAGTACGGTTTCTCCTTTGACTTGGATCGTTAAGTCATTGAGGCCGTCGGCCTCTTAGGCTCTCTTTCCGCTCTGGATAGCTTCAGAACACAACAAAAATTTAATCTTGCTAATACCTTGACATATTCTAAGTTATGGAAAGCATATAGCAACCATATAGGAACAATATAGTATCTACGGAACCAGAGCCGAAATGGTGCCCAGGGTCTGCGTCGGGTCCCTCTCCGGCAGCGCCCCGCATTGCGCCCGCGCCCGAATTGGGCAAGACTGAGAGCGATGAAAGAGATTTCCGGGAACTTTATTGATTTGGACGCCGAGGAAGAGGATGCACGCTGCCCTGCCTTGCGCAGTCACCGGACTCCGGTGCGCCGCCGCTACTCGAAGCCCCGGGCCCGCCGTCGCACGGGGTCGCGGAACCAATCAAGCTCTGGCAAGTGAGCGTGTTGTCCTTTGAACCTTTGACCTTTCGTGCGCTCCAACTGAGCCGCTGTCAGTCTTTGCCGAAGGCGATCCGAGCGTCTGCAACGACGGTGGCGGGGGCGCGTTTGGCGGGCAGGGGAACGGGCGGAGGAGCACGCTAAGGGATTCAAAGGACAGCACGCTCGACGGAGCAGAGGTTCCCCGGCCGTCTCCTTTTGCGTTGACCGGCTTTCGAGGAGGAGGCGAGTCTGGGGGCGATGAAACTCTGCCGTTTTCAAGAGGGCCAGGGGCGAATTGCCGTGGGGTTGGTTTCGGAGAACGACGCCATCCTGGATTTGACTGCCGCCGGGGTGCCAAGTCTGACCGCGCTCCTCGAAAGCAGCAGCCTCGCAGCAGATCTTGAGGCGCTCCGCCGTCAGAACGCGCCGAAGTACCCTCTGGCCGCCGTTCAGTTGCTTGCTCCGGTGGAGCATCAGGAGATTTGGGCGGCGGGCGTCACCTATTTGCGGAGCAAGGCGGCGCGGATGGAGGAATCCGATTTTAGCGCCAGCGCCTATGACCGGGTGTACGAGGCGGCGCGGCCGGAACTGTTCTTCAAATCGATCGCGGAGAAGGTCGTTGGGCCGGGGGCACCGGTCGGGATTCGCCGCGATTCGCGCTGGTCGGTGCCGGAACCGGAGTTGGCGCTGGTGATCAACGCGCGCGGGGCGGTGGTTGGCTGCACGATCGGGAACGACATGAGTTCCCGGGATATCGAGGGGGAAAACCTGCTTTACCTTCCGCAAGCCAAGATTTACAGCCGGTCCTGTGCGCTCGGCCCGTTTATCAGGGTCGGGGTTGCGGAAGAAGAGGTGCGGGGCTGGCGGATGGCCATTCAGATAAGGCGCCAGGAACAAAGCGTCTTTGCCGGTCACACTGAGATCAGCCGGATGAAGCGTTCGTTCGATGAACTGGCCGGCTTCCTGTGCCGAAGCCAGGTGTTCCCGCACGGCGCTGTGCTGCTCACGGGCACGGGCGTGGTGCCACCGGATTCATTCACGCTGCGCGAGGGCGACGTGATCCAGATGGAACTGGCCGGGGTCGGGGTGTTGTCGAACCCGGTCGTCGTGGTTTGAGCTCGAGGGTTACTCCGCGACGATGACGCGGAAGAACTGCGCGCCCGCAGGAATTTCCGAGGGAGCAAACTCCAGGTCCTGGCCCGTCCCGATCAGGCCGGTCTCCAGCACGGTCCAGTTCTTTCCTCCGATAGAGGGAGCGGCTTCTACCGTGTAGGTCTTGTTCAGGGCGCTCGGCCAGCGAAGCGTGAACGGGCGGGCAGGGAATTGGTTTCCGCGCGCTGCGGCCACCCGCAGGCGGGACCGGCAATCGGCGGGATTCGTTCCCGCGCGGAACTCGTGGAGGTTGGACACCCCGTCGCCATCGGCATCGGCATCGGCCAGCGCGAGCAGACTCGACGTGCTGCCGAAATAACGGAGCCGCCAGGCATCCGGAATTGTATCCCCAACACTGGAGAGCGAACGGTCACCCAAGGTCAGGAGCCCGTCCTGGAGCTGCGTCGGGAACAGGGCGAGCCCGTTTGGCGAAGCCGAAGCATGGTCGAAATGCACCCGGTAAGCCGCGCTGGCGGGGGCGTCGGGCGGAATCACGATCTTCAAATGGCCGATCACGGAGTCGCCGGCGACTCCTGGCATCCGGTTGCTCAGCCACGCGCCGGCGAAATTCTGCGCCCCGCGGGAGGCGTTGAGGGTCGATTCTCCCAGGGCCGAGACGGGGACGAACTCGATAGGCTGCGAGAGAGCGGGGGAGCCCTGGAGCGGTTCGACGCTGAGATTCAACATGAGCACGCGAAGGGGGTAACTGCCGATCACGCGCGAACGCACCGGGATCTGGAGCGTTTGGCCGGGTTGAACCTGGAGGTCGTCAAGGTGCAGGGTCGCGGACGGATCGCCCGCGATAAAGTTGAGGCCGTCGCGATCGGCTTGGGACCAGGCAAAGCGCTCTCCTGGCATGTCCGCCGCGCCGCGCGACACGTTTTGGGTGGCGACCGCGGTCAACCGCCCGCCTTCCCAATAGCGCGCATACCAGGTGAGGGACGGATCGAGCGACCGCCGGAAGGTGACATAGACATCGTCGACATTGAGTTGGCCATCGCCGAACTGGACCTGGTTGATGGAGGTGTCGTCGCCGGAAAAGAGCCCGTTCCTGGCCCCGTCCGATGAATCCATGGCGTCGTAGAAATCGCTTCCCTCGGGCGGGTAATTAAGGAAATAGATGGCCGACTGGAACACCTGCGCCACGTCGTTGTTCAAGAGGAGGCCCTCCCCGAAATCGCCGGCATTGAACCAGCGGAACGGGGCGGAGTCGCCAACGACGTAGGGGCGTTGCCCCACGATCACCCGTTTGATGCTGTTGATCCGGTTGGTGGGGGTGGACGTGAGGGTTCCATCCGTGACCGGTTCGATATAGATATCGGTGCCCACGCCGTCCGAGGTCGCGGAGGGGCGGTCGATTTGGATGTCGTAAGCGCTGCCGGCGGCGGCGTTGGTGGGAACGACAAAGGTATAGCCGCCCACCACGACCTTCTGTGCTTTGCTCTGGAAAACGTTGTCGTGGGCGATGGAGTAAGTGATCAAATCCTGCTTTTTCGTGTCATACAGGTTGGTCATGCCCGCCCGCTCGAGCCAGCCAACAGCCAGGAGGTTGATCGCCGGGTTCGTCACTTGCAGATCGCCAAAGAAGGGCGGGTTCTCGACGGCTTCCGGGACGGTGGCGCCCGCCAAAAACAGCGCCGGGGGGATGGTCACGTAGATATCCTCTTTGAGATTCCACTTCAACATGGATTGGAACCCGACCTTCCCCGGCACGACCGGCGGGCTGCCGTTGGTCGCCACAACCGTGACGTTGAACTGGAGCGTGTACATCTTCTGATCGGGAAGCAAAGAGAGGGTGACGGGCGCAAAGAACGTCTGGCCGGCTGAGGCCACAAAGTCACTCGAGGCTTCGCCTGTCTCAAAGCCGAAGCTGATCCGGTTGGCCCGGAAATCCTCCGGCAGAAACACCTTCGAGACGATCTCGCTGGGCTTGTAATCCGAGCGAAACGCGCGAACCCGGAACGTGATGGGCGACGCGCTGCGGGGCAGCGAGATGGGGCCGGCGGACGCGCGGGTGCTATTGGGGCTGTTGAGCTCCGGATCCGAGCCGTCCTTCGTGTACCACATGTCGGCGTTGGCCGTGATGTTGGTGAGGACGAAAAAGGCGGGGTTGTCCCCGAGGATGGCGGGGTTGGCAGTCTTGAATTGGAACCGGGCCTGCACGACCGAGCTGGGGCGGCGGCCGTCCTGACTTCCAATGGCCTTGATCGTCACGTCAGGCTCGGGAGAAATGATGGAGGGCGCGACTTGTCCCGGGTGCAACCCGTCCTGGTAGGGAGGCGGGCTGTTCCCCGTCAGCCGGCTGGGCGACGGGATCGTGTCTTCCAAAGCACTCGGTGGGGTCGCCCCGTAAGTAAAATAGGTCTCTGTTGCCGCTTCGGGCAGAATGGCGATGGTCACGTCGTTGTTGAAGACGGCCTGGCTGACCGGCACAAGCCGCGACAATAGCTCGCCAAACTCGTCCTTCACAAAGGTCACATATCCAATCACCGGCTCTTTCACCGGAGGTTGGGGTTTGGAGGTCTGGATGCGCCGGATCGCATGGTTCGCCAGGTCCGTGATGAGAAAGCCGCCGGCAGGGTCCTTCACCAATCCGGATGGGGCGTTGAACTTTGCGCTGAGCCGCGGCCCATCCACAAAGCCCGGCTGGGTCGGAACTCCGGCAAACGTCTCGACGGAATACCCGCCGATCTCGGGATCGAAAAAGACCCGCCGCAAGGTGTGGTTGCCCGTATCGCAAACCAGAAGACCGTTCGCGGAGCCCAGCCAAAGGAGGGCGGTCGGGTTATTGAAAAGGGTTTCGTTGGAGAAGATGGAATCGATCGCGCCGTTCTGGCCCGGTATGCCGGCCGCCAGTTCGATCGCGCCTCCGGCCGTCCAGCGCCGGATCACATGGTTTCGTGAATCGGCAATCCAAAGGTCGCCGTTGTCGCCCAGCGCGACACCGCCCGGCTCCTTCAACCCGGTCAGCACCGTGGTGATTGTGTCCGTGACGCTCAGCATGCGGATGGCATCGTTCTTCGAGTCGGCAATGTAAATATTGCCGGTCGAATCCACCGCGAGGGCGGAAGGGAAATTGAAATGAGCGGTTCCTGCCGAAGTCACCCCGAGCTCAAAGCCCGGCACCCCAGCCGTTCCCGCCAGGGTCGTCACTGTGCCGTCCAGTTTGACCAGGCGAAGGGTGTGGTTGGCATAGTCCGCCACCACCAGCCCGCCACGAGCGGGGACGGATACCACTCCGCGCGGGCTGAAAAAGCGGGCGTAAACCCCTTTGCCATCGGAGCTGCCGGGACGGCCGGCGAAACCCGCCAGGGTGGTGAACGCGCCCGTGTCCGGAACGAATCGGACGATGCGGTCGTTGGCGGTGTCGGAGATGTAGTAAGCCCCCGTTTCAACGGCCAGGCCGTAAGGCTCTGCGAGGCGGTTGGTGATGACCGAATCGACGGTTTGTCCCTGGAGGCTCCACGCCGAGATGGCCGCAAGCAGCACGAGCCCGTGTGCCTTGATGCGCCGCGACAGACCGGAGAGGGGTAGGGCCGGGGACGGAGAGGACAACACCGCCGGTTTTGACGAAAGCGAATGCGCCAGGACGCGGGCCAGGATTTTCATGGGAAACGCAGGAAGGTAAACGGTTGGTGTTGCCCCGTGCGGCCCCGCGGAGACGGCGGCTGATCATCCGCCAATCTCCGCGGGACGAGTGCTGCAGGAGGAGCCTATTCTTGCAGGCGCACGCGATAGTACCGCACAGTGCCAGAGAGGTTGGAGTCCTGGAACTCCTTCATGAAGCCGTCCCCGCGAACGCCGCTGGCCACCACGGTCCAAGGCCCGTGAATGACATCCGACGTGCTTTCGAGCAGATAACTCTTGCCCGGAGCGCTCAACCACCGCAAGGCGAGCTGCCGCCGGCCGTTGTTCGAGGTCTGCACCGGCACGCGAAGATGCAGGTGCGAATCGGCATCCGCCGGATCGGTCCCGGCCAGATATTCCTTCCAGTTCGAGAGGCCATCCTCATCGGGATCGGCGCCCGGCGCCGCGAGCGGGCTGTCCGCGCTGCCGAAGAAGGCCTTCTTCCATTCATCGGAGATGCTGTCGGCAACCCCGGTGGCAGGCCCGTTGATGAACACGCGGGCGGAGAAGGTCTCGAAGTCATATTGGGTCTCCTCATCCGGAGCGCCGTCCGCGTTGCCGAAGCGGACCTGGTAGCTCTGGCCGGAGCGCGCCGTGGCAGGGATCGTGAAGACGACGTACCCCAGGAGGGCGCGTCCTTCTAGCGGCGGTGCAAACGCACCGAGGTCCCAGGCGTAAGCAACCTGGTTCAAGCCCAAACCGTCCACAGGACGTCCGGACCCCGCGACTTCGGGGACGAAAAGCGCCTGAGCCCTCAGGGCCGGCGCCGAAGGAGAAGGATGGATCTTGGCCAGGAATTGCAGGCCCGAGATCGAGGCGCCCTCCTCGATTTGGATGAAAACCGGCACCTTCACCGATTGGCCGGGGCGAACGTTCTCGACGGGCTCGGCATGGAACGAGGCCTGGCGCACCCAGACGGCTCCCGGAGGAGGCGCAATCAGGGTTTCGCCCGGCAGGTCGGGAGATCCGCTCAGGGTTGCGCTGGCCGGGGCGCGAAAGCCGTCCGTGGACCAGGCGCGTTGCCAATTGGCGGTGCTCAGCCGCAGCGACCGGCGGAGAATCAGCTGCCAATCGAGGAACCGGATCTGGCCGTCGCCGCCGACGGTGGTGGCCGAGTCGGGCGGGAAGGCATCCATCGCGTCGAAAAGATCGGTGAACGGGTAGACATTGAAAATCCCCAGGGAAACGTGGAACGCGTTATTGGCGTCGTTATTTCCAAGGTTCGAATCCCCGAAATCACCGGCGTTATACCAAGCAGCCACCCCGCTGTCGCCCACCAGGTAGCTCACGTTCGTGACGGTAATGACCCGGTTGCTCAGGGTCGTCAGCGGCACGGGCGTCTGCCCGGCATCCGAGGTGCCCGAAGGCTGGACGATCGACAAGGTATAGGTTTGGCCGGGGACGGCGGTGGGCGGAATGGGAACCGCGAGCAACGCGGCGGTGGCCGTCTCGCGCAGTTCCAGACCGGAACTCTGCCCCACGTAAGCGATCGCGAGCCCGGTGGCCTTGTCGCTCGTGTAAACCTCGGCGGTGGGCGGGTTCGTGCTGGGGGCCGGCACGAAGATGAAATCATTCGTGCTGAACGACAGGTTTCGGAATTGTGTCGAGATCGTTGGCGCAGCGCCGTTGGCCGTCACTTCCGCGCGGAACTGGAGCGACCGAAGCGCGTCCGCCCCCGCCACACGCACTTCGACCGGAATGACGATGGTGGACCCGACGCCCGCTTTGAAATCCCGAGAGAAGCCGATAACGCTCGACTCGAGGTCGGTGAACAGGAAGGTCTTGCTGATCTCCGCGCTGGGCGAATAGCCGGTCTTGAAGGCGCGCGCGGTGAACAGGACGTTGTTGGTTCCGTTCACGATGTTCAAACGGCTCTCCGGCACGTAGAGCAACGACGGCGCGCGATTGGTCGGGCTGGTGCCGTCGGTCGTATACCAGATTTGTGCCCCTTCCGTATTGATAGAGAGGGTGAAATTGCCCGGGTTCTTCCCGTTGATGATCGGGTTGGCCACCTTGAATTGGAACCGGGCGGAAACCACTTCACTGGGCCGGCGGCCGTCCTGGGTGCCCACCGCGCGCACGAGCACGTTGGAACCGTCCAGGCTTGGCAGGACGATGGAGTTGGTCCATTCGAGCAGTCCATTCACGTAGCGCGCCGGCGTGTTGCGGCTGAGGGGATCGTCCGGGAAGTTCGCGGCGGGATCCAGGGTGTAGAACGTCTCGGTTCCTTCCTCGCCGAGGATCGCGACATGGACGTCGTTATTGTAGGTCGCGTTCACGATCGGAACCAACTCCGTAACCAGGTCGCCGAAGAAGTTCGTGGTCAGCACCACGATCCCAATTTGCGGCTCTCGCACCGGGGCTTGCGGGGCGGTGACCTGGATGTTGAGCAGTTGGCCCGCGGCCAGGTCAACGACGGGGAAGTTGCCGTTGCTGTCCACCGCCAACCCGACCGGCGAAACAAGGCCGGACTTCACATAGGTCTCGGTCGCGAAGGAGTTGAAATTCGTGTTGTAGGAAATGCGGCGCACGCAGTGGTTGCCGGTATCGTTGACCAGCAGCCCCGTGCTCCCTCCCACCCACAGCAGTCCTCTCGGTGCGTTAAAGAGGGCGCTGGTGGCGATGAGCGAGTCCTTGGAACCACTGATGAATGCGGAACCACTCCCGGCAAATAATTCCACGGAACCATTTGGCTGAATAACGCGAATGGAATGAGTGCCGGTATCGGCAACGTAAATCAAGTTCCCCGCGCCGTCGTAGCTCACCGCCGTGGGACGCGCAAAGCCCGAGGCCACGGTCGTCACGTTGTTGGCGGTGTCGATCTTGCGCACCCGATTGTTGAGCAGGTCGGCGACGTAGATGTTCCCCGCAGCGTCGGCCGCGAGGCCGGCGGGCGCGTTGAATTGCGCCGCGCTCCCGGCGCCGTCGTTGACGCCCGGCGTGCTGCCGGCGAGGGTCGTCACCGTGCCGCTGAGGGTCACGAAGCGGATGCGGTGATTGCCCGAGTCCGCCACGACCAGGCCGCCCCGGGCATAGACAATGCCCTGCGGGCTGTTGAAGCGCGCGAAGGCCCCGGGGCCGTCGTCCGCCCCCGGTTCACCCAGGATCCCCGCCAGGTTGGTCAGGGAACCGGAATCCGAGTTATGCTTGAGGATCCGGTTGTTGACGCTGTCGGTTACGTAGTAGTTGTTCTTGGGGTCGACGGCGACGCCATATGGCTCAGAGAGCCCATTAGTAACCAGGGTTTGCAGCGCGGGTTGAGCCACCGCGCCGACTGCAAACAGCAGCAGGACTAGCAGAACGCACCAGACATTTTTCATAACGTTTTTGTTTGTGAGTTGAGGGATGGAAATTCGGCCTGAAAGCCCGGGTTGCCCAACCAGGCAGCCCAACCGAGCGCGCGCGAGCAATTCCCTGGGGGTCGTCATAATTCGTTGTTCTCGGATTGAAGGCGAATTCGATAGAATCCTGCCGTTGCCGCCGTTGGTGTCGGGATCCACTCCTGTTCGAAACCGTCGCCCAATCGGTCGGAGGCGACGATGGTCCAATGGGAGCTCAGCAAGCTGGGAGCGGCTTCGATAACATACCGTTTGCCTGGAGAGCTCAACCAGCGCAGGACCACGCCACGCGGCGCCCCGTCAAGGACCGAAGCGGTAAGGTGGAGAAAGGACCGGCTGTCGGCGGGGTGGGTGCCAGCCAGATACTCCGCAGCGTTGTTAGCCCCGTCCCCGTCCGGATCGCTGTCCGGACGCGATTCGGGAGCTGAAAGATCGCCAAAGAACCGCACGGTCCATTCGTCCGAAGGGGGGGTCGGCGGGTGTTGAGCGGGACTCGCCACCCAGACCGAAGCAGGCTTGCTCTCGAACTGGCACTGCGTGCGGAAATCCGGCGAACCGTCGGCATTCGAGAACCGGAGGGTGTAGGCATGTCCCCGTTGGGCCGTGGCGGGCACCGCGATCCGGATTGAACCGAGAAGATTGCCTCCGCGCAGCGCGGGATCGAACGAGGCGGATGGAACCAAGGGCCAGCCGCACAGCACGGTGTCAATGAAGGGCGCCAGGACCTGGCCGGGCGCCGGCAATTGAGGAGCCGGGACGAACTGGACCGGCTGTTCGAGAGGAGGCGCACTGCCCTCCCCATGGACGGCGGCGCGGAAAGCCAGGCCTCGAAGTTCGGAACCCGGCGCCACGCGCACGTAGATGGGCAGATCCACCACGGTCCCGGGCGGCACGTTTTCCATCGGCAACGCTTCGAGCGTGGCTTGCGGTGTCCACACCGCCCCAGGCGCACCGGATGTCAGCAGGGTCCCCGGCATGTCGGCGGAGCCGGACACGGCCGGGCCGTGCGCAACGCGGACGCCGCCTTCTTCCCAACTGCGCTCCCACCCAGCCGGTTCCAGACCCAGCGCGCGCATCAGGATGACTTGCCAATCCAAATAGCGAATCAGGCCATCCCCGCCCGCGGAATCCACGGTGTCCTCCGGGAACGCATCCATCGCGTCGAACAGGTCGGTGCGAGGGTAGGGCACGCGAATACCCAGGGCGGCGGAGAAGGCGTTGTTGACATCGCTGTTTTCCAGCAGGCCGTCGCCAAAGCCTCGGCGGACCGGTTGACCGGCATCTCCCTGGACGGCGTTGTACCAAATGGCTGGAGAGGAATCGCCGACCGCATACCGGGCACTGCTGACGACGATGCGCCGCGCGGGCATGGCGGCGATCGAGACGCGCTCTTCCTGGCCATCGCCGGTGCCGGACGGATTCAGGACCTGAACGGTGTAAGCATCTCCGAGCTTTGCGCTCGGCGGGATGGGAACGGAAAGCATCGCGGCGGCGGCAAAGCCCTTGATCAACAGGTTCGCATTCGTCCCGATAAAGGTGATCGCCATCCCGCGCGTCTGGCCAAAGGTGTAGGGCAGGACTTGAAAGAAGGCTTCGCCTTTGCTTTCAGCGGTAAACAACGGGATGAAATCGTTGGTGGAGATCGGCAGGGCCTCCAGCGTCTCGGGAATCATGGGAATCTCCGGCCGCTCCGGAGCGATCTCGACACGGAATTGCAGCGACTGCAATTGGTCATTCGTCCGCAGGTTCAGCACCACCGGGATGATCGCGGTCGAACCCATCCCCGCCGCCACCTCTTGAGGGACGCCGATCTCCGTCGCGCTTGCCGCCTGTCCGCTCACCGTTTCGCTCGGGCTGTTGCCCAAAAAGGCTTTGACGCGCAGCGACGCCAGATCGGCTCGCTTTTCATGCCAGAGGATCGTGCCGACGCCATTCTCCATCGCGACCTGCAGGCTGTTGGTGGTCGGCTCGCTCCCATCCGTCGTGTAGAAGACCGCGGAGGAGAACAGGGGACTTCCATTCGGGTTCCGGACGGTGATGGTTTGGCCCATGGGATAGTACCCGCTGTCCGGCGAGATCGTCGGGGGCAAGACCACCAGGTTCGTCCCGCCACCCTCTCCACCGCCGGTAAAGGTCGCGCCGGTGATTTCGCGAACCAAATGATAGAATGTCTCCGTGGTGTAGATGGTGCCGGTTTCCGTGACCGCCACTCCCACGGGTTCGCGGGCTTCGGCAAACTCCGTCGAACCATCCAGCCATCCCGGCAGGATCATCGGATCGCAAGTGGTGCAGGCGGGGCCTTCCCAGGCCGCGGGATCCACGCCATAAATCGTCGTCACGAAACCGTCGGCCTCGATCCGTCGCACCCGATGATTGCCGCGGTCGCTGACGAGGATGGAGCCATCGGGAGCGGTGGCGAGGTGAAACGGTTCCTTGAAACGGGCTTGAGTGGCAGGGCCGTCCGCGAAGGCGCCTTGACCGGTCCCCACTTGCAGTTTCGCCGTCCAATCCGCCGGGTCCCAAATTCGCACCTGATGGCTGCCGGCTTCGCTGATGGCGACAAATCCACTCTTCAGGACGGTGATGCCGCTCGGGCGATTCAATCCGCTCAGCTTCGGCGCGGAGACCGAACCATCCAGCAGGCTGACTTGGACGATGGTTCCGGCATCCTGCACCACGAGCAGGAAGTCGCTGTTGAACAGGGCCATGTCTGCCGGAGCGGCCAAGCCGGACACCAGTTGCGTGGTGACGCCGCGGTCAAGCTTCGCAATGGCCCCGTCGCCATGGGTTAAGACATAAGCGACGCTTGCAGAATCCAGCTTTACCGCCACCGGTTCTTTCAATCCGCTCAGGAGGGTTTTGCAGCGGTTGGCCGCGATGTCCAGCCTGCGAAGCGCGCCATTCAAGCGGTCTGCGACATAGACCCGGCCGGCTGCATCGACATCACAACCGAATGGCTGGTGGAACTGCGAGGCTTGAAGGATATCCCCATCGACAAACCCGGCATCGGGTCCATTGACCGTGAGCCGCCCGCCCCCCAGGGTGCGCACCGTCGCTTCGCCCTCGGCATGGGCCAGGGCGGCCAGCGAGAGGAGGACTGTGCCCAGGAACATGCCACCCCAGCGCGAAATGAGACGGGCGGGCGCCGGTTCGAAGCGGGTTGTTTCAGTCCTGTTCATGGAGTGAGTTCGTGGCGATGAAGGAGAGCAACTTGTTGGCCACCTCACTTTTTGCCGTGGCGCGTCCAACGGTAGGGCTCGCCGCTGTTCCAGGCCGACTCGTCCGCTTCCGAACGCGGCGGGATGGGTGTTTTAAGGAACGTCGTGGCGGTGGGGGCGAAGTCCTGGTCGCCCACGACGGTGGGCGTCACGAAAATGATCAGGTTGGCCTTGTTGCGGGATTTCGTATCGCGGCGGAAGGCCATGCCGATGCCCGGCAAATCTCCGAGGATGGGGACCTTACTATAAGACTTGGTGTAACTGTCGCTGAGAAGGCCGCCCATGACCAGGGTGTTGCCGCTGGGAATCACCACGTCCGCTTCCATCCGGCGGATCGCGTACACATTCGCCTCGTTGAGGGTTCCGTTGATGACTTGCCGGTCCTTGGAATCGATATTGGAAACCTCGGGAACCACCTTCAGCGCAATGTTGTTGTTGGCTGTGATGCGAGGGGTGACCTTGAGGATGGTGCCGAGGTTCGTGTATTTCACCTGAGCCGCCGACGCCACATTCGCGGACCCGGGAGTGACCTCGAAAATCGGGAATGCCCGGGTGAACGAGAGGGTGGCCATCTGGTTGTCCGTGGTCACGGCCCGGGGGGTCGCCACCACTTCGGTGTCATGCTCGGTATTGAGGAACGACAGTACCGCGTTGACTCCGTCGGCGTTCAGGAACGCGGTTGACGGATGGAACCCGCGCGCCGTGTCGGCGGTGATCCCCCCGGCCCCGATGGTCGTCAGCAACTCCGTTGTGACGCTTTGGCCCTGGCTGCTGCTCATCGTTCTGCCGCTGGGCAAGGTCGTGGTTGTGCTGTCGCCGGGCGTGCGCGTCACGGTCGTTCCCCGGGTCACCCCGTTGCCAAAGCTGAAGTTCTGATTCTGCAGCGTGCCGGACCAATCGATGCCCTTGATGGACGTGGGGTTCTTGGCCGTTTCGATAATGCGCGCTTCGACAAGCACTTGCTTGGTCGGGGTATCCAGGCGCGTAATGAGGTTCGTCACCGCGTACATCTCGGGTTCGGTCGTGACGATCACCAATTGGCTGGTGCGCATATCCGCGCTGATCTTGCTGCGGGAATCGACAAAGGTGGAC
Source organism: uncultured Verrucomicrobiota bacterium (assembly GCA_964578605.1). Lineage (GTDB taxonomy): Bacteria > Verrucomicrobiota > Verrucomicrobiia > Limisphaerales > SIBE01 > JAXMHN01. Next base: position 9,371 of record CAZODO010000091.1, on the reverse strand, counting down.
TTCACCACGTCCATCACGTTCGTGGGGCTGGTATGCCGCAATTGGACAATCGCCGTCACGAGCGGGAAGACGGTGGGTTTTCTCGTGATCCGCCCCACGCCGGTCTTGGGGCTTAAGACGAGGATCAGGCCGTGATTATCCAAGACCTCCTGGAGTGCGTCTTCCGCACTCACATTCTCCCAGCGCAACTTGACGATGGGCGCGCTGGCGATCCGTCCGTCGGGTCCGGGCACGTTGTTTGTGAACACCAGGCTCGGGTCAAATTGGATGTTCAGATTGGCCATGCGAGCCAGGAACTCCACCGCCGTGGGAAGCTCCTCTGCAAGCTCCAGCGGCCCTCGATTGCCCGACGAAGTCAGCGTCCCCTCCGGAGTTCGGGGCGGCGCAAACAACGGGACCGGTGCCGCCGGGTTTTCCTCCGGCAGCGGCGCGGGGTCGGGGGCGGCAACGGCAGGGGCGGGGTTGGGCACCGGCTCGGTCGAGGGATTCAGCGGGACCTCTGAACCATTGGTTTCGGCGGCAACGACCGGGGCAGGGGCGGTCACTGTGGTTTCCGCGGCGGGGGCGGGCGTGGACGCGGGCAGCGCGCCGGCAGGCTCGGTCTGGGCCAAAGGGAGGGAATTCCAGAGACCAAGCCACAAGAGGATCAGGGCTGCGAGCTTCATATTCATAGTAAGACTTTGGCTTTGGGTCCGGGTGTCCCGGCCGTATCCCCGCGCTGGCAAATTCACTTCCCGTGGGCGAGGTGGAGTTCCTTGACACCTTCCTCGCCGGCAATGCTGACCAGGACCGAGCTTCGGCGGATGGCGACGCAGCGCACATTGAGCTTCTGCACTTCCACCTTGTTCAGGGCGTTGGTCACAAGGATGGGCACGGCCGCTTCTTCTCCTGGCGCCAAGGGAGTCCGGTTGATCAAAGCCAGCGGACGCGCTGTCCCTGGCCGAAGGCCCACAAGTCTCAAATAGCTGATCGCCGGGAGCATCACGGATTGCGCCTCATCGGCCGCCGCCTTGGTGCGGCTCAGGTTTGGGAAGAAGGGGTTCCGCCCGGCGTCCGGCCCGGAATGAAAGACCGAGGGAATCGCCGGGGCGTCCGCGTTGGTCTTTGTCATCTCGGCCGCCGAGTTCGAGAGGCTCGCGACGGCCTTGGCGGCCGTTTGGCCCGCTTTGGGAATGGACGCGATGGCCGGCTCCGCGCCGCAGCCTGCCAGCAAAAGAGTGCCTAGCGCGCCCAGACCGGCGATGGCGAGAGTGAGCAGCGGAGCGCGACGCCGGTTCGCAGTCCCGAAAATCCAGAGAGGACACCGTTTCATGGAAGTCATAGCGAACCTCCCGGCCTGATGAGCGTCACGACCCGCATGGTGATCTCCAACGTCTCCCTCGTCCCCGGCGGCCGAAGCGCCACCGGAACCGCTTGCCCCTTCCCGGTCTCCGGCTCGATCTTGGGCTCGATCTGGAGGTTTTGGACGCGCATGTAAGGGAACTGATTTTCGAACTCGGCGAGGAACGCGCCGTACTCATGGAAGGAAGCCAGCAGTTTCACCCCAAATGTGGCCGCCCGGTAGGGGAACTTCGGCAACAGGCCCACCTCTCCCAGTTCCGGCTCGCGCGTAATATCCACCAGGCGGACTTTGTGGCGAGCGAGCGCGGACTCGAGCGTGTTGTAGAACCATTTGAACTTGTCCACCGGAGCCATGTCTTCCTGTTTTGCGTCGAGCTCCTTTCGGATGGTGCCAAGGCGTGTTTCGATGCTGGGGGCCATGCGCAGCCAGCGTTCCGCTTTCTCCAGTTTCTGTCTTTCGGAGTCGATCCTCGTGGCATACTCGGCGAGAGCGTTGCGCTGCCCCGTCAGGATCAGGAGATAAAAGGCCGCCAGGACAGCGCACGTCCCGATCGCGACGAGCAGCACTCTGTCCCGTTTTTCTTTCGAGAGTTTATTCATTGGCGCGCAGGGTTTCCCGGTAACGGCACTCGATCACGAAAGGCACAAAGGGCCGCCCAGGGTGCACCGCGTCGGCCAGGTCAACCTCCGGCTGAATCGCGCGTTCGCGCAGCCGGATTCCCTGTCCTTCGCCCTCTTGCAAGAGCCTGGCGAAGTACGGATGCCGGGCGAGCGCCCGGGAGAACTCATCCACCCGGCGCCCGGGCGGGTTGCTGTAGTCGCGGGCTTTGATGGTGAGCACGATCCGCTCCGCCGCGGTGGCGGGCTTGACGATTTCAATCGTGGCCGTCGCTTGGGTGGCGTTGGTCTTGACCTCCACCTTGGCCGTGAACGGCACGGCTGGGTTCAATCCGAGCTTGTTGGTAAGGACGTTCACCTGGTTGGAGACCAGGCTGGCCACATCCACCGGCGGCGGGCTGCTCTTCCAGAATTGCCATCCTTTCCCGGCGGCCAAAGGGACTACCAGATTCGTCTTGATCGCGGCTGGCGCGTTGCTGGCGTAGGCATGGGCGGTTTGCAGGTGCACGACCCGCACATCGTCCACCTCCAACTGCTGCAGAGCGTCCAGCGCGGTGGCGCACAGGAACCGGTTCGTGGTGTATCGGCGGAGGTTCTCCAGCCGGCTCTCGACCGAGCTGGCCTCGGCCCACCGTTGACGCGCCTCCGTCGAGTTGTCTTCGAGAGACTGGAGCCGCGAGCTCGTGCCGGTCAAAGCCGCCTTCGCGACCGTCACCCTGAATTGCAGCGAGACCGCCCACAACACCAGCACCGCGACCAGGGCGCCCCCCGCCCAGAGGGCACGCTTCACGGGATCCCGGCGGCGGGCGTCTTCGGCCGCTTGCTGTTCCGCAAGGAGGTTGATGCGAATGGGCATAGTGCTAGAAAACCGTGGCCGCGCCTCCGGCGGCGGCCGTCAATTGAGGGGCGACCTGCTCCAGTTCAGCCGCCTGGTCGGCCGCGAGCGTGGGGTCAAGGAAACTGACCGGGTTCCAGGGTTGGCACGGGACCATCAGCTCGCTCTGGAGGGTCTCGATCATGAAGGGCGATCGCGCCGCGCCTCCGGAGACAAACACCTGGCTGACGGCCTTGTCCTGCTGATGCTCGAAAAAGTCGATCGACGCCCGGAGTTCGCGCCCCAGCGGCGTCAACAGGGGCAAGAGTATCGGCTGCACCTGCTCGGGCATCCCGATCTTGATGCTTTCCGCCTCGGCATAGCTGACGTTGAGCGCTTCGGCCAGGCCCGCCGTCAACTTGTCTCCCCCGATCCCGACCACCCGGCTCAGGGTCAGTTCGCCTTCGAGCAGGATATTGATGCTGGAACTGGCAAACCCGATATCGACCAGCGCCACCACTTCCTTGCCAAAAACCTCCGGCATCGCCAGTTCGAACGCGTTCACCGTCGCCATCAAACTGGGTGCCACTTCCTCCGCCACCAACCCCGCCACCTTGCTGGCCGCCTGCAGGTAATCGAGGAAGGGCTTCCTTGCGCCGCCGACCAGCACCCGGCATTTCTGGTTCGGCTTCATCGCGTCGGCGGGTTTGACGCCATCGCGCGGCGGGAGAATATGGCAATCGAAAACGTAATCCGTCAGGTCCTGCTGGAGATAATTCTTGGCGTTGAATCTCAGCATCAGGCGCATGTCATCGACGGGCACCAGGGGAATCTCGGCATGCCGCAGCAGGGTGTCATTCACTCCGGCCACCAGGGTTACCTGCTTGGTCTTGGCCCCCAGCGAATCCATCACGTTCTTCAGATGCGCCCCGAGCAACTCGGGCGAACTGCAGTTCTCACGCACGGGCGCGTCCTGGATCGTGTAGCGAACGAGGTGAAAACCGTTTCCATTGCGCTGCAACGAGACCGCCTTGGTCGTGCGCGTTCCCAAATCAATGGCGACCACATGGGCGCGTCGTTTTCCGGAAGCGAGTTGAGGTAGTAACGCCATTGGTTTTCCGGGGACACCATTTTCCATGCCTAGGCGTGAAACCGCCGCTTTGCGAAGCGCATCGGAATCGGCAATAAGAAGATCCGCACCCGCCTTGTCTCATTAGCGGACAAGTTTTCTGGCAAACCGGGACAAGAGATTTCCGGAAAAGAACCAGCAGATCCGGCCTCCTGGAGAGACCGCGGGAAGAAGGACAGAAATTAGGAGCGAGCGCCAGATCCAGGGCGAGAAACCACACGCTCGTGAGGGACATCCGGCGGACGCCTCAGCCAACCCGCCGCCGGCTGCAAATGTTGGCAAGCCGCCTCCACACGGCCGTGCTTGAAGAAACGGCTCGGGAAAGCGGCCCTTGAGGCTGCCCCGGCCTGCAAGAGTCTGAGGCTCCGGACCCGTAACCCGCCGCGATCAGTCTTCTTCGGGGCGATCTTCCGGGCACCATTCGGAGCGCGGGTTCGGTTCTTGAATGCCACCCCGAGAGTTCAGGCTCATCCCACTTCCGCGAAGGGGTATGCGCCAGGGCCCGCGCGGTCGCAGCGGCGACACCGGCGTGAAATGGTTCAGAAGTTTGGAGCGGTCGACCGGCGAAGCCTCGCGGTAAGTGGAGACGAGCACGGCCATGGCAAATACGTCCGGCGCCTCCAGCAACTGAGCATCCGTCTCCTCCATTCGGTCGTAGGTTTGGAGCACCAACGGGGGCAGGCAATCACGCACCAGGCTGGTGAAACAATACGCGGCGGACTTTTCGCCTTCGGTCAACTGAGTGTTATTTCTCACGTGCTCGCAACACCGCCGCATTTCTACCAGACGAATCAAAAGATCGAGCATCGTTTTCATACGAATGAGGGTGGCGCAAGGATCATGCCGCAATGTGGGCCTCTTTTTATAAATACCTCATTATAATATATTTGGATATTCTCCCTTTCAGCTCGATGCCCTGCCTGGATGGCCGCAACCGCCCTTTTGCGCATATTCTGCACCGCCTGACCCCGTTTTGTGCACGGTCGCAACTGAGCGCGGACGCGTCACCGATAGGGCTTCCCAATGGATGAGCGAGCGTAAGGGGATCAGTTCGGTTGGCGGAGCGCCGGTTTGCAACCGGCTTTTGGGCATCATTCGGTTGACGGAGCGCCGGTTTGCAACCGGCTTTAGGGCATCGTTCGAGTTCGCGCCGCCTGTTACGACGAAGGTGCGGAACCTGCAAAGCGGAGCTGCGCAGATGTCTCCGTAGTGTCTCCGTAGTGTCTCCGTAGTGGCAGGCAGGTCCGAGGCAGGTCGTGGCCGAGTGTTGTCGTGGCTGTAGAAAAGGACCTCGGCCGGATACCGGCGACATCACGGACCCACCGCCGATGCAGCGCCCATGCGCGCGATTGTCAGCGCAGCGTTACCAACGAAAACTCCCTACGGTGATCCCCCACGCTGCTCTTGTTCACCGTGTCAATCCGGCTGAACGGCCTCGAGAACAATCTGAGGCAGAACCGTTTGCGATTTGTAGCACACTTCGTCCACAATTTGTGGACGAAGTGTGCTACATTTGCCAGCCCACCTCAGCTTTGTTGACTCCGACCCACCCGTGCCAGACAAGGGGTCAGCCGCGATCACGTAATGCCCCTCCGCCGTGAGGGCGATCGCGTTGGCGCGGGTCGTTCCCCTCGCCTCCCGGCAGCAGGTCCCACTGCATTGTGCCGCTGGCGTCGGTCTTCAACAGCCACACGTCCGAGCCGCCGTGCCCGTAGGATTCGGTGGTGCCCAGCACGACGCACTTGCCATCCGCAACGAGGAGAAGGTCAGTGGCTGAGTCCGCCCTGGAGCCGTCCTCGCCAAACACAGCGGTCCAAACCAACGTGCCGTTGCCCAGAAAGCGGCTCAGGATGAGATCCGACTCATAAGCGGTGTCTGGCTCAGAAAGCCGAGGGCACCTGGTTGGCCGAAGCTTGCGGACTGAAATCGGATGAATCCTTCGACGAAGATGATATCTACCTGGCCATGGATCAGCTCAACGGGCATTGGGTCCATTTTGAAAAGCAGCTATACCAGCGAGCCTTTCCCCAAGCGGTGCGTCTGGTGCTTTACGATCTGACCAGTGTGTATTTTGAAGGCGAGGGACCGGAGCACTTGGCTCAATACGGTCACAGCCGAGATCACCGAAGCGCTCGATGTAGCCCGACTAAATCGAGCAAACCTCGGTTTTGTCGTGGTTTTTGTTCAACTCAGGAGGAAGTCAGGTTAATGGCTGACCCCTTCTCCCGGCTATGGCAGTTCCGCCTTGCCGCAGAGGCAACAGCGAACGCGGAGCGGCTCGTAGTAGGTCGTGGTGCTGACCTGGCCAAACCGCAAGAGGGCGGAGGGGATGCCACCGCCCACAATTGAAACTTATTGCACCCAGACGCGGTAGGCGGCGAACGGCGCGTTGGGGTTCGGCGTAATGGTGATGAAGTCCGTCGCTCCGGCGGCGCTGAAAGTGCCGAGGGATTCCCAACGACTCAGGTCTGTGGAGCCTTGCACATCAAACGCGCCTCCAACAACCAGTTGGTCGATTTGCATCTGCAGTCTGCTCCCCTCCCGCCGGAGCTGCAGGCGGGGACGATTTGGCGGGGAAATGAGCGCAGCCGGCGCCCAGGTGGGATACGCCGACGGGGCAGATACGAGTCGCCGCGGATTGCCTCCGTCGGCTCCCACGACGTGGATCTCGGAACGGTTCACATCACCCCCCAACAGCGGCGCTCCTTGCGAAAACAACTGAGGCGCGATGTCAAATGCCAGCTCCGAACCGTCTGGAGACCATGCGACGCGGGTGACCCAAAGCCCCTCCGCGAGTCGCAGCACTTCACGGTCGCCCACGCCGTCGTACTGAATGATTCGGATGGCGCAAACAGCCGGCAGATTGTTCAGTTGGCTGATGCGCGAATCGAATCGGATGGTGTGCCGAACGTAGGCGACTCTTGTGCCGTCGGGAGAAATAGCCGGGGCGTAGTCGTTCTCGTCAGCCCGGACGAAAATCGAGTTGAAGATATCAACGTAGGAGTCCCAGACGCCCGAGGGTTTGGTTAGCTTCCGAATGAAGGGATCCAACCGGCCGTCTGTGGCAAAAACCGCCAGGACAGTGCCTTCGGAGCCGCGAATCCCCGATGTGCCGGTCACGGGGATGTCATCTCGAAATGCCCCGACCACCTCAGCGCGGCTGGGATGCCAATCCACGCCATCGCCACCCTGATTGTTCCCCGTCCGAATGCCGCCTGCGAAGAGGAGGTTCCCAATCAGGCTCGGACCCGCCGCCGGGTAGACCTCCAGGGACGGCATGCGACCGCCTCCGAGAAACTGTTCGGTCGGCGCATTGGTTCGGGAGGCGCTCAGGGTGCTGCCGCCGGAGCGTGGCAGGTCCATCACGGCAACCTGGCGCCCATCCGGTGAATAGGCTTTGTGATAGGGGAAATGAATGGTGTAGGACGTCCAGGTGGCGTCGTTGGTGCTGGCGGCAACGCCGTTGGTGAGCGTGACAAGCGGTCCTGCGCCTGTCCGAACCGAATCCTCAAAACTGGTTACTTTGGTGATGCCGCCCGCCGCCAGGTCCAGGCTGAAGATGTTCCGGCTGAGCTTGAAGGGACGCCCGGGATCACCGGAGGTCACCAGCACTCGCCGCCCATCGCGGGAAGCCACGGGAAAGGCTGGCTCTGGCAAGTTGACGGAGACAATCTGAAATCCGGTTCCGTCAGCGTTGATTCGGCGCAACGACATGGGCGTTGTCGACGATTCGGTGCCGTTGAAATAGATGACCCCCGTGGCGGCCCAGGTTTCGATCGTGGCCGTCAGGAGCAGCAACGCCACCAGGAGGCGGATGTGAAACCGAGCGCTGCGAACAGATTCGACGCGAGTGGACCGAGCAGTCAGCGCAAGGGAACCGTCCGGAACTGGCCTTGTTGTTTGACGCATGGCGCCTGAGTCAAAATGTGCGATCACAGCTGCCAATATAGCGTCCATCCGAAACAATCCAAGTCCGCCAGGCTTGAGCAGGACAACTCACCTCGTTCAAGTCGAGGTTTCCATCCCTCCGTTTTCATCAAGGATCGCACACGACAAGGGGTCAGTCGCGCAGATCCGCATATTTTCTGCCCCGCAGCCGCCGATCGCCAGGTCTCCCGCCGTTCCACTCCGTCATCATCGTGGCGCCCCATCTCCCCGTCCATCTGTGCCAACGTCTCACGCCGATCTTCCATTCTGCGGGACTGACCCCTACACGCTCACGGTACCGCCACTCCGCAGCTTTTCAAGGGTGGAACTGTCGTAGATACCTCACGCTCACCCAGATCTGCAACTTTCGACACACCGGAGCCCCGGAGCCAACGCCGGGTTCCGTCGGCACGGCACCACGGCGGTTCCATTCCAAACGGACTTCGCTCCAACTCAGGAACAGTTCCGTGGTTCGCGGTTCCTGGCCCGGGCCTCTCCGGCTTCCTATAACGCGCATCCCTCTTCGGCAAAGCCCAAGCCATGAGACGCCCCCGCCATGATCCCGGGCGCTGCCCGAAAAGAGCCCGGCGCTCGGTAGTCCACCAGGTCTTGGAGTGCGGCGATGAAGAGAAACGGAATCGCCGCTCTGGCGTGGGGCGGCCAGGTGCCATCATTCTGTCAAACACCATGATTCTGTCAGCTACCACGAAATGCCGGATTGGATTCTGACAGAATGATGTTGGTGACAGAATGATGTTTCAATTCCTTTCGCCTCCCTACGATCGCTCTGGCGGATGAAAGCCGTAACCCACCCCGGAAAGGACGTGGAAACCTCCTTTCCCATTCTTTCGCGGTAGCGGCGCCAACTCGAACCTGTTAGGAAACGTCTTGGCCCCCCGGAAAAGGAGCGCAAGGACCAATGTTAACGTCATCCCAAATAGCAATCCATTCAACCGCAGTTGCTTCTTCTCGTCCGACCACGCTGTCCAACACAGGAAATGAGCCGGGAGGAACAGGGCGGCAGTTCGGCATTATGGGACGGCTTTCTGCCTCAAAAAGAGCGCCATGAGCCCGTTGGAGAGCCCGATTTCGCCGTAAGCCTCATGCACACAATCGCTTGCTCTGGTCCGACCAGAATGGCCAGGAGTAATGAAATATTGGGTGAAATTACCCACGTCGCGCTCAAACCCAGGAACACCTGGCGTGTGGGACCATTTGCCGCCGGGGCCGCGAGCCCTGAGGCTCGCTATCGGCCCCGGCTCGTTTAACCTCGCTACCTGAGCTGTACGTTCTTTGGACGTCACCGCCGCTTCGCCCCGGTTTTCAGGAGGGTTGAAGTCTCCGAAGGGGGGCCGGAGGGACGCCGAAAGGGCGATTTCGGCCCGTAAATAATCCCACGCGGATGCCTGTACAGCTGAGATTGTGCTTTCAAAACTGAATTGGCCGCACACATTTGTGGAAAGGCAAATTTAATATGAATACAATAACGCCCACATTCCGCATGTGGCGGACAGGGAGTTTTGATTTAGTTCCCGAGCGATT
>CAZODO010000090.1:0-23278 GCA_964578605.1 uncultured Verrucomicrobiota bacterium | reverse complement strand
CCCGCAAAAAGTCTAGAAATCTGCAGACTCGACGGGGTTTCCCGAATATTTACCCATGCAACAGGCCGTTGCCTGAATGCGAGGTGACTAAAGATTCCCGCCCCCGAGTCTGGCCCTTGCTGCCTGCCTCGCAAGAAGCCCCTCAGCGGATTCTCCAATCGGCGTGGGATCCAACCTCCAACCGCTCCGAACCGGCCTGGACTTTGGTCCCGAGAACCTCCACGTCTTCGAGCGTCACGTCCTCCACGTCGTGCTTCTCATCCGCACCGCTCAGTTGGATCAGGTAACGCCCGGGCTTGCCCGTCACCGTGAGATCCCGGAAACGAACGTCGCGAATATATCCGGGGACTTTGTTCCGCATATACTGGTTGACCACGGGCTTTAAGCGGATCAACTCCCGCTGCCCTTCCCCGTTTACGCGGATGTCTTCGACGAGCACGTTTTCCAGGCGCATCTCTTCGCCCGGTTCGAACAGGAAGGCCGTCATGGTGAAATGGATGATGTCCAGGTTGCGAAGCACGATGTCGCGCATGAAGGGCGCCCGGCTCTCGTGTCCCAAAAGGAAGATTCGGGCCCGATCACACCACAAGATCGAGTTCTCGACGGTGATTCGCTCGACGTTGCTGTTGGGGCCGGAAAGAGTGAGCCCCTTCAAGGCCACGCAATCGTCGTCGCTGCGAATGAAACAGTCTGTGATCAGGACATCCTGGGAGTTGCAGGGGTTAATGCCATCGTCGTTCTGCACCCGGGACCCGCACAGCTTCACGTTGCGGACGGTCACGCGATGGCTGTCGCGCGGCACGATCGTCCAATGCGACGCGCCGCGAATGGTGATGCCGCTCACCTCGACATTGGTGCCGCGGATGGAGATGACGTGAGGGGTTGGGCCCTTGCGCCATTCCCAGTCGGAGCCATCGAGAACGCCCCTGCCGGTAATCCTAATGTTCTCGCCTTCGGCGATCACGCCGGCCTTTACGACTGCGCCGCCGGCAAGGTAAAGCGTCTGATTGCTCCGGACCTCGATGCGGCCGGGTCTGTGGATGCCCGGGCTGAAATAGAGCACATTCGGATCGCCGGCCTTGGGCGGTTGATCCTCCATCGGGTTGGCAAACAATAGGAGCGGCCCTTTCTTCCCGTCCGGTTCGATGCTGACCTTGCGCGGGCCGGGCAGCGAAACGATCAGCGTGTGATCATCCTGGACCTCCAAGATCGCCCCGGCGCTTTCGGGTCGCACCACGGCGCCTCGAAGCAGCCGGTTCGAAGTGATCCGGACCTTGACCGGCTCGGAAATGTCGAAGTTCGCGAATGAATAGGGTCCGCCAAAGTCCCATTCCTTGCCCGCGAAGGGAGGATCCAGGACGCGCGCGGTGTAAACATCCACTTTTTGATCGCCCACGCGCACCTCGTAATCGGGGGAGACTGGCTCGCCTTCGGGTGCGGGGCAGGTGATCACAGCGGCGCTGGCGCAGAAGACGCCAGCCGTCAGAAGCAGAGCGATAGCAGCTTTCATGGCGGCTACACTAGCCACGGTCTCAGCCGGGTGGCCAGCCCAGGTTCCGTCCGCCCACAATGTGCACATGCAGATGAGGGACGGCTTCCCCGGCATTCGGGCCGTTGTTGATCACCACCCGGTAACCGCTTTGGGCCAGCCCGAGTTTGGACGCCACTTCCGCCGCTTTGAGCAGCAGATGGCCGAGCACATGGTGGTCGTCCGGTTTCGCTTCGGCAAGGCGCGGGATAGGTTTCTTGGGACAGATAAGCACATGGACCGGCGCAGCCGGCTTGACATCCCGGAAGGCAAACACGAGGTCGTCTTCGAAGACGATGTCCCCTGGGATTTCCCGCGCCGCGATCTTTTCAAAAAGGGTTTTGCTCATAGGCTTGCTATACCATGCCGGCTTCGACCGGGAAACGTCCAAAAGCAATGCGAATTGCTGAACCCCATACGACTTGGCGGCCCGTAGCGTCTCGTGTAAGCTGCGCGGATGAATCGCATTTCAATCGTCGGACTGGCACTCGCAGCCGCGGCCACATTTCAAGCAGCCGCGGCGGAACCGGAAGCGGGCTTCAAAACCATCTTTGACGGCAAGACTTTCGAGGGCTGGAGGAAAGCCGTCGAGAACCCGGGCACATGGAAGATCGAAGATGGCGCGTTCGTCACGCGGGGGGAGCGCTGCCACCTTTTCTATGTGGGCGATGAGAAACCGTTCAAGAATTTTGAGCTCAAAGTGGACGTCATGACGGAGCCGAATTCGAATGGCGGTATTTATTTCCATACAAAGTACCAGGAACGCGACTGGCCCAAGTACGGGTTCGAATGCCAGGTGAATGTGTCGCATGGCGACTGGAAGAAGACCGGGAGCCTGTACGACGTCGTGAATGTCCCGGGCTCACCTGCGAAGGACGGCGAATGGTGGACCCAGCATATCATCGTTGAGGGCCGCAAAGTCACCGTGCGAATCAACGGGAAACTGCTGTTCGAATACACCCAGCCCCTGGGGGCGCAGCCGGGGGATTTCACGCGCGTGCTTGACGAAGGCACCTTCGCGCTCCAGGCGCACGATCCGAACAGCGTGATTCGCTACAAGAACATTCGCGTCAAACGGCTGGATTGATTTTCAGCCACGGCCGGCGATCGCATCGTCCTATTCTCCAACGAGCCGGAGTCTTGCACCCCGGCTCCGCCCGCCAAGTTTCCATGACTCTATTCAGCGCGTTAAGTTCGCCCAAGCGCATTGGGTTTGTCTCCACCCGGTTCCATGGCACCGACGGGGTGACGCTGGAGGCGCGCAAGTGGGCCCACATGCTGGACGGCTTGGGCCATCCCTGCTTTTGGATGGCGGGGCTTCTTGACACCCCGCCGGAGACCAGTTTCCTGTCGCCTCTCGCTTACTTCAATCACCCCGAGGTGGCGGAGGTCCAGCAACGGCTTTTCGGGGTGCGCGCCCGGGATCGGGCGCTGACCAACCGAATCCATGCGATCAAAGAGCGGCTCAAGGACGACCTCTACGCCTTTATCGATCGGTTCAAACTCGAGGTGCTCATTCCGGAAAACATCCTGGCCATCCCGATGCATGTCCCCTTGGGGCTGGCGATGACTGAAATCATCGCCGAGACCGGGCTGCCGGTGATCGCGCATCACCATGATTTCACCTGGGAACGCGAGCGGTTCACGGTGAGCGCCATTGGGGATTACCTGCAAAGCGCTTTTCCGCCCTCGCTGCCGCAGATTGAGCACGTGGTCATTAACACGATGGCCCAAAAGGAGTTGGCGCGGCGCCTGGGGCTCCCGTCGGCGATCATTCCCAACGTCCTGGATTATGAAACTCCGCCGCCCGGCATCGACGGGTACAACGCCGATCTGCGGGAGGAAATCGGCCTCGAAAAGACGGACTTGCTCGTGCTGCAACCGACGCGCGTGGTGGCCCGGAAAGGGATTGAACACGCCATCGAACTGGTCCGCCGGTTGAACGATCCCCGCGTCAAGCTGGTTATTTCGCACGCGGCGGGCGACGAAGGTGGCAGCTACATGAACCTGCTGCGCGAGCGGATCGAAGACGCGCGGATCGACGTTCGGTTTATCGCCGAGCGGGTGGCCGACGCCCGCGGGTATAGTCCCGAGGGAAAGAAGCTTTACACCTTGTTCGACGTCTACCCGCACGCCGATCTGGTCACCTACCCGAGCCTGTATGAAGGGTTTGGAAATGCGTTTCTCGAAGCGGTCTATTTTGGCAAACCTGTCGTCGTCAACACTTACGCCGTTTATGCCCGCGATCTGGCGCCCCTTGGCTTCAAGTGCATCGAGATGTCCCAGGTCCTCAGCGGCGAGGCCGTCGAGAAAACCCGCGAGATTCTCCGGAGCGATGCCCTGCGGCGGGAGTGGGCGGCTGCCAATTACGAGATTGCCCTCCGTTACTTCTCCTATGCGGTCGCGCGGAGGAAACTGGGGGCGCGTTTGGCCAACCTTTTTGGCGAAGGCGTCTAGGCGGCGCCGTTCAACCCAGGAAGCGGCAGGCGGGGGATTCGTTCATGAAGAAACGCCGCCGCATGCAACGAAATCCTTTGCACTGCCGGTTTTATCTTCTACCTTCTCGGCATGTGGTTGGTGCTCACACTTGTCTTGGTGGGCGCGGCGCTCTTGCTCCTCGAGACGATCTTGCCCGGGATGGTGGCTGGGATCCTGGGGATGTGCAGTTTGGTGGCCGGCGTGGTGCTCGGCTATAGCAACTTTGGGATGCGCACCGGGAACTGGATCCTGCTGGGGGTGATTTTGGGATTGATTGCTGGAACCGCGATTTGGCTTCGCTTCTTTCCCGGGAGCCGGGTCGCCAGGGTGTTTATCTCCCAGAAAATCGTTGGCGATTTAAGGGTCGACAAGCCAGAGTTGCTCGACCAGGTCGGCGTTGCCTTGACCAACCTCCGGCCCTCGGGCGCCGCCTTGATCAATGGCCAGCGGGTGGACGTGGTGACGGAAGGGGCCATGATCGAGCAGGGGGCAACCCTCAAAGTGGTGGCTGTCGAAGGAATGCGAGTGGTCGTCCGTGCCGTTTGAACGAACGAAGAAAGGGTAATTATGAACAACATTGACGCGATCCTGGCCCTGACCATTGGGGGGCGCGAAGTGAATGGGTTGATGGTTTTTCTCCTGCTCCTGCTGCTGGTGGTCATCCTCGTCCTCGCGATCGTGGTGATCAACTTCTTCAGCATCTGGATACGCGCCCTTTTCTCGGGCGCCCGGGTCACCTTCACAGAACTGATCGCGCTGCGCCTGCGCCGGGTGCCCGTCGGCCTGATCGTAGACAGCCGAATCAACGCCGTGAAATCCGGGCTGGACGTGACGATCGATGATCTCTCCTCCCATTACCTCGCGGGCGGCAGTGTCGAAATGGTCATCCTGGCCTTGATCGCCGCGCGCAAAGCCCGGATTCACCTCGATTTCGACCGCGCCTGCGCGATCGATCTCGCGACCAAGGGCACCGGGAAAACTGTTTTGGAGGCCGTGAAGACTTCGGTAAATCCCAAAGTCATCGATTGCCCAAACCCTAGCAGCGGCAAATCCACCGTCGACGGCGTTGCCAAAGACGGCATTCTCGTCCGGTCCCGCGCCCGAGTCACCGTCCGCACCAACTTGGAACGGTTCGTGGGCGGCGCCACCGAGGAGACGATTATCGCGCGTGTTGGCGAAGGCATGGTGGCTAGCATTGGCGCTTCGAATACTTACAAGGAAGTGCTCGAGCGTCCCGACCGTATTTCGAAAACCGTCCTCGACAAAGCCCTCGATAGCAATACCGCGTTCGAAATCCTTTCCATCGATATCGCCGATGTCGCCGTCGGCGAAAACGTGGGCGCCAAACTCCAGGCGGAACAAGCCGAGGCGAACAAATTGATCGCCCAGGCTCAAGCCGAAGTCCGCCGCGCCGCCGCCGTCGCCCTCGAGCAGGAAATGTCTGCCCGCGTTCAAGAAATGCGGGCCAGAGTGGTCGAGGCCGAGGCGCAAGTCCCGCTCGCCATGGCCGAGGCGTTCCGAAATGGCAACCTCGGTGTCATGGACTATTACCGGATGCGCAATATCCAGGCCGACAGCTCGATGCGCGAAAGCATTGCCGGAGGCGAAGGCAGCGGATCGGGCTCGAAATCGCCCGTCGCCTGATTGCGGACACCGGGACCCGCCGGAACCTTTGTCGCATGGACTCGCTCCTGATCACCTTGGTGGTGGTGGCCATCGCGGCCCTTTCGAATTGGCTGCAGCACCGCGCCCAGGCTCGCGACGAGGCGCCACCGGAACCCGGGCCCAAACCGCCCTCGGATCGCGGGGCCCAACCGCCCGTGCCTATCCCTCCGCGGTCCCGTCGGATGGGGACGCCTCAACCAGGCGGGCCGCGCCCGGAGCGCGAGCCAAGGCGGGCGGAAACGGACTGGGAAGAGGTGGTGCGGCGGTTCCTTGGCGGCGAAACAATCGCGCCGCCGCCGGTTCAGCCGCGAACGCCGCGCCAGGCACCCACGCCGGCGCCGCCGCCAATCCAAGGACCTGTTCCGCCGATTCGGCCGCAGCCGGTTATCGTGGTTTCGCCGTCAGGCCCCGCCTATTCCGCTCCATCCACGCCTGTTCTCGCGCGTCCGCCGGAACACGAATCCGCCTATGGCAAGGCCCTGCATCTGCATGAGACAGTCGCTAAACGGCTTCGCGAGGTGCATACCCATCGCGACCCTCCGCGACCCGCTCCTGTCGGCACCCGCCGGCCCGAGCGCCCGGAGGTCTCCCTGATTCACAAGATCCGGCGCGATCCGGGGGTAGCGAGAGAGGCCTTTGTGGCTTCGCTCGTCTTTGGCCATCCGAAGGGTCTGGAATAGAGCCTCTGTCCCCGCCTGCGCACTGGTCGAGGCCTTCCGCCTCAATGGCTCAACGATCCCCCAGTCGAGAGTTTTCGCGCACTGCAAAGTCATCGTGATCCGGGAGAGCAAAAGCACGATCAAGATCAAGTGCCTGGGCAGGTCCCGGTCAAGAGGGCGGGAGGACCTCCGAGTCCCCAAAAGCCTCGCCCTTCTTGTTGGTGGTCAAGCTGAAACGGATCAGCGCCCCTGCTCAACCGCGCTCTCGGCGGCCAAAGCGCCAAACCGGAGGCCGCGTGTGCTAATTCGCAGCGTGTCGAACCCGAAGATCTCCATGACACAGGTGTAAAACGCCGCTCCAAAGAGAATCACATCGGCCCTGTTGGGCGGCAGACCGGGAAGCGTCCTTCTTTCGGCCAGGGGAAGGCGCCAGAGCAGTTGTTGGTACTCGCAAACCCGGTTTCGGGAAAGGCGGGTGCGCTCGATGCGTTCGCGATCGAACGACGTCAGTTTATGTTCCATGGCCGCCAGGATGGATGTGGTGCCGCCGGTGCCAACCAGCAGGGTGGGGGAGGGCCCAGGGCGCCTCAGCCACGGCTCAAGGGCCGGACGCACCTCGTCTCGCAACACCCGGTCCAACCCTGATCGGCATCGGTCCCAATCTTCGGGTGTGGGAGGATCCGAGGGCCGGACGGCTTCCTGCAAACGGACCGTTCCGATCGGGAAACTGTGCTGGAATTCCGGGCGCAGCCCTTGGCCGAGTACGAACTCGGTGCTTCCCCCGCCCACATCGAGGACCAGCAGAGGTTGGGGAGCGAAGGCGGGATCGGTGCGGACGCCCGCAAAGGCCCATTCCGCTTCTTGCTCCCAGGAAATGGTCTCGACAGCAAGTCCTGCGGCTTGGTGCACGGCGCGGGCGAGGTCCTGGTGATTGAGGGCTTCGCGGCCGATGCTGGTCACGATGACACGCACCGAGGCCGCCTTGTGTTCGCGAGCGCGCAGGGCGAACCTTGAGACGGCTTGGGCGGTTCGCTCAATCGCTGCCGCGCTGAGGTGGCGGGTTTCGTAGAAGCCTTGCCCCAGCCGGGTTTGCTCGCTTTCCTCCCAGAGCGGGAAAACGGAAGGGCCGTTGACCTCCGCGACGAGCCCTTTCACGGAGTTCGTCCCGATATCGATGACGGCACGGCGCACAATGGGCATGGTTGGGCGCCAAGGTATCGGCTTCGGGTGTTGCGCCAAGTGAAAACGGGCGAGCGCTGGGGGCAGTTACCGAAAGATCCGCTCGGCACCCTGCGATCCGTAGGGGTTGACGCCGGGAACGAAGAACCGGGATTTGCCCCGGGGCTTGGCTTCGAAATCGTACTGAAAGAGCAGGGTGATCTGGTCCGCGCCACGCCTGTGGCTGCGCAGCGCCTTGAAGCCGTGCCCGTAGAGCAGGGTGACGAGCCAGGAACCCGATTGCGAAATGTAGGTGAAGCCGCCGCCCACCCCGGAATGCCAATCGCCATTCTGCTCCAGGCCTTTGAGGTAGTCCACCCAACCCGTGGCGCCGAGAAGGTCAACCCGCCAACTCTTCGAGATGGGCATGGGGAACGAGTACTCGAGATTGAGCAATGCGAAGCTCTTTGCCGAGATCTCCTGGAAGTAATAGCCGGGGATGCTGAGGGGAAACTCAGACGAGAACGGGAGCAGGCCGCCGAGCCGGTAGGCGCTGAACCGGTCCGCTTCCCAGGTCGTTCCCGTGGTCACACTGCCCTTCATCAAGTGCTCGCTGGTGTCGAGGGCGTACTTCAGGAGTGCCCTTGCCCAAACGAGGTGCGAGTGAGCCTCGACTTCGCGATCTCGATTGAAGCCGTAGCGGTCGTCGGAGGCACGGATTCGTGCCTGGTGCCAGAGTGACAGTTCCATGGCCATGGGCTCGGTCATGCTGGGTTCTTCTCCGCCAAGCCGCAGCCCGCTGCGGATGTGAAACTCCGTGTGATCGTCCGGCAGTTCAAAATCAGCCGCTGTCTCGCCGTCTTCCTCGTAGAGGCTGTGGTGAGCGGAACCGCGGAAGACCAGGTTGAGCGGGATGGTGTGCGCCGGGTTCAGCCGATGGTAAACGCTGGCGGAAAGCGCTGCGCCGTGACCCCAGAACGATTCCCGCTCGACGAACCTGCCCTGGCGGATTTCGCTATAGCTATCGCCAAAGCCGCCGCCGACCACCCCAATCGCGAAATCCGTGTTCGGCCCGAGGAGCGAGCTGAACCCGAGTTCCGAATCCAGGTAGACGGGTGCCACCGCCAGGCGCAGCGTGAGGTTGGTGGCGTAGAACTGGGGTTGATTGTGAAAGTAGAACGCGTAGGCGGCAATCGGCGCTTTGCCCTGCAGCGGTTGGTTGTAGCCGGCTTGAATCAGGCGACGCTTGAAGGGGTCAATCTGCGCCTTCCCGTCCCATGACGTTCCAACGCTCAGCAGAATCGCAAACAGCCAGCAGCGGTATCCTAACGGCATCGCGGGACTATAAGACGGGCGAAACGATCAGCAAGGCGATTTCGAACGGCGGCGCGGGACGGCGTGCGCACCGTGCGGTTCCGGGAGATCAAGGGAGCCGGCCCAGGGTTCGTGGACGCGGCGCCAGCTCCATCTTGGGGTAAGGGGCCGCGCTTGAACGGCCTTTCGGAGAACGCCCAGGCCTGTCCCCGGACGCGATGGCCATCAGTTCAAACTGGCTTCGGATCGGCTTCTGACGAGGCGCGGGGCGCTGGCAAAGGTAAAGCCCGTCCGGCTGAAGGAGGCGGGCCTTCACGTTATCTGCCAGTGAAATGGCGAGAATCTCCGAGATCAGGCGGTCCCGGAGGACGCCATCGAGGATGGGGACCGCGACTTCGATCCGGCGGAAGAAATTGCGGGGCATCCAATCGGCGCTGCTGATAAAGACCTCAGGCTGGCAGGCGTTTTCGAAGTAGAAAATCCGGCTGTGTTCGAGGAAACGGTCCACAATGCTCCGGACGCGGATATGCTCGCTGAGGCCGGCAACGCCCGGCCTGAGGCAGCACGTTCCGCGGACGATCAGGTCGATCTGCACCCCAGCCTGGGAGGCGCGGTAGAGGGCATCAATCACGCGGTCGTCGATCAGCGCGTTCATCTTGGCGATGATCCGGGCGGGCAAGCGGCGCCGGGCATGGTCCGTTTCCCGGTCGATGAATTGGAGGATGCGCTCGTGGAGCTCGAAGGGGGTCACGACAAGGCGCCGCATGCTTTTGAACTGGGCGATGCCGGTGAGGAGATTGAAAAGGTTCGTGGCGTCTTCGCCGAAATCCGGATGGCAGGTAAACAGGCTGAGGTCTGTATAGAGCCGCGCGGTTGTCGGGTTGTAATTGCCGGTTCCGAAATGGACATAGCGCCGGATGCCATCGTCATCCCGCCGGACGACCAGGCAGATCTTGCAGTGGATCTTGAAGCCGACCAGCCCGTAAACCACGTGCACTCCCGCCTCCTCGAGTTGCCGGGCCCATTCGATATTGTTGGCTTCGTCAAAGCGGGCGCGCAATTCCACCACGACGGTGACTTGTTTGCCGTGATTCACCGCGTTCATGAGAGCGCCAATGATCCGTTGATCGCGGCCCGTGCGATAGAGGGTTTGCTTAATGGCGAGCACGCGCGGGTCTTCGGCGGCTTGTTCCAGAAACCGGACCACGCTTTCGTAGGTTTCATACGGGTGATGCAGAAGGTGGTCCCGTTGGCGGATGGCGGCGAACAGGTCCGATTGCCCGCGCCACCCGCGCGCGACGGGAGCCACGAAGGGCGGATCACGCAGTTCGGGCGAGTGGTCGCCCTCGTAGAGAGCCATCAGGGGGCCGGGCGCCAGCGGGCCGTCGACCGGATACAGGTCCTCCTCCTGCAAACGCAGCTTGGAGAGGAGGGTCTGGCGGATCTCAAGCGGGCAATCCGCATCCAACTCCAAGCGGACGGCGTCGCCCTTGCGGCGGTTGTAAAGCTCGGTCTCGATCGCCTTGAGCAGGTTAGCCACCTCCTCGTCATCGATATACAGCTCGCTATTTCGGGTGACCCGAAAATGCCAGTATCCAAGAATGGAGGTTCCAGGGAAGAGTTCGGTCAGGTGCAAGCCGATCAGCTTGTCCAAAAGGAGATAATCCTGGCGCGCATCTTCGCGCGGCAGAGTTACCAGGCGCGGCAGCACCCGGGGCACGGGGACGACCGCCAGATGGCGCCCCTTGTGCCCGCCTTTGGTCACCTCCGCCTGGACGATGAAGTTCAGGGATTTGTTGAGCAGTTGCGGAAACGGGTGCGCGGGATCGAGCGCCAGCGGAGTGAGGACCGGATGCACTTGCGCATGATAGTACCGTTGCGCCCATGCCAGATCGGCGGAGTTTAGGTTCCCGACATCAAGGATTCGCAGGCCTTGTTTTGCGAGCGCGGGTTTGAGGTGGTCCCGCCAGCAGGCATACTGTTGTTCAACCAAAGCCCGCACGCGTCGCGTCACGGCCCGGAACGTCTGGCTCGCGGTCAGGCCGCCCAGGCTGCGCTCGACCACGTCGCTTTCGATCTGCTGCTTAACGCCGGCGACGCGGATTTCGAAGAACTCGTCCAGGTTGGACGCTGTGATACAGAAGAACTTGAGACGTTCCAGCAAGGGCGTCTTCGGATTGAGCGCCTCGTCCAGGACCCGTTGGTTGAATTCGAGCCAGCTTAATTCCCGGTTGAAAAAGCGCCGCGAGCCAGTCGTTTTCATTCCGTCGTCGCCACACACCGCATTGATGCCCAGCCTGCTGTCGGCTGAATTGAGCCGCTCGTGCGAGGCAGGTTGTGGATTGTGTGTGCCATCATTAGTCGCCGCCAAGGGGAGCCGACAAGCAGAAAGTCAGGGTCATCCGTCGGAATTCGATCTAAATGGGGTTGTTTTGCGGTCAACGAGTTCGTAGCTTGCGTCTGAGCTTCATGAAAAAGACGTTCGCTGAATTGGGGTTTCCCGGGCGGCTCATCGCTGTCGAAGGGTTGGATGGGTCGGGCAAATCGACTCAGATCCACCTCGTGAGGCGATGGCTGGAATTTCAACGGGTCAAGGTGTTTTTCAGCGAGTGGAACTCGTCGGTCCTGGTCAAGAGCGCCACGAGCAAAGGCAAGAGCCGGGAACTCCTGACGCCGACGACCTTTAGTTTGATTCATGCGACCGACTTCGCGGACCGTTACGAGCGCCAGTTGGTTCCCTTGATGCGCGCCGGTTACCTGGTGCTGTGCGATCGCTACATCTTCACCGCTTACGCGCGGGACATTGTCCGCGGCTGCCCGCCCGAATGGGTCCGGGGCATCTACAGCTTCGCGGCCCTTCCGGACCTGACCTTCTTCTTCAAGGCCGACCTGGAGGTTTCGCTTCAACGCATCCTCGATGGGCGGCCGCAACTCAAGTATTTCGAGGCCGGAATGGATCTTCACCTGTCGACGGAACCGCGGGAGAGCTTCCGGATCTTCCAGGGACGCCTTCTCGAACAGTACCTGGCCATGAGCACGGAGTTCAATTTCCTGGTCATGGATGCGAACCAGTGTGTCGAAGCCCAGCAACGAGTGATTCGGGAACTGATCACGCAGCGCCTGGACTTAAGCCGGTTCAAGCGGGAGGAAAGCCGAGGAGCGGAGCCGCGGTCTAAACCTCGAACCGCACCCCGGAGAGAGGAGGCGGTGGAATGATGAAACGGGTTTCAAGCTCAGGTTCAAGGCAAAGCGCTGGCGCAACCCCCCGGCGATTCTATGGGCATGGCATTCCCAAAGTGGCTCTGGAAAAGCTGGCCGGCAAACTCATCGTCGTCGAGGGCGCCGATGGCTCGGGGCGCTCCACCCAGATCAGCCGGTTGGGGGAATGGCTCGAAGGCTGCGGATACGCCACGACCCAAGTAGGATTGAAGCGCTCGACACTCGTCAGTGAAGAATTGGACAGGGCCCAGCAAGGCAATATTCTCAGCCGCATCACGCTCAGTTTGTTTTACGCGACGGATTTTGCCGATCAACTGGAGAACATCATTCTTCCCGCGCTTAAGTCGGGGTTCATTGTGCTGGCGGACCGCTACATTTACACCCTGATGGCGCGCGACATGGTGCGTGGAATGGAAGAGACCTGGCTGAGGAATCTCTATGGAATGGCAGTGGAGCCCGACGCGGTCTTCTACCTGAACGTTGCTCCCGAGGAACTCGTGCAACGCACGTTCGCCAAGAAAGCCTCGCTCGATTACTGGGAAAGCGGGATGGACCTGGGTTTCTCGCGGGACATGTTCGACAGTTTCCTCCAGTACCAGACCGAGGTTCAAAAGGTGTTTCGACGGCTCCAAAAGACCTATCGGTTCACCATTGTGGACGGCAATTGCACCGTCGATGAAGTGAATGCCGAGCTTCGGAAGAAGATCAGCGCCGTGCTCGCACAGAAATAGCAGCTTGCCAAGACCGGGCTGTTCCTGATTAGGTGAATGTGGTCCGGGCGAAGGCAAGCCGAACCTATGTCCGAAAGTTCCCCTAAAGCCGATTACGTCGTGGGCGTCGATCTTGGCGGGACCAAGATTCTGTCTGGCGTCTTCCGTCCTTCCCTCGAATCCGTCGGCATGGCCAAGCTCAGCACCAAGCCTCAGCGCGGTGCCGGCGCCGTGATCGAGCGGATCGCCCGCTGCATCCGTGACGCCGTCGACGAGGCGGATCTCGACCTCAAACAGATCTGTGGCGTCGGTATCGGAGCGCCAGGCGCGGTGGATGGCGAAGATGGCAAGGTCATCTTTGCACCGAACCTCGATTGGCGGGATGTGCCGCTGAAGAAGACTCTCGAAAAGGAAATTGGAATCCCGGTGTTTGTCGGCAACGACTGCGCCGTTGCCATGCAGGGGGTTTATGTGGCGGAACTCAAATCGAAACCGCCCAATGTCATCGGCATCTTCATCGGGACCGGCATTGGCGGGGGCGTGATTATCCATGGCAAGCCCTACCATGGCTCCAACCACACGGCCGCGGAGTTCGGCCATATGGTGCTCGAGGTGGACGGACCGAAGTGCGGATGCGGCAACAAGGGCTGTTTTGAAGCGCTCGCCAGCCGCACAGCCATCTTCCAGCGCATCAAATCTGCCGTGAAGAACGGTCAGAAGACGGTGCTCACTGAAATGCTCGGCGACAATCTCCAGGACCTTCGCAGCGGGGATTTGCGCAAAGCCATCCGGCGCGGCGATAAGTTCGTGGATAAGGTGATCGAGGAAGCCGCCGAGTACACCGGCATCGCCGTGGGCAACCTGATGAACATCTTTAACCCGGATATGGTGGTTCTGGGCGGAGGGGTGATCGAGGCGCTTGCCGACGAGATGATGTCCATCATCACCGAAACGGCGCGTGACTACGCGATGCCCGGGACGGCTAAAGGGGTGGACATTATCGCATCGGACTTGGGCGATAGCGCGGCGATAACGGGCGCGGCGGTTCTGGCCCGTCAGTGCACGCGCTGATCGATCAGCTCATCAGGAGCATCTGCCGGGGCGTGAGAAGCCATTCAAGACGCGCGCACCGTCCAATCTTCAGCGTATCCACGGAGAGTCTGCAGAGGCCGCCTTTCTTCAAAGTGATGCGCGATCGGATCGTGCCCGTCACCAAGAGGCTGATCAGACTGCTCAAGAACGGTTCGTGGCCGACGAGCAAAAGGCTGGAAACCGGCGGCCCCAGGTGTTGCATCTCGGCGATCAATTCGCGCGGATTTCCATCCACACCGAGCGAATCCCGCATCTGGAGTTTCTTTCGAAGGGCGAAGGCGGCGGCGACGATTTCGGCCGTTTCCCGAGCCCGCACGCAGGGGCTCGAGACGATCACGTCGAACGAGAGCTGCAGATTCCGCATGGCTTTGGTGATGCGCCGCAACTTTTGCTCGCCTTCGGACGTCAACGGCCGGTCGAAGTCGTTCTTGATCCCTTGGGCGTCGCGCTCCACCGCGATCGCATGGCGAAGAATGTAAAGGTCCATGGCAATCTCCTGGTTTCCCGTGCGCTCAGACTAGCGGCTATATTTCGACAGTCAAATCCACGCGCGCTGAGGTGAAATTCTTTCGCAGGGCGCGGCGGTTGGGTAGGCTTCTCCGGCGACGGCTGATCCTCATGCTATGCAATCCGAATTTTACGCTCGTAATTGGTTTGAAGTCCGCGACGCGGCGGCGATCCCTTCGCCTTGTCTGCTGGTTTACCACGAACGGGTTCAGGAGAACGTGCGGCGGATGCTCGCCATCGCGGGGGCACCCGAGCGCCTGCGCCCCCATCTCAAGACCCACAAGATTCGGGAGGTGCTCGAATTGCAGATGGGGCTGGGCATCACAAAGTTCAAATGCGCCACCTTGGCCGAAGCTGAAATGGCCGCCAAAGCCGGGGTGCGCGACCTGCTGGTTGCCTACCCGCCCGTGGGGCCGAGTCTTGCCGGACTGGCCAGCTTGAGGAAAGCGTTTCCCCAAACCAGGTTCTCGGTGATTTGCGATGATCCTGGCGCCGTCCGCGAGCTTTCAAACAGCGTCTCCAGTCATAACGCACGGGCGTCCGGCCCGGACGAAGCGCTCGAGGTCCTGGTGGATCTCGATCTTGGACAGCACCGCACCGGGGTGTCTCCCGGACCACCGGCGGCGGAGCTTTACGCCTTGATTGCGTCTTTGCCGGGCCTCGCACCCGGCGGGTTGCATGCCTATGACGGTCAGATCTCTCATACCGACCCCGCTGCGCGGGCTGCCGCCTGTCACGAGGCTTTCGCGCCCGTGGAGGCTTTGAAGAACAGCTTGATCCGGGCCGGTTTACCGGTGCCGCGCGTGGTCGCCGGCGGAACCCCCACCTTCCCGATCCATGCGCGTCGAGCCGAGGTGGAATGCAGCCCTGGCACCTGTGTGTTTTGGGATGCCGGCTATGCGGGCAAGTTGCCGGATCTCGATTTCCTCCCAGCGGCGGTCCTTTTGACGCGCGTCATCAGCAAACCGGGCTCCAATCGACTCTGCCTGGACCTGGGGCATAAGGCGGTCGCCTCCGAGATGCCGCAACCGCGGGTGCGGTTCCTCAATCTCGACGATGCCATGCCTGTCCTGCATAGCGAGGAGCACCTGGTGGTCGAGACGGCGGGACGAGACGCATTCGCTGTCGGCCAATGCCTCTACGGAATTCCTTGGCATATCTGCCCGACGGTGGCGCTCCATTCCCATGTGGCCGTTGTGAAGAACGGAGCCTTCTCGGGCTCCTGGGAAGTCGCGGCGCGCGGCCGGCGGCTTGCGCTGAATGGGTGAAGCCACGGTTCCGGATTCGCGCCTTTTCCCTCCGGCGTTGCGCACGGCGGAAAGCAAGCTATCGTGCCCTCATGAATACGGCACGACGCTTGTTGCACACGCGCTATCGCGTGGACGACCTCGACAGAACCGTGAGGTTTTACCGGGAGGTCCTGGGGTTGCAGGAGGTCAAGCGCCACAAGTCTCCCCGGGGTTCCGAGCTGGTTTTCATGAAGGCTCCCGAAAGCGACGAGTTGATCGAGCTTTGCCGGTTCCCCCAGAGCGGGCCCGTCCGTGTGCAGCCGGATCTGACGCATTTGGCGTTCGAAGTCGACAGTCTCGAGGCGTTCGGAAAGCACCTTGCCAGCCTGGGTTATAGCTACTCCGACGGCCCGCATATTCGGGAGAACGGAAGCGGGTTCGCCTTTATCGATGCGCCTGAAGGCTACGAGATCGAGCTGATGCAGCGGCCGAACGACATGATGAAGACGCTGGGCTGACGCCAGCCCGCAGGCGGCGCGTATCGCCGGATCAAGAGACCCATGTGGAAATGCCGGCCGTGGCCAAAGTGCTTTCGCCAAGCCGCGGTAGGTGGTCGCGTGACCATTGCCCCACGAAGAGGTAATCGATAGCCCGAGCATCACGATCCGGAGCGACCGCGGCTTCATGCCGCCGCCTCCCCCGTCGCAAGTTCCGCTGGCCTTGATGATCAGGTCCGCCCCCGCCGCCTGTTCGACGGCGTTGCAGACGGCGTCTTCACCGATCGATGAGTGAACCACGACCGAGGCCCATGAGGGATCCGGGATGTCGCGATGCTTCTGGCGATCGTAAGCGCCGGGCTCATAGAACGTGACACGATGCCCGCGCTGGTTCAGGGATTCGTCGACGCGGTGCCCGCAAGTGTGCCGCGCCTCAATGGTCTGACGTCCGTGACCCGCGATTGCTCGGGCCTTTCCTGGACGAGTCCGAGGGATGTCGCCTGCACCGGCACGGCCGGACCGCCGCGCGAGCACCTTTGACTTGAGGTTCCCCGCCGCGTTAAACGCCCTTTGAGGCGCTTAGAACGGGCATTCCGAATCCAGCCGCATTCGCCGCCGAGGGGACCGGCGACGGGGCATCCGCGTTCTTTCCGCCCAGAGCTTCAAGGTTTTCTCGTGCGCCGAGAGTTGGCGCCTGGCTTCGGCCAATTCTCGCCTGAGCGACATTCCGACGCGCTCCGCAAGGACGCAGTAGTCGGTCAGAGCGCTAAAGTTCCAAGCGGGCTCCTGGCGGAAGCGGCGGAGTTGCGCGTTCAAGCGGCGGAGCGAACTCC
Source organism: uncultured Verrucomicrobiota bacterium (assembly GCA_964578605.1). GTDB lineage: Bacteria > Verrucomicrobiota > Verrucomicrobiia > Limisphaerales > SIBE01 > JAXMHN01. The sequence goes on along the minus strand of CAZODO010000090.1, from coordinate 6,389 downwards.
TCATTTCCCGTGTGATCCGCAGGATCAGAGAAACGCTGGTTCCGGTTGTGCTGCCTTTCTCCTCGATTTCGCAGAGCGTGAGAATGACCTGCAACCGTTCCACATCGCCCTTTTCATAAGCGGCCTGAACCTCGTGCCACCATTCCTTCTTCTGCGCCGTCATTTGTCCCTGCGCGTCCGGGTGCAACAGGCGGACAAGAGTGCGGTAAAGCCCTTTCAACCGTGGGGGAACGGCTTGCGGGGGTGGCGCCGGATTCACGCAGGGCTCCTCATCGGGCCAAGGTTCATCGCCGTCTCGCATCCGGCCGAACATCTCTTCAAACTGTTCGGCAAACCCGCTCAAGAAGTCTTCGAAATCCTCCGCGAACGAGTCTTCCTTCTGCCGTGCGGCCGCCTCCTCCGGATGGGCCCGCTCCCACATCACCCGTTCGTAAGCCTCGTAATCGGAGCACCCTGTCATAAAGGCTTCCGACTCCACCTGGAACACGATCTCGCGCTGGGCCTCCAGTTTCTGGGTGATCTCGCGAAGCTCGGTCAGCAAGGCGCCAAAGGTCGTGTTAAACCAGCGCGAATAGGCGGGCTGATCCTGCGTCTGGAAACGCTCCAGCTCCCCCCGGGCTTTCTCCAAGCTGCGCACCGCTTTGTCATAATCCCGCCGCACCTTCTCGCGGATGGCCGTGCTGTCAATCCGCATCACGCTCCAGCATCCGTTTGTGCGGACCTGGGACGCGGGTTCCTTTCGTTTTGCTCTGGCTGGCCTGCGTGGCACGGAGGGACACTCAAGGCTCGGCGCGAGATTTGCAAAAACATTTTCTTTTCACGAAGCCTGTTTTAGCTTGCCGGATCAATGGACATCGCCCGAAACCTCGAGAGCCTCACCCGCCGTCTGCACGCCGCCGCGGAGCGCGCGGGGCGGGACCCGGGTTTCGTGACCTTGATGGCCGTAGCGAAAGGGCAACCTCCCGCCCAGGTGCGCGCCGCGGCGGAGGCTGGCCTGACGCTCTTTGGCGAGAACCGCGTGCAGGAGGCCAAAGCCAAGATTGGCCAATGCCCCGGGAGGCTCCGCTGGCATATGATTGGCCATTTGCAGTCGAACAAATGCCGGGACGCGGTGCACTTCTTCGAAATGATTCAGAGCGTCGACACCCTCGCCCTCGCCCTCGAGATCGACCGGGCCTGCGAGAAGGCGGCGAAGACCATGCCCATCCTCCTCGAAGCCAACCTGGCCGGCGAATCCAGCAAGTTCGGCTTTGCTCCGGATCAACTGCTGGCCCACCTCGAGGCCGTCAATGCCTTGCCGCGCCTGGAGATCCATGGCCTCATGACTATCGCCCCCTGGACACCCGATCCGGAGAAGGTGCGCCCGGTCTTCCGACGCCTCCGGGAGCTCAAGGAAGCCTGCGAACAGCGCCTGGGCGCCCCGCTTCCCCACCTCAGCATGGGCATGAGCGGCGACTTCGAGGTCGCCATCGAGGAAGGGGCGACGATCGTCCGCATCGGCACCGCGCTGTTCGGTCCCCGCGCCCGTGCCGGCGCCGCGGGCTCGGAGGGCGTGTAAAGTGCGGAAGGGGTGCGACGGGGCGCAACTCACGGTTTCCGGTTCCCGCGCCACCGCAATCGTTGTTGGGTTCCTCCGGCCCGGCTGGGGCCTTTCCTGTCTCTCGGCGGCCAGGGCGTAAGCGGGACGGGATTTTGTTCTTCCACTTGTTGAGCGAGCACCTAACGTTGCGCTGTGACTGCTGAGACGTTCAAAGACGAAATTGCCGAGGCCCTCAGAGCTTTCGAGAAGTACATCGTCTGCCTGGAGAAATCTCCGGACGACTGTGCGGCGTCCCTGCGCTCGCTCATGGAAAAGGCGATTCGCGCTTACCAGGAACGCGGACCCAACCTGCGCCATGGCATCGCTCTGGACAAGCAGGTCACCATCATCCTCAGCCAGACGGAGTCCGACCGCCCGCTGTGCGGCATCTATTTCAATCTCTCCTCCCCCTACCACAAGCGCCCGGTCTCCGAAAAGGAGAAGGCACGGGAAGGCGAGTGATTCCTTGCCCTATTCCGGCCGCACTTCGTCGCCAACGCGAACGTCCCCGGTGGTAATATCAGCGGCAATGATACCGGCTCGCGCCTGGCGCGAAATCCTGACTTCGCCCACCTTCTGGCCCTGCCGGTAGACCGCCATCCTTTCGTCGACCCGCGGTGCTGGGTTGAACGCAAAATCAATCACCACAAACCGCAGGGCCGGGTTGACCGAAGCCACTTTGCCGGCCGATTCCGTGACGGGCGTGACTGCCGGTGTCGTGCTGGTTGGGAGTTGTTGCGCGGCCCGGGGCGAGATCACCGCCGCCCGCTGCCGCGCCGGTTGCGGTGCCTCTGCATCGCGGTTCTCCGTCGTTTTCGGAGTTCGACACCCCAGCAGCAACGCGCTGCCCAGCGCAAAAACGATGATCGCACGCATGTGACATTCTTAGTTCAACCGGCGCGCATGCGTCAATCGGCATCTCGCAGCGGGGTGTGATTCAAAAGGCGGGTCAGCGGAGCGGCTTGATGCTTACTCTCCCCCCCCCTCCTTACGCGGACTTCACCAGCCGCGGGGACGCGATGGCCAGCCAGATCCAGCCTGCGATGAAGCTCACGCCGCCTACGGGAGTGACGGCTCCAAGCCAGCGCTGGTTCGTGATGGCCAGCACGTAGAGCGATCCGGAAAACACCACGATGCCCGCCAAGAAACAGGCCCACGCACCTCTCAAGAGCGGTTGGCGAACCGCCAGGATCGTCAAGGCGAGCGCATGGACGAAATGATAGAAGACGGCCGTTTGCCAAATCGCCGCGGTGCCGTTTTGAGTCAAAGTGCCGCTCAACGCGTGCGCACCAAATGCGCCCAAGGCGACCGCGAGCATCCCGGAAACAGCGGCGATTCGGAGGGCGAGAACGTTGTTCATGGTCTCAAGGTAGCATAGGAGTCACCTGGGACCGCCTCCCTGCGAGAACAGGATTGAGTTTCCCGGCTTCCGAATTAGCCTCGCCCCTATGCGCATTTGTTTTGCGGCTGTTTGCCTGGTCTGCTGGATCGGTTTCGCCGGCGCGCTGGCGGCCGATTCCGCGCACATTATCAAAGTGCTGCCGCATTACCTGGATGAGAAAGGCCGCCATTCGCTTTCGCCAAGTCTCTATGAGCGGGACGCTTACCAGGCGCTGCTCCGCAACCAGCCGGAAAAGGTCACGGCACTGCGGTTCGACGTCAATTGGAAGGCGCGGGGCTTAAAGAGGAGCGACCGGCCGGTGCTCAAGCTGGAATTGCGGAGCAGCCAGCGCGATCTGTCCAATCCGCTGGTGCTGGAGCGAACGGTCCGGCCGCCCCGGATGTTTCGCGCCTGGTCGTCGCTGCGACTGGAAGGAGACGCCTACAGGGATTTCGGCCAAATGATTGCCTGGCGCGCGACGCTCTGGCGAGGGCAGGAGATGCTGGCGGAACTAAAGTCCTTCCTTTGGTGACGCGCCCGATCAGGGCTTGGCAAGGCTGGCGATGGCTGCTTGAAGATGGTCAATCACCGTTTGCTGACGCGCGGGTGAAAGGAGTTTCCGGTTGTCTTCCTGCCCGATATAAAAGGTGTCGAGAGCGGCGCCTTTTTCCGTGGAGATTTTTGCAATGGCGATATCGAGGTGCAATTCCGCGAGCGTTTGGGAGATCGTGTAGAGCAGCCCGACGCGGTCCTCCGTTTCGATCTCGAGGACCGTGTAGAAATCGGAGGTTTCGTTGTCGATCTTGATCAAGGTGGGGAGGCGTTCGCCTTCCAGCGATTTGTAGAGCGGCGAGACCACGGTCTGGCGGGCGATCAGGGCGCTCAGGTTCACGCCGTCGGTGAGCGACCGGAGCAGGAAAGATTCAAAGGCCTCCCGTTCCCGGCGGGCGGCCAGCAGGCCGGTGTGTGCGTCTGTGACGTAGAACGTGTCCAGAATGATGCCGTCCGTGCGAGTAAAGATCTGGGCGCTGAGGATGTTCAAGCCGGCGGCGGTGAGGCACCCGGCAATCTTGGTGAACAAACCGGCCCGGTCCCACGTGCAGATTTGGACCGCGGTGCAGGCGCGGTCCGGTTCGTCCCGCCAGTCCACGATCGGCGCCAGGGGATTCTCTTCGTCGCCCACTTGCCGCCGCATGAACAGGTGCGCGAGGGCGATATCGCCCGCCACCCGCTTTGCGGAATGAATGCGAAAGTAGCGCGGGGGGAGGTGATCAAAATGGGCTTGAACCTCTTCTTCGCTGATCGACGGGAGCACCAGGGCTTTGACCTCCTCGAAGAGGAGTTCCCGTTGCTTGCCTTCGGCGCGGGCGGCCTCGCTGCCGCCGTTGAAGAATTTCATGGTCCGAAGGAAAAGGGTTTGCAGCAAGGAGTCTTTGAAGCCGTTCCAGAGCTCCGGGCTGGTCCCCAGGGAATCCGCAAACGTATGGAGGGTCAGCATCACCAGATTTTCCGGCGACTGGACCTGGGCGGCAAAACTGCGGATGACCGCCGGGTCGTCCAGATCGCGGCGCTGGGAGATTTGGATCATGGTGAGGTGATGCTCGATCAGGAGCCGGAGATCATGAGTGACAACGCCATCGAGCCCGAGGCGTTTGGCCACCCGGGTCGCCAATTGGCAGCTCACGGTCGAATGATCGCCGGTCGGGACGGCCTTCCCGGCGTCGTGGAGCAGCAAGGCCAGGTAAAGGACGAAGGGCCGCTCCAGGCTCTGGAACAGGTCGCTGTAATTGACAAACGGCGGTTGGTCCGCTGTCCAGGTCTGGTCCAGGGCTTCAATGCACATCAGCGTGTGCTCATCCGCCGTGTACTGGTGGTAGAACTCGTGTTGAACAAGGCAGGTCAGCTTGCCAAATTCGGGCAGATACTTGCCCAGCAGATCCACCTCGTGCATCGCGCGCAAAATGCGCGCCACCGTCCCGCGCTGGCCGAGAATCTCGAGGAACGTTTCGTGCACCCGCCGGTCCTGGAGGAAACTCCGGTTCACCAGGGGAAGCTCGTTGCGAATCAGCTGGGCGAGGTCGGGATGGAGCCGGAGCCCGCGCTGCTGGGCGTAAAGGAAGACGCGCATCAGCCGGCGCGGCTCATCTTGGAACACGCGCGAGGACGACGGGTAGACCTCGCCATCGTACACCAGGAACCCGTCCAACTGCCGTTGCAACGCCCGGCGCCGGCCGGAGCGCAGCAGGCCGGTGAGCGACAGTCCTCGTTCTGGCATCGGGAGCAGCGCCAGGCGTCGTTCGACCGTCCGGGTGATCAAGTAGACGTTGCGCAGGTGCTTGTAGACGTCGCGCATGAAGCGCTCCAGGCGCAGGCTGGGCGACCGATCCGAGTAGCCCAGACTGGACGCCACGGCGGGCTGGATGCTCTTGGTGAGGACATCCCCCGTCCGGTTCACCTGGTAATGCAATTGGGTGCGCACCCAGAGCAGGAAGTCGTAAGCGGCTTCGAGCTGCCTCTCCTCCATTTCGCTGATCAGCCCGCGCTCTCGCAGTTCGGCGAGAGACCGCACCCGGTACTTGAAGAAGGCCATCCAGATCAGGTTCTGGAAATCACGCAGGCCGCCGCAGCCATTCTTGATGTTCGGCTCCTGCATGAAGGGCGAATTGCCGAACTTGGCCCGGCGCGCTTCCTGGTCGCGGATGCGGGCGCGGATGTACTCGGTTTCTTGGCCGCGGACGCATTTCGCAAGCACGACGCTTTGCATCCGGTCGAACACGGCGGCGTCGCCGGCGACGAACCGCGCCTCGATCAGCGACGTTTTGGATTTCATGTCGCTGTTGGCCACTCCCACGCAATCTTCGACGCCGCGCACGGTCGGCCCCAGCTTGAGGCCCAGATCCCAGAGCGGATAGAAGATCCCATCGAGAACCGTCGAGAGGTAAGCGGTGGGCTTGCTGTTCACCACCAGGTCTCCGTCATGCAGCACCATCAGGTCGATGTCGCTGCAGGGGTTGAGTTCGTTCCGGCCGTAGCCGCCCAGAGCCACCAAGGCCAGCGGGGAAGCCCCGGGTCCGGCCCCCGCGTTCCGCAGGGCTGCTTCGAGGAGATACCGCAACAGCACGTCAAACACTGCCGCATGGGCGCGGCAGACCTCCCGTCCGCCCGCTCCGGCGCGGTGCAGCATCTTCAAGCGGTTCCGTTCCCAGCGAAGAAACCCTTTATAGCGCGCCAGTTCTTTGGCGGCGGGCCGGCCGGGAGGGAGAGGAAGCCGCCGGGCGGCATCGGCTTCAATCTTCTCGACGAGAGTAGGCACGCCGGACCATAAGTCAGAAGGCAAGAAAAGCGCAAGTGCGCCGGAGCGTGACCAATCTCAAGGGGTGCAACTCACGGTATCCGGGGTGTTCGAGGGCATGAATTGGGGAGGTCTGA
>CAZODO010000089.1:0-24013 GCA_964578605.1 uncultured Verrucomicrobiota bacterium | reverse complement strand
TCCCGCAAAAAGTCTAGAAATCTGCAGACTCGACGGGGTTTCCCGAATATTTACGGTTTTTGAGTGGCAAAATGGACATTCATCAGCGCTTGGCCGGTCATGTTCCTCCCCGCCTGAACCGGCCGATCTTTCCGCGTGCCGCTGGAGGAGCGTTGCATTCCGCAACGCTATTCCTCGTCGGCTGGCTGCAATCTGCATGCCCAGACGCTTCTCGCGGGCCGAGCTTTGGGTCTTGTCACGCCTTGGCAGAGCCATTCGCAGGAACCGCTGCCGGGGTCCGGGCATGCTCCATCCGGCCCAAACACGGTCGTCACCCGTAGATCACCCGGTGATCACCCGTTCGCAAACGGGTGAACTACGGGTGAACTACGGGTGAACTACGGGTGAACTACGGGTGAACTACGGGTGAACCCCGGAAGGAGATGCTGGGAAGCGCTATGCCGCCCCGAACGAAGGCGACGTCCTATGTCGGTTCTACGCTTCTTTCAGGGGAATTTCCGGGTGGCTTCCACCTGCTGGCCGCGAGCAAGGAGCGGGTCGAACGCACCCTGACCATGTTCGAGCAGTGGAACGTGCAACGGATCGTCGCCGGACATTGCACCGGTTGGTCCGCTGTGGCTCGAAAGTGGAACACGTTTGGCGGTTGCTGCTCGTCGTGCGCCGTCGGCACGACCATGGACTTCGATGACAGGGGCTCCTAAATGGAGCCAGAGATGTGCGCAAATTGCGCACATCTCTGGAAGTGGCTCGATTGCAGGTGAGCCGCGGACGGGGTGAAGGGGCTAAGCCTTCTTCTTAAGCAGCCGATAGATAATCAGCAGGATGATCGCACCGGCCGTTGCAACCAGGATTCCCGCCAGGTCAAACGCAGTAACGCTCCCGATGCCGGCGAGACTGCCCAGGAAACCGCCTACAAAGGCGCCGGCAATTCCGATCAGGATCGTGACAATAATCCCGCCAGGGTCTTTTCCCGGCATGAGGAATTTCGCCAATGCGCCCGCCACGAGACCGAGCAAGATCCACGACAATATACCCATAATCTGTTCCTTTCTGGTGTAGTTTGATTTTGGCGTCTGCTCTTATTGAACGCCGGTGCCGGTGAAAGTCTCGAGCGATGTGAGCATCTGGTTTACCACGGGTTTGAGCGTCTCGCCAACGACCGGCAAAAGCAGGACAGGCTGCACGGCTTCCCGCAGTTTTGCCGCGAGAGGACGGAGACTTTCGGCCGCGGAGGTCTGCACTGAGGCCGGGAGACGCGCCCACAGAGTCTTGTGTTGCGCCAGCTTGGTGTTGATCTCCTCCAACCGTGGGAGAGCGGCCTTTGCTGTGGCCTCGTCCCGGATCGACGAAATCGTCTTAGTCGCAGTGCCGATCATCCCCGTGACGTCCTGCACCAGGGTCGTGCTTTCCTGGGGTGCGGCACCGCCAACTTCTGTGCTGGATGCGGCGCCTGGCCCTGCTTCTGGGGCTTTGCGCAGGAGCCTGGGCAGAAACAGCAAGAGCAAGACTACCAGAATAACCGGAACCAACCATTTGAACACGGAAGAACCCGTCGCTTCCACCTGACGAGCCGCGCCCTGCGCTGCCGCAGTGGTGCTTTGAACCGCACCGCGCGCCGCTGACGACGCGCTCCGGGCCGCTGCGGATGTGGCGTCGGCAGCCGACGCGACCACCCCCGATGCGCTTCCCAGGATATTGTCGAGTCCGGGCAGAGCCGAGCCCAACATATTTTCCAACCCGGCCGGCAGGGCTGCTTTGACATGAGCTTTCTGGCCCGCGAGCATGGCCGCCAAGCCGCTCGCATCCATACCCTTCGCCTGCTTCCCGACGGCTCCGAGGACAACTGGGGCCAGCATGCCAATGAGCTTCCCGGCGCCGCCTTCGTTCACACCCGTAAACTTGGCGAGAACGCCGCTCAACTGGTTCAGGACCCCTCCTCCGAGAAGGGACGCGAGAGGATTCGAAGCGCTGGTGCCGGCGTTCGCTCCCTGCGTGAGGAAACCGGAGAGGTTATCCAGAGCGCTGGGATCTTGCCGCGAAACAACTTGTGATAACTGAGAGGCTCCGTCGGGCTTGGACAAAACGCCGATAAGACTCGCGAGCAGGGAAGGCACCGCCGCGTTCACCGCTTTGCCCGCCTGATCCTGTCCTATGCCCAACATGGCCGCGATCTTTCCGAGGGTGCTGCCGCTGCCCAGGAGCTTGAGAATGGTTTCGATAAGGTTCATAGAATAGCCTTCACTTTCATTAGTACGGCCCACCTGAGATCGTGTTGGCATAGCCTAACGCGTCTGAGGGAAGAACGAGGTTGAGCCGGGTTTACCGTTGCTCGAATTCTCTGCCAGTTCTCGCTCATTGCAAGCTATTTCTGCCGCTCCGAATCCGGGCGGCTGCCCGTCTGTCACGATGGCAGGTCCCGCCGGTTGGACCGGTGTCGAGGACCTGCCATCCAAGCCGCGCGACGCTATTTCTGCAGGCGATAGAACTGCGTTCCTGCCGGAGTCAAAGTGACTTGATAAAAGCCCTGGCTCAGTACCGGGGTCCCGGCCACCGGTTGCCAATTAGCCGCCGCCCCCAGGACCGGCGACGCCTGGAGTTTGAACCCCGTGGCAGACTCCGGCCAGGAGAACACCACCGAACCCGCCGTTCCTTTCGCGAAGAGCAGGGTGACCTTTGTGCCGGGCAGGTTGAGTTCACGGTTGCTGAAGCCATACATGTGGAAGGTCCCCACTCCAATCTGGGCGGTGGTGATGGAAACCGAAGGCGAGTCCGCGGTGTACTCGTAGGAGATGCGGATGCCGTTATCGGTCAGATAGGTATCCTGATCGATGATCAGTTGCTGACCGTCCGGGCCGCTAAACCGAATGGTGCGCCCGGCATCCTCCCAGCCCATCGAGTAAAGCGTGAACAAATACTCGGTTCCAGGCGCCAGGCCGTGAAGCGTCACCGTGCCTGGGTTGCCGCCGTAGATGAAGTCGTTGGCCATGACTCGGCTGCCGGTCGCGTCCGGGATATTGTTGACATCGCCATTGTAGACGCTGGCCACACCCGCCACGGCAAATGAACCCGCCACCGTAGGATTGCCACCTTCGACCGCCGTGAACGTCAGCCCGCCAATCTCCGTGTTCTCGATCGATCCAAAGTTGTAGGCGTGCGTATACACGTATTGGGTATCGATCCCGGCGGTGGCGTCATCGGTCCACGGCGCAAACGTCCAATGCGCGAGCGACACGCGGGCGACGCGGCTGGTCACCGCGCCCCGGCTATTGGCCACCACGACGTCGTAAGCGCCAAAGTCGCTCTCTTTAACATTGGCCAGCGTGAGAACGTTTGTATTCGATCCCGCGATCTCTGTCCCGTTCAACCGCCATTGATACGTCAATGGTTTGGAGCCCCTGGCCCCCACCAGGAGGCTCACCGACCCTCCCAGGCTGGCGAACGTATCTTGCGGTTGGACATCGATGGACGGGGCGGCGGCGGGATTGGCATCGGGGGTGAGGGCGGCGATTTCCGCGGCGCTCAAGGCCTTGTTGTAAACCCTGATTTCGTCGATCAACCCTTTGTAAGGGAGGTCACCGGTGTTGACCCATTGCGACTTGCCCAGGTAGTTCTGCGGTCCGACATCCAGGCTGGCCAAGGTGATGGTCCCATTCAGATCGCTGCGGCCGGCCTCGATACCGTCAATATAGAGAACCATGGTCCCGTTGAAGCCGGTATCCGTGGGGGTGCTATCGACGACCGCCGCCACCCAATGATCCCGATCGTCATTCAGCATCGGCGTGGAGGCGACAAAGGCCTCGGCATCCTCACCGGTCTTGAAGCCAAACCGGGCGATCCCATTCACGTCCGTCATCGGCGTGAAGAAAAGGTAGTTCAACGTGCCGCTTCCAAAGTCAAACACCCGGCTGGACTTGCCGACCGTGGACGACGTGCGAAACCAGGCCACCACCGTGGCGCTGCCCTCGGGCGGCATCGGGTAATCCGTCAACTGCACGAAGCCGCCTTCGCTGCCATCGAGCAGCAATTGCCCGCCGTCAAGGGCCGCCGTGCCTTTCAACTCGCCTTTGATGCCGCCGACCGAGTCATTGGCTGTCCCGTCGTTGAAGGTGATCTTGTGGACCAACGGGCCCGTCACATCGAGCACCGTCAGAGTCGCCTCGGCGCTCGTGGTCGTGCCATAACTATTGCTTACCTTTGCGGAGATCTTGCCGCCGGTATCCGCCACCCCCAGGTTCATCAGCGCCAGCTTGCTGCCTGTTTCGCCGACCAATGCCTGGCCATTCCTGAACCACTGGTAGGTGATCGGTTTGGGACCCGCCGCAAGCACTTCGAACTTGGCCGTGCCGCCCCGGAGCACCGTGGCGTCTTTCGGCTGGGTCGCGATGGTCGGCGGCCCGGTCTCCACGTGAAAGATGTTCTCCAGCTTGAAGTTGTCCATCGTCCCCCGCGCCGTGCCATACGAGCCGAAGGTCACATAGCCAATCGACGGATTCACGTCGGGCGTGGCGCTGAATGGAACCGGCCCGCGCTGCGATTGCCCATCCACGAAATATTCGAAGGTCCAATTGGCCACCGTGGTGTCCAGCACTACCGAGATCGTGTGCGGCCCGGTGAAATCGCCGGCCTGACCCCCGCCGTCTGTCCCGTAACCGGTGAAGGAATGGAGCGGATACCCGGGGTTGAAACCGCGAATCAGCAGCCAGCCGCTCAATTGCTGCGCGGGATAATCGGAGGTTGGCGAAGGCGTCTCTGCGAACCCAATGGCAAACCAATCCCCACCGGTATGCGTGGCACTCATGTCCATCGAGATCCGGTACTTGTTGCCATCCTCCGGGAGAAACGGCAGCGCGGCCCATCTTGGACCGGCCGTGATGGTCAACACGTTCGTTTCCATGTTGATGCCATCGTCCGGCGCGGTCCAAACTTCCGTCCCGACACCGCCATGCTCCTGCGGCGTGGAACCGTTCAGGTAACTTCCCTCACCCGCAGTGAAGGGATCAAAGTAGATCACGTTCGTTTGCGCCTGAAGTTGGATAGACCCCAGGGCAATCGCGACCAAAGACAAGAAGCGTGGGTTGATTTTCATTGGATCCGAAGAAGTACACACCGTTTGGATGAGTTCACGGCGTTGTTTGTGGTGCCTCATTTGGCGACTTCCCTCCGCGATTTTCAAGCAAAATCCGAGAGCCGGGAAGCAGGCGAGCCAGTCGATTGGGGGATTCATTGGCGACCGGTTCGTCCGGGCGGGCTGGAATGAACCCTTGGTTCGCAAGGGCATCGTCTCGGCCTCCTTCCTGACGGGCCTGATGCGGCGATGCCCTTCCTGAATGTACACATCTGTGTACATTGTTGTAACTCGCTCTCTTAAAAAGCCTTGCACGCGAAAATGTCACGCATCCAGTGCAAAGTGTTCCTCAAAAGGAAGCCAAGAACAGCAGGTGCAGTCTGCCGGCCAATCGAAGAAGATAGCATCGGATTGGAATTGGAGTCCGGTGCCGATCAGCAATGTTCGTGAAGCGGAACAGCAACTGCGGCCCGGCTCCCAACCCGGCCCGTTGGGTTCTCCGTTCCAGCAATCCAAGGAGCGCCTCGGCCGCCCGGCGGACTCCGTCGGTGCGGATGGGCGAGTCCTTCCCTTCCGAGGCCAAATGTGCCAGGACCATGGATCAACAACAGAAAAGGCGCGACGGCGTTGATCGCCGCGCGCCTTCGTGAATCGTAAAGAGGAGGGCTACTTCTTCTCGGGTTCAGCTGGCGGGGCTTCTGGTTTTGCGGCCGCCGGGGCCTGAGGCGCAATGCTGGCCATGTCTACCCATTCGAGAATAGCGGTTTGGGCGGAATCCCCTTGGCGCTGGTTCAGTTTGACAATCCGAGTGTATCCACCGTGTCGTTCTTTGAACGACGGCGCGATCTCCTCAAACAGGATGCGAATCACATCGTTCTCGCGCGCCTTCTTTGTCGCCTTCTTGGTCTTTTGCTGGCGCCGCGGATTATACTTTAGATGGGCCGTCACGAGCCGACGATCGTGAATCGTGCCGCTCTTGCCAAGGGTGACCATCTTTTCGGCGACCGGGCGGGCGGCTTTGGCTTTGGCCAGGGTGGTGGTGATACGTTTGTGCTGGATCAAGCTGCAAACAAGATTCGCGAGCATCGCGTTGCGATGGGAACCTGTGCGGCCCAGTTTGGCGGTTCTCTTGACGTGGCGCATGGGGGTCCTAGAGTTTGGCCTCTTCTCTGGGGGCTTCGAGCAGTACCGGATCGATATTCATACCCAGGGATAGCCCGAGGCTAGTTAGCTTTTCTTTGATTTCGTTGAGGGATTTCTTCCCAAAATTGCGGTACTTCAACATCTCGGCCTCGGTCTTCATGGCGAGTTGCCCGACCGTAGTGATATTGGCGTTATTCAGGCAATTGGCAGCACGAACGCTCAGCTCGATTTCGTTGACGCTCATATTCAGGAGCTTCTTGAGCTTGGCCTTTTCGTCGTCCTGCTTGTCGGCGACTTCTTCGAACTCGACGGCGTTCTTGTCATATCCCACAAACACATCCAAATGATGCTGAAGGATCGCCGATGCCTGGGTGAGGGCATCGTCGGGAGAAATCCGGCCGTCGGTCCAAATCTCCAAAAGCAATCGGTCATAATCGGTCCGCTGGCCCACGCGCGCGCTTTCCACTCCGTATCGAACCCGGGTGACCGGCGAGAAAAGCGAGTCGATGGCAATGACGCCAATGGCCTGGTCCGGCTTTTTGTTCTCGTCACCGGGACAGAAACCGCGTCCCACCTTGATTTCCAGCTCCATCTCGAACTTCTTCTTCTTGTCGAGCGTGCAGATGAGCTGCTTGGGGTTCACCACTTCAACATTCTGGTTGAGTTTGATGTCCGCAGCGGTGACCGGACCGTCTTTGTGAACGGAAAGGAGCAGGGTCTGGGGATCACGGCTGTGACATCTCAGCAGAACTTTCTTCAAGTTCAGAATAATCTCGGTCACATCCTCCACCACTCCTTCAACGGTCGTAAACTCGTGCATCGCACCGTCGATCTTGATGGACGTGATCGCGGCCCCTTCGAGGGACGACAGGAGAACCCGGCGCAGCGAGTTCCCGATCGTGTGGCCGTAACCGGTTTCAAACGGTTCGGCGATGAATTTGGCATAGAGCTCCGTCGCGTTGGAATCTTCTTTGACCAACCGCTTGGGCATTTCAAACCGGCCTAGGCGTACTGGCATAACTTCAATCGACAATTTTAATCTGACAGGATCTGGCGATTCCCGGCGCCAGGCCCCGTCCGTATAATTGTTTGTTCGTTCTTTGGATCTCTACCGGGAATAAAACTCCACGACCGCCTGCTCGTTCCCAATGGGCTGAATGTCGTCGCGCGACGGCACCCTCAGGACTGTGCCTTTGAACGCGTCACGGCTCAATGAAAGCCAGTCAGGAACCGCCCGGCTTGTCGAAGCCTCCAGCCCCCGCGTCGCCATCTGGCGCGATACATTCGAATCCTTGACTTCCACCACGTCGTTCACTCTAAGACCGAACGAGGGAACATCGACTTTCCGGCCGTTCACTTTGACATGGCCATGCGCGACCATCTGGCGTGCCCCGGCGCGTGTGTTGCCAAACCCGAGGTGGAACACAACGTTGTCCAGGCGCATCTCGAGGATCTGCAGCATGGTTTCGCCCGTAACACCGCGCCGTCTGAGCGCCCGCTCATACACCCCACGGAACTGGCGCTCGAGCAGCCCGTAGTAATAACGGAACTTCTGCTTCTCAATCAGTCCAAGCGCATAATCCGTATGCTTGCGGCGAGATTTCGGGCCGTGCATGCCCGGGCCATAATTCTTCCGTTCGAGGTACTTCGACGGCCCAAAAATGGGCGTCCCAAACCGGCGACTGATGCGAACGCGGGGTCCAGTGTAACGAGCCATAGTTAAAATGCGATATTCGGGTCCGATCGGTTCCGTTAAACGCGGCGCTTTTTGCGCGGCCGACACCCATTGTGCGGGACAGGGGTCACGTCCTTGATCGCGGAAATCTCCAGGCCAATGGCCTGCAAAGCGCGGATGGCGGATTCGCGGCCAGAACCAGGACCCTTCACCTTGATTTCCACCTCCCGCATGCCATGCGACATAGCCTGCCGGGCGGCGTCCTGCGCGACTTGTTGTGCCGCGAATGCGGTGCTCTTGCGCGACCCTTTAAAGCCAACCTTGCCGGCACTCGACCAGCCCAGAATGTTCCCCTGCATGTCCGTGATCGACACCAGGGTGTTGTTGAAAGTAGCAAGAATATTGGCGATGCCGCTCGAAATATTCTTTGACCCTTTCGCTTTGACGATCTTCTTGGCGGCGACGTCCTCCCCAAGAAGCTCTGCCGCAGTAGGAGCGGTAGCGGCGGCGGGGGCTGCCGGAGCCGTCGCTTCGGCCGGTTTGGGCGCTTCGGCGGTGCCTTCCAGGGCCTTCTCGCCCGTCGGCGCAGGTGCAGGCTTCTTCGCCGCAGCTTTTGGAGGCCGACCCTCTGCAGGAGCCTTGGCGGCCGGAGCCGCCTCAGGGGCGGACGGCGCCGCACCAGCGGCTTCGGGCTTGGCCTCCTGCTTGGTTTCCTTCTTGGGAGCGGCTTTCTTGGGTTTTGCTTCGTCTGCCATTTGAAAGATGGGAGTTGCTCGTTGTGCCGAGTTCTAGTGAATGCCGGTCTTGGCGTTCGGGTTGCGGACGACACCGACCGTCTTGCGTGGGCCTTTTCGAGTTCGAGCGTTGGTCTGGGTGCGCTGTCCGCGCACCGGCAACCCTCGCAGGTGGCGGATGCCGCGATAGCACTTGATGGCCTGCAGGCGCTTCAGGTTCATGCCCAACTCGCGGCGCAGATCGCCTTCGACGACATATTTGCCGTCCTGGATCGCCCGAACGATCTGAGAAATCTGCTGTTCATCAAGCTGCTTAGCGCGAACGCTGGGATCCACCTTGGCATGCTCAAGGATGACTTTGGCGTTCGTCGGGCCAATGCCGTAAATGTAGCGGAGGGCAATGTCCACCCGCTTATCTCCCGGGATATCAACACCTAAAATGCGTGGCATAAATGGAAAACGATTTGCACGAATCCTGAATCTAACCCTGACGCTGCTTGTGACGGGCGTTGGTGCAGATGATTCGAATCACACCTTTCCGCCGAACGACTTTGCAATGCTCGCAAAGCTTCCTAACTGATGCGCGGACTTTCATTGTTTTTTCCTATTCTTTAGAAACGATGCTCCCCTTTGATAAATCAAAGGGTGACAGCTCAAGTTTTACCCTGTCCCCAGGGGCGATACGCACAAAGCTCAAACGCATCTTCCCAGACAGATAGGCCATGATACGATGTCCATTCGGCATTTCCACACGAAAAACCGATTTTGGCAGCGCCTCAATCACTTGGCCTTCGGCTTCGATGGCTGTTTCTCTGGACACGTCAAAATCTCAGCTTCAGACTCCGTTATAAGAACACTATGCTCAAAGTGGGCCGATGGCTGGCCATCTTTGGTCACCACGGTCCACCCGTCTTTCAAAACTTCAACTGCCGCTGTTCCCGCATTCACCATCGGTTCGATGGCCAAGGTCATCCCCGGCCGCAACCGAGGCGACGCTTTCCCGTCCACAAAGTTCGGCACCTGCGGATCCTCATGCATCGTCCGGCCGACACCGTGACCCACGAATTCCCGAACGACGCTGAACCCGTGCGATTCCACGAACACTTGGATCGCCCGGGAAATGTCCGCCACACGATTCCCTGCGACCGCCTGCGCGATCCCTTCGTAAAGAGCGCGTTCGGTCACGTCCATAAGATTCTGTACGAACGGGCTGCACCCACCCACTGCCACCGTCCTGGCGGTGTCACCGATGTATCCGCCGTAGCGCACGCCCACATCGATACTGACAATATCGCCAAATTGCACCCGCCGATCACTGGCCAACCCATGAACCACTTGGTCATTCACTGACAAACACACATGGCAAGGGTAATTTCGGTACCCGAGAAAAGCGCTCCGCGCGCTGTAACTCTTGATCCGTTCTGCCGCGAACAAGTCGATCTCACGGGTGGTCATCCCAGGGACAACCGCCGCACAGACGTCCTTCAGCACCGACCCCGCAACAGCCCCAGCCGCCCGCATTCCCTCAATATCCCGGTCGTTCTTTAATATGATCATCAACAATCCCGCCAACCCGATCGTGTCGCGCCTCTGAGCTCGCCATCTCCGTCATGTGCACAGCCACGCGTCACATCTCGCGCGCTAGAATCGTCCCTTGAGGCGCCCCTTCTTGAGGAAACCGTCATAGTGTCGCATGAGCAGGTGCGACTCCATCTGCCTCATCGTGTCCAGCAGAACGCCAACCGTGATCAGCATGCTCGTGCCCCCGAAAAATTGCGAGACGCTGAAATTGATATTGAACAACTGGCCCATCAGCATCGGGATGGTGGCGATCACTGTAAGAAAGACCGCACCCGCCAGCGTGATTCGACTCATCGCCCGGTGCAGAAAGTCACTCGTGGCCTGCCCCGGCCGCACTCCAGGGATGTACCCACCATACTTCTTCAAATCGTCGGCAATCTGCAGCTCGTTGAACTGCGTCGCCACCCAGAAGTAGGAGAAGAACATGATCATGCCCCCGTAGACAAAGTAATAGAGCAAGCTGCCGCGGCTCAAATCTCGGCCGAGGTCCATGAACAACTTCACATTGGACACTTGCCCAAGCTTGAGAAAGATCATCGAGGGGAACATCAGAATCGCCTGCGCGAAGATGATCGGCATGACCCCCGAATAATTAACACGCAGCGGCATGAACGAACTCCCCCCAGCGTAGACCTTTCTCCCCACAGCGCGCTGCGCGTACTGCACCGGGATCTTGCGCTGCGCCTGGGTGACTGCGATCACGCCCGCGACGACCGCAAGAAGCAGCAACAAGAGCGCTATTCCGTGGAAAAGATTGTATCGCTGCTCAACGCCTTCCGGAGGGAAGAACATCAGGTAAAGGGACTGAACCGCCAAAGGAATGTCGGCGACAATTCCAACGGTAATGATCAATGAAATGCCATTACCGATACCCCGCTCCGTGATCTGCTCTCCCAACCACATCAGCAGTAACGTGCCTGTTGTCAGCAAGAGGATCGTTTGAATCCGATACCACCAACCGGGATCCAACACCAGCGTTCCGGTAAAACCGCTGAAAATGTCACCAGGCCGCTCCCATCCGATCGTCATCAACGTTCCGTGTCCTAGGCAAAGGATCACTGTCAGATAACGGCCGTACTGAACAAGCTTCGCTCGCCCACCCTCTTCGCGAGCCAATTTGCTCAACCACGGAAGTACGGCGGTCAACAACTGCACAATGATGGTCGCAGTGATATAGGGCATGATCCCCAGCGCACCGATGGCGCAGCGCTGCAATGCACCGCCCGTAAACAGACTGTACATCCCCACTAGGGTGTTATCTGTTTGCGCTGCGCTGGTCGCAAAATGCGCGCGAAGCGCCGCCGCATCGAGGCCGGGCACCGGAATCCATGCAAGCAGGCGGCAGATCGCCAGAACCATGAGGGTGAAAAAGATTCGCGACTTCAGCTCCGGAATCTTGAAACAGTTCGCGAAGGTGTTGAAGAGGTTGGCAAACATGGAAATCGGAACAGATTAGGCCACCCCGGCCTGCTTGGGAGTTTGACTAAGGACCTGACAAGCTCCGCCAATCCCCTCAATTTTGGCTTTGGCTGAACTGCTAAACGCGTGCGCCGCAACCTGAAGTTTCTTTTTCAGCTCGCCTGTTCCAAGGATTTTGATTCCAGCCCCACGCCCTTTGGCCAAGCCTCGGCTCCGCAAAAGGACTTCGTCCACCTGGGTCCCATCGTCAAACTGATTCAGAGCCTCGAGATTGACCGGAATATACCGGGTCGTGTGGCGAGCGTTGTTGAATCCCCGCTTCGGGATGCGCCGAATCAGCGGCATCTGACCGCCTTCGAAGCCAATTCGTATAGAACTTCCAGAACGAGCCGTCTGACCCTTTCCACCCCGCCCGCTCGTCTTGCCGTGACCGCTGGATTCACCTTGGCCTAACCGCTTCCGCCGGTGCTTGGCACCTTGACGCGGCTTAAGATCGTGTAAACGCATAGACTGAAATTAGGTTGTGGCCGCAGTTGAAACAGGGCCTGCATCCGTGACTTTGGACCCCTCGGGCGAAGCACCAACCGTCTTCGTGCGCAAGGCCAAGCCCCGAGACCGGAAAATTTCATCCTTTAACCTCAAGGTCTGCAACCCTGCAAGCGTAGCCTTGGCGACATTCGCGGCGTTCTTGGATCCCAGCGATTTGCTCAAGACATCCTTCACGCCGGCGGACTCCACGACGGCCCGGACGGTCTTTCCCGCAATAATTCCTGTGCCCGGTGACGCAGGGCGCAGCAGGATCCTGGCTCCACCGTAATCCGAGAGGACCTCGTGAGGAATGGTCGTGTCGCGCAGCGAGACACTGACCATCCGCTGCTTTGCGTCTTCCCCTCCCTTGCGGATAGCGTCGGCCACTTCCCCAGCCTTGCCCAGGCCGATGCCGACCCGCCCGCGCTTGTCACCCACCACAACCAAGGCGCTGAAACTGAACCGCCGCCCCCCTTTGACAACTTTGGATGAACGATTGATGAACACCACCTTCTCGGAGAGTTCATTTCCGTCCTTTCCATCCATTCCATCTCCGCCCTCCGACCCTCCGCGGCCCCGCCGCGGCCCACGGCCCGGTCCCCGTCCGCCACGGCCTGAATCCGCGCCAAATCTTTGTTGTTGCTCAGCCACGATTTGATCTCCTGGTTTGAAAATTAAAATTTCAGCCCCGCTTCTCGCGCCGCGTCTGCCAGGGCTTTCACTTTGCCGTGATACCGCGCTCCACTCCGGTCAAAAACGACGGCTTGAATGCCCTTCACCTTGGCTGCTTCGGCCGCGACCTGCCCAATGCGCTTGGCACTAGCGACGTTCGCCTTCAGCTTGTCGCGGTCTGGAAGCGCCTTGTTCAGGGTCGATGCGGACGCCAAAGTGACCCCCGCAGTATCATCGATAAACTGCACGTGAATATTTTTTTGGGTGAAGCACACGCTCATCCGTGGGCGCTCGCGAGTTCCGGTAACTTTCTTCCGAATCCGCCAGCGGCGTAGCTGTTGCAGACGGGCTTTTTGTTCAGGTCTCATGTTTCAGGGTCACGGATTTTGCCGTGACCATCAATTCAACGATTCATCACTGGACGGTCTTGCCTTCCTTGCGGACGACATGCTCGCCAACGTAACGGACGCCCTTGCCCTTGTATGGCTCAGGCGGATAGTAAGCGCGGATCTCCGAAGCAACTCGACCCACGTCTTCCTTACTAGGGCCCTCGATGGTCAGTTTGGTGTTCTCTTCCACAGTCACCTTGACTTGATCTGGAATGGGATAATTGATCGGATGCGAGTAACCAAGGCTGAGGTTGACAGTTTTGCCCTGAACAGCCGCCTTGAAACCGACCCCCTGAATTTCAAGCTTCTTCACGAACCCCTCGCTCACGCCCTTAACCATGTTGTTCACAATTGCCCGGCTGAGACCGTGAAGCGACTTCGCCTCCGCATCCTCGCCATCGCGGCGCACAATGATCTGCCCGTTCTCAACCGCGGCAGACGTCCTCTTGGGCAACTCAAATTCCAGCTTTCCTTTCGGGCCCTCGATGCGGACCATGCGATCCTGCAGGCCAATTTTGACTTTTGGAGGGACCGGAATGGGCATTTTTCCAATTCTCGACATAACAAATCAATGCGTCACCAGATAAAACAGACCAACTCCCCACCGACATTGTTCTTCTGTGCTTCCAAGCCGGTCATCACTCCTTTTGGGGTCGAAACAATGGCAGTGCCCATGCCCGCAAGCACGCGAGGTATTTCCGTGGCACCGACGTAACGCCGCAGCCCAGGGGAACTAACCCTGCGTAAACCAGCAATGACACCCCGGCGGCCCTGGAACTTCAAAACCAATTTCAGCTTTCGGGCGGGGCGGCCATCCACCGCGCAATCCGCTATATAGCCCTCTCGTTTAAGGATCTGCGCGATACTCTCCTTGAGCTTAGAGTGAGAGACTTCGACGTCCGGGATTAGCGCACGATTGGCGTTGCGGATCCGAGTCAACATGTCTGCTATAGGATCAGTCATACTCTTTACCAACTTGCTTTGGTCACCCCGGGAATTAGTCCAGATAGTGCTGCCTCTCGGAAAACCAACCGAGAACAGGCAAATTTGCGGAGATACCCGTGCCGACGGCCCGAGATTTGGCACCGGTTCGTCAACCGAACCGGACTCGCGCTGCGCGGCAGTTTGGCCAATCCGGCATAGTCTCGTCTCGCCTTCAATTCGGCCCGCAACGCGGCGAACTTATGGACGGCAGCTCGTTTTCTCTTTTCTCGTTCGATCCAAGCTTTCTTAGCCATATCTATCTTCCTTCGGCAAACGGCATTCCCATCATTTTCAGCAAATCCAGTGCTTCTTCATCCGTCTTGGCCGTGGTGACAATGGTAATATCCATCCCTTGCTGCCGCTTCACCTTGTCCAAGTCCACCTCCGGGAAGATCGTCTGGTCGGTAACGCCGAGAGAGTAATTCCCACGCCCGTCAAACGACCGCGTCGACAACCCACGAAAATCACGAATGCGCGGAAGAGCAGCCGCTACCAAACGATCGAAGAACTCGTACATCACTTGACGGCGCAGGGTGACATGGCAGCCGACCGATTGACCCTCGCGGAGCTTAAAATTCGCGATGCTCTTTCGGGCCTTCGCCACCACCGGCTTCCGCCCCGTTATCGTGCTTAAATCCTTTGCAGCATCCTCAACGGCGCCTTTCTCCAATGAAGCGCTGACGCCCATGTTCAAAACGATCTTCTCGATCCTGGGCACTTGGTGAACATTCCTGTACTTTCGCTTTTCGATCAAAGCGGGCCGCACAGCCTCCATATATCGCTGCTGAAGTCTCGGTTGTTTCATAATGCCTGCTAGGCGTTTGCCGATCCACCCACAGACGCCCGCTTAGCGGCACGCGCGTCATATCTTTGAGCGAGCATCACATTCGACAGGTGGATCGTACCCTCTCGCTTGACAATGGCGCCTTGGGGATGTTGCGCGTTCTTGCGTGTGTGTCTCTTGATCATTTTGATCCCTTCGACAATCACCCGCTGTCTGTCGCCGTAGACGCGAATGATCTTCCCACGCTTTCCTCGCTCGGTTCCGGAGATAACTACGACCTCGTCGCCTCGTTTTACGTGTGCCTTAACCATAGAAGCTAGATGACCTCGGGGGCCAGGGAAATTATCTTCATGAACTTCTTCTCACGCAGTTCGCGTGCGACCGGGCCAAAAATCCGTGTGCCGCGCGGATTGTTCTCCTTGTCGATGATGACGATGGCATTGGTGTCAAAACGAAGATACGACCCGTCACTCCGACGAATCGGCTTCCGCGTTCGCACCACGACTGCGTCCACCACTTCACCCTTTTTCACCGTTCCGTCAGGCGTGGCCTCTTTAATGTGGGCCTTAATGATATCGCCCACATGGGCGTAGGCCTGGTTGCGCCCGATCACGCCGATCGCAGCTGCCCGCTTCGCGCCGGTGTTGTCTGCTACATCTAGAATGGAACGAATCTGCAACATAAAGTTCCTTGTATTTAAGCCGCCGCCGCAGCGCTTCCCTTCCGTTCCACCACTTCGACCAGCCGCCAGCACTTCGTCTTCGAAAGCGGCCGCGTTTCCTGGATGCGCACCCGGTCGCCTAGTTTGGCTTCGCTCTTCTCGTCGTGAGCATAGAATTTACGATAGTGCGTAATCACTTTCTTGAACCGGGGATGACGGAACCGACGTTCCACCCGCACGATGATTGTCTTCGCCATCTTGTTCGAGATCACCTCTCCCAATCGTTCCTTCCGATGGCTGCGACTCGGTGAATTGGAATCAGACATAAAATTAACTCTTAGCCTCAGCGCGCAATTTGCTGATACGCGTTTCGATGCGGGCAATATCGCGTCGCAACATGCGAAGGCGTGCGGGCTTTTCCAGTTGCGCGCTTGCCTGCTGCAGTCGCAAATTAAACAACTCCTGCCGCAAATCACGATTCTTTGCGTTCAGCTCGACGAGCGTAGCATCCTGTAATTCAGAAATCTTCATGAGCTATCCTCAACTTCCGATGTGATGCCGGGATATAAACCGGGTTCGGATCGGTAGTTTGTCCGCCGCAAGACGCATCGATTCGCGCGCGACCGGCTCGGACACACCGTCCACTTCAAAGAGAATATTCGCGGGGCGAATGACCGAAACCCAGGACTCGACCGGACCTTTCCCCTTTCCCATCCGAGTTTCAAGAGGCTTCTTGGTGAAAGACTTATCGGGAAAAACTCGAATCCAAAGCTTTCCTCGACGCTTCATGAAACGACTGATCGCCACGCGAGCCGCTTCAATCTGTTTCGTATCGAGCCAGCATCGCTCCAGCGCTTGCAATCCATACTCGCCAAATGCAACGGCATTACCCCGAGAGGCAGTCCCGGAGCGGTTTCCCCTATGCATCTTGCGATACTTTACTCTGGCAGGCATCAACGGCATATCAATTCCTCAAACAAATAATCTACACACTCGCCGTCGGGACCGGCGCTGGAGAAACTTGAGACTTCTCCGGCTTGTTTTCGCCCCGGCAGATCCAGCACTTAATTCCGAGCTTTCCGTAAAGAGTCCTTGCCTCAGCGAAACCGTAGTCGATGTTCGCTCGAAGCGTGTGTAGTGGGACGCTCCCCTCGTGATACGACTCAACACGTGCCAACTCGGCCCCCCCCAATCGCCCGGCGCAGCGCACTTTGATACCGGTGGCTCCTAGATCCATCGCCGTTTGTACGGCCTTCTTCATCGCCCGCCGGAAAGAGATTCGTCGCTCAAGTTGCAGAGCGATGTTCTCCGCAACGAGTTGAGCATCCGTCTCAGGAGTTCGCACTTCCTGGATATCAACATAAATCTCCTTGCCGGTCATCTTGCTCAGTTCCTCTTTGATCTTGTCGATCTCAGCTCCCTTCCGACCAATAACAACACCTGGCCGCGCAGTGAAGATCGTTATCCGGCAGCGAGTCGCCGCGCGCTCAATTATGATTTTCGGAACCGATGCCGACTCAAGCTTTTTCTTGAGAATATCTCGGATTCGCCTGTCCTCAGTGAGTAGCTTGCCGAAGTCCTTCTTGTCCGCATACCATTTCGAACGCCAGTCCCGATTGACGGCGACGCGGAGACCAATTGGGTTCGTCTTTTGTCCCATAAAATTAGCTGTCTGATACCACAATCTTTATATGACAACTCCGCTTCAGGATCGGTCCAGCCGAGCCACGCGCTTTCGGAACGAAGCGCTTGAGCGTCGTGGCGGTTCCAGCAACGGCTTGCTTAACCCTCAAGCCCTCCGGCTTGATTCCTTTGTTGTTCTCAGCGTTCGCGATGGCTGATTTCAGCGTTTTCGCAACCAGTCGGGCGGACTTCCGGGGTACGACAGCGAGAATAGCCACTGCCTGCTGAGCCGACAGACCCTGAATCTGGCGCACGACCTCCCGCACCTTTTGCGCAGACATGCGGACATTTCGCGTAATAGCTTGAACTTCCATACTCTATTTGGCCTCCGCTTTCGCCGTATGAGCGCCGTGCTTCTTAAACGTGCGCGTGAGTGAGAATTCGCCGAGTCTATGCCCGACCATATTCTCGGTCACAAACACCGAGTTAAAGACTTTTCCGTTATGAACATTGAAGGTCAGCCCTACGAACTCGGGCGTGATCATCGACCGACGCGACCAAGTCTTGATCGGCACCTTTGAACCACTCGACTTAGCCTTCTCGATCTTCTCCAGCAGATGGCCATCGACGAACGGCCCCTTCTTGATTGAACGTCCCATAATGTCTGAGTTACTTGTCTTTCATTGGGCGCCCATCCCGCCGGACCACAATGAACCGGTTCGAGTGTTTTCGCCGGTGACGTGTCTTATATCCTTTAGCCAGAAGACCCCAGGGGGAGGTAAGTTGTTGCCAACCTCCGCCGCTCTTGGACTTTCCAGCGCCTCCACCATTCGGATGATCCACAGGGTTGCGCGTAACACCCCGATTAATTGGCCTCACTCCGCGGTGCCGCGAGCGTCCCGCCTTGCCCAACACAACGTTCTCATGCTCCAGATTTCCCACCTGACCCACCGTTGCATAACAGCTCTCATGGATCCGGCGAATCTCCCCGGAAGGCAGCCGCACTTGCGCGTAACCTTGATCCCGGGACATCAAGGTAGCCGAACCGCCCGCCGCCCGGACCAGTTGCCCGCCCTTGCCGGGAATCACCTCAAGGTTGTGAATGGGCAGACCCACAGGGATGCTGCTGAGAGGCAGACTATTCCCGACGTCAGGCGATGCGGTCGGCCCGCTCACGAGCTTCGCACCAACACGAAGCGAATTCGGAGCCACGATATACCTTCTTTCGCCGTCCTTGTACTCGAGCAGTGCCACACGAGCGCTCCGAATCGGATCGTATTCAATCGCTAGAACCACGGCTTCCATTCCGCGCTTGTTCCGTTTGAAATCGACGAGGCGGATTCTTTGCTTGTGCCCCTGCCCGATACCACGGGCCGTTACGCGTCCATACGCGTTACGGCCGCCGGTTTTGCGGCGGATGGTGAGCAGACGCTTTTCCGGTTTGGACTTGGTAATCTCCTCAAACGACGCAATCGCGATATATCGCGTCGAAGGAGTTAACGGTCGGAATGTTCTAACGGGCATAGTTCCTCTCCAAGAGCTAAGTCAACACAATTTTATCGCCGTCCTTAAGGGTAACGATAGCCTTTTTCCAATCCGGGGCTTTCCCTGCCTGGGTAGTTCGCTGACGGCGCAACTTCCCGCGCACGTGGACGGTGTTCACACTCAAGACCTTGACCTTAAACAGTTCCTGAACCGCTTGCCGGATCTGAATCTTATTCGCGCGACGATCCGCCACGACAGTGTACTGGTTAAATCTCTCACCCTGGGCCGTCCCCTTCTCCGTCATACGGACGGTCTTGATGACTTCAAAGCTGTTCATGATTGATTGGTCTGGATAAGGCGTTCTTCAAGCTTCTCGAAAGCACCACGCGTGAAAACCAACCTGTCGTATCGAAGCACTTGGTAAGTGTTTAAGACCGCGCTGTTTGAAATTTCCACGTTGCCAAGATTTCTCGCCGCCAGAGCTAGGCTTTGATCTTGACCATCAGCAATAAACAAGGCACTCCCCTGAATACCCAGCGCGTTACAGACAGCCACCAACTCCTTCGTGCGAGCCGACGCCAGCTTCAACTCGTCGAGAAGAAGCACGTCTCCGGCTCTGAGGCGCTCGCTCAGAGCTTTGCGCAATGCCAATTGTTTGGTGCTCTTGGACACCTTCTTTCGGAAATCACGAGGCTTCGGACCAAACACAACCCCACCACCCCGCCACAGAGGGGAAGCGAACGAACCGGCACGAGCTCTGCCAGTCCCCTTTTGTCGCCAAGGCTTTTTTCCGCTCCCGGATACCTCGCCCATAGTCTTGGTGCATGCCGTCCCTGCGCGCTGGGCGGCCTGATAGGCGACCACCGTGTCATGAACGGCCTGAGTGCCCTTCCCGTTCTCAATTACGGCGAATCGGACCTGGCATTCACCGCGGTCTCCACCTTGAGTGTCTTTAATGGTCAGCTTCATCGGCTCTTCAGGTTACTACTGGGCAACAGCGGGCTTTTTGGGATGCTTCTTGGACTCGCGAATGATGAGATAGTCGCCTTTTGCACCCGGTAACGCTCCCTTGATGAGGAGAACTTGATCGGCTTCACGGACCTGGATCACTTCAAGGTTCTGGGTCGTCCTTCGGACCTGACCCATGTGTCCAGGCATTTGCATACCACGCATCACAGTTCCAGGAAACAAGCGTTGACCGATCGCACCCGAACGGCGATGCCATCCCTTAGCGCCGTGAGTCATATCGCCACCGCGAAACTTGTGACGTTTCACGACGCCCTCAAATCCCTTTCCTTTCGTGATCCCAATGGCATCCACAAAATCCCCGGGTGCAAAGAGTGTCGGGCCGAGCACGTCACCTGGCTTTACCTCAAGGGAAAAGTCCCTAAACTCGCGAATGCGCCTAACCGGGGCCGCAGAATGTTTGCGAAGATGCCCTGCGATCGGTTTCGCGAGCCTATTCTCCTTCTGGTCATCGAAACCCAACTGAACGGCTTGATAGCCGTCCTTTTCGACGGTCTTGCATTGCACGACACGATTCGGCCCCGCAAGAACGACGGTTACAGAAATCAAGTTGCCCTGACCGTCGTAAACGCTGGTCTGCCCGAGCTTCTTTCCTAGCAAGCCAATCATAGGGTCAAATCTTAATGGTGATGTCAACTCCGGCGGGAAGATTGAGCTTCTTCAGTTCATCAACCGTCTTCGCGGTCGGTTCAATTATGTCCAAGAGCCGTTTGTGTGTTCTCTGCTCGAAAGTCTCGTGCGACTTCTTGTCCGCGTGTGGAGATCGTTGCACAGTAAAGCGTTCGATGCGAGTCGGCAGCGGGATCGGACCTGCGACTCGCGCGCCCGTCCGCTTCACGGTCTCAACGATATCGTGGGCGGACTGGTCAATGACCCGATGATCGTAAGCTTTGAGCCGTATTCGAATTCGTTGTCCTGCCATAGTAAAGAAAGGTTGCTAATGATTCCTCTAGATCCGCGCAGCTTTTGGCTTGTTGGTGTCCAATATGGTCGCGACGATGCTGCTCGGAACCTGCTCAAATCGGAATGGCTCCATCGAATACGCCGCTCGTCCTTTGGACAGTGACCGAATGGCTGTCGCGTACCCGAACATCTCAGCCAGAGGCACTTCCGCATAAAGACTGGTCGAGTTGTTTTTCGCCTCAATACTTTGAATCTTGCCGCGACGTCGATTCAGGTCGCCCAGCAAATCACCCTGATATTCCTCCGGAGTCGTAACCTCGACCTTCATAACAGGTTCGAGCAAAACAGGTGCGGCCTTCTTTGCTGCTTCTTTGAACGCGAAGATTCCCGCCATCTTGAACGCCAGTTCGCTCGAGTCAACCTCGTGAAACGACCCGTCCATAATGAAAACTTTCACATCCACCATCGGATACCCTGCGAGAACGCCTCCGGCCAGTGCTTCCTCAACTCCGTCGATTACCGCCGGAATATATTCCTTGGGAATGTTGCCCCCGACGACTTTGTTCTCGATTTCGATACCCTTCCCGGGGGCATTCGGTTCAACTCGCACGAGGGCGTGCCCATACTGGCCGCGTCCCCCCGACTGGCGGATGAACTTGCCCTCTCCGTCCGCTGCCTTCTTCAGGGTCTCGCGATAAGCGATCTGCGGCGCCCCAGCATTCGCTTCCACCTTGAACTCCCGCAGTAGCCGATCCCGAATAATATCCAAGTGCAATTCGCCCATGCCGGCAATGATGAGCTGACCCGTCTCTTCATTCGTAAAACAACGGAAAGTGGGATCCTCCTCTGCAAGCCTTTGCAGACCTTCACCCATTCTCTCACGGTCAGCTTTGGTCTTGGGCTCAATGGCCATGGAAATAACCGGTTCAGGAAATGTGGGCGGCTCCAGCAACATCTGGAACTCCTCATCGCCCAAAGTGTCACCGGTGGTGATATTCTTTAGCCCTACGAGAGCCGCAATATCCCCGGAATACACGGTATCAACCTCAATTCGCCTGTCAGCCTGGATCATCATGACGCGGCTGACGCGCTCGCGTTTGCGCGTGCGCGGGTTGTAAATGGTACTGCCCTTCTTGAGAACGCCGCTGTAAACCCGGAAAAAGACCAACTTGCCCACGTACGGGTCCGTCCATAGCTTGAACGCCAAAGAGCAGAATTTCGCGCTGTCGGAAGATGTCACCTCGACCTGAACTTCAGGATTGGATGGATCCTGTGCGACGGGAGGCGGCACGTCCAGCGGTGAAGGGAGATAATCGATCACAGCATCAATCAGCGGTTGCACAGCCCGCTTCTTGAATGCCGAACCGCAGAGGACTGGAACGAGTTCAAGCCGACAGGTCAAACGCCGAATCGCCTCTTTCAACACCAACGGGTCAATCGGCTTTTCATCAATGACCAACTCGGCAATCGTGTCATCTTTATCTGCGACGGCGTCGATCAACTCTGCAAGTACTGCTTTCGCACGGGCGCACAATTCTGAAGGAATGTCAGTTACTTCGAATCTCATTCCCGTCTCGTCAAGAGGATCATAGAGGAGGGCCTTCTGGCTAATAACATCAACGACTCCCCTGAACCCTTCCTCACGCCCCACTGGGATGACGACCGGAAAAGCGTAAGCTCCAAGCTTCTTGCGCATCTCGGCCACCGCATTTTCGAAGTTGGCCCCTGTCCGATCCATCTTGTTGACGAAAGCGATTCGGGGAACTCGATACTTGGTCGCCTGTCGCCAGACGGTCTCTGACTGGGGTTGAACTCCGGCGACTCCACAGAATACGGCAACCGCACCGTCAAGCACTCTCATCGAACGCTCGACCTCGGCGGTGAAATCAACATGCCCAGGAGTATCAATGATGTTGATCCGATGGGGGATTCCTGGGCAAGACTTGCGCAGACCGTCTTCCTTCTGGGTCCAATAACAGGTGGTCGCCGCAGAGGTAATCGTGATCCCGCGCTCACGTTCCTGCTCCATCCAATCGGTCACGGTATTACCATCGTCGACATCGCCCATGCGGTGGATAAGGCCCGTATAGAAAAGGATGCGCTCGGTCGTCGTCGTCTTCCCGGCGTCGATGTGCGCCGCGATTCCAATGTTGCGAGTGCGCTCCATTGGATAAGGCCGGTTTGGCGAATTCACCGACTTAGCTATGTCCATCACTGCTTCCATGAAAATCCAGAGAATAAAAATGCCCCGATAGAAACCGTCGGGGCGTGCTCATCACATTTACTCTACCAACGGAAATGGGCGAATGCTTTATTCGCTTGAGCCATTTTGTGCACTTCGTCCCGCTTTCGGATCGCGTTCCCTTGTCCCTGATAGGCATCCATGATCTCGGATGCGAGCGCTTCGCGCATAGGGATGCCCTTTTTTGCATCGGCAAAGTTGACCAACCATCGGAGCGCTAGCGCGGTCTGCCGGTCCGGGTGCGTTTCCATCGGAACCTGATAGGTCGCCCCCCCCACTCGACGCGCCTTCACTTCGAGCCGCGGTTTGGCATTGTCTACTGCGCGCTGGAGGATCTCGAGCGGGTTTGCGTTCGGATTCTTCTCAACGATCCGATCAAAAGTCCCGTAAACGATTCGCTGTGCGACGCTCTTCTTGCCGCACCCCATGATGACATTAACCAACCGAGAAACCAAAGTGCTGTGGTACTTGGCATCCTCAGTCAATGGTCGTTTCGTTGCTTGACGGCGTCTCGACATAAACAGAAAAGCTACTTAGCAGCCGCTGGCTTGGAGGCTTTGGGCCGTTTAACTCCATACTTGGAACGGCTTACGCGACGCTTTTCGACCCCCGCGGCATCGAGCGTTCCACGAACAATGTGATATCGAACACCCGGAAGATCCTTCACGCGGCCGCCTCGGACCAAAACGATCGAATGCTCCTGGAGGTTGTGTCCTTCGTCGGGAATGTAGGCTATCACTTCGTACCCGTTCGTCAAACGCACCTTAGCGACTTTCCGCATCGCCGAATTCGGTTTCTTGGGAGTGCGCGTCATTACCTGAACACACACCCCACGGCGAAAGGGAGCGTTCTCCAAAGCCGGAGATTTCGACTTATACTTTAATTTATTTCGCCCTTTTCGGACGAGCTGGTTGATGGTCGGCATCGCAAATTGTGTATTGGCCTAGCGCGCGCTCCGTTCTCGAGCATTCCTGGAGAAACGGAGCGCGCATCTTAACAAAGGCCTATCGGCTTGCAACAGTTATTTAAACATTTCACTGATTTTGGGTGCAACTCACGGTATCCGGGGTGTTCGAGGGCATGAATTGGGGAGGTCTGA
>CAZODO010000088.1:0-25679 GCA_964578605.1 uncultured Verrucomicrobiota bacterium | reverse complement strand
GCCGCAGCGTCCTCCGGGCGGCGGACCGTTTGCCTGGTCGGCAAATGGGGCGCTTGCCAGTTTGATGAAGGAGGCGGGCTTTACGGTATTTGCCGAGGGAGGCAGCCCCTGCAACTTCCGTTACCCGGATTTCGCGGCCTTCTGGAGGGCGCAAAGTTCGGCGGGCAATTACCAGCCGGCCTTGAGGGCCGTGGGGCCAGATCGGCTGCGGCAGCGGATCGGCGAGGCGATTGGTCCCTATACGCAGCCGGACAAGAGCATTGTGTTGCGAAATGTCTATCGCTGGGCGGCCGGAGTTGTCCCGTTGCAGCCGCTGCCCTGAGAGCGCCCGGAACGGGCTCAGGGTTGCGCTGATGCTTCAGAGAGGAGTGCGGCCCGGTTGAACCCCCGCCGTTTGGAGCAAACGAAAGCCCCAGGGCTGAAAGTCCACGATAAGCTCCGGGCCAGCCGTCACCGCGATCGCATTGCCCTCTTCCACGGGCAAGAGATCCGAAAAGCGCGGCTCTCCCCCACCCAGTCCCCACGGGATTCGGAGAGTTCCCCGGGCACGTGCCTGGCTGTAATTGATGATGGCCAGCACCTGTTCGCATTCATTCTGCCAGCGCCAGCAGAGCAAATGCTGCGAGGGCGGACCGCCCGGGTCCCCGAGGACATCGCACAGAGACCAGGTCCCGTTCCGGCCGACTCCCTGCGAATGGAGCCGCGATAGCCGCGAATAAAGCCGGTGCACATCGGTCTGGGCGGACTCTTCCGGGCGGCGCCGCAAGTGCACCGGGGCTTTCACCTTGCGGCCCTCCAATTGCCCATCGTGCAGCAACCGGATACCGGGCAAGGTCATCAGGGCAACGGCCGCAGCCGCCCCTTTGCGCCCCTTGAAGACGTGAGCGGCCCGAGGCTCATCGTGGTTTTCGAGAAAACGGACCAGTCTGTCGTTCCATCCCGAGTGCTGCGCGAGGTGGTTGCGGATCGAGTGGGCGGAGCCGTGTGCCATTTGATCGTAAAGGCCTTTATCATAGGAAGCATCGAACCCCTGTGCCAATAGAGCGGCTTCACGGCCCCAATAGGCCTCGGCGACAAACTGAAACTCCGGGTGAGAACTCCGCAAAGCCGCGATGACTTCCACCCAGTATTCCTCGGCGGGCGCAGCGCCCGCCCGCGTCCCCCACGTGCAGGCGAACACGTCATTCATCAGCAGCATTGCCATATCGCACCTCACGCCGTCGCACTGTTCGGCAATCTTGCGCAGCTCAAGAATGGCCGCATGGCGCTGGCCCGCGTTGAAGGCGTTCAGCTGGAGGACATCGGACCAGGGCGGGAAGAATGGGTCTCGCCCCCGGGCAAAGACGCGCCTGCCCACGGCCATGAACGCGTTCCGATCCTGGCGGAGATCGGCGCGAGATCCTTGGACCATCCATTCCGGATGCGACGTCACCCAGGGATGATCCGGGGCAATGTGGTTGGGGACAAAGTCCAGGATGAGGCGGATGCCCCGGGTCGCGAGGGCCTGGCGCGCCGCCGCCAGGCCGGCCGGCCCGCCGAAGTGAGCGTCCACCTCGTAACGGTGGATGGCGTAAGGCGAGCCGATGACGTCCTCCGGCCGCAGGTCAGGGACTGTTTCGCGCAATGCCGCGAGCAGAGCCCGGTTGCGCAACGCCAGCGCGATGGCTGCCGGGCTTCGCTTCCAGATTCCCATCAGCCATACGGCGTCGAGGCCCAGGCCGGCCAGGGCGTCCCATGCTTCCGCTGGAATTTGGGCGAGCGTGAGAGGCCGTCCGGCAGCGACGCTCCATTCACGGAGCCAGACCCAGGCATTGATCTCGTAAATGAGGGCGTTGCGCGAGCCGTTGGTCACAGCCTTAAGATCCCTCCCCTGCCCCGCGGTAATCGATCACGCGGACATTCTCGAGCGTTAACAGGCCCCCTTGGATCATTCCCTGCAGCTCAGGCAGAAACGCGTTGATCTTGTCTTCGGAATCGACAATCTCGATCACCAGCGGCAGATCCATGGATAGGCGGAGGATCTTGGCGGTATGCAAGCGGCTCGATTTCCCAAAACCCATCGGCCCTCGAAGGACCGTGGCGCCGGCGAGGTGCCTCTCGCGGGCCTTCAAGACGATGGCCTCATAGAGCGGCTGATGGTTCCAACGGTCGCTTTCCCCGATGTAAATGCGCAGCAAGACGGCTTGGGGTGGGAGTTGCATGTCAGAACCCTTTTGTTGAGTTCAGCCCGGCCGCCAGGAGGTGCCCCAGCCAAACGCCCAAAAGGCACAGAACGACTGAGCCAAGCACGTTGCCGAACACGCGAAACCACTCCCCGTCCTGGGCCAGCTCAAGCGTCTGCAGGCTGAACGAGGAGAACGTGGTGTACCCGCCGCACAACCCGATCATCACAAACTGCCGGGCCGCGGGCGAGACGAGCCACCTTCCTTCCGTTCCCGTGAGCGTCGCGAAAAAACCAATGACGAGCGAGCCGGCGACATTCACGAGGAGCGTTCCCCACGGAAAGGTCTCGCCGAATCGGTTCGCGATCAGCCCGGAACAGGCAAAGCGCGCCAGGCTTCCCAGGCCGCCGCCCACGAATATCCACAGGTAACTCATCGAATGACTTTGCCGACCCCAACATCTGGCAGGTCTTTTCAGCGCCTCAGGTCTGCCGACGCGCTAACGGTCGCACACGAATCCCAAATGCGACGGCGGCCTTGGTTGGAGTGCCTCAGGAACACCCCATCACATAGGGCGCACAGTTCAGCTCATCCGCTCGCGAAACCCGCGCCTCTTCGCGCGTGGCCAGGTTCCGCACGTGGATGGCATGCCCGCCTTGCTCGTTGGGAACGAGCTTGGCAGAGAAGCGGGCATGGCACTCCAGGGCGCGCTTGAACTGCTTGTCCGGTTTTGCAGGGGTCAGGGAATATTCTACGGAAAGGAAAGACCGAAGTTCTTGCACCAGGCGCAGCGCCTGTTCGCGAAGCGTTTCATCGTCAATCAACACGAACACATCGATAGAGCTCTTGAACGGAGGCAGAAGCTTGCGTTCCCTGAGCAGTTCGAGCAGGACGACATCGCCCATTCCAAACCCCAGCGCCGGGAGACTGACCTTGCCTCCGGAAATGAGTTGAACAAGGTTGTCATAGCGGCCGCCGCCAGCGATGGCGCGGAAGTCCCCTTTGCGATCAAACGCCTCAAAGACAACGCCGGTGTAATAAGCGAGGCCGCGAATGACGTTGTAATCAATTCGGAAGAACTCGCCCAGACCGCGCGCACGAAGGTTGCCCGCTACCGCCTCCAGGTCTGCGGATGGTTCCGCCCTGGTAATGAATTCCTGGACGTCCTCCATGCGGAAGCCCAGCGCACGCAGCTTCGCTTCGCTTTCCGCGGGGGGTTCCCGTTCCAGCTTGTCGATGACCTGGTAAAATGCGCCCGCGTTCTCCAGGTTTGACGAGCGAGCTGAATAGAACTTCTGCCAGGCATTGCGGCTGCTCAAGCGCAGGACGAAGTCCGCTTGACTAAGGCCAAACGACCGGAGCGTATCGATGAGAAGAGCGATCAACTCGGCGTCGGCTGCAGGGTCGGCTTCGCCCACGATATCGGCGTTAAACTGGAAATGCTCGCGCAACCGCCCCTTTTGCTGGCGTTCGTACCGGAACAGTTGGGGAAGGGCAAACCACTTGACCGGCTTCCGGTAATTCCGTTCGTGGGCCGCGACCAGTCGCGCCAGGGTCGGCGTCATTTCGGGACGCAACGCGACAGCCCGCCCGCCTTTGTCAACGAAGTTGTACAGCTGGCCGACAATCTCTTCTCCGCTTTTCAGGGTATAAAGCTCGAGGGGTTCGAGCGGCGGACCGTCGTACTCCGTGAACCCATACCGCCGCGCAGCTCGGCGCCACGTTTCGAAAATGTACTGCCGCGCCCCGGCGCTCCAAGCACTGGCGTGCGGGAGGGGTTCCGGGTAGAAATCGCGAAAGCCGGGCAGCCTTTCCATGGATCAGGGGAAGGCGCTCACCGCGGATTCAGGAGCGCCCCGAGGGGACATGTGCAAAGCCTAGAGGGGTCGTGGCGGCTGGGCCTGCAGCGGCGCTGCGGGCTGGCTTTGAGCAGCCGCTTTGGCAGTGGGCTGTGTTCCTGGCGTCAACAAGAGCACCGCCTCGCGCATTTCCTTGCCAGGCTTGAATTTCACGACGGCGCGCGGAGGAATGCGAACGTCCGCAGCCGGTGCGTTCGGGTTTCGTCCAACCCGAGCCTTTCGCACTTTCACCTCAAACACGCCGAAGTTCCGCAATTCCACCTTGACTCCTTGCGCCACCGCCGCGGCGATATAGTCCAGGGTCTTCTGAACGACGTTCAAGACATCCTGCTGGACCAGACCCGTCTCGTCACTGATACGAACCACCAGATCGCGCTTGGTCATCGACCTTTCGTTTGGGTTTTGGTTTGGGTTTTGCATTGTAAGCAGTTGGGTTCACGCCACAACCAACGGGTATAATCCCCAGCGCCGGACTGGTCAAGCCCCTAAAGAAGCCCGCCGGAGAGCTGACCGGCCCGGTTTTTCAGTTGAGAGCGCCCTTAGGGTTAACGCGAAGAAGGCGTGCGCCGGGCTGTCCTGAGCCGTTTCGAACCTTTGTTCATCAGCGCTTCAATCTCCTCCGCTTCAATCGGAATGTTCTGCATCAGGTCTTCCGTCCCGGTCTCCGTGACCCAGACCGTGTTCTCCAATCGCACGCCAAAGCTCTCCTCGGCGATATAGATCCCAGGCTCGCAGGTGAGCACCCAACCCGGCTCAATCCTGTCGCTCACGCTCAGGACGTCATGCACATCCAGCCCAATCGGGTGCGAAACCCCATGCATGAAATACTTTCGGACTGCGGGATTATCCGGATCCTGCTTCCGGACCTGGGCGGCTGTGAGGAGCCCGAGGTCCACGCACTCCTTCTCGATGAGCGTCTCGGCTTCTTTCTTCAAATCGAGGATGGTTTTCCCCGGTGCGATCGCGCCCACCAGCTTGCGAAAGACGCGCAGGACAGCTTTGTAAACATCCTTTTGCCGCCGTGTGAACCGCCCCGAAACAGGGATCGTTCGGGTGAGATCCGACTGGTAACCGGCATACCCTGCGGCCACGTCCAGCAACACCAACTCGCCCGCTTTGCACACCTGGTCATTGGTCGTGTAATGCAGCACGCAATTGCTGCCGCCCGCGGCAATGATGGGAGCGTAGGCGAAGCCGCCGCCGCGCCGGATGAACTCGTGCGCGAACTCCGCCTCAATTTCCATCTCGTTCACGTTCGGTTCGACAAACTCAAGCACTCGGCGAAAGCCAGCATCGGTAATCTGGCTTGCCCGCTTGATCAACTCCAGTTCCAGCGAGCTCTTCACGGTCCGCAGCCGATGCATCAGCCTCGCGAGCCGTTCGTAGCGATGCAGCGGATACCGCCGCTGGCACTCCCGCACAAACCGGGCATCTCGCGATTCCACTTCTATCCGGGCACGGTAATGCTCGTTACTATTGAGGTAAACCTGGTCCGCTTCGCACATTAACTGGTGGAGAACGGTCCAGAACTCAGGCAGCCACTTGACGGTTCTGATTTCCGAAATTGCCACCGCTTCGTCCTTCGACAGCTTGTGCCCTTCCCAAATGCGCAGGAGCTCGTTCGGTTCGCGCAAAAACAAGACCTCACGAAGCGTCTTGTCATGGGCATCTGGCGCCAGGACGAGGATGCTCTCCTCCTGCTGAATGCCTGTGAGGTAGAAAAGATCCGCATTTTGATGGAACCCCAAGGTGCCGTCCGCATTGGTCGGCATGATATCGTTGGCGTTCACTACCGCGACGGATCGCGCCTCCAGAAGGCCTCGAAGCCGGTCGCGGTTTCCTTTGAATAAGTCGGAATTAATCTGGGTTGGTCTCATTATGAGTGCCACGAGGGCAACCGGGCTCCAGAGTATCCGCCAGAGCCCGTTTGGCAAATCATTGAAAGCCCCGCGGACATGGCCTCTCAGTTGGAGCCTCTCGCCGGAGCCCATTCCCAAACCGCCGCCTGGCTCGAGGGCACGGCCACTTTCCAACCCTCCTGGGTGCGTTCAGGCTCGGCCCCCAATAAGACGTTCGGTGCCGCGTTGCCCGGCAGGCCCAGCGCCTTCAAATCCACCGAAACCATGCCCGTCTGAGTCTCAGCGGTGTCGTTGAATAACGTGAGATAGAGACCCTTTTCCTTCGCCGGACCATAGCGTTCGATCAGGATCTCGGGATTCATGCAACGGGCGTGCGGGACCGGCCGCCAGCCCGCTTCCGCAACCCGCTCGATCAGGGGGATGAACTTGCGGAACAGGGGACGATCCCGCTCGAACCACCGCGGATTCAGCCAGTACGGATTCTCGGATGCGTTATGGCTGAAGAACCCCGGCCACATCCCGTAGAACAAGGTCCGGTGAAAGTACTTCTCCACCATGTCTGGCGTGAACTGGTCATAGTCCGTGTTCATCAGGATCAGGTAAGGCTTGCCGCCGGACAGGGTGCGCCACAGGTCCATGGTCTCGAGCGAAGACGGCTCGTACTTGCCGGCCCTCAACCAGCCGGTTTCCGTCCCAAGGACATCGAGCCACGGACAGAGATAAGCGAACCGGTAGGGCACCCCGTTCGCGAAAAGGAGTTTCCCCATGGCATGCACATCCTCCGAGATCCATCGCGTGAATTCGTAAACCGCCAGACCTTTGAACAACACAGGCTGCCTCGTTTCCTGGCTGAACGTCAGCGGAACCGTCGTGCTCGCGAAATGGCTGCGCCGGAAATTCAAATCCGCCGTCACATACCCTTCCAGCGAATCGAGATACTCGCCATCGAGGGTGCCGCGAGCGGATGGCCCGTAAAGCCGCTCTTTAAGCGCCGGGTTCCAATGGACTGTTGCCGCATTCAGCCTGCCTGACCGACCCGCCGCGTTCGCTTCGGAACCCGGGTCCGGCCGATCCGGTTCGAGCCACGGGTTCGGGTTCAAGCTCCAGACTGCCCCGTTCGCCCAAGGGGTGTCGCGGAACAGAAGTGCGGGTTCACCCGCTTCGTCGTGCATCGCGGCGAAGCGCGAAACCTCGGCCATCTCGCGCCGGCTGCCGCTGTCTGACTTCGCCAGTTCATCGCGGACCCGCAACGCTTCTTCCATGACGCGCGGGATCGCAGGCGCCATCGGCATCCACCAGGTCATCGGTTCGGTGTAGCGGAAGCTCAACACGCCGTTTTCGTCGTCCCACCGGACATTGTTATTGCCTTCGTGGTAGCGGAACCCGAAGTCCTTCCAACCGGGGACCCGGGACACATCGGTGAAAGGCATCCAGAGTCCTTGCTCGGTCGACCGCACCACGAAATGCTCCGCGAAGATCTCCGTGTACTTCTCCCACGCGCCGCGGAAACCATTCCGGGCATCGAAGCGAAACAGTACGAACGCAAAATCCGCCCCAGACGGAAAGCGCTTGGTCTCCGGGACCAGCGCGAAGTCGAACGCAACAAAGAGGCGCTGGAGCCCTGCGTGGTATCCGGCGCGGTAAACTGCCGGGTGGTTCATGTCCAATCCGATCGCCAGCCCCGTTTGGTTATCCCAAACCGCCGCGATCGGGTAAAGCGACTGTGTCCCCGTCGCGCCGCAAGGCACGGCAACAGGGTTGGCAAACTCGCCCTTCCCGGAAATCACTCGAGTGCTGCGGATGTCGTCTCCCCAATTCCATCCTTGGCCGCCGGCTGGGATGGCAAAGGCCAGCGTGACCGCGCGGTCGCGCTGGGTCTTGTCAGAGATGGACCCCTCGATCCGGATGGCGTTGGGAATGCCCCTCGCCTCCATCTTCAGCCCGAGTTGCAAGTCCTGGCATTCCCCTTGGGCTTCAAAGGCGTGAAAGCCCGACCCCGCCACCACATCCCGCACCATGAATCCCGCAGGCCACTGATCCGCAAACGTGCGTTCTCCGGCGTGAACGGATGCGATACCTGTCCGGTTCAACCCCAGCTTTAGCCCGTCGCCCGATTCGACAGTCCGCGATGGGCTTCCACCTTCGCCGGCAGCGCGCTCTACCGGGTTTACGACTGCGCCTTGGAACATCAAAGCGTCCCCTGCCGCACGCACCTCTTGCACGGACACGTCATCAAACCAGACCGTCCCGCCATGGTTTCGGAACAGGCAATTCAATGTCAGGGTCCGGATAGGTTTCTGCGGGAGGATGACCAGGCGCCGAAATTGCCAGTCATGGGTTCCGGCGCGGAAGGCGGCCACTTGTCCCCAAACGGGAGTGCCATCCGTGCAGACCAGGTCGGCGTAAAGGGAATAATCGCTGTCCGACCCGCCGGAAACGCCCGCCGATTTGCTCCATCCCTGCACCACAATCGGACCAGCCGCTGTTTGGTTAAGCGTGATCGTTTGACTCGCGCCGAACCAACCCTCGCCCTTTTCACTCCGGCACACGATTGCCCGGGACCCGTCGCGGCCCTCGCCTTCGGCCAATTGGTAGCCGCGGGGGGCGGCCCGCCACCCAGACAATCTGCCATCCGCGAGTTCTTCAAACCCGCCATTGCGCAAAAGGGAAGCGCTCTGTTCGGGAGGCATCTCGCGCAAAACAGGCGCGGCGTGAAGGCTCCAACTCAAGACGCATGTAGCGAGCGTCACGGCAATTGACAACGTGTTCATAAATCAGAGGGCAAGCGGCCTATTGACCGCAGAATCGTTCAAAATCTCCGCCCAGGATGCTTTCGACTCCGTGCTGCACTTCTTCCGGCGTGGGATCCCAACCCGTGGCGGCCAGATCGGTGTATTTGTCTGCCAAGACGCGGGCGATCACCTGGCGCGAGTGCCGCCATTTATAGACCAGTTGGTCCAGCACCCGGGCGTCTGAATGCTGCGCGGTGAAGCTCAACCCGAGCAACTCCACACGCATGCGGGTGATCTCATCGATCAACTCGGGCACATTCGTAAACCACCAGCAGCCGAAGATATGCAAATTCCTGAACTTGCGCGCCATCACGCACAATTCGTGCTGGTTTTCGCGGGCGAGCACCGTGGCGAGAAACTTGTTGTCCGGATGCCCTGCGCAAAGGTTGGTGAGGAAGGTGAGATTTGTGAGGCCCACGCCATCGCCGGCTAATCGAAGCCGTGGATTGACCTGGCGGTGCACCCCGGGCATCACGGCAAACGGCAGGTTAAACTCGCGGCAATGGGGCAGGACAGCTTTCTCGATCAGCACGGCCCCCGGGCTGTTGCCTGGATACGCAAAATCGGGTGGCAGCGACACCATCAGGTACTTCGCCTGAATCCGTTTGTTCCAATCCGCCAGGAAACGCCGCACGGCGGAGAGCGTCTCCGACGAGAGGCTTGGCGCGGCGTCGTATCCCCAGGCCTTCAATTTGACAGCGGTCGCGGGCCAATCCAGCAGCAGAGGATCAATCCGTAAAGCCGCCGTGAACCGCGAATCGCGCGTAAATCCACTCTCCCAAACCGGGCGCTCCTCGTCGTCGAAGGGCGAGTTGGTCATGCATAGGTTGCGGACGCCAGCGAGTTCCATGCAGCGGGTGACATACTCTTCCACTCGCCATTCTGCAAACCAGCGGCGGATAATCGGGAGGTCGCGCTTCCGGACATCCAACCCGAGCGCGTTCAACGTGGTCAACACGCCCCGGCAAGCTTCGGACACCGGGGAGCGCTCGATAAACAACTCGTTCCAGATCCGTTCCGCTTGCTCCGCTTTGCTGAGCGACCAGAACTTCTCAAAAGGCAGCGTTAAATAGCGGAAGCTCTCGGCCACGAGGTAATGGTAAACCAGCAAATCGTCGATGCCCCACAGCAATAGGCTCTTGAACGCGGGATCATACAAATGGGTGTGAATGTCCAGCACCGGTGTGGACAAGACCGAGTGTTCAATCAGGGAAGCGAGATTTGCGCGGTTCGGGCGCGACTCAAGGCGTTTCATAGGTAAAAACCGCTCCGGTGCGGATGCGAGATTTCAAGCCAGTGAGCCTGCCTGACTCCCAGGGGTCAAGGGCAAACCTGAACCGGCCTTTCAACCGCACCGGGCTGAGTGTGGGCTATCCGGTTTTCTGGAGCCCTAAATGCCAGTGACCAGCAGGGAAACGCCGCGATAAGCGCGATAAAAGGGGGTATTCGGCGCCAATTGAGCACTGTTTGGCGCAAATGAAGGCTCCGGCGGTGTTCACCGGCGCTCGTTGTGCCAAGCTTGCGAGTACTTTTGCGCTGCCAGAACGCTGGCTTGGGACTCGAAATCCGGGTTTGGGGAGAACCCAACCCATGTTACGTCGCCGGGCGGAGAAACGGTTCCAAGCATTGCCTGCTCCCAATCGTCGCGTCTTGCGCCCGACCCGCGCGGCTGAATCGAGCCTTGCACGAGCATTCCCGATCGCGTGCGCCGCTGGGCCGCACCGGCGATTTTCACGCCGTTCAGCACTAGATCCCACTTCTCGGCTCCCGCGAAGCACTGGCCTGGCGCCGTCTTGAGAGGCGCAGGAGCAAGCTGGCTGGGCACGCCGATCCGGCTTAAAGCGCGTTGGAGCCATTCGTGAATCCAGCGGTAGCTTTCGACGGCCTTCATTCGGTAACAGGGATGCGAGGGCGGGAAGGCAATACTGTAAGTCCAATCGGCGTCATGGGGCACCAACCCGCCGCCTGTTGGGCGGCGAATGAGCGGCCGCAAGAGGGTCCAGGCCACGACCTGGGCGTAGGGTTGCGAATAACCAAAGGTCGCTGCCGGCTCATTCCATCCATAGGACCGCAGCACGGGTTCGCCAAAGACCGCCGCGTTCGCGAGCAGAACCTCGTCCACAGCCATGTTCAACGCGGCAGGCTGTCTTCCGGAACGCAGAAAGTGCCATCTCATGGCGCATTCTTGACCGCCCCGGGCTTCTCCGAACCTCCCACCCGAAAGGCCGAGGGGCAAAGCGCCTGGACCTCGCACCCGGTGCAATCCGGTTTCCGTGCAAAACAACGGCGGCGTCCGTGCCAGATCAGCAGGTGACTGAACAGAGTCCATTGCTCGTTCGGGACTAACTTCATAAGGTCGAGTTCGATCTTCACCGGGTCGTTATGGCGCGTCAGGCCCAGGCGATTGGACAACCGCGTGACGTGGGTATCGACCACCACTCCAGCATTGATGCCGAACGCATTCCCGAGCACGACATTGGCCGTCTTTCGGCCGACACCGGCCAAAGCCGTGAGTTCCTCGAGCGTTCGGGGAACCTCTCCCTGGTGCCGTTCAACCAAGGCCGCGCAGCACGACTGGATGCTCTTCGCCTTGTTCCGAAAGAAACCCAGGCTCTGGATATCCCGCT
The DNA here is from genome assembly GCA_964578605.1 of uncultured Verrucomicrobiota bacterium. Classification (GTDB taxonomy): domain Bacteria; phylum Verrucomicrobiota; class Verrucomicrobiia; order Limisphaerales; family SIBE01; genus JAXMHN01. Next base: position 14,380 of record CAZODO010000088.1, on the reverse strand, counting down.
CCAAGACCGCAAGGTCCGCCTTCGCGTAGTCGCACGCCGCGGGGTACTTCTTAAACAGCGCAGGCGTGACAAGGTTCACCTGGCGGTCGGTGGCCTGGGCGGAAAGGATGGTCGCGATTAGCAGCTCGAGCGGGGTGCAGTGGTTCAACTCGCAATGGACGTCCGGGTACGCTTCCAGAAGCCCGGCGATGATCTTCGCGGTTCGCAGGCCCTTTTCGTTAAGTGATTCGCGCGGCATGAGCGATGCAAGTGGCAGAACGCTAGAAAAGGCTCTTGGCAAATGCAAGTGGCAGGGCGCGACGGCTCCGCCACATGGTGCAACTCACGCTTATCGGTGGCGAGTAAGCTTAAGAGCAAGCGGAAGCGTGAAACGCAGCCGGTGGGAATGGGAACAATTTGTTCTCATCACGTCAAGATGTTGATTGCGAGTAACTTAACCCCACTGATGACTTTTCGTCACCAAACTGTGCCACATTTGGCCGTCCGATCGGCGCGTTCTAGAGCGAGCCTTACGAGATCTTTCCAGGGCGGAAAACGTGCCATGCGCCCTCCGCCACGCCGCTTTAACTTGATCGGGCGTGACGGCCTCGGCGCGCCGCCCGGCCCGCCCGGGGGTCCGGCCCTGCCACCGCAGGCTCTTGACTCCCGCATTGACCGACCGGCGCAGCGGCGTAGGCTGCGTGCACCAGCCATGAAGTTGGATCATCCATCAACCGACTTCGCAACTCGGGCCGCCGACCGGGCGCTGCGCCTGTTCGTTCTCCCGGCCAACTCAACTGTCCATCCCTCGCTTGAAAGGAGCGTTCCATGAGCCAAAAAGCTACCAGCCGCCGCAGTTTCCTTCAAACCATCGGGTCCGCGTCGATTCTTGTCGGTGCCGGGGTGCCGCTCGCGGGCCGTGGCGCTGAGGCGGAACAGAGGTTGGCGCTTGATGGCGGGACGCCTGTGCGGACGTCGCTGCTGGGTTCGCGTCCGTACGGGCCGCAGTTCTATGACGACGTTGAGAGGCGCGAACTCCTCGAGGTGTTCGAGTCCAAGGTCCCGTTCCGCTGGTCGCGCGGAGCGTCTTCGAAGGTGCTGGCGTTCGAGAAGGAATACGCTGCCCTGATTGGCGCGAAGTTTACGCTGGGGGTTACCTCCGGCACCACGGCTCTTTACACCGCCATGGCCGCGCTCGAAGTCGGGCCGGGCGACGAGGTCATTCTGCCGGCCTGGACCTGGTACGCTTGCTATGACGCGATTGTCCTGTCCGGGGCGCTGCCGGTGTTCGCGGAAATCGATGAATCATTCGATGTCGACCCGAACGACGTTGAACGGAAGATTACGCCGCAGACCAAGGCCATCATGGCGGTCCATCTCCAGGGTTGCCCATGCAACATGGATCGCATCCTGGAGATTGCCCGAAGGCATAACCTCCGCGTCCTCGAGGATTGCGCCCAGTGCGCCGGCGGGAAGTTCAAGGGCAAGTATGTGGGGACGATCGGCGATATCGGCATCAACAGCTTTCAACTTAGCAAGACCATCACCGCAGGAGAGGGCGGCGCGGTGATCACCAGTGATCCGAAGCTTTTCGAGCGCGCCTTCCGGTTCCACGATTTCGGTTCGCTGCAGTCGCCCTACGCGGAGGCGCTCGGCGGAGGGTTGCTCGCTGCGTTCGCTGCCTGCAACTTCCGGATGAACGAATTCACCGGCGCCGTTCTCCGCGGCCAAGTGCAGAAGCTGGAAACGATCTGTGCCGCGCTTCGCAAGAACGCGCGCCAGGTCCGCGAAGCCATCGCCGATCTGCCCGATCTCAAGCTCCGAAAAACGGCCGATCAGGATGGGGACCTCGGGGTGGGTGTGTTCCTTGACCTGGGCACGCGGGAGCGCCGCGACAAGTTCCTCAAGGCCATGCGGGCGGAAGGGATTGCAGCTTCGGGGCCGGGCGGTTCGGTCATTTTGCCCACAGCCGAAAGAATCGAGAAGAAGCTGACCGTTCACCCGGCGTGGCCGTCCTTCATGAGCCCGCGTGGCAAGGCGATTCAGTATGGCGCCGAATGCTGCCCGCGCACCATCGAGATCCTGGGCCGTGCCGGAGGGGTGATTATGGATCCCAAGTTCAACGAGGCCGATTTGAGGGACATCGCGAAGGCCATTCGAAAGGTCTATCTGGCCCTGCGTTGACCCAAGTCGATCCTGGCTCCATGAAGAGTCTCACGTGCTGGCTGCGATCGGCCCGCTATTATGGCTTGCTGCTGACCGTTTCGACGGCCCTCTCGTTGGAGTTGATGGCAGCGCCGGCGACCGCGCAAGACTTGCGTCTGGTCCCGTTCCCCAAGAGCGTGACCCTGCAGCCAGGTGCTTTCTCCCTGGCCGGTCCGCTCGTCATGGAGATTGCCGAAGGGCAAGACGCGCATCTGGCCAGCTTGCTGAACTCCGAACTGGAGCGTGCCGGACTGCGCCAGGTGCGAGTGACATGGGCCACCTTCCTCTCCCCGGTCTTCCGCCTGGCCGCCGCGGGCGAACGCTCTGCAGCTCTGCCTGCTGCCCCCCAAGAGACAGAGACCGAAAGCTACGCGTTGGAAGTGCGGCCGAACGAAATCGTTTGTGCCGCACGCGATGACAGCGGCCTCTTTTGCGGTCTCCAAACGCTGTGCCAGCTCATTCGGGCCAATCGCCAGGAAGCCACGCTTCCGTGCCTGGTAATCCGCGATTGGCCGTCGCTGGGCTGGCGGGCGTTCCAGGACGACATGACCCGCGGACCCAGTTCCACGCTGGAGACGTTGAAGTTCGAAGCGTCCCTCGCCTCCTATCTCAAGCTCAACTTGATGACGTACTACATGGAGTACCAGTTCGCGTTCAAGAAGCACCCGCGCATTGGGCCGCCCAATGGTTCGCTCACGCCCGAGGAATTGGCGGCGCTGGTCGAATACGTGAAGCCGCTCCATCTCGACGTGCTCGGCAACCAGCAGTCTTTCGGACATTTCGCGCAAATCCTCAGGCACCCCGAATACGCCGCGCTGCGCGAAACGGCAGATATCCTGACGCCCGTGCGTGAGGAATCCTACCGGCTGCTTGACGACCTCTACTCGGAAGTTTGTCCGGTGCTGCCCTTCCCATGGTTCAACGTTTGCTGCGACGAAACCTATGGCTTGGGCACCGGGCCTTCGAGCGAACTGGCGGCGCGCATCGGCGTGGGCGGCGTTTATGTCAGCCATATCCGGCGCGTGCATGACTTGCTGCGGGACAAGCACCGGAAACGGATGATGATGTGGGGCGACATTATCCTGCAGCACCCGGATCGGCTTGGTGACGTTCCGAAAGACACGATCATGCTTACCTGGGGTTACGACGCCCGCCCGAGTTTCGAAGACCAAATCATCCCGTTTGCGAAGGCCGGTTACGATTTCTTCGTCTGTCCGGGCGTCAGTGACTGGAGCCGGATCCTGCCCGACTTCGGGGTGGCAATTACGAACATCCAAAACTTCGTGCGCGACGGGATCAAGCACGGGACCATCGGCATGATCAATACCGATTGGCAGGACGACGGCGAGGCTCTTAAAGCCGTGAAATGGCACGCGGACGCCTGGGCTGCCGAATGCGCCTGGAACGCTTCCACAACGCCTATCGAACGGTTCAACCGCCGTGTGGGAGGCGTCTTGTTCGGCGAACGCGGAGACGCTTTCGGCCGGGCTGTGGAATCCCTCACCCAGACCCGTCGCTTGCCCACCATGAAAGGCATGCTGAACGGCCGCTTTTGGGAGAAGGACTTTACGCCTCAAGCGCAGCCCGCGGCCGTTCAGGCGCGCGCCTCAAAGCTGTTATCCCTGGTCCGGCCCGCCATCGAAAACCTTGAAACCTGCCGCCGTCAAGCCGTCTGCAACCAGCATCTGCTGGATGTGTTCCTCTTGGGCAGCCGCCGCATGGAATTGATCGGCCAGCGAATGCTCGACGGACTCGAAGCCGCCCGCGTTTACGAACGGGTCCGCTCGGGCGGCGCGCCGCTATCGGAGCTGGCTGCGGTTGAGAAGCTCCTCGAGTCAAACCGCGACGCCCACGAACAGATCGGCCGTCAGTTCGCCGCGCTCTGGCTGTCTGAGGCCAAACCGTACGCCCTGGACTGGACCCTGCTGCGCTACACGAATGCCGTGCAAGACTTCAATGCCCTCCTTGCCAAGCTGCAGTCGGCGCGTCGCGCGGCTCTTGAGGGTCAACCCCTCCCGCCGGCCGACGAATTGGGACTTGCCGCGCCCAAGCCCGTTTCGCGGCGGATGCGCCCCGAACGCTCGTCCGCGACCCCTTTGGAGCCGGACCTGCCCTGGGTTGAACCCGCCGCCACTCACCGGCTTGGAGTGGTCATCCATGCCGGGGTTGCGGATCGGTTTGACCTTCCGGTCGAGGTCGAACTGCCGATGCCTGCAGACCTTGCTGCCAAGCATGTGCGCGCATTTCGCGTCGGCAGCGAAGAACCGCCCGTCGAGCTGCTGGCGCAACTTGAACCTCCCAGGTCGGGAGCGAACGCCCGGCTGTTCTTGATTCTCCCAGGTTTGCTCGGTCGCGGGACGGAGGCGTCAGTCCAGGTTTACTTGGGCCTTCCCGAGGCGCCGCCGACCTTGCCCGCCGCCGTCTCGACCTCTCCCGCAGCCCACGGCATGCACTGGATCGAGAACGGCCAGGTCCGCCTGCTCCTTGGGCCTGAGGGGGCCCATCTCTATCGTTGGGAGGTCAAAGGCGCCAAGGGGCGAGATCTCACCATGCCCGGTGAATCCGGCTGGGCCGGGTTCAGCGACATCAATCCGCACCGCGGTTCATCTTACGCCTTGAACTGCACCGCGCGCGGACCGGCTGTGGTCGAATTCGAATGCATCGATGCGGAGGGTCAGGCCAAGACGATCCGTTTACTTGGCGGTGCCAGCTGGATCGAAGTCTTTCTCGATGCCCCGGTCCCAACCTACTGGGACTTCGACAACCCCAAGAACTTCGCTGCGGACGGGCCGACCCCCGGCGAGTTTCTATTCTCGGGCGGGCAGTCGGGCAGCGTTGGAAGGGAAGCCGACGGCGTGCCCGCGCAAGTCAAGGCCCCCCATACTCACTGGGGCATCAAGTTCAACCCGGAACGTCTTGCGCTCGGCCTGATCACACCCGAAACTGCCGCGTTGCATGTCATTGCCCCGGGCTCGGGCGCAGGGGGTGTCGGCATCGAAGGTTCGCCGCCGGCTGGCCATTTCGTGACTTTCGCCGGCTTGCTCCCCGCCACGCCTGCCGAAACCATGAACCGCCTGCAATCGACCCTCGACCTGAAGCACCCGGTCGCGGTGCGTCTGCACGCTATCCAGGCCCGGTAACCCGTCGCAACCTCACGGCGCAGCGGCACCAGAGGTTCGAGCGCGGCTCTTCTCAACCAAGCGCCGGATCACGTTCATTTCCTCCGGTCGATACGCCCTCATCAAGAAGCACGAACTGGTCAAAGCCTGAGGCGCAACCCCGGTCACCACAGCCGCCGGATCACGTAGAACCGAGCCGGTACGCTCGCAGCGTCGAACAGCCTGGCGCGGTTGTTGTCGCCCGAGAGCGGCGAACCCAGCGTCCACGCTCCAGCACGGAAAGCCTCGCAGAACTCCAGCCGGTAAGCGAAGCCTCGTTTGCCGTCGAACGACGCCACGAACACACCGTCGTCGTAAACCGGCTCCAGCGGTTCGGCGAATGGGGCAGGCGTTTCATTCCCAAGGATACCGCACAGGATGGTCCTGCCGGCGGACATCGCTTGCAGGCCTTCGACTTTCGGCGGCACGTTGGTGATGGGCGTCGTCCCCCAGAGCACCAGCGATCCATCGTGCCGTTGCGCCACGCTGTAGGTATCCGAAGCAGCCACCCCTATCACGGCGTCCAACCCGGGCGGCACGTTGGTCTGGCCTTCTCTGTTGAATCCCCAGGACACGACTGAGCCGTCGCGTCTCAAAGCAAGGGTATGGTCGCCACCCGCGCTGATGCCTACCACCTCGTCCAAACCAGGGGGCACATTCGTTTGGCCGAAAATGTTGTTCCCCCAGGCCACCACCGTGCCGTCCTTTCTCAGCGCGACGTTGTGGGAATAGCCTGCCGTCACGGCCACCACGTCCCGCAATCCAGCCGGCGCGACGGCTTGATTAAACGTGTTTTCCCCCCACCCCACCACGGTTCCGTCTCTCTTAAGCGCCAGTCCATGCGACGCGCCTGCCGCGATGGCGACCACCTCCGCAAGTTCCGGCGGGACATTCGTTTGGCGGCTCGGGTTGGAGCCCCAGGCGAGCACGCGGCCGTTAGGTTGCAGCGCCATGGCGAATCCGCTGCCGGCGCTGATCGCGACCGCGTTCGTAAGCTGGGGCGGCACTCGAGTCACGCGCGGGTTCCCCCAGCCCACCACATGGCCTTCTGCTGTCAACGCGACCCCGGTCGGGATGTCCCAATCCCGCACCGCAACCGCAACCGCATTGGTCAAGGTTGCAGGGAATCCCCCAAGCCGCGTCCCTCCTGCGGTCCAGGATACGATGGGCAGAAGGTTTAGAACGATCGGCCCGCCCGTTTGGGTGCCAAAGGCATTGCTTACGGCAACCGTGTAGGTTCCGGCGCCATCTGCCGGGACCGGGCTCAGCACCAGGGCGGCGTTGGTGGCCCCAGGGAGTTCCACTCCATCCTTTGACCATTGAAGGGACATTGGCAGCGAGCCTTCGACGGTGACTTTCAAGACCGCCTCGGCTCCTGGCGCTGCACCCACCAGAGGCGCGGGAACCGTCACCATCGGAGGGGCGTCCAGGACAGTTAAAGTCGCTTCCACGCTGCTGGCCTCTCCCAACGCGTTTTGCACAACGAGCCGGTAGGCACCCGCATCCGCGCTTTGCGCCGCGTCAAACTCGAGGATTGCATTCGTTGCGCCCGGGAAATCCGCGCCGTTGTGCTGCCATTGCAGGGTGAGTGGTGGCGTCCCGGAAACACCCGCTTCCAGCTTCGCCAGAGTGCCGCTATAAGCCGTGATGCTAACGGGCTCCATTGTGATTGAAGGTCGAAGCGCGCCAACGGCCACCGTGCAGATGCTTCCTGCCGAGATCTGGGTGACGTTGGTTAGCCCTGCCGGGAGCGGCCGGTCGAACCACCCGGTATCGCCCCACTCCCTGACGGTTCCGTCCTGGAGAAGGGCCACACTTCGGTACCCGCCCGCTGCGATCGCCCTGACGTTGGCCAGTTCCGGCGGAACCTGGAGTTGCCCGTGGCTATCGATCCCCCAGGCAAACACCACGCCGTCCGCGCGCAACGCCATGCTGTGGACCTGGCCCGCCGCAATGGCGATGATGTTTGTCGCTTCCGGCGACACAGCCGTCCCGGCCAGTCCGCTGATCACCAGGTCACCGTTGGCGCGCAAGCCCAGGGTGTGAAGCTCGCCCATGGCCAGTTGCGTCACGCCCTCGAACTCGGCGGGCGTGGCCACACCCCCGGCGGCATTGGGCCCCCAGATCGCCACGGACCCATCCGCTCGGATCGCCCCACTCGACGAACCGGACGCCGTGATGGCCACCGCGCGCAGGTCGGTGGGCACAGTGCATTCGCCATGGCTGTTCTCGCCCCAGGCGCGCACCGAGCCATCTGCCAGCAGAGCCACGCTGTGGCTATCTCCAGCTGCCACGGCTTTGACAAGGACGAGATCAGGCGGGACATCGGTCTGACCCGCGTTATTATCGCCCCACGCCACGATCACGCCGTTGGAGGACAAAGCCAGAATGTGCCGCCCGCCGGCGGCGATCTGCGCAATGCCGCTTTCCACCTCGGGAACATTCGCCAAACCATGGATGCCGGAACCCCATTCAATCAGCTGGTCTGCCAGAACTCTCGAACCACCCATCGGCAACGCAAACAGCAATAGCAGACCGTACCGCACCACCCTTCCAGAAGCGGGGGTTTCGATAGGGAAAGGGGCGTAAACTCTCCGGAGGGCAAGCACCGCGAATCGCGGCAGCCAAGAGCTCTTCTTCATCGCGGGCGGCACGCTAGCAGAACCGATATCGGTTGCAACAGGAACTCTCCTTCGCCGGCGTGTTTCGGCTTTTCGCAACGCCGGGTTGGTGTTTAACTCGCGGCATGGACCTCTCGATGAACCGTCGCTCGTTTCTTCGCCGCTCTCTTGGCACTGGATTGACGCTGACCGGACTTGGCCTGCTTGGACCTGCCCCGGCCCGCGCCATCGGCCCGATCGAACGCTCTGGCCAGGCGCGCCTGTCGTTGAGCCTCGCCGCCTACTCGTTCCGCGATTCCTTCCGCGATAATCGCAGGCAAGGATCAGCCCCCGCCGGAAAGAGCATTGACCTTTTCCAATTCATTGACTTCTGCGCCGACCACGGTTGCCAAGGCACGGAGTTGACCAGCTATTATTTCCCGGCCGAATTCACCGATGCGTTCCTCTTGAAGCTGAAACGGCACGCGTTCATTCGCGGGATTGGCATTAGCGGCACCGCCGTCGGCAACACCTTTACCCTCCCGCCCGGTGAGAAACGCTCCCAGGAAATCGCTTCGGTCAAGAAGTGGGTCGATTACGCCCAGCTTATGGGCGCGCCGCACATACGCGTGTTCGCCGGGAACGCACAGGGAGTGTCCAAAGACCAAGCCAAGCGCCTGGCCATCGATGCACTCCAGGAATGCTGCGAGTACGCGGCCACCAAAGGCGTCATGCTCGGGCTCGAGAACCATGGCGGTATTGTAGCCGAAGCCGACGATCTCCTGGAGATCGTGCGCGCCGTCAACAGCCCCTGGTTCGGCATCAATCTCGATACCGGAAACTTCCAAACTCCCGATCCTTACGGCGATATCGCCCGGTGCGCGCCTTACGCCGTGAATGTCCAGGTGAAATCCGAGATCCAAACGCGCGGCGAGAAGAAGCAGGCGGCGGACCTTGCCAGGTTGGTGCAGATCGTCCGCGACGCCCGATATCAGGGCTACGTCGCGCTGGAGTACGAAGCCGCCGAGGACGCCTGGCAAGCGGTGCCGCGAATCCTGGCTGAGCTTCGCAGACTCTTGGCCTGATCCAGACTCCGTCTGTCACGGGGGGAAAGCCCCCTTGGCACGACGCCCGTCCCTCCGGATATAACACGTATATAACAGGTATTTAACAGGTATTTAACTCGATTCCGGATCGAGTGATATGCCTGTCAAAGACGGGTTGAATACGGGTCAAAATGGGATTCAGCCGCCTCCGTTAACGGGGCGGCTGAACGAATTCATCAGCGTCCGGCGCTTCCGCAAACCGTCCTCAAGGCCGAGGCCGTTCCGGCGGCGGTGGTTGCGGTTGCGATTGCTGTTGGATGATCTTGGGTTTCCCAAGCCGTCCTTGGGTCCATTCATTGATGAACCCGAGCTTGTCGAGGACCACGTAGGCCCCGATGAGGATCAACGCAATGACAATGAGCGTCGGCCATGCGCTCTTCTTTTCGGCGAACGGATCCGAAAGATCGCGCTGCGAACCTGGCGGCAGACTGGCGACGCCGGTCAGAGAGCCCCCGAACGGGACATTGATCTTGGCGCGGGCATTGACGGCCCAGCCGTTGGCGTCGAGGATCGGGCCGAGGTTCCGTTTCCGGAGTTTTAGATAGGCGATCAGCATCGAGGGCGCTGAAATCGCGAGAACAATGCCCAGGAGGGCGAGAGGAATTTGCCACCAGGTAAGACCCAGGAGCTTTCCGAAAATGCCGCCCAAGGCCGCCAGCAAGGTGGTTAACACCAGGCCGATGGCCGCGAGCGTGCCGGTATCGAACTTCGATTTGGGCGGTTCACTCGGTTTAGCCGGCTCAGTTCCAGCCACAGTCTTCGCTAGACCGGCTAGTTGGGCGTCGCTCTGCGCGTCGGCGGCGGCCGCGCGCTTGGCCACCTGTTCCTCGATCAGCCGAATCAGCTTCTTGTAGGGCGCGAAGAACGCCTGGCGCAAGCTGATCGGGTTATCAACAATCTTGGTGATGGTGGCGTCCCAGTCTCGGCCTTTGCGGTCGAAGAAAATGCCATTCCGCCCCACCATGAGGTTGTCCGAGTCGCCTCCGGTGAAAGCCGCGACAACCTGCATTTTCTCGCCGGTTCCTTTGCGGAAGCAATCGCAGTAGGCGAGGTATGTTCCCGCGAGCGCCGCCATCGAGGCGTGCCTGCCCACGTCTTCGACCGTGAGACACAAGTCGCAGCTCCGTTGGTCAAGGAACAGGGTGCCTGCCTGGAAGATGGCCTTTTGCTTGCGACCGTAAAAGTCGCGGAAGGACACGAAATTGTGGCAGAGCTTGCTCAGGTCGCGCTGATAATAGACCAGCCGCTTGAGGCCGATGATCGCCTGGCGATTGGATTCCTCGGCGCTGTCCTGCGCGATGAGGCCGGCCAACTTGGCTTGCGCGTCGGAAGCGAGGATCTGACGGATTCGCTTCAGGCCAAGCTTCTCGACCGAGCCGCCCGCCTTGCTGGCGCTCCAGCTTTCGAAGGCGGCGAGTTTTGAAAGGAGCGTTTGCCAGTCGGCTTCCGTCAGGCTGGTTTTGTCGCCCAACAGCGGATTGACGGCGTCTGCCTGCAACGCAGCCAGTTGGGCGGCCCACGCGGGATTGATCCCGTCCACCAGGGGGAGTTCGCCGCGGTTGGTGCTGCTGATCCGGGCGAGCGGGAACGCGGCGATCTCGGCGGAAGTGACGGTGAGGTCTTTGGCGGCGAGGGCCAGGTACTCTTTCTCCTCGCGATTCAGCGCGCTGAGCGCCCGCGAGTCGAACGCAGCCAGGCGGCAACGGGCGAAGAAGTCGTCCACCTTGGCCTTGATTGCGCGAACCGCGGAAGCCGCGGCGGCCGTTGCGAGGCCAAGGGGCAGCACCGCAGTGTTCCCTTCCCCTTTCATCCACCAATCGGAGAAAGCCGCGGCGTCGGCAAAGAACTGATCGAGCTTGGCTTTTCCAACGCCCGGTTTCCCGCTGGCATCGGTATCGGCGCCGAGGCAAGCGATGATATCGTTGATGACGGCCTTCACGGTTTCGTCGGCCGTGGACTCGACGGTCACAATGCCATCCCCATTGAAAGGCTTCGACGCGAAGGTCTGGGCCGCCGCGGTGGCCTCCTCGATCGTGATGGCGTCAGAGTCCGTTTTACCCAGGACCTTTCTGGCGAACGTGGCGATAGCCTGGCCTTCGGGTTGGGCATCGTTCAGGGCCGTCAGGGGGAGAGTCTCCGAGCCTTTGACCAGGTCATCCGGGTTCTTGAGCACACTGCCGGTCCATTTGACCGCGGCGATAAGTTCGGGCGCCCGGACACGTCCGTCCTTGTCCGTATCGATCAGGTCGAGGGTGGTCCGATCGAACTCCAGGCCGGACGTGGGGCAGGCCAGCGCGACCCATAACTTCAGGTCAAGCTGGTCCAGGGACATGAGGTCAGCGCCAGTATCCAGCCTGACCTGGTCGAAACCTCCGGCGCGAAAGAATCGCCACCGATTTGTAGAGACGCTTTTTTTTGCCATAGATAATTGGGTTTAGGTTGTTGGCAAATAGGGGGGCGGATCAACCTCCTGACCAGGTGGAACGTTTCGGGAAGGACAACACCCCCCTGCCGACTCTCGCCGCATGGAAGCGAGAGGGGCAGGGGAGCGTGAATCAGGCTGGGTGATTTCGGATCGGTATCGGTCTTCTCTATCGGCGCTAGAATTTGTAGCCGACTGCGGTAACGAGCTTGAAGTCGTTCTTCAGCCGTCCCTCCGCAGGCACGTTGTCGTAAGTGTTGATCGCGAACACCCGCAAGGAGAGTTTCTCGGTCAATGCGGTGTCAATTCCCGCCTCGGCATTGAGGATGTAATTGGAGAAATCATCCACCTGAGGGAGGTACTCCAGAGACTGCCAGAGCTTCACGCGGTCGTTCAGCTTGTGCTCAAACCGCTCCGCGACCCGCAACGAGGCATAGTCGTTGTTCTCGTCGCCTTGCTTCTCAAAGACGTAGCCGGGGCCGGCTTCGAGGCTCAGCCTGGTCTTCTCGTTCTTGATGAAGTAGTAGCCGACACCCGGGCTGAGGGTGACGCGGTACTCGACGTCGGCAACGGCGTCGTGCAGCGCATCCAACCGGAGATAACCGAACCAACGCTCGGTAAACAGGCGGTTGTACTGCCCAAAGCCGTGGAACGCTTCGGCGCTCTTGACGTCGCGGTCTTCCCCGTAGGTCGCGTCCGCGCCGAGGCGGGCTTCGTTCTGGTCCCATCTCTTCTCGGTCAGGATGTTGCCTGTGAAAAGGAGGGTTTTGCTGTTGCCGCGTGTCAGGCTTAAGCCCAAGGCAGCGGAAGTTTCCCAGCCGGGAACTTTCTCAGCGGGCACAGCGGGAGCGGGGGCCGGGGGCGCCGGCGGGGTCGCCTGGGCAAGCGCACCAGGCGCTGTAGAGACCAAAGCCGTGAGCCCGAGGGCCAAGGCGGATGGGATTGAAATTCGAAACATAGCTAGGTGTTCTTAATGGTAAGGGATCGAGGAGAGAACTCGGAATATAACCGGCCAGCTCTCTAGGCGGGAAACGGAAAGAGGCTGCCAGGCGAACCCGGCAGCCTCTCGTTAAGCGGCTTTAGTAAACGGTGGTGCTTTCCAGTTCCACAATCGGAACGGTGCGCTCACGAGTGGTGACCTGCGTCTCCAACCGGTGGTCGCCTGGCTTGGCGGCGCGGCCGACGACCTGGAAGGTCACAGACTGCTTCGGCGCCAGCCGAGCCACTGTCGGCCAGGTGACGGACTTGCCAGACACGGCGCCATTGCCGGTCGCGCTGGCCGGATCGAGTTCTTCCTCAAACGTGGACCGAACATTGATCTCTTCGATGTCGCGGCTCGAACCCTGGTTCGTCACGCGAATCGTGAAGGTGGTCGTTTCGCCCACCTGGATCGGGTCAGGATCATCGACGACTTCAACCAGAACGCCTGTGACACCCACCCAGGTCGTGCAGGCTTCGCTCGATTCCTGCAATCCCTGCGCCGTGGTGACGGTCGCTGTGTTGCAGAAGCGGCCAGGGTTCCGGGACGAAACCTTGAGCGTGAGCGTCCGCTGCTCGCCCGCCGGCAGTTCACCCAGTTCCCAACGCGCGGTGTTGCCGCTGGCAGTGCCGCCATCCGCGGCGACCACGGTGGTCTCCGGAGCGGCGGTATCGGTCACGACGACGCCCGTTAACGGCACGTCTCCGACATTGGAAACCACGATGTTGTAAGAGGCGACGCGGTTGATAAGCACTTCCTGCTCATTCGCGGTCTTCACAATCTTCACACCGGGCTGAACCACGGTCGTGCACGCCTCGGCATTCACGCGGCCGGCATTGCTGGACACGGCGACGGCGCCATTGCAGAAGCGGCCCCGCTGATCCGCACGAAGCGTAAGAGGAATGGACTTCGACTGGTTCGGACCAAGATCGCCCACCTCAAACGACAGTTCGCGCTGCCCGCTGGAGTGGGTCAAGCCCTGCGGAACGGTGTCGGTCACGACGACCTTTTGAGCCACGGCGGTTCCCGTATTGCTGACCACGATGTTGTAGGTCACATCCGCGCCCAACTGAGCGGTTTCAGGTCCTGTCTTGGTGATCGCCAAGACCGGCTTGCCTACGATCGTCTCCGCGCAGACACGCGGGTCCGCGGAAACCGTGGCGCAGGAAGCCAGGCGGCCTTCCTGATCCGCCCGAATCCACACCTTGATATTCTGCGCCTGGCCGGGGTCCATCGTCGGGAACCGCCAGATGAGGCGGTCGCCCTGCACCTCGGCGGGCGGTTCGCTGCGGACGTAAGTCGCGCCCGCGGGGACCTGGTCGGTAATCACCACATTCCCCACACACGCCGTCGCCACAGGATTGATCTCATACATGAATTCCTGGCCCAAAGTCACCTCAGGTGGCATTTGGATGCCCATCCGGACCAGACCGCCGGTCGCTTGCGAGCAGCTGGTTTGTGGAACCGGGGCCGGGGCAGGCGCCGGAGCGGGTTGCTGGATGACCGGCGGCGGCGGGGGCGGTGTTCCGCCGGACGGCCGCATAAAAGGTGAGCGCCCGGTGTAAGTCGTGCCGAGGGGCACTTCAAAGTGAGTCCGGTACTGGTCGTTATACTGAGTTTGGTTGGGTTCGGCGGCCCGGATCGACCACGCCGCGAGAATCACGGCGCCTGCCGAAACCGTAGCCAGCAGCCATGGAGTGCTGAATCGTTGTTTCATAATGTATAAGGACAGATTAGTGCGACTTGAAGCTAAGAGTTTTTAGTTGTGGACCTTTCAATTGTGTTTCGGGAGAAAACATCTCTACACCCTAGAACGCACCGAATTAACCGGCGCTAGCGTCGCTTGTCAACGAAATTCACGATGGTTTAAGGTTTGCGGGTGCAACTCACGGTATCCGGGGTGTTCGAGGGCATGAATTGGGGAGGTCTGA
>CAZODO010000087.1:0-26386 GCA_964578605.1 uncultured Verrucomicrobiota bacterium | reverse complement strand
TTGGCGGGGTACAAGGCGGCCGCCCGTGCGCTCCAGCGGTATGAAAGCCGGTTAAAAGGCAGCCAGGCGGAGCGTGCGTTGCTCAAACGAGCAACATCAATGCACCATGAAGAATGAAGAGATGTGGGTGACCCCAAGTACCCATCCAGGTGCGCCATGCGTTTCTGAAATGTCGCACACTTTGTCCACAAATGTGGACAAAGTGTGCGACATTTCGTAAGCGCCTTTGACTGAGGCGCTTTCCGCGTGCCCTTAGCCCCAAATGTCACAAGTCGCCGATCAGTCGCCCGGTATGTCCACCCTCGGTTTGGTCCTCGAATTGTTTGCGCTGCTGTTCTCCATGACCACCAAATCCGGGTGATATTGGGTTTGCAACCGGTGCTCCGTAATAAAAGCCGGCGCTCCGAAGAATAACACGCCAAACCGGGAATGACTGGCTCTCAGGTCGGATTGCCGCCGGATCCGGGGATGCGCCGTAGATGACCCGTTGTTCACCCGTCGATCACTCGTTCGGCAACGGGTGAACTACGGGTCATCTACGGGTGAACTACGGGTGAACTACGGGTGAACTCCGGCAGGAGAGCCTCCACAAACCGGGAGACAAATCACGTTATCCGGAAGGTCGTATCGAGTTGTTATTCAAGATTTGCGCCAAGACGACCATTCTCTCGCAATTTCCGCCCACTTATTGAGGATTTTGAGGTTGGAGCGGGTGAAGGGAATCGAACCTTCCGGTGCCAAAGTGCGTTTTCATTGGTCAAACAACACATTTAGGCCTCGTACTGCTAGTGCGTACTGCTAGTAGTTCTGGCGATGTCAGTGACGTTTACTGATGGCGAGGTGGTGTCCATTTGCGAGCATTCCTAGGTTCTGCAGTTGTGAAAACAGCGAGCCCGCCATACCGTCCTTGCCGCCCAACTTGCTCAATCGAAGATTCGATTGTGCGGATTGACCAGGCCCCAGCATGCTGCGCCCACGAGGAACAGCTCACCCATGACGAACAGCGGCAGGTTCCAGTCGCCGAATCGCTTCAGCAGGAACGTCACCATCAGCGGGCTCAGCACGCTGCCGATCTGGCCGACGGTGTTCATGGTGGCGCTAACGACGCCGGCGTGGCTGCTGCCGATGTCGAGGCGGGTGCTCCACGACGCGCCGAGCGTGAACAGGATCGTGCCGAGCGCCACTGCGATCGGCCCAGCCGCCAGCACTGGCTGAGGGATGACACCGGCCAGAATCATCGCGCTGCCTGCCAGCACGTAACCTGCCGCACCCACGCCTGCGCGCCCGAGCCTCAGGCCAAAACGCTTGGTTACTTGGGAAATGACATGAGGCAAACACGCTTTCCCACCTCCGGCTTCGGCGGAGAGCGTACTGCTTCGCGAGAGAGTTTCTGATGATTCGTATCGATGGTTGATTTCGAACGGCGATTTCTCACAATTTGTGCATGGGCACCTGCATGTTCGTGGCCAGCGAACTGGCTTTCGATGTTGATGGCTATTTTCCCGGAAGCCCCTTTAAGGACAAGATAGCGACCGTATTCCGGAAAGGGCAGATTCCGACGAGAAACAACCCCCAGGAACTTGCGCGACCAGACTCAGGGTTCCTCTACATGGTAAGCGCCACCCAAGAGCCGGATCTTTCGTGCCAGATTGCTCCGGCAATTGAGTTCCTATCAGCCTATGGAACGGAGTTTGCTCGGCTCAAGAGCTTGGGGGTGGACAGCATGCTGCTGGATTTTGGTATGGAACAGCAGCGCACCATGGAGCGGGCACAATATTTGCCACCCGACTTGGTCGCCGCCATGAGCCATTTCAACATGGGTTTGGTTTTCTCCACCATCACGATTCCCCGAGGTTAACCGAGGACTGGATTGTGGTTACGGCTCTACCTAATCGGTCCACAAGCCGCTCATCGGACGCGCCGTCCTCTCGGGGGAATCGATTGGGCTTGATTCCAAAGAAAACCGTCCAAAAACTTCAATCGTATCCCGAATCGAGCAACAGATTTGTTGTGAACGAAGCAATCACAGCGTCCCGAATGCTCACCAAGCGGTTTGCCGCTGCAACTGATCAACAATGACGAAGATTCCAAAGGAGATCGCGGCTTGGACAACGCCAGAAGGTTACCTGGACCTCAACAAATTCCCGATTGAGCCCGGCTTGCGGCAGAGCCTTGATCAAGACCCGAACTTGTTCCGCTCTGGCGTGATGCTTCTGCAAAGCATGGCACGAAACGGGAGAATTGAAGCAGGGATTTATTTGCTGGGGTTGATGGATTACTACGCTGACGACCTGGAGCGGCTCAGGGTGGTCGTGGAGGGGTTGGGAGCCTTTCATTGCCGCCAGGCAGTGTCGGTGCTGGTGTCCGAGTTCTACCGGATCGAATCATCGAACACGACGAGAGGCTACCTGAACGAAGTCCTTAAGGCGCTGGGCCGATTTCCAAAAGCTTTGGCAGAAGCTCCTCTGTTGGATTTGGCCTCGGACAAGAAATTCAGCTACAGGATGAGGCGGAAGTATGAGGCGATGGCTTCGCGGTTTCAGGAAAGTGACGAGTGGTTCCGCTGCGCGCCAGGGGATCAAGGATCAAGCTGATCTGCCTGAGCCCGGGAGGTCCTTGTAGCGTTGCGACCATGTTGGGCGGGCGCGAAGCCCTTTGGACCGTGACTTTCTTGCGGCGCGCCTTTGGTTCGATTGCCATTGCCTTCTGGACCGCGCGCCGGGCTATTGTTGACGCCCGCTACGCCTCAGCTTGGCCGTCAATCTGTCGCGGGTGTTTGCCGGATGTTCCCCAGCACAAGATCTCATCCTCTCGCTTCTGCATGGGCTTGAAGTTGTGATACCAGCCGCCCTCGGACAACCCGTCTGGGAAATCGTGTATCAACATGCCGGGCTGATTGATTTCCAGCCGCTTGGGAATCGTGGCATCGGGCCGGGCAATAAGCGATCCCCAATGCGAATACGGCTGAGAGGAGTTGTTGCACACGGCCCACATGCGGTTATCAGCGCATCGGGTGGGGACCTGGTGGATGTTGAGCGTGTCCAGGCAGTTTGGCCCCTTGGACCTCGCATTGTGAAATGAGTGAACCATCACGGTCGCGCCCTTCTCCCGGTAGGCGATGTAAAGCTGCGGCCAGCAAATGTCGTAGCAGATGGCCAGGCCAATCCTGACTCCCCGGATGTCGCGCGCCACGAGACGGTCGCCGACCGAGTAATGTTTCTGGTCGCCCCCGGTACAAAAGCACTTGTCGTAGCGGTCGGCTATCTTGCCTTCCGTGTCGATGAGGTAGAGGCAGTTGGTGGGCTTAGTTTTCTCGTCCAGAAAATGAACTGAGCCGAGCACCAGCCATAGTTTCAGGTCTTTGGCCAGCTGCCGCAATCCGGTCGTTTCCTTGCGGATTGCGTCCCAGTCATAGTGGCTGGCCGATGGGACATCGATCCCCGCATATCCCGACAGGCAAGCCTCCGACGTGTGCAGCAGGTGCGCTCCTCCCCCGGCCGCCTTGAGCATGAAGTCCCGGATGTATTTCGCGTTCTCGACCGGATTCCCGCTGACCGGAAACTGGCACGTGGCGATCCGAAGTTTTTGTCCGTGTTCCGCATCCTGGCCGGGTGCATTCCCGGTTGCCGATTGAACCGAAGGAACTTGAGCAGCGTTCGAATCGCGGCCACTGGGAAGTTGTGCTAGCGCAGCAAGACCGGCAACCCCTGCCGCCCTTTTGATAGCCTCTCGCCGTGTGACTCGTGAAGGTAGTTCGCTTGAAGTCGGGATCATGGATCGTGCAAATACCAGATTCGGCGCTGCGCATAAAGAACCCCTTGAATGGCCCGGTGGTTCTTGTCGTTTTCCCGTTCGCCAATGTGCCCTGACGGGCCCCTCAGTTGAAGCACCTCCGGAGTCGGGGGACCGGTCGAACCGCCCCAGCCACCCGATTCACTTCCCAAACGCCCAGAGGTGGCCAGCGGTGCGCATGTAGAGCTTGTCGTCGGAAATGGCGGGGGTGTCAATGATAGGTTCGCCCAGCGCGTTTCTGCCCAGAACCTGCGACGTGTCGCCTGCGACGACCATACTGAATGCGCCTGCTGAACTCACCCGGCGTTGGATTCTCTTGCGAGTCTTGGGGATGTCCTGCCAGAGTACGGCCATCCACCATGAAAAGACGACGCTTCATTCAACTCCTACTGGGGTTGACACTGCTGCCAATCCAGGCTTCGGGCAATGATGCGGAGTTGACCATCTCACTGGATTGCGCGCAGGTCAGGCATGTGATGCGTGGCGGGATCGGCGCTTCCTGGCATGCCATTGAAACGCCTATCCCGGTGGTGAACGGCCGTTCCCACGGCGGCAGCGGCTGGGGAGGCTATCCTCCCGCCGAAAACGGTCGTGCCTGGCGACAGATCTACCGGCACGCAGAGTGGTTGGGTCTCGACTTCTGCCGAGTCGAGTTGGAACAGCGGATCTACGAGCCCGAGCGGGGCCAGTTCACGTGGGATTCCCCGGAGATGCGCATCTTGTACCGGATCCTGGATTGGTGTGAGCGACGCCACGTGGATGTGTTCCTGCAGCAGATGTGGGGCAACGTGGATTGGAATGCCTGGCCGGAGTTCCGGGGCGATGCCGTCAAGCGCGTCCACAGCGGGCCGTATTCGATGCCGGAGTTTGCCGATGGGTTGGCGGCGCTCATGGAGCACTTGATCAGGACCAAGCATTACACCTGCATCCGCTGGCTCTGTATCAACAACGAGCCGGGCTATGATTGGTCGTGGTGGCAGCGACCACCGAATGAATCGATGTCGCTTCGGGAAGGGCTCGCCGCGGTGCGCCAGGCCCTGGACCGCAAAGGCATTTCTGTTCCGCTAAGCGGGCCTGATAAGACGGACTTGCCCGAGCTGAAACCAGGCGAAATTGACTTTGACTCGTTCATCGGCGCCTATGACCTGCACTCGTACTATGCCCACTTCGATTGGCAGGCCACTAACGGCTATCCGCTAGCCGTGGCGGAGCAGCGGCTGACAACCTGGGCAAACTGGGCTCACGAGCGCGGCAAACCATTGTTCCTATCGGAATTGGGCACGATGGCTTTTGGTTGGGGAGGAAGCCATCCTGGTCCCAGCACGTTTGAAGCTGCCATCAAGGACGCGGAGTTGGTGGTGAGGGGGCTGAACTTGGGCGTGGATGGCTTCAACCGCTGGAGCTTCACTAACCGCGGAGACCTGGACGGCCACTGGGAAATGATTGCGACCTGGGACGAGCAGAGCCAATCGCTCCGCAAGGAGTTTACCGCGAAGCCGAACTCCTACTTTGTCTTTGGGCTGGTTTCTCGGCTCACCGCCAAGCATTCCGCGGTGCTCGCCTGCGAGCGGACTGGCGGGCAGATCGACGGAACCAATCGAGTCTTCGCGGCGGCGCTCCGGAGCCCTAAAGGCGGGCTAACCTGGGTCATCGTCAACGATGCGCCGCGCGCGTGGCGGACGCACTTTGCCATACGGCATGCGCCCGAACGAGCGTTGTCCAAATATCAGGTCACAGCGGCCCAGCGTGACCAGCCGACCTTGCGGATCGATCCGATCGCCAAAGTGCATCTGGCCGCGGGAGAATTCGACACAACCCTGCCACCCCTGAGCTTAACGATCTTCTCGACTTTCCATCGGGCCCACACACGGCCAGGAATCATTACGGACTGAATTTGTGCGGCCATGTTCGGAGCGCCTCCATGCCGGGTCGCGGGAGCGCGCAACGGCCATCAAACCCGCGCTATAAACCTTCGGTGAGACCATAGCCGTTCCCACCACCTCCTTCTCCCCTGCCCGAGCCGCATTCACAGAATTTCCAGCTTTGAAGCCTGACGACTGATCCTTCCGGACAGTTCGCCAGCTTCGATCAAAAGGCCCCAGTGCTAACCACGCGCTGGGGCCTTTTGCGTTTCAACCACTCGATAGATCCCTCCCATGAACCGCAAAACAGAAACGCTTCTGCTCCACGAAGTCGCACCACGATTACGAGCGGCCATTCCGAAGACCATCCCAATCGTTGGGCCAGACGATCCCGAAGAACTCCTCCAGGATGGCCTTGCCATTGCCCTCAGCCTCCTCCAGGGCACTCAAAGGGTCGGCAAGAAGGTTAGCGCGGGCAACATCGCCTATTACGTCATCCTGGCGCTCCGCTCCGGACGCCGGAGCACCGGGTTCAAGAAGAACGACGTGCTCCACCCGGCGGCCCAGTTGAGCGGGCACGCCCGCCTGCAATCGTTGGACGAACCGATCTCCGACGATGAACACGGAGAAACACTCACGTTGCACTATTGCCTGGCCGCTCCCGTGGACGACCCGGCCACCACTGCTGCCCGGCGCTTGGACTGGGCAGCGGTGATCGGCTCACTGGACCGGACCGCGAAGGCAATCCTGGTTGCGCTCGTTGAAGGCCGCGAATTGACGCTGCTCGTCTCCCGGCTCAAGCGGAGCCGATCGGCTCTGCAGGATCGCAAGCAGCGCCTTGGCCGGTTGATCCGGGAGCACCTGGGTGAAGACATCCTCAAGCAGGTGCAACGCGAACCGTCCTGGACGAACACCCTGCACGCTATCCGGGAACGGCTCGCCTGCCGGGCGGAGCGGCGGGCGGCCTAAAAGCGAACAGGGAAAGGGACGGGAGTCCTTTTCCTTAGCCATTGGGTCAAGATGAAGTGGAATCGGACAGGAGCCGCTGATTTGGGTAGAAGCGCGGCTAAACACTGAGTTCTAGCCAGACGTCCACGATGTCCTGAACGGCATCGGCAGAATCCGGGATCAGACCCGTTCCGTAGCGTGAATCATATCTCTCCGCGTGTTGGCGCGCCGTTTGGTAAGCCCAGTACGGAGCGTTCCACTCTTCGACAAAACACCGCAATGCATCCTCGATCAGGAGCAAGTCGTTGCTCCGTATGATCCGGATCGGACCCCACTGCGAACCTTTGAACTCCTGCTGCTGCCCCTCAATCTCCCGCAGCAGGGGCAAGAGATCGGCGTGTGAAGCGCGTTGAGGCTCTTCGCCGACACGCGCGGACATCTCGCACAAGGCTCTTTCGCCCAGTGTCCTGTAAACGGCCTTACCCTCAATGCGAGCCGGATCAGGGAACGCCCGCTTCTGCAAGTAAGTCACGAACCGCTGAGCTGTCGCCGGTTCGCGGCAGAGCGTCTTGAGCACGGTTAGCCGAGTAATCATGAAGGAAGCCCCGCCTCGCAACTCATCGACCAACTTCGCCAGCTTCGTCACCTGTGGTGGCAAGTCGGTTTGCCGCGTTTCAAGGCGGCGGGTATCAACACTGCGTTGCGATCTGGTCGTTCTCATAGGATTTCGAGCATACCCACTCCGTTCCTCTGAAATGGTCGAGCACCGTGCTCATAAAGGCCTCGATGGATTCTTCTCGCTCAGAATGAAAACTCAAGGCAAAGCCAGCCGGGACCTGAATTCGGCTCTGGCCTGCACGCGGCTGCCAATGACCACATCAGCGTGCGTGAGCGCCGATCAGGAACGAAGACGCCTGGACACTTGACCGCCGCAGGCCCATCCATGACCATTCGCCTCACACTCTGCCGACGGTTCAACAACCCAGTATGAATCATTCGAGTTTGCTGCTTCCTGAGACTAACCGCCGGGAGTTTCTGCGTTCGGTGGCCGGCGTCGCCGCGGCAGCCATCGCCGGGCCGACTGTGGCACGGGGCGCAACGACCGGTCTCGTGGAGATCGAGGAACCGTTCAACGGCGCGATCCTGGACCACCACCACGGCAAGCCGCGCGACGGCGGGCTCGCGACTCGCGTCGTGGGAAGAGCCCCGGCTTCCTGGCGGGTAGTGGTCAACGGGGCGCCGGCGCGCCGCGAAGGCGACCACTTCATTTCTGAGGTCGTTTTGCGCCAGAAGATCACCGAGATCGTGGCCCGCGCGCCGGCAACCGGCAGCGAAGATCGGGTGCGGGTGCTGTGGGACCGGTTCTCGCGTACGCGCTACAACTTTGCGATCGACGATAACATCTTCTCCCTGCGCGATATTGCGCGAAAGCAGTACTCCTCCCTATTCGATTGTTTTTACCTGAAGCTGCTGCGCGATTGGCATAGGAAGTACGAAACACGCTTCACGTTGAACCTTTACTTCGCTTCCGAGGATGGGTTCAACCTGTCGGACTTTCCCGACCGCTACCGGGGCGAGTGGAAGGACAACGCAGGGTGGCTAAAACTTGCCTTTCACGCGTATGCCGATCGACCGGACCGCCCGTATCAAGAGGCCTCGGCGTCCAAATTGCTGGCCGACTACGACCTGGTAGCCGAACAAATCCGGCGCTTTGCGGGGGCGGACACCTTTGCGCCGCCCACCAACCTCCACTGGTCCATGGCGTGCCCGGACGCGCTCAAAGCGCTGGCCCAACGCGGGGTGCGCGTGCTCAGCGGGTATTTCCGGCCGAGCAACGGCCGCTGGGACATCAACTACCACCTGGACGATCGCCGTTCGGAGTATATCTCCAAGCACGACCGGCTGATGGATTTTGACCTGGGAATCATTTTCGTTCGGGATGCGATTGTCTGCAACGCGACACCGGTCGATCAGGTGGCGGGGGTGTTGGATCCGCTGGCCGGTGGACCCGATCCCAAAGAGACCGTCAACCTGCTCACGCACGAGCAGTACTTTTGGCCGTTCTATTCCGGCTATGTCCCCGATCACCCGCAACGAGTCGAAGCTGCGATTCGCTGGGCCGCCGACCACCGCTACCAACCGGTCTTCTTCCATGAAGGCCTGCTGGGCGGAGCGGAGTGAGCTGCGGCGCAACTCAAACACCCGGCTAAAACCCATACTCAGAAACGACTCACATGATCACCAACAACCAGCTTCCCCGGGCCACGCGACGACACTTCCTGAAAACCTCCGCCGGCCTCTTGGCGCTCGGCGCATCAAGTGGTTTCCGTATCCACGCCGAGCAGGCTGCTGCCTCCGCCCCATCACCGTTGTCGCCGCCGAATGAGAAGATTCAGAAGGCTCGCGAAGTCGCGTTGGCCGTGCTGAAACCAAGCCAGAAAGAATTGGATCACGGACTTGAACTGCACGCCAACTCGCTCGTGTTCGAATCCTACGGTTTTGCGCCACGGTGCGCGGTGGACGGGGATGCGTTCCGCGCGGCGGTCGAGGCAGGGGCGTCAGATTCCGAACTGGTGGACTTGCGGGAGGAGATGTCTATGACGCGTTGCGCAATCAACGCGGCGGAGCGGAAGGAGTTTCTCGAAACGTTCCGGGCAGCGGGCGTCACGTGCATCTTCCAGAACGCCGGCGAGGAGGGCAACGACCCGTTGCGGCTTTTGAAGCGGCTCGCCAGGTTCACCTTTACGACCGATGTGATGCGCGACGAGCTGTTCAAGGCGGTGAAACCCGACGATATCATCACCGCAAAGAAGCAAGGCAAGCTTTGCCTCTATTTCTCTGGCAACGGCGTGCCGCTGCCACAGCAATGGACTAACGTGCGCGACGAACTGGGTTTCATCCGCATCTTCCACCAGCTCGGCATTCGGATGATGCACCTGACTTACAACCGCCGCAATCCACTGGGCGACGGCTGCGGTGAGCCAAGCGGCGGAGGGTTGAGTGATTTTGGCCGCGCGGCCATCCAGGAGATGAACCGCGTCGGCGTGATTGTGGACGTGGCACATTCCGGCTGGCGCACGAGCCTCGAAGCCGCGAGGGCTTCCAGGAAACCGATGGTCGCCAGCCACACGACGGCCGCAGCGCTGCACCGTCACATCCGCAGCAAACCCGACGAAGTCATCCGCGCCATCTGCGACACGGACGGGCTGGCGGGCGTTTGCTGCATCCCGCGCTTCCTCGGCGGCGCGGGGGACATCGCTGTATTTCTCAACCACATCGAATACATCGTCAAGAAGTTCGGGGCCGAGCATGTTGCTATCGGCACCGACGTGAGCTACGTCTCGCGCCACGAGGAAGTCGAGCGCGACAAGGTTCCCAAGCGGGCTAGTGGTGGATCTGCGTTGGCGCTGCCGGGGGCGCGCTGGGAACAACTCTGGCCGCCGGAGTCCGGCCAGCCCGCCTCGCACGCCGAGGCGAGCCTGGCCTGGACCAACTGGCCGCTGTTCACCGTGGGCATGATCCAGCGAGGCCTCAAGGACGACGACATCCGGAAGATCGTTGGAGGAAATGTGTTGCGGGTGGCGCGGGCGAATTTTGAGGGCTAGCCCGGCAGCATTCCCCACCGCCCGGCTGCGTGCCGTCGGCGCTGCGCGGCGCCCTCCGTTTTCGCTGGAGGCGCCAGGCTCGCCCTGCGTCAGCCAAGATAGGCACCCTGACTGAGGAGCAAATTCTGGAGCTTCGCCACCTCCAGAGCGCGTGGGGAACACCCGCTTTGAATCGTCAGTGCGGCCGCTTTCTCAGGGAGCAGTTTCATGAGTTGGGCCGACTGGCCGTGGATTGTGTTTACGTGGCCATGTTCGATGAGGTGGACGAAGGCACAGCCATTTTCAAAGTCACGAGTCCGTCTCCGGCACAGGGGCATTTTCTCGGCCTGTTTCGAGGAAGCTTGTCCTCGACGGTAACTGCCGTTCTTGCGAGCCTTTTGGCGCGAGAAATGACTTAGCCGTGAAAGTCGCCCTTCAAGAAATCCTGGTGCAGGCGAGACCGGATTGGCGGGATACCGGGGGATCAAGAAGGAGTTACCGGATCTTATGAGCTGGTGAGTCGGTCATAACCGCTATGGAAAAACCCGCCTATGAAATACCTTCGCTTCGCGCTCCTGGCAGTGCTGCTCGTTGGCTCAGGGACCAGGCTGGGGGCCGCTGCTGCCCCAGTTGCTAAACCCAATATCGTTTACATACTCGCGGACGACCTGGGTTACGGCGATCTGGGCTGCTACAACTCGGCGTCCAAGATCCCCACGCCAAACCTGGATCGCCTGGCCGCCGAGGGGCTCCGCTTCACCGACGCCCATGGGCCCGATTCCGTCTGCACGCCCACACGCTATGGCTTGCTCACGGGCCGGTATTGCTTCAGGTCTCGGATGAAGTCTGGTGTTCTCGGGCCCTGGGGCGCGCCGCTCATCGAGGAGGGCCGGCTCACGGTGCCCATGTTGCTGCGGCAGCACGGCTACGCCACCGCTTGCATTGGCAAGTGGCACCTCGGCTGGATCTGGCCAACCCACGATGGGAAGATCCCGCAGAGCACCAACGGGCTGGGCAACATCGACTTCACCCGCCCGATCGCTCAAGGGCCAACGTCTGTTGGCTTCGACTCTTACTTCGGAGTCGATCTGCCCAACTACCCGCCGTACTGCTTCATCGAGAACGACCGCACCGTGGGCATCCCGGGGTGGAGATCCAGGACGCCGACGGCCAGACGGTGCCTGGTTTTGCGCTGGCGGATTGCCGAACCCAGGTGGGTGACACGATTGACCAGATCGTCAGGTGGGGCCGGGACGCGGATGTCTCGTCGGTGACCGGTCGGCCGGTGCGTTTACGGTTCGTTTTGCAGGACGCTGATCTGTTTGCCATTCAGTTCCGGCCAAGCGCTTGAGCGCACCCAATGTCATGCTGGTCTGGAGCGCGCCCGGGCTTTACTCGGGCGGTGATTTGGAAGTCAACGGACCGTCAATGGGCGACATTTGGACCACGACAAACTCGATGAATCCCCTTTTGCACTGTATGAAACCGAATTTTCTGGCTATCCTCGTCATGCTCTTCCTGCTATCCCAACCCTCACAGGCAGAGACCAACGCCGGCCCTGGCGTCGCCAAGGATAAGGTCAATCGCGACCTGGTGAAGGTCGCTGGCGTGCAGATCTCCGGCTACGACAAGGGCGACCTTTGGCGCGAGGGTTACGACGCGGCCGATCAACTGATCCCCTACATCGAACGCGCCTGGCAAGATAGAGCCCAATTGGTCGTTTTCCCGGAATACATACTAGGCCGCATCCAAGTGCCCGGCCCGAGCACCAGAAAGATCTCCGCTGCCGCCGCCGCCCACGGCCTCTATGTCATCGTAGGATGTTGGGAGGTCTTCGACGAAGCCACTTTCGCCAACACGGCTCTGCTCTTCGACCGGACCGGTAAGATCGTTGGAAAGTATCGCAAGACGCACGCCGCCGTGGACCATTACGAAGGCACTCCCGCTTGGACCCAACCGCCCTCGGGGAAGAGCACCGAATGGTTCCTGAAGAACGACCCGGAATGGGTCATGCAACGCGGCCAGGAGCTGCCCGTATTCGACCTGGACTTCGGCAGGGTTGGAATCCTGACCTGCTATGACGGCTGGTTTCCCGAACCTCTCCGCGTGCTCTCGCTTGAGGGTGCGGAACTCATTGTCTGGATCAACGGCCGCCAAGGTTCTGTCGAAGACTTCATCATGCAGACGGCTATGTTTCAGAGCCACGTCGCCATGGTCTGCGTCAATCAGGCTTACGGAAGTGGGACTATGATCGGCGACCCGGCCAAGGGGCCCACCATCCTCGCTCGCTGCCCGGACAGGACGGAAACTTACATTTCAGCCAACATCGACCTGAAAGCTGTCCGAAAGATTCGTGAGACGAGTCGAAATCTCGCACAACGTCGGCCTGAGCTGTATCGTGAACTAGTGGAGCCGATCAGACTTACGCCCCACCCGGTCTCTCCTAAGGGCAAGCCCTAGCGCCAAGGCGCCGAAACCACGGAAGGGACGAGCCGGTGCGGAGTAAGTGATGACCGCTCGGTAGCGCTTCCTATTCCACCCCGGCGTAGAAATAGAGCGTAGGCCCGCCGAACATCTTGGGCTGCAGGAAGAACTTCTGACCTGCAACCCAGGCGACATGACCGTCCAGGTGACCTTCATTGGAGCCCGCCGGCGCTCTTCTTCGGTCATCAACGTGGTTGACGCCCCGCACCGGTGGATCAGGGTCGCCATTCTGCTCCAGGTCGCCTTCCATCTTCTCAAGCCATTGGAGCCATGACATGCTCACGCCATGAAAAGATTCATTGCTCCTCGGAACCTGGCGGCAAGAGCCATGCTTCGTCCGCCGTCTTTGTCACTTTGCGCCCGCGGCAGCAATGACCTATCGCGCCGCCAGTTCCTGTGCTCCACGGCGGCCGTGTTGGCTGCGGTTGGATCCACTGAAGCCCTCGGCGCTGCCGCCGTCGAGATCAAGCCGGCCAAGGTGAAGGTGGGGGCGCATCCGTGGGTCTATGCCGCGACGCAGCCCAAGAACGACATTACGCCGGTCCTCCCGCAGATTTTCAGCGACATGCAATACGCTGGGCTTGATGGCATCGAACTCATGCATACGGCGCTCCTGCCCGACGACGCCGTCGCGCGTATCGGAGAATTGTCGCAGAAGCACCAACTCCCGGTCATTGGCAGCTCGTTCGGCGGTGCGATGTGGGACCGCAGCCAGCATGGCGCGGTGCTCCAAGATGCGGAGACGGTCATTCCGAGGTTGGCGAAACTGGGCGGGCGCACGCTGGGCACGTCGGTCGGAGCGATCAGATGGAGCCAGAAGATCCGCAAGACGCCGGAGCAACTTGACGCCCAGGCCGAACTGCTTCGCAAGCTCACGACCCTTTGCGAGAAGAATGGAGTGGTGCTCAATCTTCATAACCACACCTACGAAGTGGAAAACGACTTGCACGACCTGAAGGGCACACTGGCGCGCATCCCGGACGCCAAACTCGGCCCCGATCTCAACTGGCTCGCGCGGGGTGGCGTGGATCCGGTTCAATTCCTCCGCCAATACGGCAGGCAAATCGTCTTCCTCCACCTCCGTGACCAGTGCCGAGACGGCCGCTGGTCGGAGGCTCTGGGCGAGGGCGCCATGGATTACACCGCGATCGCGGCGGCCCTTCGCGAGATCAACTTCCAGGGCGACGCCGTCATCGAACTGGCTCATGAGAGCAACTTCAAGCCCACTCGGCCCGTGCGCGAGAGCTTGAAGATGAGCCGCGAGTTTGTGCGACGCGTGTTTGGCTATTGAAACCGCTGTGCCTAACAACAGTTACATTGTGGAACCTGCTGTCGCTCGGATGAACACCTCAAGAATCAGACTATGAACGTCGGGAAACTCCCTCGTCGCGCTCCGCATTGGCTCGTTGCCGGCTTGATGCTATTGGCCCGGATGACGAGTGCGGCTGACAGACCCGCCACTTCCCCCAGTCCCCCGATTACGAACATAGCCCAGGACTGGGGCAATCCATCTGGAATGGATCGCCAGTCTGTCATCGAGCACACCATGCGGCCCTACAACGGTGAGAGCCATCCCGGCGTGGATACTCGCACTCTAGCAGGCAAAGTCATGTGCGGATATCAGGGGTGGTTTGGCGCCCCGACTGACGGCGGCGACCGCGGATGGACTCATTGGGGCGGGCGGAATGGATTTCAGCCAGGCAGTTGCTGCATCGACCTTTGGCCTGATGTCAGTGAACTGGATCCAGATGAACGCTTCGCCACGCAGTTTATGCACGAGGATGGCCGACCGGCCGAAGTCTTTAGCCCATTCAATCGCAAACCCAGCCAGGATGGAGCAGTGCGAGGGGCGCGTCGACCGGGTCGGATGGGGCAGGGCTGACGAGGGCCACATCGACGTTCGCTTCATGCTGTTAAAGGGCACCTATGAGGAGCGCATTTTCCATGCGGTCATGCAACGCGACCAGTGGTTCCAAGTCCTAATAGGCTCGAAGAGGAGGGAGCTGGGCCAACCGGATGACGATGAGACGGCGATCCGACTGGAGATCCTCAAGAAGGCGTTCCCGTCTTCGGGCCAAGCCGCACGGCCCATCGATCTCTTCGACCACGACCGTCCTGAGGTCTTCGCACTCCCAGTCGAACTTCCTTTCGACCGCTGGCTGGTGCTCGGCCTTTTCAACTCTGATGAAAAAGTGGCGGTCGAGAGGAAAGTCGAACTCGCGAATCTGAGCCTGGATCCAGCCAAGACCTATTTGGCCTTCGATTTCTGGAACCAACGCCTTTACGGAGAAATGCCAAATGCCTTCCAGGCTCGACTGGAACCCTCATCAGTGTTGCTCCTCTCGCTCCACGAACGCTTGGGCCGACCACAGTTTCTGGCGACCGATCGCCATGTAACGCAAGGAGCACTGGAACTCGAAACCGTGGAATGGGACGCCCCCGCGACGACCATTCGCGGGGTCTCTCTCGGCGTTCTCGGCACGGACCACAACCTCTATCTTTATCTGCCTGAAAAGCATCCCTGGCGTCAGGGTGAGCCGTTCTTCTACACGGACTTCGCCGGTTACACGCTTCAGGTGACGGAGCCGCAGATTCTTCGTCTCCATTTGCGCTTCGACCGGACTGAACGAGTCTCGTGGGAAGTCAACCTGAAACAGCTTTTCTCCAGCTAGCTTGGTGGCTGTGCTATTCTATCTTACTTTGAATGGCGCCTGCAAACCGGCGCTGAATGGAAGAGCAGGACAAACTCTGCTCGCTAATCAAGGGAGGATTACTCCACATCACCAGTCTCGACGGTTACAGGGGCATCCTCAGAGACCGGTTAATCAAACCTAATGATGGGAGTCGTCCGTACACCTACCGCAAGTGCGGGGTTTGCCACCTGATCGGCGCTGTGGCCTTGGTCGGCTTGAAGCTCGGTAAGGAGCCTCTCTTCGGGCCTGGAGCGTCGGGGCTGTGGATGGGACTCCTGACGCGTCACAAGCCCATCACATTCGTCCTGCACCTGGATCGCAGCCGATTGCCAGGAGAGCTGAGGCTCCTCACCTTCGACGATCGAGCTCGTTTCACCGAGGCCCCATATCACGGGCAGATGTTGCCGGACTCCGAGGTGTGCTATCCAGGTTCCATTCCCATCTCGGCCGTCAAAAGGTGTATCCTCGTCGACTACTGGGATTCCGCTGATTTCGAAGATCACCACGGATTCCAATTACCCGAGACAACCATCCGTGCCATGATCTGCCGGCTCGCCTCCAAACCAAACCGCGCCTGAGTGCCGAGATGCGAACTGGCGACGGATTGCGGCCAACCCAGCGACAATCGCATGCTGAACGGCGCGGCCAGCTACAAGCGTGACACTCCAGTTTTCGGAGACTTCGAAGAGTAATCGCACTGCCGGCACCGACACGCGAACGGAGCTGAATTCTCCCCCACGGATTGAGGCCACAACGCTGCCTCTCCCACCTCGCGATAATGGCAGCCCGGGGTATCGTCGCCTGGAATGAGCCTTCAGCTACGCGGCATTCCGGACCGCGGAAGAAGGCGTAGCGAGACTCGCCCTCGCAGGCAATCACGGTGGCCTTGCCATGCACGTTGCCGGCGATGAACAAACCGCGCAGGTCGCTTTCGCCGCTGCGGAACTCGGTCTCGGCACTGCCGCACGCTGGCGACGGCGCTGAGGTTCTTCTGCCGGAGACAACGCTTGCTCACCTCAAGATGGATGGCATTTTCGGGCAGCGGCGTCTGATAAACTTCATCCTTGCTGGATGCCAAGTTGCCGCGCTTCACCCAACGCGGATCAAGGTCCCGCTGCCATTCCACGGCGATTGCGTTTGCCGCCATCCTCGCCATCGGTCAGCTTTGCGTTCAGCAATGCACCCGGGTGTCACCCACGCGGACACTTGGATTATCCACTGCTGTTCATAGGAAAGTGAACGATGCGAACGCGACAATTGCTTTTGGTGGCATGCCTCTTGGTGATGGGACGTGCCATGGCGACGGATTACTATGTCTCGCCGAAGGGGAACGATGTCAGCGCCGGCACCAAGGCGCAGCCGTGGGCGACGCTGGGGAAGGCTTGCTCAGTGGCGGGGGCGGGCGATACGGCGTACCTGGGGGCAGGCACTTACCGCGAGACGCTGCGGCCGGGGAAGTCTGGTGAGGCGGGAAAGCCGGTCCGGTTTGTAACCTTGCCGGGCGAGCAGGTGGTGCTCAGTGGCGCGGACACGCTGGCGGGGACATGGCAGCAGCACAGCGGGAATATCTACAAGCTACAGACAAACCTGAAGTTCATGCAGCTTTTCGTGGACGGGAAGATGATGCCCGAAGCGCGCTGGCCCAACTCGCCACTGGGTGATCTGATGGCGATGGAGCGCTCGGCGGCCGCAGAAGGGACGGGCTACGAGAGGCTGGCTGATCCGAGGCTGCCCGCTGGCGACTGGAATGGCGCGGTAGTGATTTTCTGGCCTGGCAGCGAGTGGGTCAACATGACGCGCCGGGTAACGGACTATCAGCCCGGCAGGTCCTTTCGCTTCGACGTCACCACCGAGCAAGTCAGGAAGGACCCGTACCACAAGGAGGACCCCTATAAGCCGCGAGCGGGGAACCCATACCTGCTGGTGGGGAGCCTGGCGGGGCTGGACAGCCCAGGGGAATGGTTTCTGGATCAAAAGACGGGCACGGTGTACTTGTGGCCGCACGATGGGAAGTCGCCGGCGAGCCATGTGGTGGAGGTCAAGCAGCGGGACTATGCGTGCGATCTGAGCAAGCTCCGTTGCGTGGAAATCAAGGGCGTGGACATTCTGGGAGCGGCCGTCAACATGACAGACTCGCAGAACTGCCTGCTGGAGGACTGTCGGCTGCGCTATGTCGAACATGCGCAGGAGTACCTGGGTGGGAAGATGCCGCCAGTGCGGAATGTGGTGAGCGGCAAGGGGAGCGTCTGGCGGCGGTGCCTTGTTGCGTATGGGGCGACGACCGCGCTGGCGATGAGCGGGGAAGACAATGCGCTCGAAGACTGCGTGATTCACGACGCCAATTATCTTGGCAGCGGTCGCGGCGGGCTGGACTTGGCCAACTCGATAGCCGCGCGCGTGGAGCGTTGCACGATCTTCCGCGCGGGACGCGACACCATCCAGCATCACGCCAGCAAGCGCATCCGGCTGGAGTACAACGATCTGTACGACGGCAACATGCTCAACAATGATGCGGGAGCGATCTACTGCTGGGGAACCGATGGCCAGGGCGGCACCATCGCGTACAACTGGGTGCATGACAACCCGCGCTGCAATGGCATCTACCTGGACAATTTCAGCAGCAACTTCATCGTCCACCACAATGTGATCTGGAACTGCGGCGGCAATGCCTTCCATATCAACAGCGACGCCCTGAACCACCAGATCTACAACAACACCATCAGCCACTGCAACAACGCCTTCGGGACCTACTGCTATCCGGCGTACGTCCCCACAATGAAGGGGTCGCGGATCATCAACAACCTGGTCAATGAGGCGATGCACCCGAAGAACCCCTCTGAGTTCGTGCAGGGGGACTTGGGGCCGGAGCTGAGTCACAATGAGGCAGGAGCGGTGGATAAGGATGGCTATCCCACGGCGGGATCGGCGGCGATTGACGCGGGGATAGTGATCGAGGGGATCACGGATGGATTCAAGGGGAAGGCGCCCGATTTGGGGGCCTATGAGTTTGGTGCGCCGCACTGGCTGGCCGGGGCCAGTTGGAAGGATCCGGACGCTCCGGCAGCGCCGACGAAAAACCTGGCGTATGCGCCAGCGGTACCGATTACTGAGAAGACGATGATCGTGGACGGGTTGGCCCTGTGGCTGGATGCGGCGGATGCGAAGACCCTGGACGTGGCGGCTGATGGAACCGTGCAGGCGTGGCGGGACAAGGGGCCGGCGAAGCGCGTGGCCTTGCCGGTGGCGCAGACGGGGGCGGTGAAGTGGGTCGAGAACGCGCTGAACGGGCGGTCGGTGGTGCGGGGCAACGGAACGCAGAGTCTGCGGGTGGTGGATATCAAGCGGGGGCCGGGAGCCGTGACGGTGCTGGTGGTGGCACAGGCGCTGGAGGCTGCGGGGCCGTCGTGGCAGCGAATCATCGCCAACTACACGGGAGTGGGGCAGGAGTGGGTGCTGCCCAACTGGATGCTTAATGTGCCGGGTGGGGAGAAGCCGAGCACCTGGGCCGCGCGGACGTTCATGGTGCAGCAGCGCGTAGGCGCGGCGCTGGGGACGATCACGGTGCTGGGGGCTTCGGCAACCGACGGGCAGTACCTGGGTGGGGATGTCGCTGAGCTGCTGGTATTCGATCGGACCCTGAAATTTGATGAATTGGAGGCGGTGCAGAAATACTTGAACGCGAAGTGGCGGACGACGGATTGGAGCATGAGCCATGGGCGACGCCCTATTACTCCAAAACCGTGAACGCGCCGGCTTCGCGCCGGTCCGCGGCTTTGCCAACAAGGCGTTCTCGCGCGCGGCTGGTGCGCCGACAACCGTATTCGATTGCTCATCAACGCGCGGGAGAATTAGCCGGCCTGGCTGGAGGCTAAACGACCTATTGCCAAGAGGTAGCCCGGGCGCGCTCTACTCCATGAGGACGCGCAGATGGGCCTCAACGGAGGCGGCCAAGACTTCCAGGTTGTAGCCTCCTTCAAGAACGGAGACGAGGCGGCCTCTACAGGATTGCTGTGCGATGTCTTTAACGATGCGCGTGAGCTGAGCATATCCCTCTGGCGTGAGATTCATTCGCCCGAGCCGATCGTCCTTGGCAGCGTCGAAACCGGCGGAGATCAGCACAAAGTCGGGCTGAAAAGCGGCTGCGGCCGGCTTGAGCTTTTCTTCGAATGCTCTTTTGTATTCTGCGTCTCCGGAGCCTGCCGGGAGCGGCGCATTGAGCGTGAAGCCCAAACCCTTGCCTTCGCCCTTTTCGTCGGCGCCACCCGTCCCTGGATAGAAAGGCGACTGGTGAGTTGAGAAATAGAACACGGTTGGATCATCGTAGAAGGTCGCCTGGGTGCCATTCCCGTGATGCACATCCCAATCCACGATCAGCACCTTGGCGAGGTGATGCTTGTTCTGGATGTACTTGGCGGCGATGGCGACGTTGTTGAAAAAGCAGAAGCCCATTGCCCGGTCCTTGAGGGCATGGTGGCCAGGAGGACGCACCGCACAGAAGGCGTTTTTGATCCGTCCTTCCATCACGGCATCGACCGCGCTCTGCACGCCGCCGGCAGCCATGAGCGCCACCTCGTAGGAATCGAGCGAAGCCGCCGTATCTGACGAGTCGACGGAGCCTGTTCCTGCCCGGCAGATTTGTCGGATGTGATCGACATATTGCGGCTCGTGCACTGCGGTCAGCGACTCTACGGAAGCCGCCCGAGGCTTGATCAGCGCCAATTGGGACAGCAGACCCGTCCGCTTCAACCTCTCCCGGATTGCGACCAGGCGTTCGGCACGTTCCGGGTGCCCGGCGCCGGTATCGTGCTTGAGATAAATGTCATCGTAAATCAATCCTGTCCGGGGCGGCGTCTTGGGAACTTGGCTTGCCACCGCGTGCTTCGCTGTAATATCCAGTCCCCGCTTGGACAGGACTTCCGGGTTGACGCCGCGAAGTTCGGCGAGCCGTTTCTGAGCCTGGCGATCAATCCAGGTGTCAGGATACTCTTTGAGCAGTCGCTCGAAGGCTGTCATTGCCTCGTCCGTCCTGCCGAACCGGATGAGATCGTTAGCCTGCTGGAACTCGTCTTCGCCCACTGTCAGCGCGCGGCTCATGATGCGTCCCGCTTCCTGTTGCGTGAGGCTTATGGGCACCTTGGCGAGCACGGGTGGATTCGTGTCGGTGAGGATGCGGAAGACTTCCGGGTTCCGCTCGCGAAACAGGCGGGCGCGCATGTCGCGCTGCCAGTTCAGAGCGTCACCACCTTCGCGCTGGCCGCGCGGGTCAATGTCCGCGATGGCCAAGGCGTCCGGGCCCTCCGCCCGGGCGACAATCTTGCCCTGTGGCGAGATGATCATTGCTCCGGAGCCACGTTGCGCGACGACCAGCCAGATGAAATTTTCCGCTGCTCGTACCCGCAACGCCTGCGCGCCGATGTCACCGTCGCCGATGGCAGCGCCACCCATTGTCGGGAAGAAGATGATATCCGCGCCCTTCAACGCGAGGTAACGCGCCGTCTCCGGCACCACCAGGTCGTAGCAGATGAGCAGCCCAGTCGTGCCCAGGTCACGGGTGGGAAAAACCGGGAAAGAAGTTCCCCGCTGACGCACGCCGGCTTCCGACCACGTCGGACAGACCTTGTGGTAGCGGCCGATCTCCTGCCCGTCGCGACCGAGCAGAAAGGCGGTGTCGTAAGTCCAGCCGTCGCTCTCCGTCAGGTCGCTACAGACGACGAGATACATTCTGTGCCGTGCGGCGGCCGAGCCCAGGCGTTCGAGCATGCGCTTCACCGCCTTCGGCGACAGCTCTTTGGCCAGTGTCTCGTTCGCTGCCGTCCAGTTCAGCAAACCCGGCGTATCCTCGGGCAAGACCAGCGCGTCACATTTGGCTTCCCCGGCGCGGTCGACGATCCGTTCCAGTTCAGCGAGGTTCCGTTCCACGGCAGCCAGCGCCTCGTCCGGCTTGAGACGAAAGTCGATGACACGCCGTGCGGCCTGTGCTGCAGCAACTCGAACTGTGTTGGTGGCAGGCGCACCAACGGCGCCCAAGGCAACTCCGACCTGAAACATGAGCAGCAGGCTCGCCAGCCGGGCAAGGCGTGCTTCGGTTTTCATCGGACTGTCAGAATGCCGTAATGATGCTGCCCAGACAATGTGAGGATGGCCATGCCTTCAATTTCCCGCACAAGGATGGCCGTGTGCCTAAGTGATCGGCAGTGACGCCTGCAAGACAAATCCAAAAAAGCGATTCAGAACGCCCTTCTAATTGAAGCAAGCGTGATGAGGCCAAGCACGAAAAACCATGGTTGCATTTGGCAGCCGCTGTGGAGCATAAAGAAGTCGTTGCCGCCCCGCAATCTGATGCGCTGAATACTGCGTGAAGACTGAACCCATGAAGATCCTCACACTCACCTTCATCCTCGCAGTCGGAGCCATGCCTGCGATCGATATTCTCGCTGACGACGCCCCAGGTCCCTGGCGCATCATCATAGCGAACGACACGTGTCCGGATGTGACCTGGGGCTTCACCGAAACCCAAACCCGCCTGGCATTCGCGAACCTCATCGCCGCTCATCTCGACGAGATGACCCGCACCGATGGACTTTCGGTGGAGAACCGGGACCATTACAACGCCACCGCCTTCATCGAAGTGGAAGCATTCCTGGAGATCTACCCGCGGCGGCAGGGTGAACTGCTCCGCCGCATCCGCGAGGGCCGCCTCTGTGTAAGCCCGTTCCTCTGTAATTCCCTCTGGGGTTTCCAAAGCGTGGAAGGCGCTTTGCGCACCTTCTATCCTGCTCGCCGGATGGAGCGGGAGCACGGCATTTCGATTGCCGTCGCCGAGCACATCGAGTTGCCTTCCTTGCCTTGGGGCATGGCGTCACTGATGGCCGGCTGCGGCATCCGCTGGACCTCTGTGCCATTTCTCGATTACGACTCGACTTTCAAGGGGCTGAAGAATCCGCCCCTGTTCCGGTTGGAAGGTCCGGACGGCAGAGAGGTGCGGGTCCTAATGGACGCGTGGGCGTCGCTAAAAGCAAACTACATGCAGGGCGGCCATTTGCTGAAAGATCCCAAGCGGGTGGCGTCCGAGTGGATTCCCCATTACTTGGGACTGGGTGCTGCATATCCATTGCGGACGATCTTTGCCAGTGGCACCCATTCGGACATCAATCCGAACAGCGGCAAACAGGCCCCGGTCTTTGCTGATGGCATCAGCGGCTACAATGCCGCCGGGAGCAACGCGGTAAAGTTGGTCAACTGCACGCTCGCCCAGTTCTGTGCAGAAGTGGACGCGGCCGAGGTTTCGTCGCCGTTTTTGCCCAAACTCCGTGGTTGCTTCGGGCATTCCTGGCAACTTTGGCCGGTCAGTCTGGCCCGGACCGTTGCCGCGTTGCGCGAGAACGAGCGCGCCTTCCTGGTCGCCGAGTCTCTTGTGGTGCTCGCTAGCCAAGTCAAACCGAATTTGGTGGCGCAGACCCGGGGCGACCGTGAGAAGGGTGAGTGGTTTTGGGCGATGCTCTCGGATCACGCGTGGAACGGCACCGACCTCAAGAACAAGCGTCACAACGCTGAGCTGCGCCGGAACTGGGCCGAAGGCCTTGCCCGGATCAGCCAACTCCTGACCGTCCGAGCCTGGGACACACTCGGCCTCAAGGCGGACAGCCAGCACCTCAGCGTCTTCAATCCGCTGAGTTTTGCCAGGGACATCCTGGTAGATTGTGTCGTGCCCGTCGAGGTGACCGGGGTGAAGGGCAGACCCTCTCAGGTCCGCTCGGAGGGTGCTCAGCGCAACCTGGTCTTTGTCGCCGCAGAGGTTCCGGCGTTCGGATTCCGCGAATACGCGTTCGAAACGGAAACGCTCCGCGCACCGTCCGAGTCACCGTTCTCGGGCACTGCGACCACTTTGGAGGGGCCGTTTTATCGGTTGCGGGTGGATCCCGCCAACGGCGGCCTCGCCAGCCTGGTTCACAAGGCCAGCGGGCAGGAACTGCTCAACGGAGCTTCGGGGCACTCGCTCTGCCAAACCGTTTTTCGCGATGGGCAGGATCGCCTCCTTTTCGATGTCCAATGTCAAACCCAACTGGGCGCGGTCTGCGGCGAACTGAGCATTACAGGTCGCATCGACGACCTCCGCGTGACGAACGTCATCACGCTCTACGCCGCGCTTGACCGGGTGGACTTCGACGTGCGTCTTGAAAAGCCGCCCACGACCAACGAGCAACGGCTGCTCCATTTCTTCCCGATAGGCGATGGTGCCCGCGATCTCCACCTCGAAACCACCGCGGCGCTGCTTCGACCGCAACCGCAACCCGACGGCGACCTACTGCCTGGGGCGGACCTCCGACGGTTCGCGGTGCAGGGCTTCGTGGACTACTCACCGCCCGGCCGTGTCGGTGTTACCGTGGCTCCTCTGGACGCCTTCATGTTGCGTCTGGATCAAGGGGCGTTGGCTTTCGAGGCGTTGGGCAACGATCAGAACTGGAAGGAGGTCACCCAGGACCAGGATGGCGTGACCCAGTTCCGTTTCCGCTACTCGTTG
This sequence comes from uncultured Verrucomicrobiota bacterium, assembly GCA_964578605.1. Taxonomy (GTDB): domain Bacteria; phylum Verrucomicrobiota; class Verrucomicrobiia; order Limisphaerales; family SIBE01; genus JAXMHN01. The sequence continues at coordinate 2,502 of CAZODO010000087.1, read as the reverse complement.
CGTGCCCATGCGCCGGGCTACGACAACGCCACTGCCCTAGCCTGGAGCCGAAACGCGGCTGCCCCACTGACCTTGGGCTCGGGCCGTCTGCCGGAGCAGTGGCTCGACCGTCCGTATCTGGGAGCAGATCCGATGCGCGCGTTGGTGACCTGCTTGAAACCGGCGGACGATGGCTCGCCCGACCAAGCAGTGGTGCGCCTGTGGGAAACCAGCGGAAGAACCGGCGCGGTGCTGCTTGCAGTACCAGGCTACCGCACAGCTCAGGAGACCGACTTGCTCGAACGCGAGCGCGAAGCCCTGGAGGTGAAGGAGGGCAATGTGTCGTTGAACGCGCGCGGCTTTGGATTCTCCGCCGTGAAATTGATCCGCTGACCTCGGCAACCGGAGCCTCGAAATGACCAAGACCGGGCTTCGGATCACCGTCGCATCAGAGTCTGCACACGGCGATCTGCTCCTGCCCAACGCTGCACCCCACAAGCAATGTTTCTGGACCCGCTTTGGCTATTCAGGTTCAGACCGCAGCCAAAAATGGCTAGCCTCATCGGCCGTAATGAATACGATCCTCAGGCGTGAGCGTTGTTGATCATTTGGTGAAAAGTTATCGCGAGACCTCGGAGGAGCGATCGGCCGCAATCCTACGAGGCCCCTCCCTTCGAGCCAAAGGCCGCGGTTAGGTGCCATTGGTTCTAGTGGGAACCGCCCTCCTCCTCACCGGTTGCCAAAGTGGACATCACGCCAGCCCGCCGCCGCCACCGCCCGTGGCTACTACTCCCGTTCAGCCTCAGAAAGCAATCAGCCCGGCCCAATGGAAAGCAGAGGCAGATCGCTGGCTGGGGGTAAAGTACCGCAAGGGTGGAATGGATCGGACCGGCATCGATTGTTCGGGACTGACTTTCGTCATGTATCGTGCAGTGGCGGAGATCTCCCTTCATCGCACGAGCGAAGACCAGTTCCGGTGCGGGAATCCTGTCTCTTTCAACGAATTGCGATCGGGCGATCTCGTGTTTTTCATCTCCCTGAGCCAACGGGTCATTGACCACGTCGGCATTTACCTGTGAGATACTCAATTCGTCCACGCCAGTGCCTCAAAGGGCGTGGTGGTGTCGTCCTTGGGCCAAGACTACTATGCGAGGCGGTTCCACGCCGCGAAGCGGATCATACCCTGAGGCAGTTCGGCAAATCGCCAGGTGCGAACGGTCCATGCCTTCGGCCAATTGACGCCTTTCCAGTGGCACTGCAGCGCGCCGCCTATCAAAAACAGCTGATTGAGCCGAAGGAGTTCGAACTCAATCTTGGCGGTCGGGCTTGCCCGATTCTCCATCGATCCCGGACGCGGCGCGTCAGTCTCAAAACGGTGACCCTCAAGCACTCCAACTCTATGGAGCGAGGCTGCGAACCAAGTTAGCCCTGAAATTGCGTTCACCAGCCCGGGTCCGGGCGCACAGTGGCCTTGAGACCTTTGGGACCCACGACGTAAATGGGACTTTCACCCAGCGGCACAGGCAAATGGCTGGTCCGCACTTTGTCGTAAGTGGCAATGCGTTTCGTGCCGTAGATATCGTAGAAGGCCAGCCCTCTTTCTGTGTTGTTAATGCGGACGTAAGCAAAGGGCTTCGGACTCCACAGGGATAGCATCGCCACGGCACGTCTGCCGCAGTTGACCGGTGGGGGATGACTGTCTCCCAAGTGCGTCAGCGGCCGACAGACAGGGTGTCTGCCGCCGAGAAAGTCCCTTCCGGCGCGTCGGCCCTGCTTGAGAGCTCTAAACGCAAAGCGCCCAGCCGCTGACAGACCCCTACGGGAAAAGCAGACGAAATGCCCCTGTGGTGAGTAAGGTCGCTTCTCATTGTGCCTTGAAACAGTCCACATGAATTTCGAGCTTGGGGCCTTGTCCCTTCCATAGCTGCGGGTCACGCAGGGAAGCATCGTGCTATGCACCAGGGCATGTTCTTGAGGCGATGGTCTGGATCTTCACCCTTTGGTTTGCGCTGGCCCTGGTCGCGCCCGTTGCCAGGACGGAATATCACGATGGCGCTGGGAAACGGAGCGCCCTGCTTGGCTTGGCCGAACTTCAAGCGGCCTCGGAGGAAACGGATTTCGCCGTGAGTGGCATGGTTGTGCCACCATGCAGCGTCCGTTCGGGCGGGAACCAAGCACACGACCGTTGCGCCCGCTTGTGCCGATTCAAACGCCTTCTGCATCCAATGCCGGATCTCACGGCCATAGGGTGGGTTCATGAAAACGATTTCCTCCGCCCAGTCCTGCGAAAGGCCCTCCTCCGAACGAGTGAAATGGCGAGCACAGCGGGCGTTGGTGGGAGTGGAGCAGGGATCCAGCGTGAACGCGAACTCCCGGTCCAGCAACTCGAAAAGCCAGTCCGGCATCGGCCATTCGTCCGTCTCCGATGAAAAGTGCGCGGCGAGCGAGTGGCCCTTGGCTTGGCCATTCGAGGGCGATGACGAACAGCGTCCTGCGCGGACGTCTGCATCTGTCAACGAGTGT
>CAZODO010000086.1:0-26994 GCA_964578605.1 uncultured Verrucomicrobiota bacterium | reverse complement strand
CTACGGGTGAACTACGGGTGAACTACGGGTGAACTACGGGTGAACCCCGGACGGACCAGGGCAGGGGCTGGGGTGAGCTCTGCAAGAATGTCCAAAGAACGAGTGTACAAACGTGGCGTTTCCAGACATCGTGTCCAAAAACGAGGCAAGCATCGGCCTATCCCAGCGCATGCGAAGACGGAATCTGGCTTGGCATGCCATTAGCTCGCGCAAGAATCGGGTTCAGCGTTGAAGAGAAAAGCTTCTTGGGCAAGGCGAGGTGCGTCTCGCCGGTGACTTGTTCGGATTGACGGAACAGGGCGGCGCTTTTAGGTATACCGCTGTGCGAAGCCACCTAACGAAACTGCTTTGGTTTGAAGACCGGCTGAGTTCGTTGGGTTTGGGTTGGCTGGTGGGGTTGACTTTATTGGGGGCGGGAACCCTTGCCGGCATCGCGGCGGGGTTGCTGGGTTTCCTGGAAGACCTGGCGTTCCTCCTGTCGGAGAACGATTTCCGGATCGTGCTGATCGCTTTGGGTTTTGTGCTGATGGCAGGCACGGCGCTTTGGGTTTTGTCCTGCTGCCTGGGTGCATTGAGCCGGAGGTTGATTCTTTACCTTCGAGGCTGGTGAACTCGAAGGTGCCCAATCGAGAAGAAAGAGCCGACAGGGAGCGACCCTGCCGGCCCAAACGCCCCTCACCGAGCGAGACGTCTCAGCTCGCGAGGTCCTGTTTCAACCGGTCGGAAAGGGCGATGGTAGCCGTTTGATCCAGGCCGGACAGGGAGGTCCAGACGATCTTGTTGTCTTTCTTGGCGTAGTAGATGGTGCGGCTGTTGTTGCCGACCTTGTAAGCTTTGTCCCAGTCCTTGTCGACGGCGATGACCACCGGGAATTTGATGCCGTGTTTCTCGGCGGCGGCCTTGATGGCCTGGGTGTCCTTGGAATCAATCACCTGCGCGAAGACGCCCAGGTCTTTGTAGCCATTTTGAAGATCCTGCAGCTTTTTCAGGTCCGCCCAGAACGCGTCGTCGTTCAGCTTGCCAAAGGCGATAATCTTGCCGGCTTTGGCGCCGTAGGCGCAGACCTGGCAGTACTCCTTGCCGGTGGCAACGTTCTTGATTTCGTAGGCGGTCAGACTGTCGCCGGGTTTTAGGGCAGCGTGGGCCCAGCCAGCGAGACACAAGGTTGCAGCAATAAGGATCGCTTTCTTCATTTATAAGCCTTTCGGTTACTGGTTTTATCAACTGACACTCATGAGACGCATTAGTTCGAAAATGGTTTCATGATTTTTTCTGTTGCGTTGGCACGCGAGATGAGTAGCCTGCGTTTCCCCTGGAACTGGCGGGTGGACGAAACAAGAGGAACGATATTGAATAGCGAACTTTGCAGGAAAGCGCTGGAGCGCATCGGAAATCCCAACATCCTGGTCAACGTGATCTCGAGGCGGGTCCGCCAACTGACCGGCGGCGGCCCGGGTGCACGCCCGCTCGTCACCGACACGGCCGGACTGGGCACAGCCGACATCGCGATGCTTGAGTTGGTCGAAGGGAAAATGGATTGGGAACTTCTCGAACCCGGGGCGCTCGGGGATGCCGGGGCCAAGAAGAAGAAGAAGGCCTGAGTCTCTCGGAACCGTTTTGCTGCGGCCGGAAGGCACCTCCACCTTTCCGGCCCGGCTTGGCGTATGGCCGACATCCTGACCAACCCAAAGGCGCGGCGGGATTTCCATATCCTGGAAACGGTCGAAGCGGGGATCGTCCTGCGCGGCACCGAGGTGAAAGCGCTTCGGGCGGGGTTGGGACAGATTCGCGATGCGTTCGCCAGGATTGAGGGAGAGCAAGCGTTCCTGCATAACGCCCACATCGACGAGTACACCTTCGGCAATCGGCAGAATCACGATCCGAAATCCGTCCGCCGGCTTCTCCTGCACAAGAAGGAGATTCGCAGGCTGGGGGAGCTTTCGACCGTCAAAGGCAACGCGCTGGTGCCCCTCGCGTTTTACTGGAAGAACGGCAAAGTGAAAGTGTCGCTTGCCGTGGGGCGAGGCAAAGCCGAGTTCGACAAGCGTGAAGATTTGAAACGGCGGGAGGCGGACAGGGAACTAAAGCGCGCGACGATGCACCGGTTTAAACAACGGTGAAACGAAGCCAGTGCGAAGGCGGGTTCGCTCTGTTGCTGGACCACGGACCCACGGGAGTTTGCCGGTGCCTGCGGATCAGCCCAATCTTGGCGATCAGGCAATCTTGGCGATCAGGATTTGGCAGCCGCTTCTTCCTTTTTCCAACTGCGCTTGGGTGCCTTGACGACCAGCCCCTTCTTGATCGCACTGGTGGAGACGCGAATGTAACGAACCTCGCCGTTGATCACGGCCTTGACCCTCTGGAGGTTGGGGAGAAATCGGCGCTTGGTGATGGCGGTAATGTGCGTGCCGATGCCGCCCAGCTTCTTGGGCTTGCCACTGCGCCAGATGATGCTGCCCTTGATCGGGCCTTTGCCTGTCAGTTCACAAAATCTCGCCATAACGTATTCTCTTCTCGCCGAAGGAGCGTTTAAAGTATCGCTCTTCGACCGTCTTGCAAGCTCTATTTCAAGGGGGTGCCTGGAAAAATCTTGTGCCCGGCGAGGAACTCGGCAGCGGCAAGCCGGCGTCCGCCTTCCCGCTGCAATCGCACGATGCGCAACGCGCGATCGCTGCAGGCGACCAGAATCCCAGCCTTGTCTGCAGCCAATATCTCTCCGGCGGGCGCCGATACCGGGTCGCCGACGTCCGCTTCCCAAATCTTCAAGAGAACCGGGCGCGGCTCCGCCGGAAGGAACGTCCAGGCGCCCGGCCAGGGAGTGAACGCGCGGACGCGGTTCCAGACGCTGCGTGCGGGCTGGCTCCAGTCGAGCTTGCCATCTTCCTTGGCAATCTTGCGGGCGTAAGTTGCGCCTGCGTCCGGTTGTTTGCGCGGAGTGATCTTGCCGCGGATGTAATCGGGGAGGGTTTGGACAAGGAGATCCGCGCCCAGCCGCGCGAGTTTGTCGTGGAGCGATTGCGCATTGTCGGCCGGTTCGATGGGGATGGCGGCCTGGGTCAAGATATCTCCCGTATCCAGCCCGGCGTCCATCTTCATGATGGTCACGCCCGTCTCGACGTCGTCGTTGAGGAGGCACCATTGGATCGGGGCGGCGCCGCGCCATCTGGGAAGCAGCGACGCATGGACATTGACACAGCCAAAGCGCGGCAACTCGAGAATGGCGGGCGGCAGGATCTGCCCGTAGGCCGCCACCGCGATCAAGTCCGGCTGCAGATCGGCCAATTGGCGGATGAAGTCCGGGTGCCGCGCGCGTTCGGGTTGGAGCACGGGGAGACTCGCTTGCAGAGCGGCGGTCTTTACCGGCGGCGGAGTGGTCTTGAGGTCGCGCCCTTTGGGCCGATCCGGCTGGGTGACGACCGCGAGGATTTCCGTGTCGTTGCCGGCATGGAGAGACCAAAGGCTCGGCACGGCCAGATCGGCCGTCCCGAAGTAAACTGTGCGAAGGCGGGGCATGCGTGTGGGTATCAGATAAGGCCGCGGATGTCCGGCGAAATCCGGCGCGCAAGGAACGGTCGTTGGATGACGCAGCTTAGCGCAGCAACCGGCGGGTGGGCGGTCCCGGAGCCCGGTTGGGCAGCAGGTCAGCCCCGGTGACGGTTGGGCCTGTGACGGTGCGTTTGGCGAGCGAGCTGCCACACGTCGTGCACACGAACTCGTACAGTTCGCCCGAGGGAAGCACTAACAGCAGGCGCTCACGCACCTTTTGGGACCGCTTGCACTTGGGGCAATAGAGTTCCGAGGCGGTTAACGCTCCGAATTGTCTGGTCATGAGATTCCTTTGGGATGGGCGATGGCGTTCAGCACGTCGCGGAGGACGTCCACCGGCGTTTGCAGGGCATCGACGTTGCGGATCAGGCGCGGCCCATAGAAATCGAGCAGCGGCTGGGTCTCGCGTTCGTACGTCTCGAGCCGGGTGCGGATCACATCCAGCTTGATGTCGTCGAGCCGGTTCTCGTTGGTGGCCCGGCGCTGCAGGCGCTGGACGAGTTGCGCCGGGTCGGCACAAATCAGGTTGATGACCCTGCGGACGTCGAGGGAGTTCCTGAGCATTTCTGCTTGGGACACGTTGCGCGGAATGCCATCGAGGACCAGGGTGTCTTGTTCGGGTTTAAACTGGCCTGAGTGGATGTTTGCCTCAATAGATCGATGCCAGAGCAGCACGGTGGCATCGTCCGGCACCAGTTTCCCCTGGCTGGAGAACTCCAGAAACATGCGCCCCAGTTCGTCGTCCGGCCGCAAGCTCCGGAACACATCACCACAGGCAAAATGAAAGAATTGGGGGATGCTCCCGAGAATGCTGCCCTGGGTCCCCTTTCCCGCGCCGGGCGCCCCGAATAATAGAATCGTCCGGTATTTCATGAGCGGGACAAAGCTATAACCGAACCTTCCTCTGGGCAACCGAAGAGCCTGCGTCCGCAAAGCTCTGAGAATGCCGGCGGCTGGCAACGGCTGTGCCGTGGCGGAAGGGTCTGGGGGCGCCTAGGCTTTGGCGTCCTTGTGGCGAATTTGTATCTCGCTGATCTCGGCGAACGGGACCAGGACTTCCGAACCGCCCCGCACAAGCTGGACGTGCATTTCGTTGGACGAGATCCGGCTGATTCGCTTGGCCACGTGCTCGTCCCTTCCCATTCGGATGGCCAAGACCAGGTCCTTTTCCGCTTCGCCCTGGACCACGCGGAAAAAGCCGGGGAACTTGGTTTCCATAAACCGGCGATTGAACGTGAACTCGCCTCGCTTGAAAGTCTGGGGCACGGCGCCCGCCGAAGAAGCACTCGATTTGTCGTGGGCGATACTCAACCCACTGGCCATCGGCATCTTGGCCAACGGGCCCGTGGTAGCCTTCCCGGCAGCCAGAGCTCCGCCAGCCGCTTCCGAAAGCGCCGCCCCCTCGAGGTCCTCCGGTTCGCTCGGCGGCATGGCCAGGAAGATCGCGGGCGCCACCACGGGGAACAGGATGGACAGGCCGCAGACCAGGGCAGGCGGACGGTACCGGAACCGGGCAATTTCGTAGGCCACATAGACGTTTGCCGCCAACAGAACCACGAGGATCATCAACCCGGCCGGGGTGGCGAACGAAGCGAAGAATTTGGGGGTTCCCACCCTTTCGACCCGGGGGACCGGTTTGATCGCGATTTGCTTCTTTTCCTTCTTCTCTTTGGGCACCGGCGGGATTTCGATAAAGGGTTCGACAAACCCCGCAGCCTCGGGATTGGCGGCCAGTTGCTGCAGTGTTTCCTGCGTCAGCTTGCTCCAGCTGATTCGTGGCGTATGCCCGCCAATATCCAGCCGGACGACAAGCCCATCATCATTGAAAGAAACCGCCTCGCCGCGGACCACGTCGCCATTCATCAGGCGAAACTCGGCTCCGAACAGTGGCTGGGAGCCCTGCCATAGCCCAAAACAAACCACAACAAGTGAACACAAAAGACGCATGATCAGGTTTCAATAACAAACCGCCGTTGCCTGCGAAAGCAAATTCCGATCCATAGCACGGCCGGACCGCTGGGGTGGCCGTTGGGCGTTGAGGGGATGTGCGAATCCCAAGCGTCACGCCACGCCGACCGTTCCCAGGTTCTGGATCAGGTCCTCCACTGTCCACGCTCTCTTTCGCGCCGAGAGGAAGTCGGCGGTGGCTCCATGCTGCCACACGGCATATCGGATCGTCTGGAGGGCGTCTGCCTGGAGGCTCGGTTGCGCCAGCAAGCCTCCAAGGTATCCCGCCAGGACGTCACCCGTGCCGCCTTGCCCCAGGTGCGGGTTGCCAGTGGAGTTGATGAATTGCGGCCCCGATTCCCGGCTGATCAAGGTTTGGCAGCCCTTGAGCACGACATAACAATTGCCGTGGCGCCGCGAAAGGTCGGCCGCCGCTTTCGGCCGGTTGGTTTGGATGGCAGCACTGGTGGTATTGAGGAGCCTGGCTGCTTCCCCGGGATGGGGCGTGATCACTCGCAAGCCTTGAGAACCTCGCACGCCGCCCGCAGGCAGCCAGGCGAGCGCGCTTGCGTCCGCAACGACGGGGATTTGCCCCTCTGTCCATAGCCGGACCCCTTCCTTCTTGAACGCGTCGGGAACCGTTGCCGAGGCGAGTCCCGGCCCGACCAGGACGGCTGTGCAGGTCTCGGGGAAGGCCATCCGCGGGTTCCAGGGATGCACCATGGCCGCCTGCAATTGGGAAGCGATCGGCACATAAACCTCCTCGGGCGTGATGACCGTAACGAGCCCAGGACCCGCCTGGAGGGCGCCCCTGGCGGCCAGAACCGCCGCGCCATGGTATCCCAAGCTTCCCGCCAGAATCACCAAGTGACCAAACGTGCCTTTGTGGCCGTCCACAGGGCGCCCCGGTGGAAAGCCCCAGAAGTCATCCGCAAGGCTCCATTGCAAATCCGAAGCGGGCGGACCGGGAACGAGCCCGATATCCGGTTCCGCCTCGAGCCTCCCGACAAAGGGCCAGGCTTTGGCGAGAACAAGGCCGCGCTTGGGCGCCCCGAGCGTGAGCGTGACTGAGGCACGAATGGCAGCGCCCAGCGGTTCCCCGGTGTCCGCGTTCAAGCCGGAGGGGACATCGACTGCGAGGATGGGAACGCCCGCGCGGTTGATCTCTTCCACCAGCTTGATCCAGGCGTTGTCGAGGGGTCGATCCAAGCCGATGCCGAACAGCCCGTCTATTATAAGGCTCGGCTCCAGAGAGAGCTGCGTTCGGAACTCCTCCAACCCCTGTTTGGGGTCGGTGACGTTGATGAGGGATACCTCGCGGTCGTTCAGGTTCTGGCTGGTGTGGCGGGCGTCATCGCCATTGTGGCCCTTCCCGGCCAGCACCACGATCAAGTCAGCCGGCCGCGTCAGTTGGCGCGCACGCGCTGTGACCAGGTGCCCGACCCGGCTGATGACCTCCGCCTCGCTGCGCCCAGCCGCCCACGAGGCCTTTTCCCATTTCCGCATCTGCGCGACACTGAGGACAGGAGCAGGCATAGCCCAAGACTTTGTTGATGCTCTCAGCATGCGCCACTCGCGACCATTTGTTAACCAAAAAAGCCAGTCCGCGCGTCCTTTCGATTCGCCGTGGAGGCGGAGCCGCCGCAGATCATGGCGCATCCGGCCCGGGGTAATGTCCGGCTCGGCCCGCCCGAGGGACTGCGCAAGACCCGGCCTTCCTTGTGATACTGGCCCTTGCACCTTTCCTGCAAGCACACGCGCCCTCAAGCAGGCAATTCCCGCGGCTTCCGTTGCCGATCCTTTTTCTCCCTGTTTTGCGCATCCTGTGGTAAAGCTTAATGAGCGTTGCCGTTATGCCGGGTCCGAACCACCGCGAAGAATCCATATTCGAGGCTGCCGTCGCGCTCGACCCTCCTGCCCGCGCGGGGTATCTCTCCCGCGAATGTGGGCAGGATCGGGCCTTGCGCGAGCGGGTGGATTCTCTTTTGGCAGCGCACGATCGCGCGGGCGCTTTTCTCGAAAAGCCCGCGGCAGGCATCTCCCTGGCTTCGACCGTCAAGGTCACCGAGGGGCAGGACTCCCGCGCACCCGGGCGGACCGAACGGCCGGGCGATCAGATCGGGCGGTACAAGCTCTTGCAGCGGATTGGCGAAGGCGGCTGCGGCGTGGTCTATATGGCCGAGCAGGAGGAGCCCGTTCGGCGCCGGGTGGCTCTCAAAATCATCAAGGTGGGCATGGATACCCGGCGCGTGATCGCCCGGTTTGAAGCCGAACGCCAGGCCCTCGCGATGATGGACCACCCGAACATCGCCCGGGTGCTGGACGCGGGGTCCACGGAAACGGGGCGGCCGTTCTTCGTAATGGACCTGGTGCGCGGGATCAAGATCACCGATTATTGCGACCAGAATAACCTGCCCATGGAAGAGCGGCTTGCGCTTTTCATCCAGGTTTGCCATGCCATCCAGCACGCGCACCAGAAGGGGATCATTCACCGGGATATCAAGCCTTCCAACATCCTGGTGACGCTTCATGACGGGGTGCCGGTGCCGGTGATTATCGACTTCGGCATTGCCAAAGCCACCGAGCAACGCCTGACTGAAAAGACGCTCTTCACGGCCTTTGAGCAGTTCATCGGCACGCCCGCCTATATGAGCCCTGAACAGGCCGAGATGAGCCGCTTGGATGTCGACACGCGCAGCGACATCTATTCCCTTGGCGTTTTGCTCTATGAGCTTCTCACGGGCAGAACGCCCTTTGACGCGAGGGCCTTGCTCGAGAGCGGCCTTGACCAGTTGCGCCACACCATTCGAGAGAAGGAACCTCTCAGGCCCTCCACCTGTCTGAGCACCATGCTCCAGGGCGACCTGAACAAAGTGGCCAAACACCGCCATGCCGAGGCGCCTCGCCTCATCAGCCTGCTTCGGGGCGACCTGGATTGGGTGGTCATGAAGTGTCTTGAGAAGGACCGGACGCGCCGCTACGAAACCGCCAGCGCCCTGGCGCTCGATATCCAGCGTTACCTTCGGAACGAGCCCGTCTTCGCGCGGCCGCCCAGCCGCGTTTACCTGTTGCGAAAGCTTGTCCGCCGGAACCGGGTCGCGTTCGCGGCAGGCTCGGCCGTGGCGGCGGCGTTGGTGATCGGCCTGGGAGTGTCGACCTATCTGTTCGTCCGGGAACGCCATGCCTACCAGCGCATGGAGGTGGCTGAGCGTGTCCAGAGCCGGCTGCGGCGGGACGCAGAAGCCGCCCACGCCAGCGCCACGGAACAGCGCCGCACGTCGGAGGAGAACGCGCGCCGCTCACGCCTGAACACGTATGCTGCGGACATTTCCAGTGCGTCCCTGGCGCTGCAATCGGGCAATCTCGGCCGCGCCCTGGACCTCCTGGAGCACCAGATTCCCGCCCAAGGCGAAGAAGACTTGCGCGGGTTCGAATGGCGTTACTTATGGAAGCAGGCGCAAGGCGACGAACTGATCTCACTGCCGCACGAAGCGCTGGTCAGTTGCGCGAGCTTTTCGTCGAACGCGCGGCAATTGGCCACCGCCAGCTATGACGGCGTGGCCCGCATCTGGGATCTCGCGTCCCAGCGCGTTCTCAAGACCCTGGATGGCTTCGACCAGCAGTTTGGCTGGCGGTATCTGGCCTATTCGCCGGGAGGCCGCTGGTTGGCGGGGGTGCGCCAGAACAAACTGACCGTTTGGGACGCCGAAGATCCTGCCTACCCCATCCGCTTCGAGGAACCCACTCAAGCCCGCGTGCTCGCGTTTACCGATGACGGGTCTCAGTTGGCCGCTTGGGGCGATGATGGCCTCGTCCTGGTGAATCCAACCCATTGGCAGTCCGTCACCATTCGCACGGAGCTCAAGCCGGGCTCGTTTCCATGTTTGGCGCTGGACCGGAGCAGCAAGCTGGCGGCCCTGGCGCACGAGGGCAGCTTCAATATCGAGATCTGGAACCTGGAAGCCCGGATGCGCGCCCAATTCTTCATGCTCAAGAGCACGGAGGAGACGGCCTTCGTATCGCTGGCTTGGTCGCCCGACGGGCTGCTGGCGGCGGCCACGTGGGGCGGGCGCGTCCTGCTCGTGGACGGCCGCACCGGGCAGGAACTCATTTCGGTCCCGGCGCACCGAGGTTCGGTATTCGGCCTCGCCTTTTCGCCGAACGGCAAGACGCTGATTACCGCCGGCCACGATCAACGGATTCACCTTTGGAGCATGCCGGATCTCCACAAGCTGGCGACGTTCCGCGGTCACCGGGATGAGATCTGGTCCTTGGCCTCTTCCCCGGACGGGCGCCTGCTTTGCACCGCAGGCAAAGATGGCACCGCGAAAATCTGGAGCCCCGAGCCCAAGCCGGAACCGGCCGCCCCCACCGATTGGTACGATGCCGCGTTCAGCCCGGACGGCAAGTCGTTCGCCACCCTGTCCGAGGCCGCCCCTGATTCGGTGGATTTCTGGGACATGGCCAGCCCTGGCGCACGCACGACCAAGACCTTGCCCATTCCCGAACTCACAAATGTCGTCCGGAGGGTCCTCAGCCCGGACGCCAAGTGGCTCGGGGTGGGCCGAACCGATGGGGCCCTGGAGCTCTGGAGCCTGGACTCCGGGCGCATGGTCCGCAGCACGCACGCCTCCGAGGGAGTTCCCGCGGCCGTGGGGTTCGCGCCGAACGGAAACCTGCTCGCGTTCGCCACCACCGCCGGGACCCTTCATCTCTGGAATCTGCGAACCTGGCAGCTCTCCACGCTCGAGGGCGCGGAGCAGCGGGCGGTCCAGCGCCTCCAATTCTCAGCCGGTTCGCACTTCTTGCGGGTCCGTTCGGCCGGAAGGCGAACCGACCGCGTTTGGGACCTTCGGACGGCGACCGAACTGCCCATCCCTCCATCGGCCGAGCGCCTCGAGATCTCACCGGACGGCCGGACCCTGGCAAGCCCCGGCAGCCATTATGAGGTGACCCTTTGGGATTTGCCGGCCCTGCGGCCGCGCGCGAGCCTGCGAGGGCATCGCTGGATCATTTACAGCATGGCCTTTTCGTCGGACAGCAAGTGGCTCGCAACCGGGGGCGGCGATGGCGTGGCAAGGCTCTGGGACGTTGCCTCGGGGCAGGAGATTGCGCGTCCGTTGCGCGGGCACCTTCAAGGCGTGACCGGCCTGGCCTTTTCTCCCGACGGCAGAACCTTGGCCACCGGCAGCACCGACCACTCCGTCAGACTGTGGCACGTCCCTTCCGGCCGTGAACTCCTCAGTTTTCCGGAGTCCTCTGAACCGGCGTTTTCCCCGGACGGAAGCGCTTTGATCGTTCAGACCGCGGTTGGCACCCGCCTTTCCCACGTGCCGACCCTGGCGGAGATCGACGCGCAGCGGAGCTCCTTGCCGGATCCATGAGTGAATGACGTAACGCACATCCTCGAGGCGCTCAGGCAGGGCGATCCCAACGCCGGCGACCAACTGCTTGCGGCGGTCTACGATCAACTCCGGCGCCTCGCGGCGTTCAAGATGGCCAACGAGCTGCCGGGCCAGACGCTGCAACCCACCGCGCTGGTTCACGAAGCCTGGATAAAGCTCGTGGCCAACGAGAATGCCCGTTGGGAAAGCCGGGCCCATTTCTTCGGCGCCGCGGCCGAAGCGATGCGCCGCATCCTCATCGACAACGCCCGGCGCAAGCATGCCCTCCGTCACGGAGGCGGCCAGCACCGGGTCGATATCCAGGATGTGGACCTCGCCAGCGCGGCCGAGGACGAGCAGCTTTTGGCCGTCCACGAAGCGCTCGACAAGCTTGCCGCCCAGGACAAAACCAAAGCTGAGCTGGTCAAGCTGCGCTATTTTGTCGGGATGACCATCGAGGAGGCGGCCGAAGTCCTGGGCATCTCCACCGCGACGGCCAAGCGTTATTGGGCCTACGCGCGGGCCTGGCTCTTCCGCGAGATCGGCGGCTGAGGACTCTTCTTTTTTGGCCTCTTGTTTTTCGGGGCGCCGGCGTGGCCGGCATTGCCTCTCCCCGTTGCCCCAAACGAGCGGCGTCTGAGCCGTTTGCAGGCCGGTGTTCCGAAGCAAATGAGAACAGCCGAGGCGTCTGGATACGGGTTTGCCGCGTCTTTCACAGGTATTTTACAGGCATTTAACACGTTCTCCAATCGAGTTAAATACCTATTAAATACGTGTTATATACGTGTTATATCCGGCAGCAGTCCGAGGTAGCCTGAGGCGGGCCGTGGGCGCAACTCTCATTTCGGGTAGGGCGTGCGCTCCGTCGCGCGCCGTTGCTTACTTTCGCTCTCCACAGGCTGGGGGGACGGGCTGGGAGGGAGGCCCTTCGCAAGGAAAAGCCAGCCACGGCGCGCGACGGAGCGCACACCCTACCCAGCTGCGAGCTTCACAGTGAGACTTGCCGCGCCTCGCATTCTGGTTGCGGTAAGCCCGTGGATTGCCTATAAGTTGGCGCGTCACGCCGCCGGATGCTGCATAAGCGGCTCCGAGCCTCGGCGGAGCCCAACAACAGCGAAACAAACCATTCCATGAACCTGAAACGATGGAGCCTTGTCGGAAGCGCCATGGTGCTCGCCGGCATAGGCCTGACAGGCTGCAAACCGGCGGGGGAGAACGGAACGGCTGGCTCTGGCCAACCAGCGCCGACCATCCGGCTGTCTTACAGCATCTTCTTTCCGCCCACCCATGTGCAATGCATCGCGGCCACCAATTGGGCCAACGAGATCCAGAAGCGCACCGCCGGCCGCGTGCAGATCATCGTCTATCCTGCGGGATCCTTGACCAAGGCGGACCAATGCTATGAGGGGGTGGTGAAGGGGATTTCTGATCTGGGGATGAGTTGCTTCGCTTACACGCGAGGACGTTTTCCGCTCTTGGAGGGTCTTGATTTGCCGGTGGGCTACCCGGACGGCAAGACCGCCACGCGCATCGCCAATGCCATCATCGAAAAGTATCAACCGGCGGAACTCGCCGACGTGAAAACACTCTATGTGCATGCGCATGGCCCGGGCATTCTTGCCAGCAAGAAACCGGTCAAAACCCTCGCCGAGATGAAAGGCTTGAAGGTGCGCGCGACCGGGTTGTCCGCCAAGATCGTCAGCTCCATGGGGGCCACGCCCTTCGGCTTGACCCAGCCCGAAACGTACGAAGCGCTCGCGAAAGGAACCGTGGAAGCAACGCTTTGCCCGGTCGAAACCCTCAAAGGCTGGAAGCAAGGCGAGACCATCGAATACGTGATTGACGCGTCGGCCCTTGGGTATACCACCGCCATGTTCGTGGTGATGAACAAAGATAAGTGGGCCAAACTCCCGCCGGACATCCAAAAGGTGTTCACAGACGTCAGCCAGGAATGGATCGCCCATCATGGCGAAGCCTGGGATGAAGCCGATCGCGCCGGGCGGGACTTCGTTACCCAGCTGAATCGCCAGTTTATTCACCTGCCCGATGCCGAACAGCAGCAATGGAAGGACGCTGTCAAGCCGGTCCTGGATAGCTTCGTTGCCAACTGCAAGGAGAAGAATCTTCCCGGCGACAAGGTGCTGGCGGATATTCTGGCGCAGATCGAGACTGCCGCGGCTGCGAAATGACTTCGGAGCCGCACCCCCCGTCCGGGTTCCGCAGGGTCGTGGAGCTTTATGAACGGCTCCTTCGGCGCGTGGTCCTGGGGCTCGCCTATTTCGCGGGGGCCTGCCTTGTTGTGATGGTGCTGGTCACCACGGGCGATGTCGTCCTGCGCCAGTTCAACCTGCCGTTCACGGGCGCTTACGATCTCGTGAAAATTGCGGCGGCGTTGACGGTGGCGGCGGCCTTGCCCTACACGACGGCCATCAAGGGGCATGTGGCGATCGAATTCTTCTTCCATAAACTCGGGCGGCGCGGCCGCATCGTGGTGGACACCCTGATGCGCCTGGGTGGCATGGGACTCTTTGCTCTGCTGGGGTGGGGTTGCATCGATTACGGCAACTCCCTCCGCGCCACGGGGGAGGTGAGCACGACGGTGCAGCTTCCGATCTATTGGGTCCCGTATGTGCTGGCGATATCGTGCGGCCTCGTCGTGCTGGTCAAGTTGCACCACCTGACGCACCCGGGAAAACCGATGCTCAAACCATGAATCCGACGACTGGCGCCCTGATTGGTTTCACGCTGCTTCTGATCCTGCTGGCCGGGTCCATGCCGGTCGGATTCGTCATGGCCGTGGTGGGATTGATCGGGTTTGCGCTCATGGTCTCGCCCCAGGCGGCGTTCAGCATGGCGACCCTTGATATCTACACGACCTTCTCGGATTACAGTCTCACCACGATTCCCTTGTTCATCCTGATGGGGCAGGTCACGTTCCATTCCGGGATCAGCCGCGGACTCTTCGACGCCGCGTACCACTGGATGGGGCGGTTGGCGGGAGGGTTGGCGATCTCCACCGTCGGCGCTTGCACAGCGTTTGGCGCCATCTGCGGTTCGGGACCCGCAACCTCGGCGACCATCGCCTCGGTGGCCTTGCCCGAAATGCGCCGTTACAAGTACGACATGCAGCTCGCGACGGGCTGCATCGCGGCGGGCGGCGGCATTGGGATGCTCATCCCGCCCAGCATCGTCTTCATCGTGTTCGCCATCCTCACAGAACAGTCGATCGGCAAGCTGTTCATCGCGGGAGTGGTGCCCGGCCTGATGATCGCGCTGCTTTTTTGTGCGGTCATCCTTTGGCAGTGCCACCGGCGACCGGAGCTTGGCCCCCCCGGGCCGGCGTTTACCTGGCGAGAGAAGTTCGTGTCCTTGAAGGGCGTTTGGGAGACCGTGCTGCTCTGTGTGCTGGTCATGGGGGGAATGTTCGTCGGTTACTTCACCGCCACCGAAGCGGCGGCCGTGGGGGCGGCGGGCACGCTGATCCTCGGCGCGGCGAAGCGCAAGCTGACCTGGCAACGCCTGCTCCAATGCCTGAACGAATCCATTCGCACGGCCTGCATGGTCATGGTGATCGTCGCCGGGGCGATTGTGTTTGGGAGGTTCCTCGCGGTCACGCAAGTGCCTTCGAACCTTGCGACCTGGCTGGCGGGGCTGCCGCTCCCGGGATGGTTTATCATATTCATGATCATCCTCTTCTACTTTGTGGGAGGTTGTTTCCTGGATGCCCTGGCGCTCGATATTTTGACCATCCCGATCTTCTACCCGGTGGTGGTTGCGCTCGGGTATGACATCATCTGGTTCGGCGTGATGATCGTCGTGGTGACCATGATGGGAGTGATCACCCCGCCCGTGGGAGTCTGCGTTTATGTGGTGAGCGGGATGGCGCGCGATGTGCCACTCGAGAAAGTCTTTCGCGGCAGCATGCCCTTCCTTTGGGCGCTCGTGGTGGCGGCTGTCCTGTTGGTGATCTTTCCGCAAATCGCCACGTTCTTGCCCGCGCTCATTAAGTAACGGAGGGAATATGGACCTTTCCGCACTGCCCGAATCGCTCTTCCGGCGCGTCTTGTTCTGCACCGATTTCTCCGAAAGCGCCGACGCGGCCTTCGAGTTGGCCTTGGACGGCGCGGTCCGCCGACCGGGAGCAACGCTCTGCTTGCTGCATGTGATTCAAGAGCCCGACGCGCAGTTCTGGCGATCTTACATTGCCGAGGTGGACGACGTGGATGCCGAAGCGAAGCGAGTGATCGACGCCAAAGTGGCGGCTGCCTACCTGTCGCGTATCCCCCCAGGCGTCAAAGTCGAAGTGGCCTTCCGGATCGGCCCGGAAGCCGCGACGATCCTCGAGTTCGCGAAGGCCAACCAGATCGACCTCATTGTCCTCGGCCGGCATGGCCGGGGCGGCGTCGGCAAAGCGCTCTTCGGCAGTGTGGCGGAGAAGGTTGTTCGAAAAGCGGAATGTGCCGTGCTCGTGGTGCCACTAACCGCGACGCGCCGTGCCTAGGGCGGCCCGGCAGCCAAACCCCCTCAGCGAAGGAACCCGCTGCCTGCGCCGTGCGCCTTTTTGATGTCACCTTCTTGAAATCATCAAGAGGCGTGATATAATCCCGTTAAATCCGGTTCCTCAGGAACTCTGATCTGCTTCCGCTAGGGTGCGGTGACGCCACCGCGCTGCGCCGGGCAGGATACGGTTCCAGGCAGGCTGGCACTCCAATGAAGACAAAATTGCTATTCGCGCTCGCCGTCCTCTCTCTTGGACTGATGATCACCGGCTGCCACACAGCACCACAACACGAGGACGCCGGCTCACCCGGCAGGGTCTTTCAATCCGGCAGCGCCCACGGGTCCGGACCGGCAAGCGCCCCGGAAGATTCTCTCACCGCTCCGGATGCGTTTGAGTTCGGAGATTTCCGGCATGCGAACCGGGCGACGCGCGAAGGCCGAATTGTTTCGAATTAGACCGGCTTTCGTCACGCGGCGGGGGGGGGGGGGTCTCCTTCACGGCGTGGAAGGGGGCGGCTGCCTAAGCCGATGCCCTTGGCAGCCGGGATTCCCGCGACTGATTGCCGGCGTGAACGGAACCGCCTCGATCTTTGCTCTCGTTTTTCCTCGCGGGAACGCTCATCGTAAGCGTCATCTCATGAAGACGACGCGTTCTGCAAAGGTTTCGCTGGGTGTCTCCCTTCTGGCAACCGCTCTTGGTCTTGGCCTCCTTGCCAACTCCGGCTCAGCGCAAGCTGCGGCCGTCCGGGCAAATCGCGGCACCCTGACATTGCCGACCTACCCGTGGGGGTTGGCCGTGCCGCATCCGCAGTTCCGGGGCACGGATGACCGGAATATTTATCCCTACCCGATGTTCGACAACCTCAGCCGGGAGAAAGGCGAACGAACCTACCGGACGGTGGTGCTGGAGAACGATTACTTGCGCATCACGTTCCTGCCCGAGTTGGGCGGCAAGATTCACGAGGTCATCGACAAGACGACCGGCAAGCCGATGTTCTACGTCAACAGCGTGATCAAACCGGGCCTGATCGGCATGTGCGGGGCCTGGGTCAGCGGCGGCGTGGAATGGAATACCGGCCCTCAAGGCCACACGGTGAGCGCCATGCAGCCGGTGGATGTCGTCATCCTGCCCGAAGCCAGAGACGGCTCGCGGACGGTGGCCATCGGTGAGACGGAGCGCATCTACGGCACCAAATGGACCGTGCTGGTGACGCTGCGCCCCGGGCGTGCTTTCATTGAAGAGCGCATCCGCATTTATAACCCCACGGACACGGTGCGTCCCTACTACTTCTGGAATTGCACGGCCGTCCCCAATACCCCTGGGTTCCGGTTTATCTACCCAATGACCCTCGGTTGCGACCACGGCGCGGAGCAGTTCTTCAACTGGCCGATTGACAACGGCAAAGATTTGACCCGCGGCACCAACTATTTCGATGCCTCCTCGATCTTCGCCTGGCATTGTGACCAGGATTTCTTCGGCTCCTACGACGATGGCGTCGATCGCGGGATTGTGGCGTTTGCCAATCACCATCAGGTGCCCGGCAAAAAGGCTTGGACCTGGGGGCAGGGCGGGTATGGCAAGATGCACCAGATGGATCTCACGGACGACGACGGCCCCTACAACGAAGTCCAAACCGGCCCGCTCCTTACCCAGGGCGAAGTCGGCCGGCTCGAACCGAGCGAAGCCGTCGAGTGGCAGGAATGGTGGTATCCTGTTCACGGGATTGGCGGGTTCGATTTCGCCAGCCGGGACGTCGCTGTGAACCCGTCCCTCGAGAACGGCACCCTCAAACTCAGAATGATCAGCACCGGCGTTTTCCGGAATGCCGCGGTCCAAGTGCGCGATGCCCGGGGCGTCTTGCGCGCGTTCGCCGATTGCGCCTTGTCGCCCGCTGAACCGAAGGACCTGACCCTCGAACTCCCCGCCGGAGTGGATAATCCGGAGGTGGAAATCACCGCCGGTGCTGCGACCCTCGCGCGCTTTCGCGTGCCGCTCGATCTTCCCAAGCGAACGCGCCCCGAACCCAAACCCAAGCCGGAAACCGCCTCGGAATTGGCCCAGGCCGGGTGGGACCATTACCTCTTCGCGCGGTTCCGGGAGGCCGAATCCCAATTGACAGCGGCGCTAAAGCGAGATCCCAAATCCACCTCGGCGCGCATCGGGCTGGCCTTGGTTCTGGTCGATTCCGATCCTTCCGCCGCTCGCGCCCATGCCGAAGCCGCCTTGGCAACCGAACCCAACAACGGCCTGGCTCACCTGGTGCTGGCCCGAACTGCGATGCCTGACAACGAGACTGCCGCCTTGGATGGCGCGTGGAAGGCCAGTCTGGATCCGAGTGTCGCGGCCGCCGGGCGCGCCTTCGCCGCGGGGATCCTTATCGGCCGGCGACAGTTCGACGCCGCCATCGCGGCTCTCTCGGATGGCCCCTGGGAGACCGACCTCGTCTGCCAGAATCGCCGGGCGCTTGCCTTCTTCCTGCGCGACGACAAACCCAACGCGGTGCGGCAGGCGCGCGCGAGCCTGCAAACGGACCCGCTTGATCCCTTTGCGCTGGGCGTTCTTTGGCTGGCCAAGACCTCTCCCGAGGCGTCTCGCTTCGAGGAGATCGTCGCCGGAAACCCTGTCGCCATCGTTCAAATTGCCGCCGCCCTGTCGGGCCTGAAGCAGGACGAGCTTGCGCTGCGCATTGTCCGCGACCTTTACCTGGATCGCGTCCCGGCTCACGCGCGTGATCCCATGGCTCGTTACTGGGCCGAGTTCCTTCGCGGACGCGTCTTGGGCGCGACCAGGTCTGGGCTGCAAGACGGGGCGCCCGCTTCCGGCAATTCGGTCGCGCTTCCGTATGACGCCGCGTCAATCGAGGTTCTTGAAGCTGCGTGTCGTCGAAATCCGGCGGACGGCCAGGCGGTTCTCTTCTTGGGGCATGTTCTATTCCACCTGGGGCGCCACCAGGAGGGCCGGGCGCTCTGGAAACGGGCTGCGGAACTTGGAGCCGCTCCCGGGATCGCTTACCGCGCGCTCGGGATGGCGAGCCTCACGCTTGATAACGACCCGGCTGCCGCCGCCGACCACTTGTCGAAAGCCCATGCCGCTGATCCCAACGACGCCATCGTGGCGCGCGATCTCGCCCGCGTCCTGCTCGCCCGGGCGGACAAGACGGACGGCGCAGATGCCAAGAAGGCTCTCTGTTCGCGTGCCCGAGATACTCTCACGGCAGCTTTTGCCGCCGGAAAGAGCCGATCCGATTTCGTTTGTTTGCTCGGTCGCGCCCATAATCGGCTTGGCGAATACGCGGCAACCGCCCGAGTGCTCGATTCCGTTCGCATCACTGTTTGGGAGGGTTCCCGCGAGGCCCATAACCTGTTCGAGGAAGCGCATCTGGCTCTGGGACGCGAACATCTGGCCGCTTCGCGCCCGGCGGAAGCCCTGAGGGAATTCGATCGCGCCCTGGATTACCCGGAAAACCTGGCGATCGGCCGGCTGGAGAACGCCCGGGAATCGCACATTCACCAATTGCGAGCGGAGGCGCTGACGGCCTTGGGGCAGGACGCAGCCGCGCGGGAAGCGCGGGAAAAGGCGAAAGAAAGCCGCTGAGATCTCGGAAAGGACCGCTGGCGCACGGCGTTTTGGGAGTTTCACCAAACCCTATGCGGAAGAGTTCTGTATGAAGAGCGATCTACCTTTGACCCAGGCAACCAGGCACATGCCGTTTCGAAAGCGTGCCGCGTTCACGCTGATCGAACTGCTTGTCGTGATTGCGATCATCGCGATCCTCGCGGGGATGTTGCTGCCCGCGCTTTCAAAGGCCAAGGCCAAGGCGGCCGGCATCCGCTGCATCAACAACTTGAAGCAAATGCAGCTCTGCTGGCTCATGTATGCCCACGATAGCAACGACGAATTGGTGAAGAACTGGCTGGACCATTCGATGGCCTGGATCCGGGGGAACCTGGCTGCGCTGCCGGGGGCCACGAACACGAACGATATCAAGCTTGGCATGCTTTACCCTTATAATGGCTCCCTGGAAATCTACCGATGCCCGAGCGACCAGGCCTTCAAGATGGGCGCACGGTCCTACACGCGGGTGCGAAGCTGGTCGATCAACGGGCAGATGGGCGGGGCCGATGCGCGGGACTCCACCTGGGGCGCGTCGGATACCTCATGGGTGCAAGGCACTTACCAGGGCCGGCAAATCCCGGTAAACAAGAAGCTCTCGGATATTCGTAATCCGGCTCCGTCCCAGGCCATGGTCTTTGTCCACGAAAACCCCATTACCATCGATGACGGCTACTTTGCCATCCCGGTGCTTCGGAATGTCTGGCAGAACTCCCCAGCCTCGGTTCACAACAACGCCGGGAGCCTCTCGTTCGCCGATGGGCATGCGGAAATCTGGAAGTTCCTGGAGGGCAACACCTCCAAGATCAAATCCCTGGACGCTCCGGCGAACAGGCCGGTGGATCGCGATTTGAAGAAGTTCCAGGACGCCACCTGGACGCGCGAGTTGTTCTAAGGCGCCTGGATCAGTCATCTGCGCGGCTGCCAGATTCTCCCAGTCATTCTGCTCAGAAGCACCCGGCTGGAGACGGCGCCGGTAATCTCGAAACCGCGGCCTCGCGTCGCGACCGACATTCATGCACGCTTTGGCGGATCATAACGGCGGGCCGTGATGAACGTCCCCTTCAAGGGCGCGCTTGGCGGGGCCGGAAATCACGGCTGGGCCGCCGGTTCCTTGCGCTCCATGATCTTCTCGAGTTCGGGGTTCGGGGCGTGGCCAAACGCGAGCGCCTTCTGATAATGGAACCGGGCCAGTTCAGCGAAAGGCGGCTGCTGGGTCGCGTAGATGACGGCCAGGTTGTAGTGTGCGCTCGGGTAGGCCGGCGAGAGCTGAATGGCTTTGCGCAGCGCTGTTTCCGCGGCGGCGCGCTGTCCTTTTTGGCTCAACGTGATGCCAAGGTAATTCTGGGTCTCGGGGTTCTGGGGATCCGCCTCGGCGGAACGGCTTAAACAATCGAACGCCTCGTCAAATCGGTTCTGGTCGAATTGCGCGATGCCCATAAGAAGCAGGGTGCGCGCGTCCTTGGGATTGACTTCGAGCGCCTTTTTCAGGTGGGCTTCCGCGTCTTTCGGCCGGTTTTGCTCGAGCTGCACGGCGGCGACCCGCTGGAGGGCGGCCGTGTTCTTGTCGTCGGTTTCAAGCACCTCAAGGTACTTCTTCTCGGCTTCGTCAAACCGCCGGGCGCTGAACGCCCGATGCGCCTCGGCCAATAAAGTCGCGGCGCTGGCGGGAAGCTCGCGGGTTGCGGGTGGGGCCGGCGCCTGCAGCGCGGCGGCCACGGCTTGGGGCGCCGCGGGTTTCTTGAATAGCGCCAGCTCTTCCGCGCTGTAGGGGACCTTGCGCGCTTCCAGGACGGCGAGCCGGGCTCGGAGGCTGTCGGCTTCGCTGGAGAGTTGCGGGGGCGGAGCGGGTGCCTGGCTTGCCTTGGCGCGGGCGGTGGCCAAATCCTGGGTTGCGGCTGCCAGCCTGGACTGCAATTCATCGCGTTCGCGCTGCAGTTGGGCCAGCCGTGCCGACTCGGCGTTGCCGGCTGGCGACGGCACATTCGCGGCGCGTTCCAGCTTGGCCTCCAGATCCCTTCGGGTTGCGTCCAGCTTGTCGCGCTCTTCCTGCAGGGTGCGCACCCGAACCTGCAAGGAACCCATCGTGTCCCGGCTGCTTTGAAGGGCGGCTTTGGTCGACGCCAGTTCGCGTTGCACCTGCTCGTTGGCCGGTTGCGCACTGGGGATGGGGGCGGGAGCGGGAGCGGGGGCCGCGGCGCGTTGAGCCAGCTGCTTCTTCAAAGCTTCATTTTCCGTGCTCAGCTCCTTGAGGCGGTCGCCGGCTTGGGTGGCGGACTGGAGGTGCTGCTGGAGCAGCGTCTTCTCCTGGCGCAGCGCCGTAATGGTATCACTCTGTTCGGCGAGCCTTTGGCGCGCCTCGGCGAGGGACTTCCGCAGCTCGGCCGTGCTTTCCTCGCTATGGTCCGCCAGTTTCGATTCGGCCAGCTGCAGGCTGACCCGGAGGACTTCCTTGTCTTTCTCGAGGGCGAGGATGCGTTCTTCCGCTCGAATGAGTTCCCGGGGATCGACCGCGGCGGGCTGGACGGCGAGCGCTTCGCGGAGTTTCGCATCGAGGACCGCTTTGTCGTTCTGCAGGCGCATGACCTGTTGGCGCAGTTGCTGGATCTGGCTGTCGCGATCGTCCACTTCCAGCAGGACCCTGGATGGGGCGGTTGAGGGAAGGGCTTGCGGCAGGGGCTGGGTGAGCGGCCGGACTGCAGGCAAGGGAACGGGCGTCGTCTGGGTTCCCGGCTGCACCGTCGTTGGGGCGGGGCCGGCTTCGGATGGCGGCGGTTTTGCAGCCGGGCCAAGCTTGGATTCCAGCGTGCGCACGCGGAACTCGATGAGCTGCGTGTTCCATTGCGGATAGCTGGCTTGAAGCTGTTTCAAGCCCGCGAGCGCCTCGGCATACCTCTGCCGGGCGGCTTCGGGCTGGTTCGTCCTTGCCAATTGGTCGCCCGCCTGAATCAACCCGTAAATATCGATGTAACGATCATCCGGCCCTTCCGATCTCAAGGAGGCCGGCACGGCCAGCAGCACCGTTAACGCAACGATCAAAAGGCGTTTCATGGCGGCATCGTAAGGGAACCGCGAAGGCTTTGGCAAACCTGTTCCTAGAGCGCCCGGGGGCTCGCGGGCGGCCCCGGTCGCCCTTCCAAGTAAGCATTGGCGTCCGGCAGGCGTTCAGGGCAGAATGCAGCTGCTATGGCCAAATCCGACGTTGTCAGCCTCGCCTGCTTGGGATGCGGCGCCCGAGCCCAAACCTACTCCGCGTTGGCGGCAAAGCACCCGGACAAGTTCCGGATCGTCGCGGGCGCTGATCTTGTCGCGGAGCGCGTGGCAAAGGTGCGTGCGCTATCCGGGGAACCGAGCTTCCGGAGTTTCGCCTCCGGTGAGGCGCTGCTGGCGGCCGGGAAGATCGCGGATGTGCTCCTGATTGCCACGCAGGATAGCGATCATTACGCGCCGTGCCGGCGGGCTCTCGAACTCGGCTACGACGTGCTCCTCGAAAAGCCCATTGCCACCCGGCTCGACCAGGTGCTGGACATCGAGCAAACGGCCCTCAAGCGCGGGCGCCGTGTCATGGTCTGTTTCGTCCTGCGCTTCGCGGCTTTCTACCGCAAGGTGAAGGAGATTATCGACTCCGGCGTGCTTGGCGAGGTCCTGTCTGTCCAGGCGAGCGAAGGGGTGATGCCCTGGCACCAGGCGCATTCGTTTGTGCGCGGACACTGGGCCGTGGTTGGCAAGAGTTCCCCGATGATCCTTTCGAAATGCTGCCATGACGTCGATGTCTTGCACTGGTTGGTGGGGCGGCGTTGCCGGCGGGTGGCGAGTTTCGGATCCCTGGAGTTCTTTCGTCGTGAGCGTGCTCCGGCCAACGCGCCGGACCGCTGTGTCGATGGCTGCCCTGTGGAATCGGAATGCCCCTATAGCGCCCTGCGTTACACAACGGATAGGCGGTTTCCCTGGCTGCCGATGGTCTATGACCGGGCGCAACAAGCGACCGTGCCCGAGATCAAGGATTGGCTCCGCACAAGCCCATGGGGCCGGTGCGTTTACCGTTGCGACAATGATGCCGTGGATCGCCAGGTGATGATCCTCGAGTTCGAAACCGGCGTGACCGCCACCTTCACAATGACCGCGTTCGAAACGGGCAGGCATCTCGAGATTTTCGGCACCAAAGGCGTCCTGAAAGGCGGCGAAACGTATCGGAAACATTTCGGCGCCCATCTGGTCCTCTTGCC
Source organism: uncultured Verrucomicrobiota bacterium (assembly GCA_964578605.1). Lineage (GTDB taxonomy): Bacteria > Verrucomicrobiota > Verrucomicrobiia > Limisphaerales > SIBE01 > JAXMHN01. The sequence goes on along the minus strand of CAZODO010000086.1, from coordinate 3,778 downwards.
GCACGAGGGCGAACCTTCCCGATTCACGGTCCAGGCGGAGGATGGCGGCTATGAACTTCATGGCGGCGGCGACGCCGGGCTTGTCAGAGCGCTTTACCGCGAGATGACCGCGCTGCCCGGCCAGGCGCTCGAGGCCGAGATCGCTTCGACGGTTCATAGCCATGTCATGGCCTTTGCCGCGGAAGAGGCGCGCGTCACGGGCCGGTTGGTCGATGTGGCGGCGTTTGAGAGGGCGTCTCTGGGCTTGCCGAACCAAGGCGCCGTTCGATGAGCGTCTCGATGACCTCTCGTGAGCGCGTGATCACGGCGCTGAGCCGCCGCCCGCCAGACCGCGTGCCAGCGACGCTTTACGAAGAGGTGATCGGCTACGTCCCCGAAATAGACCGGATGCTGAGAGAGCGGTGCGGCGGCGCGTCGCCTGGGGACTCCTTTCAATGCGATGTCAGGTCGGTGGCCATTCGCCCTGCCAAGTTCCGTCGCGAGTTCCCGAATTGCTACGCCAACCTCCCCGGGGTTCGGACGGACGAATGGGGCATCGGCTGGCAAGCGGGGGATTTCCTGCATTACGAACAGATCCTTCATCCATTGGAAAGCTCCTCACCGAACGAAATCCGGGATTACACCTTCCCTGACTTCGATGCGGAGTACCGCTATGCCGGCTTGCGGGAAGAAGTTGCTCGAATCCACGACCGCGGCTTGGCCGTGACCGGGTACCCGGGATCGGTCTTCGAACGCGCCTGGGCCCTGCGCGGCATGCCCGAGCTGTTTAACGACATCGCGACCGATCCGGACACCGCCGCCTACCTGCTCGACGGCATTGCAGGTTGCGTGCGGCACGGCGCGCAAAGGCTGGCCGCGGCGGATATCGACGTCCTGGTTCTCGGCGACGACATTGCCACCCAGCGCGGCTTGCTCATGTCGCCCGCCATGTGGAAGAGCGTCTTTAAACCCCGGCTGAAAGCCATCATCCAGGCCGCCAAAGATGCGAAGCCGGATCTCCTGATCTTCTACCATTCAGACGGCAATGTCTGGGACCTCATCCCCGAGTTGATCGATGCCGGAGTCGAGGTGCTCAACCCGGTCCAACCCGAGTGCATCGATCCGGCCGAGGTCAAGAAGGCTTTCGGCGACCGGCTTGCGTTCTTCGGAACCATCAGCGTCCAACGAACGATGCCTTTCGGCACCCCCGCCGACGTGGAGAACGAGGTTCGGGAACGCATTGCCACGGTGGGGCAGGGCGGGGGTCTGCTCTTGGCCCCGGCCCATGTCCTGCAACCTGGCACGCCCTGGGAAAACGTCTGCGCGCTCTTCCGGGCCGCGCACCAGGGAGGCTAGAACCCCAAGATATCCAGGATCCGTATGCCTTCGTCCTTGAGCAGCAAGCAACGGGTGCTCAACACTCTTCGCGGCCTCGAGACTGACCGTGTTCCGACCGGTCCGCTCGCCGTTCATTACTGCGCCCAATTCGCCAAGGTGACCCTGCGCGAATACACTCTCAAGCCCCAGGCGCTTGCGGAGAGCATTTTGCGGTATTATGAGCGCTTCCAGCCCGATGCAGTTTGGCTCTCTGCAGATACCTGGGTGAGCGCACAAGCGGCGGGCGCGCGCGTGGCCTTTCCAGGCGAGGGCCAGCCGCTGGCTGGCGTGGGCACACCCCTGGTCTCGTCGGCGGCCGATATCGATCGCATTCCGCCGCCGGAACCAGATTCCCAAGGGCGGTACCCGCTCATGTTGGACGCCTTGACGCGCGTCGCAGGCCAGTTGGGCGGCCAGGCCTGTGTGGTCGCGTGCTTCGATCAATATCCCTTCTCGCTCGCCTGCGCGCTCATGGGCTTTGAGAACCTCGTGCTCCGATTGAAGGAAGACCGGCCCATGGTCGACGCTTTGCTCGAGCGCTGCAGCGAGTACAGCACTGCTTACGCGCTGGCTTTAGCCCGGAGCGGGGCAGACGTGCTCAGCGGCGGCGATTCGCCCGCGGGCCTGCTGGGTCCGAAACGTTATGCTGAACTGGCGCTGCCCTGGGAAACCGCCGTCATCAAGCGCCTCAAGTCCAAAATCTCCGTCCCGGTATCGCTGCATATCTGCGGCGATGCCACTTTGATGCTGCCTGGCATGGCCAGGTCCGGCGCCGATTTTCTCGAGCTGGACCATTTTGTCGATTTGCCCCTGGCCGCGCGGATCGTGGGCCCCGAAATTGGTTTATGGGGCAACCTCGATCCCGTGGGCCTTCTGGCCCAAGGCACGCCCCAACAAATCCGGCAAGCCTCGGCTCGCCTGGTGGATTCCATGGCTGCCCTGGGGCACCGCCGGTTTGTCCTAAGTTCCGGATGCACCCTGGCGGTGGAGACTCCCCCGGCCAATCTTGACGCTTTCCTGCGGGGCGATCGGCGCCAAGGCGGATGCGACGGGGCGGTTTAAGCGCAGATGCGCGCTCCACCCCCGGCTGGCGTGCCGAACCCAGCAATTCTATGATCAAGAAGGGCTCCTCGCGCCGCGCCTTCGTGCGCCATGCGGCAGCCTGCCGACTTCGCTCCCGTCCTCGACGACGGGAATTCCGCACCACAACGGCGCGCTGCTAAGGAGCCGAAAGCAGCTTGTCGGTTCCACCGCCGTGGTTGGACGGTGGGACGACTTGACGGAGAAGGCTGATCAGTCGTTTGCCCGAGATCCGGACCCGAAAACTTCGCAAGAGTCCCCCCTGCATCTGGTATTCGTAGCGAAACGCCTCAAGTTCATCGCGAAACTCCCGCGAACTTCGGCACACCCCCAACTGCCGGATCGTCTGGATGTCCAGGTTGAAATGCTCGCGACGGAAAAGGTATACCAGCAGGGACAAAGGGAACGACCGCCGATACAGGCACCGCCAGAAGACACGCTTTTCGTAGCTTTCCGACGGGCAGTTGAATCGTTCGCAGAAACTCTCGCGAAACGTTCTCGGCCACATCACTTCTGATCTGAGAAGCTTGCTTGTTTTCGCCACGGTGCCAGTAGTCTCGACCGTAGAGCCCAGGAAGTTCGCCGTCCTGCCGATCCGGCGCGATCGCACGCACGCTGAACCCTTGCCGGTGGCTGACCCTGTTGTTCAGGACAAGCTCAGTCTTTCCGGGGAAACTGAAGAACACTCCACTTCAAGTCAAGCTTATCCCCGGGCGCACGGCGAACCGGCAAACCGCCCGCATCGCACGTTCTCCGCCCTGGCAAGATCCCGCAAGCCTCGCCTTAGATAGCGGCGATCGGACGGCCAAATGTCGCACAGTCTGTGAACTATTTGTTCACATCCAGGCAAGGTTGTGAGCGCCAAATACTTAAGCCCACTGCTGACTCTTTGTCACCGTAACTATTCGGTCAACCCCGTTCATTTATCTTTCTGGCCGCTGATCCATTCGTCCCAGCAGGGACGAATCACTCAGCAGATGGGCAAGACGTCCACTCCGTTATCAATTTCGATCACCTCGGTTTCTCAGGAGGACCCACTTTGTTACAGCCCGAAAATCGCCTCGAAAACTGCGCGCGACCTCGATTCTTAACGTTAACGAAACGACAAGCTACTCAGCCACAGCCGCTTGTTTCTGCGACACAGAACTCCTACTAGAAATGTTTGAGGAAAGGGAAAGCAAACCAACGGCGGTCGACGGAGCGACCTGCCCTACCTGCGGAATTCCTGTGTCGCAAAGATAAGTGGTTTGAGCAAAACAGCATACGAATTCGTTAACGTTAAAAAATGACTCTGCGGTCACTTTTCGAGCTTGTTTCCTGCCTGTAAGGAGATGGCGCTTCC
>CAZODO010000085.1:0-27331 GCA_964578605.1 uncultured Verrucomicrobiota bacterium | reverse complement strand
AAATCGCTCGGGAACTAAATCAAAACTCCCTGTCCGCCACATGCGGAATGTGGGACATTAATGTAGCCGGCGGAAAAATAAGCTCCGGCGGTCGCGATTTTCCACGCCTTTTTCCTGACGGTCGGAGGAGTGGTAAACTGACGCGTCTGGACGCCGTAAGTCGACTCCCCACCCGGTTCGTCCTGGTAGCCGAATTCCGTGTTCAGGACCGGTTTGCCGTGCGCCCAATCCTCGGCAATGCAGTCCTCCATTCCCGCCGCTTCGAAGTCCCACCCGTTGCTTGTCCAGCTTACGGGATAATCGACTCCTTGCCAGTTGGTGGAGTAATAAGTAATGCCTCGCTGGCTGGGAGTGAAGTTGCCCCAGGTGCGTGGCTGCACGCCCTCATTGTTTTGCGTGATGTTCAGATCAATACAGGAGTCTTCCCAGAGCGGCCACACCACCTGTGGGCGGCGCTGGGTAAAACCTCCGTATTTCGAGAACGGATCATCCTTGGTGATCCAGACCGAAGGATGCGCCCCAATCGGATGCGTGGTGTCCGAGCCGCGGATCCGGGCGGCGACTGCCTTGACCCACTCGACGTCGTCCGGGCTAAAGCCATACCGGCCATCCGGGTAGCGCTCAAACTCATTGGCCACCGTCCACATGAAAAGGTTCGGACGGTCTTGGTAACGCTTCGCCAGTGTATCGATCCAGAAGTTCTGATTGGTCACATTGGCCCAAAGCCCTTCACCTTGTTCGACTTCATAGCCGAAAATAATCAGTTCGATGTGCATTCCCTTGCTGGCAGCGTAGTCAAAGACCCAATCCATTTTTTGCATCGAGGTCTGGTTGATGACGGTGTAGTCCGGATTGTGTGGAGTGCCCCCGAAAGGCCAATGCCCGGCCGCCATGGGCATCATGCGGATGAAGTTAAACTGGTGAGCTCGCCGCGAGTCGATGAAGCGGGCGATCACGTTGGTCGGTTGCGCAATCAGGAAGTAGGCCGTGTCGCCCATGGGAAAAAAGCGTTCTCCACTCTGGTATTGAAAAGAATGGGGAAAGTCTTTGGCAATGCGAACAGGCCCGTTGGCAGCCAACGCGTGGTTCAACAACACAACAACCCACAACCCAAGGGAAACAGGCGAGCGAAGCGCGTTCATCATCTTTCGACACGGCTCATCACGGTCCCGATAGTGCCGATACACCCGACCGTTGACAATAGAGCACGCAGCCCTGTCTTGCAGAGCAACGATTTTGGGCAACGGTCACTCGATAACCCAGCGCCGTTGGCTAACGGCGGCCGACTTGCCATTGCCACAATAGAAGCTAGCGGAAGATCGAGGGAACAATAGTATGACGAACATGGTTTTCTCTTTTGGAACCAGCCTGCTGCGGGCCGGCTTGCCAACGGTGCTGGGAATGCTTTGCCTGTCGGCCGTCGCGCAGACTCCGGCCCGCAGTGCCTTTGATATTTTGGAGGTCGGGCGGTGGTCTAATCCTCCGAAGAAAACTAACGCACTTGCCGCCCACCATACCTATCACAGTGCCGCGATGAATGTCGACGTGGGCTACACCATCTACCTGCCGCCCGGCTATGCTACGAACTCTGTGCGCTGTCCCGTCGTATACTGGCTGCCAGGAGGGGGCTGCAATGAGGAACCGGACAGCCCTTCGATTGCCCAGGGTCTGCTGGGTGGGATTGACGCGGCCATCAGGAACGGGAGACTCCCACCACTGATATTTGTCATCGTTAATGGCGGACGATACACGCGCTATTACGATTCGCTCGATGGCACCATCATGATGGAGACGACGATCATTAAGGAGCTCATCCCGCATATCGATACCAGCTACCGTACCGTGGCCACCCGGGCTGGACGCGCGATTCAGGGAGGATCCATGGGTGGCATGGGCAGTCTGAAATTTGCCTTTAAGTACCCCGAACTGTTCAGTTCGGCGGTCGCCTTCTGCCCGGCGCTGCTCGATGCCGACGCGAACATGAAGAGAAATCCGACCCTGATCCCTGCTCTTTTCAACGGTGACAAGTCGCTCTTCACTAAAGACAGTCCGGCCGTCATGCTCGTCAGCAATGCGGACAATATTCGCGGAAGATTGGCGATTAAAATCGTCATCGGCAGCGAGGATGGCTTGCTGGAGTGGAGCGAGAAAATGCACGCCAGCATGGTGAAACTGAAGATCTCGCACGAGTTCGAGATTGTCGGTGCCGTAGGGCATGATTTCGGCCCGCAGGGCATTTACGAACATCAGTTACGGGCGCTACGTTACGCTGCAGACCATTTCACGCTGCCGCAGCCGATCTCAGGTGGAAGCAATTAGCTTGGCCTCGCTATTTCTTTGGCGTCGCGCTGAGTTGGGCGAGCGAAGCCTCGGTGTGCCGAATCAGTTCCGTTAGGAAACCTGTTCCGTCCGGGCGGACTCCGTGTCCGGTGAAGACCACGTCCGGATGCCATGGCACCAGCCGGTCTCGAATCACCTGCACGATCGTCCGCGCCTTCTCCGCGTCGCCCCAGCAACGATTGAGGATATCCTGATTCTCGAACCCAAGATCAGCCGAAAAGGCGATCCGCCTGCCATTCAACTCCGTCATGTAAACCGTGTGGTCGAAGCTGTGGCCGGGAACAAAAAGCGCGTGGAACTTGAGTCCGGACAACTCGAAGTCCGTCTCATCCCCAGCAGCTTCGAGCGGCAACGCCACGTCCAATGGGCGGGGCGGATAAATGCCGTAGTCGGTTAGCATAGGCATCAGCCAGGTGAGTGCGAATTCCGCCGACTTGGGCCCGACCATTTTTGCCCCCAGCGCTCGCCACAGGTACGCGCCTCCGCAGTGATCTCCATGCGAATGCGTATGCAGAATGTGCGTGACCTGGTCGATCCCCAGCGCCCGGAGACGGGCTTGCGTCAGCGAGAAGCCCGACGTACCTCCGGCATCGACCAGCACGGCACTGCGGCCGGCTTTGATCACCCAAATGTCTCCGACGTACGCATGTTCACCGCCCGGGATTCGGCCTCCCTGAAAAATCGGCAAGCCCGGCACTTCGGCGGTCGGCGGTGTTGGCAACGGCTTGATTTCCGCGACGGGAATCGAGTTGCTCCAACTAAGCTTCCCGTCTTGTTCTACGCGCAGCAGTTGCCCGGCATCTGTTCCCACCACGGCAAATGCGCCATCTCCGCTCCATGCAACTCGACCGGGTCCTCCGACATTCACCACCTCCCGCCCTTCGTCTGCGCCCCGCAGCAAGTAAACGCGACCGTCCCAACACGATATGATCGCCGATCCATGGGCCGACGAGACGGCGCAGTCGGCGATCGCGTCCGGGAAGACCAACGCCTGGGCCGCGCCGGAGCCGAGGGTGAAGCGGTATAACTTGCAGGCCGGAACGTTGGCCGGCAGCCAAGCGGCACCCGCCATCCCGCGCGCGAACCAGGACGCCGGCCAGCACCAGAGTTCGTTCGAGTCACTGCCAAAAGCGATTTCAAACGTCCCTTCCTCAGGCAGAGTTTCGTTGAACAATTCGGCGCCGGTGCCATCGAACACGCGCAATCGTCCGCGTTCTTTGGGCAGAAAAGTGATTACGTGAATCGGCGGATCCCACTTTCCGATGGCGGCTCCGCTCCGAAGCCACCCCCAAACCGCATATTCGATCACCGCAACGCGTGAGCCGTCGCGGTTCAGCGCCAGGGCAGCGGCTGCGTAGCCCGGAACGAGTGCATCGGGGGCCAAACGGAAGCTTTTCGCAGTTTCCGGAAAGTCCGCCGCTGGGTCGCGCAGAGCCGGTGGCAATCCAACGGTTGGCCGCGCGGACCAGAGCCGTTGGTTCGGGCCAATCTGCCAGACACTGAGCACGTCGGTGTGCCTGGGGAGCCCAGGTAGGTTCGTCGTGAAACCGAGCCATCCGAACCCGAGGCGCCGCCCGTCTGGACTGGCCGCCATGCGCAAAGCGCGGTCTGTGGGCAGAAGATTTTGATCCTCATAACGCAGTTGCTGCCGCCGCCCGTCTGCATCGAGGAACAGGTTTGGCGGTTTGAATATCCAGTTCGGACCGCGCACGAATACTTCACCCAAAGAACTGGCGAACCACCCGGTGCGCCAATCGCCGTCGCCTGGGCGTAGCCGCGCGAACTGTCCGTCGGGAGGATCAGTTTGGGCGAGGTCCTCGTTGCGGGTTGCAGACAGCAATTCATCGCATGTGCCAAGCCACACTGTCGGGTCCGGCGAAGTGACCCGCGAGTAGACCAGCCCGACCGCCATGGCCCTGCCCCCAGAAAGGGTCGTGGCCTGCATCGGCGCCCATGGTGGGAAGCGCCGCTTGGCTAGAAGCGTGCCGTCAGGTGAGAACTGCCACACGTTGGGCTCGTCGGCAAAAGACATCGTGCCGATGGTGATGAACTTGCCGTCCGTGCTCACGTCCACGCATGAGATAGCCTGCGGAGCCAGAAACCGACCTTGCGCGCTCGCCGCGGGGACACTCGACCGTGGTGCGGGTTCACCGAGGGACACTGAGTGAACCGGATCTGCGGCGAATGCGGTACCCGCCAACAGCCCTGGAGCGATAAGCGCCGTGAGCGCGAGCTCGATTCTGACCCTGAACCCGGGGTTGCTCCTCATCGCGGGTGTCCTTTGCCTCGATATTCAGTTTTCCGTTAACCGTAGGGTCCAGGTGTCCTTGAGCGCCGCAGAGCGGGCATGCAGGACCAGGCGGTTGAGGTGCGTGCCCCAGGATTGGGCGAGTCGGGCGTCGGTCATAGGGATGCGGTCCACCTTCGGACCCAGCTTCGTGGCGTCGTATTCCAGCCGCACGTTCACTTGCGGTCGTCCGCTTTGTGCGCTCCGGTGCAAGATGACCTGTCCCGGTTGGCTTGTCTCCACCTCAAGTGGCGTCAGCAAGTTGAGCGTTGTCTCACCGCTGGTTTCCGACAGTTCGAACGCTTCGGTGATCTCCACATTTCTGCCTCGATTGAGCCGAATGCTCCGGAGCCAGGACTTCACCTTGGCCGAGGCAGGATAGGCGGGGGCGATATCCATCTGCAGCTGCGCGACCAACTCGTTGGTTTCGCAGGCCACGGCGCGGGCGGCAAACTCGCGGCCCGCGCTTTGCATGACGCCGTTAATGGTGGGCAAATTGTGAAAGGCGGACTGAAAAGCCCAGTGGTCGTAGCGTTTGGAGCTGAACGTCTGCGCGGAGTAGGTCGGAGCGCCGGCATCCACGAACACGGGTTGGCCATTGGCAAAGACCAGGAAGTTTCCCACGTCGTTGTGATTGTGGCTTTGCGCATTGTGCCCGCCCCAGGCGGCCACATACAGCCCCTCGGTCGAACCGGCGCGGGAACGTGCCGTCATTAGTTGCAGGTCCACGCTCCCAAGCCACACCTCGCGTAATAAGGGCGGTGAGCCAGGGTTGGCGGAGAGGATCTCCCCGGCATTGAAAACCTCGTTCAATCGCCGGCCCATGAAGGGGTCCTCCAGGACCGATTCGACCGATGCTCCATAAGCGGCCAGGGCCTTGAGGTTGGGATCATCGATGCACTTGCCGTACCGGAAGACCACGCCGCGTTCGGGTTGGAACCGTGCGTCGCAATCACCGATTGGGACGAAGTAATCACCGCCGATGTAAGCCCGGTAAATGAAACGGCCGATCTCCTGGACTAGCAATTCAGGATAGACGTTGAGCTTGCCGCCAGTAGCGCTGTGCAAGAGGTCCAGACAGTCGAGCAAGCTGCCCCCCGCCCGGCCCCAGTAACCGGGGCCTTCGTCGCAACTGCCGTCGGAGGGATGAAACTTCAGCCAGCCATCCAGGCTGCGCAGCATCTTGTGAACAGTACGAACACGCCGACCGGTGTCGGATTCGCTGAGGAGCGTGGTGGTCAACACGCTGGCTGAGATCCAGGGCGTCCAATTATTAGGGCGGTGGTCAGGGCTGGTGACATTGAGCGCCATCCACCCGAAATCATTACGGTCCAGCACCGGCAGGAGAATCCGGCGCTGGAGCTCGAATTCAGCGCGGCGACGCAGTTGGGGCGAGACCCGGTCCAATTCCGGGCCAAGCAGGTAAAGCGTCCACGCAACAGTCACGGCGCTTTCCCCCGCAAACAAATCCACGATGGGCTCGGCGACGTCAGGTAATCCCACCCCGGCCTTCTGGGCGCCCACGTGCGCAGGCAGACACCAGGTGCTCTCTTCGCAAATGCTCCAGAGAGCGTTAGCCGCTGCGTCCAGAAATCGACCCTTGCCTTCCACACATTCGGCCAGGACCAGGTTCTGGAGCATCACGCGCCGTTCGAAGAAGACCTTTTCGAAATCGGAGCGGTTGCCGGTGCGACGGTAGCCGAGGTAAAGCGTGGACGGCAAAGGCGGCAAGGTCTTGTTCAAGGTCTCTTCACCGAGCGCGAGCAGACGGTTCGAGACCGACTTCGGCAATGCCTGCCAGCGCTCACGTTCCTTCAGGATCGGAAAGGGATGCCACTGGTCTCGCGAAAGGAGAATTTCCTCCAGTTTCTCGATCGGGAACGCGTGCGCCAGCGAGAGAGTGTTCGGTGATTCCACGGCCTCCGCCCCGTTGGAGCAAGCGACGACAAGAGTGGCGATGCCTACGGCGAGGCCTAAGTGTAATGTGCTGACGGCTGAGAAGTGGCTGCTAAACTCGCGTCGTTTCATGCTCTCTACATTCAGCATCAGATGAAAACTAAAAACAAGGCCCGTGGGGCAGCGCTGAACGTTAGCCGGGTAAGTTGGGCCCTAATTGCGTTCGTCGCGAGTACGAGCCTGATTGCACTCGCCCTGGAGTCGGGCAGATCGGTCGCCGCAGAGCCCCACTTCTCGTCGAATCCGCCGTTTTCAATCCAGCAGCACGGCCAAACGTCCTGGCTCGCCAAGCCGAGCGGCGAGCAATTCTTTTCTTTTGGGATTTGTTGCGTCAACCAGGGCTCTTCCCCTGGGGAGTGGGACGCGGCCAATCCTGGTTATGCGGCTTGGCAGCATTACAGCAACGCGAACGCCTGGGCTTTCGCCAGCTTGAGCCGGCTCAAGGCATGGGGCTTCAGCACCGTCGGTGGATGGAGTGACTTTCAAACCTTAAGAGCCGACGGTGATGCGGACGTAGCGTTTACGCCCGTGCTGCACATCGGGGCGACTGCTGGTGTGCCGTGGTGGGACATGTGGGATCCGAAAATCGTCGAACGCATGGAGAAAGTGGCGCGGGAGCAGATTCTGCCACTGCGCGATGACCCGCGGTTGCTTGGGTACTACACTGACAATGAGATTGGCTGGTGGAATGCTATCCTCTTCGAAAAGACCCTGGGACAGGCCCCGACCAGCGGACAACGCCAGCGTCTCATCAGGTTGCTACGGCAGACTTACCGGAACGATTGGAGTGAATTGATGCGGGACTTCGAGCCGGCCCCGATCACTGAGAGTTGGGAGGAGCTGGAGCGTCACGGAACGCTGTATTTACGCCCCGGACGTAACGGCATTCACGTGGAGAGGCAGTTCCTGGGCATTCTGGCGGAACGCTCCCTGATCCACGGCTAAGAAATAGCACTCCAAAGGAGCGGTCCGATGTTTTCTCATCGAAAGCTACGTTTTTGGTGGCATTTGTTTAATAGATTGTCTATTTATCATGTGTCATGTCCGCGCGGCTACCTATCCTTGCCAAAACCGGGTTCATCCTGGATCCCAAGCCGCTTCAGGAGGCTTCTTCCGCTCATGCTGGTGTTCTGGCGTTTTCCCGAGCTTACCGTTCCCTCAAAGTTCCGGAGTTGATCGCCGCCAATCTGAGATTACGAGCGCGGCAGCGTGGCTTCGAGGAGGCCCAGCTGGTCGAAACGATGATCCTCTTGCAGATCGTGGGAGGTGATTGCCCCGAAGACATCGCTCTGCTGAACACCGATCCGATGCTGGGGAAGGCCTTGGGATATGAGGTGCCCAAAGTCACGACGTTGCGCAGCTTTCTGGAGCGCTTTCATGACGAGGAACTGGCTCAGAAGCGACCCGCTCGTGAGGAACAAAAGAGCTTTATTATGCCGGTCAGTGGTCCGCTGGAGAGCTTGCAGCAAGTTCAAGCTGGCCTGGTGCGTCGGGTGGCCAGAAAATATATCGACCAAGGAAGGGGGTTGAGGATCGGGACCATCGATCAGGACGCGACGATTATTGAATCGCACAAGCGTGCCGCACAGGCCCACTACGAGGGTGGGCGCGGTTACCAGCCGATGGTTGCCGTTTGGGCCGAAGCCGATCTGGTGGTGGCTGACCAGTGGCGGGATGGCAATGTTCCGGCCAATCAGGCACCCTTGGAATGCGCTCGGATGGCATTTGAAGCACTGCCCGAGTCGGTCAAAGAGCGTTATTTCCGCGGAGACTCGGCCTGCCATGAGAACGAGTTGATCGGCTGGCTGCGCAGTCCCGACCGCCAGGTCGAGCGTGGTGGCAGGATCGGCTTTTGTGTGAGCGCGCGAATGACGGCCGATCTGCAGAAAGCCGCGGCGTCGGTCAAGGAGTCAGACTGGAAGAGCTTTGGCCGGGACCCCGACGGGACTCAGCGGCAATGGGTGGAATTGGATTTTGTTCCGGGAGAACGCGGTGAAAAGAAGGATCAGAAACCGCTGAGGTATGTGGGTCTGCGCTTGCTCAAGCCGCAGGGGTTGTTGTTCGCCGACGGCAGCGACCGACACCACTACGCGGTGGTGACCAATCTGGAATGGGACGGAGGTCGGTTACTCCAATGGCATCGCGAGAAGGCCGGAACCGTAGAGCATGTGCATGACGAGGTTAAGAACGCTTTGGCCGGAGGTCACGTACCGAGCCAACTGTTTGGCGCCAATGCCGCGTGGTTTAAACTGAATTTGATGGCGTATAATTTAGGTAGCGCCGTTAGGGGGTTGTGCCTGGTTGAGGATGAGCGCATGGTTCGATGGAAGAAGCTGCGTCTGCTCATAGTGCAACTGTCGGGTCGGCTCAACAGAAACAACTGTGTTCTACGCCTGAGGTTCTGCGCCAGCCCCGAAGCCATCCAGCGGCTACAGAACATTTGGGAAGTATTCGAACTGCCGACACAAGCCAGCCGGATCAAACCCTTCGACGACACCTAAGGGACCATTGCTCTGCCAACGAACTGAGTCTTAGGGCGGAGCTGTCTATAAGATGTGCCGGCTTGACCTTGAAGGGTCGGCATCGGTGTTTTCCTTCACTTTTCCAACTAATTTGAGCTTTTCAGAGCCTCCCGTGATCCGCCTCCGGCGCTGCCGCAGAGCTTAGGCGTGGTTTTGGGACGCTACTACTCCCTGGTCCACGACCTTGTCAGGGAATACGATTCGCGAGCTTTGATTCTTGGGGACCGTTATCCATCCTTTTATTATCCGGAGGTGGTCCGCGCCTGCGTGCCGTACGTAGATGCCGTCTCCTGCAATCTGAATCCTACCTGGGACGACGGCACCTACCCGAGGTTTTGCCTGGCAACGCTTCACGCGCTGAGCGCGAAACCGCTGATCGTCGGCGAATTTTACATGTCCGCCCGGGAAAACCGGAGCGGCAACAAGAACAACCACGGCACCTATCCGCTGGTCTCCACGCAAAAGGAGCGTGCCGAAGGTTTCCGCAATACGGTTCGAAGCTTTCTGCAAACCCCTTATATCGTCGGTGCCGACTGGTTCCAATACTACGACCAGCCGACGCACGGGCGTTTCGATGGAGAAAATTTTAACTTCGGACTGGTCGACATCCACGACCGACCGTATGAACCACTCACCTCGGCGGCTGCAGCGCTTGATTTGCGCGGTGTTCGAAGCCAGCCTCCGCCCATACGAGCCAGCGCTGCGCAAGGCGTACCGCCGGCTCCACGAAATCCGTTCGAGCCCTTTGAACCGACCCTGGCCCTCGAGCACTGGGACCGTGAGCGGGGGTTCGTGCCGCCGACCTCGGAATTCCCTCTTGCGGACCTGTATGTGTGCTGGGACAAGAAGGCACTTTATCTTGGGATATGTGCGCAGGATGTGGTTGAAGATGTGTTTTACAGAGGCAAAACAGTGCCGGCGAGTGACCGGGCGGAATGGAGTGTTTGGGTCAACGGCTCAAGCAAACCCATTCACGGACGCATCGGATCGGGAAGAGAACCCGTTTTTGATGAGCCATCCGTTCGAGCGGTGAACATCTCGGGGATCAACGGGAATGTGAGGAACATTGCCGGCCTGGAACTGCCGGTGAAGCTGTTTGGCAAAGAACGATTCAAGCCAGGTGATAAAGTTGATTTGACATCAATCCTCTTCACGCACGGCCGGGCTTACCGTGTGGAGTGGAAGGCCAGTCTCGTTCTGAGCGGCAAGCCACGTTGATGATCCAGGAAGATGGCTCACAGGCCAGAATCAAACCCATGTCGAGGACAATGCAGTCGTTCAATTGTCGGGGGTGTCTTTCATCAGCAACATGGCGGTGCGGGCTTTTAGTTTTATAGGGGACTGGGGCAGACTGGTGCGCAGGTCGCGGTAGGGGGTCGAGGTATCCCAGGTGTCCCTTTCTCCAACGCTCTAACGCCTCAACGTCTCCAGCGTGCACCGCACCAGATTAAAATGGTCGCCCCGATCAAACACGCACCAGAGTGTTTTCCCATCGGAGCTCATCCATTGGGAGGGAAACGTATGTAGGTAAGCCGGCCGTTGCTTCTCGGCTGGGGAGTAGGTCCAGGAAGGAAAATCCTCACCATAGGCAACCGTCCGCCACGGGCCCCAAAGGTACTTGCTCTCGTAGAGCCCCCAGTCGCCGTGGTCCGGGTGGACTGAGACGCTCATCAAAAATCGTCCGGTGCCGGGATGATAAAAGCAGGTCGTGCCCCAACCAATGCCCTCCGTGTTTTCGAAAACCGGTTTACGGGCCGCCAGGTCCGAAGACCAACGCGGCGCATCCGCTATGCCGCAAAAGTACTGGTAGGCTTTCAAGTCCTCCAACTGCTCGGGTTTGACCCGGCATAAATACAAACGCCGGTCATTCACCCGGGCAGGATCATTGTCGGAGAGCGCATACAGGTACCTTCCCCGATTCAATCGCTGCGCCCGTCCGAATTCCACCCAGGCTGGAAAGGCGAACACCTTGTGCGACTCGGGGAAAATCCAACCGCGGTCCTCCCAGCTCAGACCGTAATCGGCCGATTTCCACAGGCGGCATCGATTCCATTTGTGCTCCTCGCTCACATAGAGATAGAGCAGGTTTTTGACCGCAACGATCGTCCCTTTCCCCACCGTTGGAGTTTGCTTGGACAAGGGACTGACTCCTCCCCAAACATTGACTCCTTTCCAGTCTGGTGGTTGGCCGGTCAGGGTGCCCACTCCAATGGAAACACGCCCGTCGCTGTCACTGCCGCCAAAACCGCCGCCATCCCCCCAGATCGCGTAGATCTGGTCGTTAGCGGCCCAGGTGCAGGACCAAATGTCACTGCCGGGAGCTCTCCGCTCCAGGGTTTCTTGGTGGAAAGTAATCCCAGTGATGAGATCACTTTTCGGGTATGGCGGGATCGGCGCGCCGCCCATTGCAGTGCTCAGAACGGAGTACGCCAAAGTATACGAATACAGTACCTTCATGCTAAAATGGTTTGTGTTCCGGCGCCGGGTCAAGGGCTTCGAACGCGCCGCTGCTGTGCAGAACAAAAAAGCGAGCAGGGTCGGCCTGATCAAACACCACCGCGTTGTCCTCGCCACCCAGTGTTAGTGGGATGTTGTCCGCAATGGGCGTCCAACTCTTTCCACCATCCGCCGAGCGATAGACGTTGACCTTTTCGCGAGACACATCAGCAGCCCAGGCGGCTAAATAGACGCGGTCAGGATCGCGCGGGTGGACGCCGACACAGGCGGCCAGGCGTTCGTCGAGCCTGGCCCAGGTTTCGCCGTGGTCGTCGCTGCGCCACAAGGTGTGGTGGGCAAAATAGCCCCCCGTAGGTTGGCTGTCGCCAAGAACGTAAAGCGTGCCGGTGCGTTCGCAGAGCGAGAGCGAGCGCACGCTGCCGATCGTGCCCCCACCGAGCCGCTTCCAATGCTGCCCGCCATCTTCGCTGCGGTAAAGACCGTTACCGCTTTGAGCTTGAGCCTGCACTGAGGCGTAGAGCCGCGCGGGCTGAGTAGGATCAACCCTTACATGCTTCACCCGGGGTGAAGGAAGGTCGCCTGGGAAGACCGCCTGCCAACTCACGCCGCTATTGGTGGTGCGGAACAGACCGCAACTCGTCCCGGCGTACAAGGTGCGGGCGTCTGGAGGGGAGACCGGGTCCAAAGCCAGGGCGAGCAGAAACAGATCGCGTTCCTTCTGCCCCGCTTCCAAACTTGACTGGGGAATGCCGATCCGCCGGAAGGTTCGTCCGCCATCATCGCTTTGATATACGTGACCGGAGCCACGCCAACCGCCGCCACCGGTCCACAAACGCCCGCGCACGGCTGGGTCGTAAAGGACCGTGTAGATGTTGTTCTTTTCGCCTTCCAGGATGCCGTACCAAGCCCACTCCCACCAGTTGCCGCCGTCGCGGGAAATCACCAAGCCTACGTCCTGATGGCCCATGGCGATGGTCTTCGGATCGAAAGGGTCGACCGCGACGCACGTGGGGACGATCAGGTGCAGGCCGCGGGAACGGACCTTGTGGGTCAAACGCATCAGCGGGCGATCGCCGAATTGGTTGGGCCGATATGCTTCGCCATAATCGAAGCCCGGCTCGGTCCAGCGCTTGCCGCCATCGACGCTGAGCGCCAGGCCGGCGTTGTCCGTATAGGCCACGGCGTCCGGATCAGTGGCCGAGCAGGCGAGGCCATTGGCAGGACCGTACGCGTTAAAGTAAGTCCGGTCGAAGTTGCCGCCATTTCCGCGCAGCAGCCAGTCGACTTCCTTGCCGTCGAAGTCAGGAGCTCTGACATAGTCAGTTTTCAGATCGAGCAAAGGCCGCCAGGTGGCGCCGCCATCATCAGTGCGGAACACCCCCTGCGGGTAATTGGCCCAGTACATCACCTCGGGCCGAGCTCGGCAACCAACCAAGAGCGAGTAAGGGAACTCACTTTGGGGCCGAGCCATATACGCAACAGCCTTTTCGAGTCCGCGGTTGCTCTCGATCCAGGTTTTTCCGCCATCATCCGAGCGGTAAACGCCGCCCACGAGTTGGTCGCCCGCTCGCCGTGCCTTGAGTGTGATAAAGAGCCGGGACTGGTTGGTGCCGGGAGCCAGTACCAGGGTCGAGGCCAAGCTATCATAGGGACCCTCGCGAGCCAGGTTGATTTCGCCCCCAGGCAGTGACCGGGCTAGAGAAGTCCAGCTCTGTCCCGCGTCCTCAGTGACGAACAAGCCGCCTTGGCCGCACAAATAGACCCGGCTATGGCCCTGGCCTGGGGTGAACCGACTCTGCGCATCGATGGCAATCGTCACCCAGTTGCGCCGGCCGGTAAGACCCTGCGGCGTGATCTCTTGCCACTTCTCGCCGCCATTGGTGCTCTTCCACACTTTGCCGCGCGACCAGTCAACGTTCATCCGGGCTCCCATGCCGCTGCCGGCATAGACGATATCAGAGTCCTTGGGGTCGCAGGCAATGGCGCTCATCACATAATCGGCGTCTCCGCCCAGAACCAAGCGCCAGTTCCGCCCACCGTCGGTCGTGCGGAACAGCCCGTGAGTGGAACCGATGAAGATCCGTTCAGGCCGGAGCGGATCGAAGCAGACAGCCCAAACCCCGCGATAGCCTGGATTGGCAAATTCCTTCGCTCCCGAGCGTCCCAGCATCTCCCAATGTTGACCGCCATCGCGCGTCATAAACGCCAGGCCCATGTCGCCCCCGGCCACGATGACTTTTGAATCGTGGGGTGAGATGCCGATGCCGAACATGGCGCCAAACTGTCCGGGACCGATGGCGCGCCAAGCGACGACACCCGGCTTCGGTGCGGCAGCGTCAGCCGTTTGCGACACAGCGCAAACGCAAGCGACCCCAAGCGCCGCCGATAACAGGCAGAGGCGGATGAGCCGGGTCAGCGTCGCGGCTGTTGTCATTTCTTTTTGGTTGGCCATACGATGCCGCGCGGATAGCCGAAGAATTCCCAGACCGCAGAGGGAAGCTCCAGTTCATCAGTCTTCGAATCCGCCAGGCTGGACACCGCGCCCTCAATGGTCGGATCAGCATAACGCCTGTATCCTGCCCAGAGCTGCTGGCTGTAGCCGATGACGGGATGCCCGAACGTGTTGCCAGCTCTGCGGTCGATCTCCGTCCTCGATTGGATCGCGCGCTTCCAGTGCCGCAGAAGAGCCGGCTCGGCGCCCTGGCTGGGCACCGTGAAAACCCCGATCATGCCGTTGTGATAGGCCATCTCGGCGCCCAGTACCGCTCCCGACATTTGTGCGAAGTGATAGCCGCCGCTGGTATAGTCCGTGGTATACCAGTCGCGGTCCGGCAACCGGTACCCTTCACGCGTGTAAGTGTCGGTGTTGGCACCCGATGGATAGACGGCCAACAGGTACATCACGAGATCATATCGGTTGGCGGCGTCGGTCGGATGGATGCCCGTGACGCCATCGAAGGTGAGTAATTCATGCGGCCAGCCGCTATCCGCCCAGTAATCAACGGCAGCCTGATCGCCCGAGACCAAGGCACACGCCAGAGATGGTCCCATGAACCGGCTGTACCAGTTCGGGAAGGAAACCATAGTCCTGCCCTCGCGCGTTTCGGGAGGGACTACATCGTGGCCGGATTGGGAAGGAGCACCTGGATTTCGGGTATCAAACCGCAGCCTCAGAGCTGACTTCCGGAACCAGGCTTTGAGGTTGGTCTTCTCGGAGGGACTCAGCTTGTCAGGGTGGTAGGCCAAGAGCAGATCAAAGATCCAGGGAACCGAGTAGCCGGAGAAATAACAGCCGGCGGTGCCGTACCAGTCAGGCAGACCGTCCGGGAAGGCCGTGGTGAAGCTGAGGAGGGAGACGCGGATTGCATCGGCCTTGGCGGTGGTCGGCTCAATCGCATAGCTCAAGGCCGCTTTCATGTTAGTGGGGTGAGGGTTCTTGTTGTCCGGGATCGTCTTCACGGCGACAGCATCCCTGATTTCGGTTTTGTACCGGTCGTAGAGATGCGGGGGACTGTGCTGGACCAGTATCATCTGTCGCAGTTCTTCGATCTCACTTCGGTTGTAATAGAGATTAGGATGCTTGGTGTCTGCGATCGGCGTGACCCGCCCCCATTCTCCCTTTGGCGAGTCTGCCTTCGGAGCGCGGTTATCGGCCCCCTCGCCAATCGAGAGTCCGCAAGCGATCCCGGCTACGACGACGAACCGACACATGTTAGTTCTCACGGTTGGATTTCTACTCTCGTTCACGGCCTGCGCTTGGGATTACCCAGAAATCCGGGATGGTGCCGCCCGAGCCGTGCCGATAATAGGCCCAGCCGAATTCGAAGCGCCGGCGCGCCTCCGCGTTCGCCAACTCGGGAATAAACGGCATCGCGCCCAGATCCACCGGTTGGTCTTTTGCGCGTGGACGTCCCCAGAAGTCCGTGGCCGGCGCGTACGCCGAGGATCCTTTGCCCAGGGCGGGACTCTCCGCGCGCAGCCAAAACAAACCCTTCCCGGCATCCACAAACATGGGATCGCCGGTGACACCGTGCGGGCCGATGTGTAAGGACTTCGGTTGAGAAAGGTTGTAGTCCACCAGCACGTTCGTGGTGCCCTCGTTGAACGAGAGAACCTCGTCGCCTTCCGAAACCAAGATGTTATTGGCCACCACTTCACCGTTCCCTCCCCAGAGGGTCAGCGGATGCTCCCCCACCACCGTGTTACTAACGATGCTGTTCTTCCCGCCTCCGGCCGGGCATGACACGATGATCCCGCTCCGCCGCACCTCGCCATAGACGAGATTGTTCTCGATGCGCGAGTTTCGGAGCGCAGGATACAGGTGCAGCCCGAAGTTGGCGTTGTGCCGGACCACATTCCCACGCACGAGCAGGTCCTCGCCATCGGCATAGACAACCGTGATCGAACTGAATGTGGTTGCCGTTGAACTCGATCAGGTTGTTCTCGATCACGCCGCCACGGCGGGCGTGCATGGCGACGCCCATTGCCTGATTGTTGTGAACCCAGCAATTGCGCACCACGTTGTGATCGCCACTCAGCTTGAGGCCGTCATAGCGCGCGCCTTGCACCTCGAAGCCATCAATTGTCAGCCAGTGACATTCGTCACCGTTGCTGATGGCATGCACGGGAGCGCCGACGACGATCGCCTTCCACTTCACTTCGGATTTGATCACGGTCGGTGCCTCTTTGGTCCCGGCGTACTGTCTCGGAATCTGGATTGGCCCGCGGTAGAGGCCCGGCTTCAGAATGACAGTGTGTCCCGCCCCCACTTTGGAGAGGGCATATTCAACGGAGGGCCAGGGCTTCTCGCGGCTTCCGTCGTTTTCCGGCTTGCCGTCGGTGGCCACGAAGCAGGTTGCCGCAGGCGCGGCTATCGCTGTGGAAATTAGCAATAGAGTAATCCAAACGTAACGGTTCATGGTCTTGTTAGCCTAACGCGTTGCTCGGACAGTAATCTCGTCCGATTTGGCTTCGTTTCCGGCCACGTCCACAGCGCCGATGCTGTATCGGTACGAGGCCGACACAGACCCCTTGATGATGTCAGTGTAATCGATGAAGCCAGTGGTGGCGATCTTCTCGCCGTCGCGATAGACGTTGAATGCGTCTACGCCCAGATTGTCCGTACATCGGGCCCAGGTGAGCCGGATCGATCGGGAAGCGGGATCGAACACTCCGTTGAGCGTGACGGGTTTCGAGGGAGCCAGCTTATCGTCATTGCCGGCCGCGGGGACCAGGTCTGCCAAGAACAACCCGCAATAACCCCACGGCGTGGAGCCGAATGCCTGGTGATCGTCGGCCGAGTAAACGCCGTCGTAGCTGGGGAAGATCAGTTGACGTCCGTCCCGGCTATGGTCGGGAATCGGCTCGCCTTCGTAGTTCCAATGCTGCACGCCGTCCTTTCCCGACCAGGCGCACGCGGTGACTGTACTTAAGAGTGGTTTGATCCGTCCATCGGTCCATATCTGATAAATGGTGATCTTGTCTAAGAGCGGATTGGTGGGCCATTTTCCCGTTTTTCCGGCGATACGGTTCCACTCCGGTCCGCACGACTCGGCGGTAAACCAGTCTGTGGAAGCCCGCCAACTGAGATGTTCCAGAGAAAAGGGGGGGCTTTGCTCCCATGTGGCGACTGTGCGGATCAACTTCCACGACGGCAGAGCAAACAGCTCGTTGGCGCCGCAGCGAAAGTACAGGCTGCGGTCGGGGCTGAACGTGCCGTGCCCATGACTCCCGATCGCCGGCCAACGGGAATGATCGTCCCGGGCGACAGGCACGTAGGTTCTCTGCTGCGTCTTCACGTCGATCTCCCATCCACCCTTTTCAGGAATGACGTCTCCATTGTTGTCTCCCAGGGTGACGATGAGCTTGGAGTCGGTCGTCCACCCCATCACGCGGACGTGGCTTAAGTCGCGGCCATCGCCCGGATCGTAGGAGCAAACGTCGGTCATTTGTTCGGTATCGACGTTGAACCGGACAACCTTCCTGGTCACCAGATGGGCGGCGTACATGATGTTTTCTTCGCCGGGAAAAACGCTCCACCACAGGTTGGCGCTGAAGCCGAAGTGGCGATCCTCGTTCACGTGCTTTCTGGCCCGCTCGTACTCCTCAGCGGTCTTCCAGTGCTTCAATTCCAATACAAAACCCCACACGACGGGTGACCAGTAATAATAAGGCTGCTTTCCCGTGAAGTTGGCGCCTTCGTTATACATGAGCCGCGATCGATCGTAGTTCCACGGGTCCCGGATGCCGAAAGTGCATTGCCCTGCCCGATAGCCCGGATGGGAGACTCTTCGCACGCGGGCCACCTTAAGCTCATCCTGGTGGTGGCCGGTCGTTTCAGGAGTGGTGCCGGCACTGTGGGCAGATCCAGGGCTAAAAGCCACCAGGCAAGCAACCAGAGCACAGACGCCGGCCCGAAATGCGCTTGTTAAGTTCATAGTGCTCAGTCCTCGCTGAACGGTGGTACGCGATGGCCCGTGTCGGGGAGAACTTTCTTTGCAGCAACGTCGTCCACATCCCATTTGAAAGGGCCGGACAGCATCCTGGCGCCGCCACCGCGTCCGTCTGTAATTGGTCGGTCCAGGTCACGGAACATAGCCGGGAAACCGTCATAACGGCTCTTGTCGTGGGCGATGAATTCGCGCACGCGGGTGTCTCGTTGCTTAAGGGCCGCCGCTAATGGATTGAACAATTCCCAACTCGGCGACACCTGATAGGCACGGTAGAGATGATAGACGTTGGCGATATCCTGGCAGTAGAGGAAATTGCGTTCGACCAGGTTGATCCGGGCACGCACATTTCCCTCCGGCTCCAGTTCCTTCGCGTGCGCAAGCCTTGCGGCCATGTATTTGAGCAAGCTTGGTGGATAATAGTAGGTGTAGTGCGATTCCGAGCACAGAGGCATTGTGGGCAGGGTGTAGCCGGGGACGATCGGCGTCCAGCGGCTGGGGCCAAACGGATCACCGATCGCCATCAACTCCAGCCGCTGGTAAAGGGCATCGAACATCTCTTTCATCGGAACGGAAGCCTTGCCGAATGCTGCCCGGTAAAAATCATCCAGGGCCGCCTGCCAATCACAGTTCGGGTCTTCCAGGCACTTGTTAAAGATATAATAGACCGGACCTTCAAGCCCCCAGCTCTCAGCCATCCCGCAGCAATACATGCCGGTTACCCCGCGGTCGTGGAAGAACTTCACCTGCCTGACAATCATCCCGGGCGTGCTTTTGGGGCCATAAGCCATCTCATGGTAGTCGCCCCAGTTGTAGAGATAGACGAAGAACCGGTCGGCTTTGCCACGCCACCGCTCGAAGCTGGCGTAGGAATAATCGCATAGCTCGATCACGACATTCGGGCCGAACTTGGCGATGCTCTTGGGTGGCACGTCCGTGGGCCAGTAGGCGATGATCACCACCTTTGCGTTCGGACGGTCTTTGGCCAACCGCACCGCGAGTTGGTTGTGGACGATCCAATGCCGCTCTCCCGGTTCGGCAGCAATCGCTTGGCACGGGGCGCACTCGCAGGGCTGGTAGCCGTCGGTCTGGGCCAATTGCACCATGTCGTATCCCTCGTCCAGGTGCTTGAGCATCTCGGCGTACAGCAGTTCCTGGACTCGCGGGTTGCTCACACAGAGGTGGTTGTTTGAACTGTCACGCACGCCTTTGATGAGCGCGAAATATTCCGGATGCTCTTTGGCGTACTTTTCTTTGGGCACTGCCGAATAGTAGGAATGGCCGCCGTAACTGTAGTAGGGGAGGCTGGCCTCGCCGCTGCAGTTGAACTCGTAGCCTTCATCATTCGAGAAGGCCGCCACCCAATCGAACACCGGTGTCCACGAGCGATTCAAATCCGCCGGAAAGGAGAGTGTGGTCTGCTTGGGGATTTCGGTGCCCAGTCCTTGCGAATTAGGCCAAAGCCAGCGGACCCCCGCGTAATCTCGCAGAAAAGTGTGGACTGCCTTCTTACTCGCGGGCATGAGATTGCCCTGGGGGTCACGCTTGATGAATCCGGCACGATCGTTACCTGCAAGGAAGAGATTCCCGTCCACGACCTTCAACACACAGGCCAGGCCTTTCATCGCGGCCACGTTCAGCCCCGCCTTTTCAGCGGCGCGCGTCCTGCCAATATAGACTTTCGGTCCCGAAGGCGCCTGAGCCTCTTCCACAATCGCCGGTCTCGCGCCGGATGCTTGCTCTACCTTCTCCGCCAGCATGGTCGCGGCCGACCTCGCCAACGCGTCCTTGCCGTCCGGCACAACGATGGTGTAAACGGCCCGGCTGTCTTGAACCAGGTTCAACGAAGCCCCCGTTCCCTGAAATGCGCACGCCAACTCAATTGCCGTTACGACAATTCCAGTCAGATGACTCAAACGTCGCGATAAAGGAGGATGAGCGGTAAACACCGGCAAAACCAGGAAGCGCGTCTTCATGATGCGCCCGGTTTAACTTGGGAGGACCACAAAATCAACCAGCCATTGGTCAGGGTGGTCAGGGGGCCACATTCACTTCCAGCTTCCGCCTGCCGACTTCGAACGTGTGTTTGCCGAGGCGGTCGAAGTCGACTCGGAATGAGAGGTTCTGCTTTCCCTCCTGTCGTGCCCAAGCCCATTTGGCGTCAATGACGTTGTTGTCCAGTCGCAAAGACACACGGCTACCGTCGAGGAACGTGCGGGAGACTATTGTCGTCAAGGTTGCCGGGCCACTGACATGAACCTCCCCCGGCGAAAGCGAGAGCGACTCGCAGTCAAAGTTATCCTCCACGTTCCAGCCCCCGACCTCCAAGAGGACACGCCCATTGCCAGCATCCAAGCGTGCAAAGCGCGCTGTGATCTCCCGCGACTCACCCGGCAGCAGGCTCAAGTAATTGTCGTCCCAGAA
The DNA here is from genome assembly GCA_964578605.1 of uncultured Verrucomicrobiota bacterium. Lineage (GTDB taxonomy): Bacteria > Verrucomicrobiota > Verrucomicrobiia > Limisphaerales > SIBE01 > JAXMHN01. The sequence continues at coordinate 6,896 of CAZODO010000085.1, read as the reverse complement.
CACCGGAACGATTTCCGCGCCGTCTTTCCCTTTCGTCAGCGCCAATTGGACGAAGAAGGCGATCTGGCTGCCAGGGTTACGGAGGCGAACGCGCGCAACCTGCTCATCTCTGTGTCGTTCTAGTTTGAGGGCGGACTGCAACCTCACGGGCGGGAGGGATTGCAGGGCTTTAAGGTCTGCGACACCAGGCGCGCGGAGCCAATAGAAGTTGTCCGAGAGCAACCGTGCTTGCTTGTCGCGCAGCTCCAATTTCACAAAGTAAACAGGAGTAGCCGACGGCAATTCCGGGATGGTGAAGCACTCCCGGTATCCATCTGCAGGTGCATTCGTCCTCACTGATCTTTCCCAGACCAGGCGGGAGTTGAAGTCGAACACCCGGGCGCGTGCTTCGAGGCCTTGCTCGGGCACGGAGTGGAGATTGATAATCGTAACGGTCCGGTCCGGCAGATTCAATTGCACGTGCAGCGGTTCGCAAGCCTTCTTCGCGCAGAACCAGCTCACCATCGGCTTCAACCAATAGTCGAAGAGTTGCCATTGCACGGTCGGTTCGCAGGTGTTGATCTTCCATTGGGTCATACCGCTGGTGATGTCCCAAACCCGATGGTTCACTGCCTCGAAAATCGAGCGGTGCTGGTCGGCGGTGACGAGGTGGCCCTTCCAACAGTAATCGGCGACGCTCTCAGGCTCCCCGTGAAGTCGACGGAGGGCCTGGTCATAGCCTTTGTAGTAGTTGTTGGCGCCGTGATGCGCCCAATCTCGATCGAGCGGATAGAGCGGGCCCCGCTCCTTCACCTCTGGAAGGAACCGGGCGAGGCTGCTTATCGGCGGGAGCGACGCCGAGCCCCCCTCCATCATGAACATCCAGTTGCGCGCGTCGCGCACCCAGCGGAAGTACTGCTCCGGCTCGGCCCAGGAGTAGGAGGCGCCGATGTCGGTCATGCCCGCCGGCAATTCCGGCTTGAACCATGCGCCCACTTTTTGGCGGTCGTCGGGGAAATAAGCCGAGGGGATCAGCCATCGGGTACCGTCGAGGCCGAGCACATGGCCACGCCACATGCGGTACACCTCCTCCTTGGTGTACTCCTCGTTCATCGCCATATAGAAGAGCAGGCTGGGATGATTGCGGCAGCGCTTGATCATATCCACGGTGCAGCGTTCCAGCAGCCCGAAGTCGTCCGGATAGGGCGTGCCCGGCCGCAGCCAGTAGCACGAGTAAGCGCAATGACCGAACAGGATGCCGTAGCGGTCACAAAGGTCCAGGAACGGCTCCGGCGGGTTGGGGATGTCCTCAAAATAAATGAGGTTCATGTTTGCGCCGGCATAGTAACGGAGCTCAGTTTCCATTCGGCGCGCGTCCCAATCGAAGATCAGTTCCGGCTGAATGTACCCGCCCCGACAAAAAATCCGGCGTCCATTGACCAGCACCCGCCGCCCATGCCAGCCATTGAGCTCATGGATTTCGTAACCGACCTCGCGCACGCCGAAACGAACTGTTTGTGTGCCCGACACCTGATGGTCGGGCATCGTTTCGAAGACCAACTCCAACTCGTATAGAGGCTGATCGCCGTAGTTAACCGGCCACCACAGGCGCGGGTTCTGCATGACCGGACCCGGCTCAATTCTTACCAACCTGGTCTCATTGGGCTTCAGTTTGAGCGTTTGTTGGAATTGCACCTCCGTTCCCACGATACGACCCCGCAGCACACCTTCTACGGGCAAAGAGTTGGCATTCACCAGTTCCGTGGAAATATTCAGTGTAGCCCTGTTTGTTTCCGGCAGCGGCAGGTCCGTGCTGACGAATGAATCACGCAGGCCCACCGGTCCGGTGAAATCAATCCATACATCCTGCCACAGGCCCATGTTTCGATCGGGTACGGTCATCATGCAGTCGTAGCCGATGCTGACGAACTCCGTGACGTCCCGCATGAGTTCCCGGCCCACGTAGCCGCGATCCTTGCCCAGCGGATCCCACATCGTATCCGGCGTCCCCGGGTGATCCACGGGGTAAACCAGCACGGCCAGCGCGTTGGCGCCCGGCCGGGCGACGCTCGTAATGTCGAATTGAAAGCGCTGAAACATGCCCGCCATAACGTTGGTGTCCGTAATGCGCCGCCCGTTCAACCACACCGCAGCACGGTAGTTGATGGCATCAAAATGCAGCCACACGTGCCGGTCAGGGGACAGCTTTGGGAGGGTGAACTCTTTCCGATACCACCACGGATCACTCCAAGGGTTGCGTTTGCCTGGCAGGTGACTGAACTTCGCCAAATCGTGGCGCGCGTTGAACTCGTCATCCGAATCGGGAATTCGGTAGGCATTAAGGCCCAGGCGCAGGTCCGGATAGATTCCATCCTTTATCAGGGCTCCCAAAACCGTGGTGGGCACTGTTGCCCGGAACCACTGCCTCGGAACAAAAGTAGTGGTGGAGATCCTGTCCCCGGCTTCGCGCCCCAGAAAGGAGGACTGCAGTTGCCAGCCGGCGGAAAGAAGCAGGCGGCTGGACGGCTCCGGTTTGCGGTGTTGAGCAATTACCCCGGGGCGCGCAACCAGCAAAAGCAAAAAGACCAGAACTATCGGCTTCATATTGTTTAAGGCCGGCGTTGCGGCCCCGAGCTTGCGCGCCGCCACCGCTTCGCCAGTAAGCCACTGACTCCCAATCCGACGAGAAAAGCCGGCACACCGGTGATGACCGGCCACGCGACCAGTGAAATGAGCAGGAGCCGCTGATGTTGGCTGGTAGATCCAACCGAGAGAGAATGGATGTTGGCCCCGAGCGCCAAACCGAAGGCTCCGAGCGCGACAGCCAATGCGGCATGCAGTGCGGATAACAGAGACGAATTGCGCAGCCGGAGCCGCTCGAACCCAAGGTGAATCGCGTACACCACCCCGCTGAAGGCCCACGCGGCCAGCCGCCACGCCCGCACGTGGTTTGCCGGTAGGGCGAAGGCGATGCCCACCAGGGCGTAGAAGGTTCCGACGAAGACTACCGCACGGAACCAGGGCTGACGATTTACTGAATCCACGCAGCTAGCCTTTGACACGAACCTAGCGTTCACGGCATGGCATCGAGCACGAGGATCCAATCGTCCTTGGCGGCGCGCGAAGGTGGCACAAATTCCTGGGTGCCCTCGTTGGGATACTGGCCGATGGCCTTCCACGTTCCGGTGCGAGGGTCGTACCATCGCGCCTTGATGTGCGAAGCTCTGATCGCCTTCAGCACGATATTCAAGGGCTGACCCACGGGCGTGTAGGCGACCGCGAAGCTCCGGTCTTCCGCCCGCGCGGCAGCGAGGCGGAACGGACCGCTGCCAGGCTCAGAGGCGAGGACCGACTGATCGGGAACCAGTTTGTACCAAGGCCGCTCCTCGAACAGGCGGCGCATGTAGCCGACCTGCCGGGAGCCCTCGTACTCCATGGCCGTGCGCCAATGCTGAAAACCATTCTTGGGGAAAGGGCCGTCGGTTTCTTTATAGAAATAGAAAAGGTCCAGCGAGCCGTAGCCATGTCCCGCGGCGCCAGCGAGCATGGCCAGGTAGGCTTGGGTGCGCACCTTGTGCGAGTCGACACGCGGCTTATCGGCCCCGGTGGGGTGGTTCTCGTAAGCCGGTTCCATGTCGACGGTTGGTTTGGCCGGCGTAAGTGCATAGTCCTTGCTGACGAAGGCATAGCTGTCCGAATTGAAATTGTGGCCGGACTGGATGGAGTTGAAGTCCAGCCAGTCAGCATTGTGAAACCACATGGATGACGAAGTGCTCCCCTGGCCGTGATAGCAAATAAGCTGGGTGCCGCCGCAGCCGTCTTTCAGGCCCTTAGCCATGGCGACCCAGACGGGCTCGTATTTGCCTGGGGCGGAGTCGCCGCCGGGAAACCAGATAACGGCATTGTTCTTGTATCGTTCACCGAGGAATTTCCCGAAGGTGTAGGCATTCTTCTCGTCGAAAATCTTCTCCGGATGGTCGGTGACGTGCCACGACTTGGCGGTCACCAGGCCCATGACGAGCCCAAGCTCATTGGCGCGGTTGACAACATCATCCATGTGCTTGAAAAACTCCTCGTTGGGCCGGGTTGGATCGCGGTCGATGAACGGCGTCGCATCCAACAACGAGGAGTTGCCGTCCGGATGTTGCTTGCCGAGTCCGCGAATCACATACGCTTGCATGACCGTGAAACCCTTGCCCACACGGTCCTTCAGATACTCATCCAGTTCCTCGCGATTGAGCCGCTGAAACAGCAGCCAGCAAGTGTCCCCCAGGTAGAAGAACGGTTTGCCCTGTTGATCGACGAAATAACGGCCGTTCGCGCTGACCTTGAGTTTGAGGTTCTTCACAGAACTCGCAGGTGCCTCGGCTGCCGCGGCATCCCGGGCACAACCCGCCAGCAGGACTACCACTGCCCAGAGCCACAGTGCAAGGGAACCGGTGCATGCTTTTGGTGTTTCCATAAATTCGAAGGTGGTGAATGATTTTACTCCCGTGCCCGGTGGAGGTAAAGGACAGCGTCCTTGAGAAAGGGTGCGTTGAATTTCCGTTTGCCGCCAGGACGACCGAGGTAGCACGACCGCTAAGGAACAGGATCCCCGGCGAGTTGATTAAGGTAATTCTCGACATTGGAATATCCGTTGCGGGCGATCACAGCTCCATCGCGGGGATCGTTGGGGTCCAGACCATGCGCTTGCTCCCATGCGTCCGGCATGCCGTCGTGATCTGAGTCCCGCGGAGATGGCGGCGCGCCAGCAGCGAGATCGGGCCAGGGGCCAGTAGCGCCGACGCGGCTGCTGGCGCTCTTGTCACGCACGCTCTTAACGATGCGGCGATCGACCTGGTCACGCACGGGCTTGTAGGCTCCGGCAGTGCCCAGCACTTTGTCCAACAGGTTCGAGACGGGATCCAGACTGACAACCGGTGCAGCAAACGGCTCTTTTGCCTCGTACTGCGCCTGGCTGACGAGATAGGTGCTGCCGTCGTGGTTGAGCTCGTAGTAATCCCATGTGTTGACGCCATGACCGAGCCAGTCGTTTGTGGAACCGGCAGGCGATTTGGGCCCCCAATTTCCAGCGAGGTACAACCTCGTTCCACCATCGCGCGCGGCGGAACCATCGATGCGAACGGGACCGCCGTTTCCCACGTTCAGATAAGGATACCCGCTCTCCGGTCCCGCCAGCCAGAGGTTGTTGACCACGTTGCCAAACGCGCAGGTGTTGAGCGCAAATTGGCCGAAAACGGAAGCGTTGTTGCCGCTCCAGTTGTAAATCACGTTGTTACGGAAATCGAAGATGTTGGCGTGCTGCATCAACGGCGTCCTCGAGCCGAGGTTCGCGTAGAGATTGTGGTGCAAGGTGATGTTCTTAGGCGCCTTGTTCCCACCAATATGCTGACCCATGAAACATTCCCCGATGATGTTCCATTGAAATGTCGCGCGGTCCAGGTAAGAGCCATACCAATCCAATTGCGTGTCGGAGCCCCAGGAGACCGAGCAGTGATCGAAAATAACATCATGCACACCGGGTTCTGCGGTGCCGTAACAGAGCAGATTGTTGCCGGCATCATGCTTCATGTTGCCACCAACCCGCACGCGCAGGTGACGAACCACGATGTCATGGGCGCCGTTGACAAACCAAACGCCCCAATCGCTCTCCGGATTCCCGTCGCCCCTGATTAGGACGCCACCCGGCGATGTTTGTCCCGCCAGGGTGAGATAGGGTGTGCTCACGCGAATCGCATTCTTCAAAGTGATAGTTCCGCTGACTCGGAACACCACGATCCGTGGGCCGGAGGCTTCCATAGCCGCACGCAAACTGCCCTCCCCGGTGTCATCCAGGTTGGTTACTTCGATAACTCTGCCGCCACGACCACCCACTGCTTTAGCCCCAAAGCCCTCGGCGGCGGGAAATGCCTTTGCCTGAGCTGCCAGGGGGGTGTCGTTCGCGCTTCGAGCGGCACCGGACGCATAGACCAGCCCGACCGCTGCCAATACCACGATTCGTGCTCTCATTTCGTGAGATATAAGAGGGCGTCTTTCCAACCCTGAGGTATGGATGCCTTCGCTTCTTGTACCGAAAACTTTTCAACCTCCCGTTCCTCACCCGTGGCGGGGTTCACCCATTGCGCCGAGAGGGCTGAAGCACCGCCTGAGGAGCCCAACGAGAGCGCGATTTGGTTGGTGCTGGTCAGGTAGAAAATGAAGGCATTGTTCTGAGGCGTGCGCATCGCGCAATTCTGTTCTGTGCCGCCGCCCACAAAGCCCCCCAGCAACCGCTGGTCCGGAATGAACCGCGGCCAGTCGATCTTTTCGAAGAACTTTCGCAGTGTAATCAGGTTGCGGGCGCCAGCCGAGTAGAGCGCCTCCTTCCATGGCTGAGTCGATTCCCCTTTGAAGCTGTTGAAGTGCCAGACATTACCGTTGCCATAGGTGTGATAGCCGCCGGCAAAGTAAGACCAATAGGCCTGTTTGCGGATGACCAGGTCGTCGATGGGTTTGGTGGGATACTGAGGCCCGTCTTCATACGCACCTTCGCCCAGACCGCAAGGCTTGGGTGGAGTCATGAGGTAATCCTTTTGAACCCTGCCATAGATGTCCTTGTACTCGCTCCAGGTCTGGGCCATGTTGAAATCCAGCCAAGGCGAGTCGTGCCAGACCTGCGACGAAGAGGCACCCCCATTAATGTGGTAGGTCATGAACGTCTCCGTGTAATCCTCTTTTCCACACGTCCCTTCGGTGATGCCTTTGGCCACCAAGTTCCAGACTTCCCTCTTGTCCTGCGTATCCGGAGTATTATCGCCGCCGAGGATCCAGATGATTTGCGGTTTGGAGCGATAGCGTTCACCCAGAAACCGGCCATATTGCCTACATTCCGCAGCTCAAAGACGGGGATTTCCTGGATTTTTCCGGTTGTAAGC
>CAZODO010000084.1:0-27424 GCA_964578605.1 uncultured Verrucomicrobiota bacterium | reverse complement strand
CATTCCCATCGGTCAGGGCATCAGCAGCTTATCGCTCTCAAGAATCAGCCATATCCGATAAACCGGCTTGTCTCCCGAGGCTCGGATATCGCGCAGCACTTTCCGGGAACAGAGAAGTCTGGGAAAAGCGAACGGGCGGCACGGCCCGTGGCTCATGCCGCCCATGAAAGACGCTAGCCGTTGGTGGTCAGATGGATTCGCCCACCTGAAACCGGATAAACCGGCGGATCGTGATATCGTCACCGAATTGTTTAGCGAGCCCGGAGACGTGCTCTTTGACCGTTACTTCCGAGTTCTTTTTGACAAACCCCTGATCCACCAGGCAGGCGCCCTGGTAGAACTTCTCGAGTTTGCCTTCGACAATCTTGGCGATCGCTTGCGGCGGCTTGTTCTTGACCTGTTCCTGGGCAATCTCCTTTTCCTTGGCAATCACGGCCGGATCGATCTGATCCCGGGATACCGCCAAAGGACTCGCCGCCGCAATCTGCAAGGTCAAATCGCGCACCAGTTGCTTGAAATCCGCATGGGCCGCCGTTTCTGCCTTCCCCGCTCCCACTTCGACAAGGACACCCACCTTCGCGCCGGTATGGATATAACCCCCGATCAGACCATTGCCCGCCACTTCAAGCCGTTTGTGGCGTGAAATCCGGATGTTTTCACCCAACTTAGCCACTTGCGCCGTGCGCATGGTTTCAAAATCCGCGTCAGGATTCGAGGCCAGGGTCTTGGCGACTTCATCGCAAAAGGCGCGGAATTGGTCGTTCTTGGCGACAAAATCGGTCTCGCAATTGATCTCAGCCAGCACGCCAAGGCGGGCATCCGGGCGAATGTGCTGGGCAATGACGCCTTCCTTGGCATCGCGGCCCGCCTTCTTGGCTGCGGTGGCAATTCCCTTCTTCCGCAGGACATCCACCGCGTTTTCCAGATTCCCGCCCGTCTCCATGAGGGCCTTCTTGCAATCCATCATCCCCGCGTTTGTCATTTCACGGAGTTTGGCAACCAGTGCCGCTGTAATCTCTGCCATATCAAAAACCTTCGTTCGTATTCTGCAGTTCGTCTGAGTTGATGCGCCCGGAAAGTCCTTTGCCTAGGCCGGTGTTGGAGCCGGGGAAACGGGAGCCGATTCCGGTGCAGGCACCGGGGCCGGGACGGGCGCGGCCGCCGGCGCGGCTTCCGGCCCGGGCGCAGCGGCGGGGGCTGGGGCGGAGGCCGACCCGGGTGCGGGCGCTTGTTGCGCCGCGGCTTCGGCCGCCTTGCGTCGCCCATACTTCGCTTCGTACTCGGCGCGCGCCTGCGTGACTTCTTGCATGACAACCGAGAGGATCAGCCGGAGCGACCGGATGGCGTCGTCATTTCCCGCCACAGGATAATCGACCAGGTCGGGATCGCAGTTGGTGTCGACGATGGCCACCATGGGAATTTTCAACCGGCGCGCCTCGGCCACGGCGTTGTGCTCGCGCTTGATATCGACCACAAACAACGCATCCGGCAGGGTGTCCATGGTCCGGATGCCATCCAGGTTCTTGAAAAGACGGGCCGCTTCACGGCGCAGGGCGGCTTGTTCCTGTTTGACGTAATTATTAATGCTGCCGTCGGTTTCCATCTTTTCGATCTCGTGCAACCGGCCGAGAGAACGCTTGATGGTCTTGAGATTGGTAAGCGTGCCGCCAAGCCAGCGCTCCGTGACATACAGCTGGCCGCACGTTTTGGCGGAATCCTTGACCGCTTCCTGGGCCTGTTTCTTGGTGCCTACAAAGAGAATCCGCCCGCCTTTGCCGACGGTCTTGGACAGGAATTCGCAGGCGCTTTCCAGTCCGGTAAGCGTCTTGCTTAGATCGATGATGTGAATCCCGTTCCGGGCGTCGAAGATGAACCGCTTCATCTTCGGATTCCAACGCCTGGTCTGATGCCCGAAATGCACCCCTGCTTCCAACAGTTCTTTAACGCCAATAGTGATCACATTTTTCCTTTGGTTCGAAGTTTGCCCTCTCGAGGCAAACCATCCCGCGGAACACGGGATTGTCACTCACATGTTGTTATGGCCGCCATGGCTCACTCGAGCCACAGTTAACTTTGAGGCCGTTCACTGACACCTGGAGCCCGGCTCACGCCCGTTCCAAGAGGGTTGGGAAAATACCAGACTGGCCCGCGACCGCAACTGAATATTCTGGATTTCACGGCGATCGGTGCCTGTGGCCTTCGCCCAGCGTTACCCCACACGCCGCAGGCGGGAGCGGGGTCGGCTGCGATCTTCGGGCGGCCGAGTGGGAATTTGCTTCTTTTTTAACCCAAGTCTGAGTTCTATTCTGACCCATCATGTACACGAGAAATAATAGTATGGCCTTGATCACACCCAAGGTGACACCGCCGCTGGACCCGTTCTTCCGGCCCGCCATCCTGGCGCGCCGGCAGTTCCAGAAGGACGCCGCGGCGACCGGGCACGCGGTGCCGGTGACCCTGGCTGTGGAACAGGCCGATGGATCGGTATTTCATTTCGATACGGAAGTGTTTCCCGACTCTGATCGTCGCGCGGCGGCGAACGTCATTCATGTGCAGCGATTGGTGAAGTTCCTCCTGTGGTCGCGGGGTGGTTTCCGCGTGCATGTGGCCGGGCCGCCGGAGCTTGCCAAAGCCGTGGCGGAGTATTTTCGCAATACGCCGACGGGGAAATTCGATGCCGACCTCATGGGCAACCGCGTGTACGAGCATCCGTTCGAGGTGGTGCCGGCCAGCAAAGGCCATTTGCCGGCGGAGCACGCCAACACCAAGCCGCTGGGACGGCATTGGGAGGGATGCCGGATCGGGTTCGACCTGGGCGCAAGCGACCGCAAAGTCGCAGCGGTCAAAGACGGCGAGTGCGTCTTCAGCGACGAGTTCGTCTGGAACCCGGTGCCTCAGAAAGACCCACAATGGCATTTCGATCACATCATGGAATCGCTCAAGAAAGCGGCGGAATACTTGCCGCGGGTCGACGCCATTGGCGGGAGTGCGGCCGGCGTCTACGTCAGCAACCGCGTCAGGGTGGCGTCGCTCTTTCGCGGCGTGCCGGCGGACCTGTTCCATCGGCGGGTGAAGGACTTGTTCATCGAGATGAAGAAGGCATGGGGTGGCATTCCGTTCGAGGTCGTCAATGACGGGGAGGTGACGGCGTTGGCGGGATCGATGTCGATCGGGCAGAATGCCGTGCTGGGGATCGCGATGGGCTCGAGCCAGGCGGCCGGATACGTCACGCCGGACGGCAATATCACCTCCTGGCTTAACGAGCTTGCCTTCGCGCCGATCGATTACAACCCAGCCGCTGCGGTGGACGAATGGTCGGGCGATTACGGGTGCGGTGCCCAGTACTTCTCGCAGCAGGCGGTGGGGCGCTTGCTGGATGGGGCGGGAATCGAGGCGGACGCCTCCCTGGGCCTTCCTGAAAAGCTCAAGCACGTCCAGGATCTCATGCAGAAAGACGATTACCGCGCGCGCAAGATTTACCAGACCCTGGGCGTTTACCTGGGGTACGGACTCGCGCACTATGCGGACTTCTACGCGTTCACAAACATCCTGATCCTTGGGCGCGTCATGACGGGAGCCGGCGGAGACCTGATCCTGCACGGCGCCAAGGAGGTCTTGCACGAGGAGTTCCCGGAACTCGCCGACAGGATCACCTTCCACACACCGGACGAAAAGGAGAAGCGCCACGGCCAAGCGATGGCTGCGGCGAGTTTGCCTCAACTTTAACAACGAGAACCCTCAGTTATTTGACATTGATCATGAGCAATCCCTACGAGAAGTTCGTTTCGGAGTTCGCCCGTCTGCCCGAGGAGGCCAAGAAGTATCCCATGGGCCAGTTCCCGCCGTTGCCGCGGCCGGAGATTCCTGCCGGAGCGCCGAATGCGTTGATCTTTTCGCCGCATCCGGACGACGAAGTGATCATTGGCGGATACGCCGTGCGGCTGCTGCGCGAGGCGCACTGGAACGTCACCAACGTGGCGGTGACCCAAGGCAGCAAGAAAGAGCGCCAAATGGAGCGGTTTGAGGAATTGAAAAACTGCTGCCAGTACGTCGGCTTCAACCTCGTCCAGACGGCGCCGAGCGGGCTGGAAAAGATCAATCCAAAGACGCGCGAACAGGACCCGGCGCTCTGGTCCCGGTCCGTCCGGGCGGTCGCGGGCATCCTGGCCAAGTACCAGCCGAAGGCGATTCTGTTCCCGCACGAGCACGACTGGAACAGCACGCACATTGGCACTCATTTCCTGGTGGTGGATGCATTAAGAACACTGCCGGCAAGCTTCACGTGCTATGCGGTCGAAACGGAGTTCTGGGGGCAAATGGCCAGCCCGAACCTGATGGTCGAGGTGCGGCCTGAATATGTGGCTCAGATGATCACGGCCCTGACCTTCCACATTGGCGAGGTCAAGCGCAACCCTTACCACCTCTCCTTGCCGGCTTGGATGATGGACAACGTGCGGCGCGGGGCTGAGCTGGTTGGCGGGCAGGGCGGCGCGGCGCCGGACTTCCCTTACGCCACCCTGTACCGGCTGCGGAAATGGCAGGGCGGCAAACTGGAGAATGTCTATTCCGGCGGACGTGTCCTGACCGCGAATCAATCGCCTTCGGACCTCCTGGGTTCCGGCGCCTAATGGGCCGGCAGGGGCTCCGGGCGTGCTGAAATCTCCAGCATCCGTTCGATAGGCAACCGGGCGCGCCGCATGATGTCATCGCTCAACTCGATGCGCGGCGCGAGGTTCGCCATGCAATCGTAGAGCTTCTCAAGGGTGTTCATCTTCATGAAGCGGCACTCGTTGCATCGGCAGCTGTCGGTGGGCGCCGGGATGAACTGCTTGCCGGGGCACTCCTTCTGCAAACGATGGAGCATGCCGGATTCGGTGGCGATAATGATCGCGTCCGCGGGGCTGCGCCGGCAATAGGCCACCATCTTCTCGGTCGAGCAGACTTCGTCGGCCAGCATGCGCACGGCGCGGGTGCATTCGGGATGCGCCACCAGCGGCGCTCCAGGGTGCTCCTCGCGGATGCGCAGAATGCTGGCGTGGGTCCACTCGACGTGCACGTAACAGTTGCCGCGCCACAAGGTCATGGGCCGGCCGGTTTGTTCCATCACCCAGGCGCCAAGGTTCTCGTCCGGCACAAAGAGCAGGTCACGGTCTGCGGGGGCCGCTTTGACGATCTTGACGGCATTTCCGCTTGTGCAAATGACGTCGCTCAGGGCTTTCACTTCCGCGCTGCAGTTAATGTAAGCGATGGTGTAGAAGTTCGGGTTCCTGGCCTGCAAGGCGCGCAGTTTGTCCGCGGGACAGCTCTCCTCGAGGGAGCAACCGGCGTCTTTGTCGGGCAGCACGACGGTCTTGTTCGGGTTCAGGATCTTGGCGGTCTCCGCCATGAAATGAACGCCGCAAAAGACGATCACCTCGGCGTCTGTCTTGGCCGCTTGCTGCGACAGCCCCAGTGAATCGCCCACGAAATCCGCCAGGTCCTGGATCTCGGGCACCTGGTAATTGTGGGCGAGAATGACCGCGTTCAGTTCTTTTTTGCGCGCGAGGATCTCTCGTGAGAGCGTGTCCAGCCGCTCGGGTGGCAGCCCCCGTCGTGTGGGGAATCGGTCCACGCCGGGGGGTTGAACCGAAGTTAAGTCGATCATGCGCGAAGCTTACCGGGCGCTCCCGGGAGCGTCAACGGTCTGAGCCAACTCCGCAACCGCAGGGTTGAACTTCGGTGGGGGGTATGATCTATTGGTGCGCCGCCGGCCTGGCAGGCGGGGCGTCAGCGTCTGACATCGAGCCAAATCAAGACAAACGATACACTATGCAAGTCAATACCGAAGAGAGCGTTGTCCTCCAAAAGACGAGGGAACTCTGCCAAGCCATTGTCGATCAACCGGAGTTCCAGAAGATTCGCCAGGGGCTCGATGCGTTTCTGGGCAACGAAGAAGTCCGCGGCCAGTACCAATCTCTCAGCGAAAAGGGCGAGTCCCTCCAGCACAAGCAACAGTCCGGCAGCCAGCTCTCGGACCAGGAGATCGCCGAATTTGAGCGCGAGCGCGAAGCCTTCCTGAGCAACCCGGTCGCCCGCGGGTTCCTCGACGCCCAGCAGGATATGCATCGGATGCAGGATTCGGTCACCCAGTACGTCACCAAGACTTTCGAACTTGGCCGGGTGCCTGAGGAAGGCGATTTCGCTTCCTGCGGTCACGGTTGCAGCTGCCATCATTAGCCTGGGGGCCGGCCACCCCAGCCCAAACGGGGTCCCTCTTTCCTCGGAGGCTGCCGCCTTTCGCGCAGGGACATAAGCACGCGCCGGTGCGGACTGGGAAACGCGAGTTGGTCCAGTTCGCGAAGGCGGCGCCACGTGAACTCACCGGGCAAGTCCGAAGAGCCGTCGATCGTCACAAGATAAGCCGTTAAGCGAATGCGGAACCGCGTTACCGCATGCGTGAACTGGCAGAGCGGCTCAACCGTCCGCGGGGCGCATCCAAAGGAGGCCCTTGCCAGCGCTGCGACGTCCACGGACCGTAATGACCGTGCGCCCCTGGCTTTCTTGATCTCGACGTTCGGGAATTCCCAAAGGTGCGCGTTCCGGCTTCCGTCCGGACGCTGGCGGACGGCGAACCTCCCTTGACGGCCAAGGACGAAGACCGCAATCCGCTGTTCCGTCGGCCGGACAGGCCGGGCTTTCTTGGGGAGTTCCTCGGCCCGGCCGGTGCGAAACGCCACACAGAACGTCCGCGCGGGGCAACGGTGACAGGCCGGTTCGCGCGGCGTGCAAATCGTCGCGCCCAGTTCCATCATCGCCTGATTAAGGCTCCCGCAGGGCCGCTGGTATTTCGGGTAGTCCCGGTGGGCCAACTCCACCAGTTCCTGCGCCGACCGCCACAGCTTCGTCGTGGCCCGTTTTGAACCTGCAGGCGCCGTCATCCCCTGCAAACGCGCCAGCACACGAGCGACATTCCCATCGACCACAGGCGTTGCCTGCTCAAACGCGATGCTGCAGATGGCCCCAGCGGTATACCGGCCGATGCCAGGCAGGCTCAGCACCGTCTCGAACCGGTCAGGGAACCGGCCTCCAAACTCAGTCAGGATCACCCGCGCGGCGGCCTGGAGATGCTGGGCCCGGCGGTAGTATCCCAGCCCTTCCCAAAGCTTGAGCACCACGGAAAGAGGGCTTTGGGCCAAAGCGGTGACGTCCGGAAGCGTTTTCATCCAGCGTTCCCAATAGGGAATGACCGTTTGAACCTGGGTTTGCTGGAGCATGACCTCGGAGATCCAGATCGCATACGGATCGCGCGTGCGGCGCCAAGGCAAAGCGCGCGCATGAACCGCGAACCAGGCGATCAACGCCGCCACGATCCGTTCCGGGACTGGCATGGTGCCAGCCTAAGGAGCCGTGGGACGGCTGTCAGCTAATTCTGCCCATGAACCTCAAAATGGTTGGCTTGATTACCAACTATTTGCGCAACGCGAGGTTCAAGGGCGCAGTGCGCGCAATCCTGTTCCGGGGTGATCTCACTATGGAATGGGCCGGCTGGGACGAGCGTGACGGCCAGGTGCGCCACTGGAAGCAGTTCATGATCAATGTCTTACCTGCGGTCGGGCCCTGCGTGATTTGCAGAACCCAGGTGCTCGCGTTGGACGGCTGACGATACCGCGATTCTGTCGAAGTCATTACGTATTAACAGCATGTGAAACACATGTTAAACACATGATAAACGCATGATAGTATGTGTTTAACATGAATTTATCATGCGTTTAACGTGCGGTTAGCGTGCGTTTACAGTGCGTTTAGACCGGTCCGGCCTCGAATGCAAGGCGTCGGCGTTCGCAATCGAATTCGGCATTTTTGATCGCCCAGGGGATGCGAAGGGCTCCAACCGGGCTCGCAGGTCACGAGCACGATTACGAGGGCAACAGCAAGCGGTAATTCACGCCCAAGGAGGCCGAACCCGGATCTCTTGTATTGCCGAATTCGCCCAGGCACTTACCATCGATCCCATGAGCTTTCGGAATTCCCCCAAAGGACGGTTCCTTTTCGGCCCTTGGCTCCGGGTGGGCCTTGCCGCCGCAGTCGTGGCTCTTGGGTTTCTCTGCCCGGCCTCGGGGCTATCGCAGGCGGCCGAGGACCTCCGCGCTGGCAAATCCTTCCTGCCGACCCAGGTCTATTCAGCGGCCGAAGACCAGGCAGTGCTGGCGCTTTTTGAAAGTTTGCGCGTGGGGGTCGTCACCAGCGCCACCGCCCGGGATACCGACGAGATCATCACGCAGAAGGTGCCGCTTTACTTCCGCAAACCGGGGCGTGGCATTCGGCCGGGGCGCAACGAAATCGAGTCGGTCAACAAACCCATCGTGTGCGGGGGCGTGCTCGTCATGCCAGGGGATGTGATTGTTGCGGACGGCGATGGTGTGGTGGTGGTGCCCCGGGCCAAAGCGGAGGTGGTCGCCCGTTACGCCAAGCGGATTATGGAAGGCGACAAAGCCGGCCGCAGCAGCCTTTACGAGAGACTCGGTTTGCCCAAGGATGATTCCGTCAAGTAACCCCATGACTACTGAACGACTTGCGATCGATGGCGGACCGCGCGCGGTCCGGGATGCTCTGCCCCACTGGCCTGCTTTTGACGAGCCCGCGATCCGGGCGGTCGAAGAGGTCCTGCGCTCGGGCAAAGTCAATTACTGGACCGGCCGGAAGGGCATGGAATTCGAGAAACGGTTCGGCGAATGGCAAGGCAGCTGCTATGCCGTGAGCACCGCCAATGGCACCGCGGCTCTCCACGTGGCGCTCACCGTTTTAGGGATTGGGCCGGGCGCCGAAGTGATCGTGCCCAGCTACACCTTCATCGCGAGCAGCTTTTCCATTGTGCAAGCGGGCGCCATCCCGCGGTTCGCCGACGTGAACCTGGAGGACCATTGCATCAGCATCCAGTCCGCGGAAGCGCTGGTCACGGAACGGACCAAAGCCATCATGCCGGTCCATCTGTACGGGAACGTCTGCGATATGGACGCGGTTCAGGCGTTCGCGCGGCGGCATAAGCTGTTTGTGATCGAGGACAACGCGGAAGCCTTTGGCGGCACGTTCAAGGGGAAGAAAACCGGCACCTTGGGCGATATGGCGGCCTGCAGCTTCTGCCAGAACAAGACATTTACCACGGGCGGCGAAGGCGGCATGGTCACGACGGACCGGGAAGACTTGGCCTGGCTGGCGCGCAGCTTCCGCGACCACGGTTACGACGTGAAAGAGCGCCTCAACCTGCTCGAGATGGAGCAGAAGCTTCCTTATATCCATAATGTCGTCGGCTGGAATTATCGCATGACCGAGATGCAATCGGCGATCGGCTTGGCTGAACTGGCTCGCATGGACGATTGGAACATGCCAAGACGGCGGCGCAACGCGCATATCATCATGGACGCCTTGGAAGGGGAGCCGCTCATCAAGTTCCGGCCGGTGGATACGGCGGAACGTCAGAATGGGTGGTACGTGATGGCCTTCTCGCTCGACATCGAGAAGATGCGCTGCGACATAGCCCAGTTCGTAAAGGCGGCCGGGGCGGAAGGCGCGCCTTGTTGGAAGGTGTTCTGGCCGCAATGCCATACCGAACGCGCTTTTCGCGACCACAATGCCTTTGGCAACTCCGGGTTCCCGTTCAAGTCGAAGGAATACGCGAGCCCGGCCAGTATCGATTACAGCCATGTGGAAGTTCCGAATGCGGTCTGGCACCAGGGCCACACGTTCACTTGCTTTGCCTATCCCACTTACGAACCGCACCATTGCGAGCAGATCGGCGCGGCGCTCCGGAAGGTGATCCGAGCGTATGCGAAATAGATTCGGTTTGGGGGAGTATCAGGCGGAGCGCCGGCTTGCAGCCGTCTTTATGGGGACGGGTCGGTCGTTGCCGAGGCCCGAAAGCCGCTTGCAAAGCGGCGCTCCGAAATAGGAAGGCGTCAATGCCAGTTTTCTATGAAATCCAAGCTTAAATGGGGCGTGATCGGCTCTGGCGGAATCGCGCGACGACGAACCATTCCGGAAGGCATCGTTCCGGCCAGCAACGCCGAATTGGCGGTGGTGTTCGACACCTCACCGGCGGCCAACGCGGAGGTCGCCCGGCAGTTCGGTGCGCGCCCGGCGAAAAGCCTTGAGGAACTGCTGGGGACAGACATTGACGCGGTTTACGTCGCTTCACCGGCAGCGGCTCATCGCGAGCATGTCGCCGCGTGCGCCGCGGCGGGCAAACATGTGCTTTGCGAAAAGCCGCTCGGACTGACCACGGCGGACGCACAGGCGGTGATTGCCGCTTGCGCCAAGGCGCGCGTCCGCTTGGGAACCGCATTCATGATGCGCTTCCTCTCACAGCACCAGGCGGCGCTGCGGTTGGTCCGGGAGGGGCACTTGGGGACGCCTGTGTTCGCCCGCGCCCAGCTGTCGTGCTGGTATCCGCCAATCCCCGGGGCTTGGCGCCAGGACCCCGCGACGGGCGGCGGCGGGTCGCTGATGGACATGGGCGGGCATTGTATTGACCTGCTCGAGATGTTCTTTGGCGGCGTGCAAAGCGTGAGTTGTCTTGCCAGCCGCTCGGTGCATGGTTACGCATCGGAGGACAGCGCGGTGGCAAGCTTGCGGTTTGAGAAAGGGGCGATTGGCGTGGTGGACACGTTCTTCTGCATTCCGGACGCGGCCAGCCAGAACCGGCTCGAGCTCTACGGTTCGAAAGGCAGTATCCTCGCCAGCGGAACGATCGGGCAGGCGGATCACGGCGAGATGACGGCGCACTTAAGCGACCTGCCTCCGGGATACGACTCGCGCCAGGCGCGTCCCTCGGGTGAGGGGCTGCCGATCAACCCGGAACCGCGCAACACCTACCGCGCGGAGGTCGAGGAGTTCAGCCAGGCGATCCTTGAGCAGCGCGAACCGTCCAATGACGGGCCGCTTGGCCTACGCAGCCAGGAGGTTCTCGCCGCTTGTTACGAATCCGCACACACGGGCAAAGTGGTCCCTGTGCAGCGGAGCGTTCCCCTCGCGGCGGCGTAAACCCGAAGTTGATTTATGATTATGAAAACCATCGCTTGCTACACTTCACTGTTGTTGGCCATTGGCCTGAACGCGTTCGCGGGCGAGACCCGCATAGGGGTTGCCACCACGGATATCACGCCGCCGCTCGGCATGCCATTAGCCGGGTATTACCATGAACGCGGCGCCGATGGTGTTCTAGACCCGCTCTGCAGCAAGGCCATGGTGATCGAAAAGGACGGAGTCCGGGCGGCCATCGTGGTGCTCGATACCATCTCCGTGACGCGCCGGATTACCGACCGCGCCCGGGCGTTGATCGAGGAGGCCACGGGGATCAAGGGCGGCTACGTCATGATCAGCGCCACCCACGCCCATACGGGTCCGCAATTCGCCGATCGCGGCAAGGTCGGCGAGGCCATGGGCGGCCAGCGACAGATCGCGGTCGAATACACGGAAGGGCTGCCGAAATTGGTCGCCGAAAGCGTCCGCCTGGCGAATGAGCGCCTGCAGCCGGCTAGGCTGAGCGTCGGGAAAGGGCATTGCGACGGCCTGGCTTATAATCGGCGCTATTTCATGCGCGACGGCAGCACGGGGTGGAACCCGGGCAGGCTGAATCCCAACATTATGCTCCCCGCCGGCCCGACCGATCCTGAGGTGGGCCTTCTATACATCGACCAGCCCAAAGCCACGCCGCCAACGAAGTCCATCGCCACCTACGTCAACTTTGCGATGCATCCGGACACCACCGGCGGCAGCAAGATCAGCGCGGATTGGCCAGGGGCGCTTGGGCGAGTGCTGGCCAACTACCATGGGCCGGAGCATTTGACGCTGGTCGCCAACGGCACCTGCGGCAACCTCAACCATTTCGACGTGTCCTGGAGTTGGCAGAACGGCGGTTCCACCGAGCAAAACCGGATCGCCACGCTTCTTGGCGCATCGATCTTCCAGGCTTACAAGAACCTGGAGCCGCTCGAAGCTGGCCGTTTAGCCGCGCGTTGGGAGAAGGTCGAGTTGGCTTTGCCGGAGATTTCCAGCCAGGAGATCGAAGCAGCCCGGAAGTTTGTCGAACAAACCAAGGACGATCGGGGTGGCAATTTTATGCAGCTCGTGCGCGCCTACCGGGCCTTGGACGTGGCGGGGCGCGAAGGCAAGCCGCACCAGGTGGAAGTGCAGGTCATTTCCCTTGGCAACCAGGTGGCCTGGGTGGCTCTGCCGGGGGAGATCTTCGTCGAGCTTGGACTCGCGATCAAGAAGCGTTCGCCCTTCACGCATACGTTTGTGGCCGAACTTGCGAACGAGAACATTGGATATGTCCCCGATCGCCGAAGCTATGCGGAAGGGAATTACGAGCCCGAAAGCGCCCGCTGCGCACCCGGTTCCGGCGAGAAACTGGTCGATACCGCAGTCCGAATGCTGGACGCCCTGTTCAAAGAAGCTGGGCCTGAAGGCCTCGCGCTTAGCCAAGAGTAGGATGAATCAAACAACCCCGTGTAACTGACCTTACGTATGACCAATCGTCGGCAATTCCTCAAAACCTCGGCCGCCCTGGCTGCCGGGACAGCCCTCACGCACCTGAGTGTTGAACAAGGCGCTCACGCAGCGGGCAGCGACATCATCCGCATCGGACTCATTGGCTGCGGCGGACGCGGCACCGAAGCCGCCATGAACGCCATGAACGCTGGGCCGGACGTGCGGTTGGTGGCGCTCGCGGACATCTTTGACGAGCGCCTGACGGCGAGCCGGACTCAACTTCTGAAAGCCAGGCCCAGACAGGTCGCCGTGGATGATGACCACTGTTTTATAGGATTCGACGCCTACCAGAAAGTCCTGGCCAGCGGCGTGGATGCCGTTCTGATCACGCCGGCTTCCCATTTCATCCCGCACCTATTCAGCGCAGCCATTGACGCCGGGAAGCACGTGTTTTGCGAGAAGCCTCATGGAATCGATATCCCGGGATTGAAGATCTCCATGGCAACGGCCGAACGCGCCAAAGCCAAAGGCCTGAGCGTCGTCTCGGGGCTTTGCTGGCGGTATGATCCCGGCGTGCGCGAGACGATGCAGCGCGTGCGCGACGGGGCCATTGGGGATATTGTCGCTATCCAGGAGACTTACGTTGGCACGCCTTACATCGTCCGCGAGCGCCGTCCTGGGCAAAGCGAGATGGAATACCAGATGTGGAACTGGTACCATTTCAACTGGCTGTCAGGCGATCAAACAGCCCAGCAACTCGTCCATAGCATGGACAAAGCTTCCTGGGCTCTTGGCGATAAGCCGCCGCGCCGCGTTTGGGGCTTGGGCGGACGCCAAACCTGCCTTGATCCCAAGTTCGGTGACCAGTTCGATCACCAGGCCGTCATTTACGAATACGACCAAGGCGTCCGCGTCTTCGGCTTCACCCGGGACCAGGCGGAATGCTGGAACAACACCTCCGATTACATCGTGGGCACCAAAGGGCGGTGCGATCTCCTGAACTACCGCATCGAAGGCGAAACGAATTGGCGCTACGAAAAGCCGCGGCAGAACATGTACGACATCGAGCACAAGGAACTGTTCGAATCCATCCGCTCCGGGAAGCCGATCAACAGCGGTCATTACATGTGCCTGAGCAGCGCGCTCGGCATTGCCGCTCAAATGGCCTGCTACTCAGGCGCCATGCTGACCTGGGAGGACGTGATGAACTCAAAACGCTCCTTTGCCCTGCCTCGTTACGCCTGGGATGCCGAACCGCCGGTCAAACCCGGTGCCGACGGCCGCTATCCATCGCCCATGCAAGGCCGCGCCGAAGCAGATCTGTGGACGTGACCAGGGTGCGCTGCGAAGCAACTGCAGCGCCGGTCTTTACTCACTCGAGACGCAGGGTCCACACCTCCGGCGAGCGAATTCCGGGCTTCACTTCGCCGCTGATCAGCACCTGGAGGCTCCTCCATTGCACGGAGGGCAAGGTGGCGCGGGGGGCTGGAGTTGCGTGGCGCTCGGTCCAGCGGTCGCGGGCTGCATCGTAGCGCAGCACCTGCCCTGGAAAACCGGGATGCATCGCCTTCGGTTCGAAGTTTAGCAAAGAGCCGTCGTCTCCACCTATGATCAGAAAACCGGCCGGCTCCAGAACTGGGGCAGGACTGGGCGCACCGGCGACCGGCTTCAGCATGTCCGCAATCCTGCGCCAACCCTTTTCCGTCGTGAAAGCGAATCCATCGCGAAGATAATACCGAGCGGGTGTGCCATCTGCATCGGGATGCAACTCCACGCCTCCGACGATGTAGAAAGTGTCGTTTACGCTCGCCCCCGCGGCCAACATCCTGGGCCGCCCTGGCCAGGGCGGAAGGCGCTGCCAGCCGTTGGTTTCGCAGCCCAGGTCAAGCCGCAGGAACACGTCGGAAGCGCGGGTGGCGTCTGGCCTTTCCAGACCTCCGGCAACATAGACGCTCTCTCCTATCGCCACGCCGCAGGCGTGGGCCAAGGGCAGCGGCAGAGCGGGCGCGGGTTGGGCGATCACGGTCTGCCCGGTCCATTGCAGGTAAAACGTGTTGGTCAGGTGCCGGTCCGCAGTGCTGCCTCCGATGCATAGAATGCCCTTCGGTGTTGTTACTGCAACACCGTACGCACAAGCCAAGGGGAGCTTAAATCCCTGCTTCCAGGAGCCGTCCGGGTCCTCGAGGACGAATACCTTTTCGTGCCAGACCTTTGCGCCACCTTCCCAGGGCGGGCGTTCGGGGAAATTGGCTCCGCCTCCTGCAACCAGGGCGCCATTGCTAATCCCGGCATAGCATCCTGCCAATCCGGCCGGGTCCGGCAACGGCGCGAGCTTCTGCCACACCCAATCCACCTCAGAACCCGGGAGTGGAGCGGCGAAGAACCAGGCCAACGCGCAACCCGCGAGCGCACGCGTGCATCTCTGCCACTGCCGGCCCAGAATGGGTGCGCGTGGCGTGATCCAGTCGCTCATAGCCGCCCTTGCGTCTCCCGCTCTGTTCGTTCGCACAGCTGCCAGCAGGACAAGAGCATGCGGGGCAAGTGAAATGGACCCTTCCAGAGGTTGCCTTTGAGTCGCACAGAAACGGAGCCGTCCCGGTGCAGATACCCGTACCATTCGCCGAACTCAGGGTCCGCGAAGTGGTCGAAACTCCAGCGGTGCGCCATCTGATGCCAGCGGGCGTATCGCTCGTTCCCGGTGAGACTCCATGCGAGCAGGGTGGCAATGAGGGCTTCGGCATGCGGCCACCAGAACTTCATGTCGTGCCAATACTCCTGCACCGGCAAGCCCCTCAGATCGCGGAAATAGAATAGCCCGCCATACTCCTGGTCCCAACCTCGGCTCCACATCCAGTCCAGGATGCTCAGGCCCAGCTGAACGAGGCGCTTCTCCGCGCGAATTTGGCCTTCGCGCATGATGAACCAGGCCAATTCGATGGCATGTCCGGGGTTGAGGGTGCGTCCGTCGAAGTGGTCCAGGATTTCCCCGTGTTCGCCGACCACCTCCATGAGCGCCTGCAGATCGGCCTTGAAGAAATCTCTTTCAATCTCAGCGATGCTCCGGTCAATCCAAACCGTGCAGGTCTGGCCATTGAACGTGCGGTCTCCGAGGTTGTGACGCAGCTCCTGGGCGGTGACGATATTGATCATTTGCGGCCCCAGGCTCTTCATGGGGCGGTTGCCCGTGAACTTGGGCGCCATCAGCCCCGGTGTGAACGTGTAGCGCAAATACGTTTCATAACACCGCGCCGCGAGTTCCTCCGCCCATTTCTCGCCGGTACCTTTGGCAAAGGCAGCGGCCGCGATGGCCACAAAGGCTTCGCTGAACACGTAGCGGCGCATCCGCAAAGGCCGGCCTTCCCGCGTGACGGTGAAGAACAGTTTGCCTTTCGGTCCGAAGCAGTGGTCCCGCGCGAATTCCAGGCAACTGCGGGCGGCTTCCAGCCATTCCGCGCGGCGCTCGACCGTGTTGTGCAGGGTGGCGAACATCCAAGCGGCCCGACCCTGGAACCACACCGATTTGTCGGTATCCAGCACCGCACCGTCCCGGTCAAGGCAAGTGAGAATGCCTCCATATTGGCGGTCGAGGCCG
Organism: uncultured Verrucomicrobiota bacterium; assembly: GCA_964578605.1. Lineage (GTDB taxonomy): Bacteria > Verrucomicrobiota > Verrucomicrobiia > Limisphaerales > SIBE01 > JAXMHN01. The sequence continues at coordinate 11,367 of CAZODO010000084.1, read as the reverse complement.
TGTTTCAGCCAGAAAGGAATCACGTCGAGCAACAGGGCATCGCGGTAGAGGATGGCATACCGGCCGAGCGCGCCGGGAAGGTCCGGGCCGCCGGTTGGTGTGGGTGCGGGAAGGGAAGGCATAGGGGGCTGCCGAATCACGTCTGTTGAGTAAAACGCTTGGCCACCACGCGCCGAGGATAGCGGCCGCGTTTGGATGGCGCAATCGCGCAGAAATCGCTTTTCCAGGTTTGGCCTGCCTGCTACCGTCCGCATACAGCAACGCGGTTCGTCCAGCGTCCGTGCGCATTCGGATGTCATCGTGTGGTCCGCGTGGCCGGAGTAATGAGAGCGTCCTGCAGTGAAAGGAATGATCATGAGCAGTCACAGCAATTACAATTACCCCAAGCTTCACAACGCCATGTGGCCCGGCCTGGTTGGCAAAGGCAGCCCTGGAGCGGAACCCTGCATCGACCTGGACACCATGCTTGACCTGACGGCCAAGGCGGAGGTGGACGGCATCCGATTCGACGGGGTGGACATGTTCCTTTTCGAACCCCACGTCAACATCGACATCAGCGAAGACGGCTTGAAGAAGCTCGCCGACAAGATCAGCGGAAAAGGCCTCGTCGTCGGTTCGGTCGTCGCTCCCATCTGGCCTCCGACCGGGGGCGGTCCCGCCATGGGCAGCGAGGAGGAGCGCCAGCGGTTCGTTGCCCAGGTGCGCAAGGGCTGCCGGATCGCCAGCATCCTCCGCGAATTGGGTATTCGCCCCGACGGCGTGGTGCGCATCGACTCCGGTTCCAGTGTCGAAGAATGGGCAAAAGACCCCCAGGCCAGCACCCGCCGCATTGCGGAAACGTTCCGAGAAGCGTGCGATGTCGCGGCAGGGTATGGCGAACGTCTCGCCGCCGAAGGCGAGATCTGCTGGGGCGGCATGCACAGCTGGCGCAAGATGATCGAGCTCCTTGAGCTCGTGGACCGTCCCAAGACGATGGGTTTCCAGGCCGACATGGCCCACACACTCCTTTACGTCATGGGCTACAACGCGCCCGAAGACGCCATTTTGCCTCCGGATTGGGATTGGTCAGATCCGGCAAAGCTCGACGAAGCTCTCCAAACGCTCACCCAGGCCTTGCGCCCTTGGACCATCGACTTTCACGTGGCCCAGAACGACGGCACCGTGAAGGGGTCGGGCACCCATGACAAGACCGGGCACCACTGCCTGCCCAACGACCCGAACGGCAAGCTGGACATCCCCCGCCACGCCAGTTATTGGCTCCGCGATGAACGGGGTGAACTGACCAAGGCTGTTCATCATATCTGCTGGGATGGCTGCATGTTCTCGAACGAGACCATGATGAAGCAGCAAACCTGGAACGACATCCTCGCGGCCATGATCGCCGTTCGCGAAGCCCATGGTTGGTCTCAGATTGGATCCTCCAACGAGGAAACACTCCCTGCCGGAGCGCCCGTCGAGATCTTCAAGCCTCTGCCGGCGAAAAAGCGCGCCGCCCGGAAACCCGCCACGAAAGCTCCTGTCAAAAAAGCACCCGCTCGAAAGAGCCCAGCCCCCAAGCGCCCAGCCAGCAAGGCGAAGGCTCCTTCGGCCAAAGCTCCTTCGGCCAAGGCCTCTCGAAAGGTGTCCGCGCGCAAATCCCGGCCGTCCAAGCCGACTCACAAGCGCGCCATTAAACCCGGCAAAGCAAAATCCAAGGCCCCGGGACGCCGGCCAGCTCCGCCGAGCCGGTCCAAATCCCCGCGGAAGGCAGCCAAACCGGCTCGCCGAATTCCCGCCGCGCGTCCTGGCAAAGGCAAGAAGCGCGGCAACCGTTAACCCCACTCCCCGAATCAATAGAAAAGCTCCATAATGAAAACACTCAATGTCGGACTTGTCGGCTGCGGCTTCATGGGCCGCACCCACTCCAACGCTCATCGAAGAGTTGGCAACTTTTTCGACCTCGAATACCGCACCGTCTTGAAGGCGATCTGCGATTCGAACGAAGAGAAGGCCAAGGCCCATGCGGCCAAGTGGGGGTTCGAGTCGGTCGAAACGGACTACAAGAAGCTCCTCGCCCGCAAGGACATCGACCTCATCGAGATCTGCCTCCCCAACAACCTGCATGCCGAGGTCGCCATCGCCGCCGCCAAAGCCGGCAAGATGATCATTTGCGAAAAGCCTCTCGCCCGGGATGGCAAGGAAGCCGAGACCATGGTGAAGGCGGTCGAAGAGGCTGGCGTGCCCACCTTCGTGTCGTTCAATTACCGCCGGATTCCGGCCGTCACCCTCGCGAAGCAATTGATCGATGAGGGACGTTTGGGGCGGATCTTCCATTATCGCGCCAAATTCCTCCAGGATTGGACCATCTCCAAAGACTTGCCTCAAGGGGGCGACGCCCTTTGGCGCCTCGACGTGAAAGCGGCTGGATCCGGTGTCACCGGCGATCTGCTGGCCCACTGCATCGATACGGCCCTCTGGCTGAATGGGGGGATCGATAGCGTCACCGCCATAACCGAGACCTTTATCAAAGAGCGCAAGCACCAGCTCACCGGGCAGGTCGAAAAGGTCGGCATCGATGACGCCTGTGCGTTCCTGGCCCGGTTCAGCAACGGCTCGCTCGCGACCTTCGAATCCACCCGGTACGCCCGCGGCCACAAGGCGCTTTACACCTTCGAGATCAACGGCGAACACGCCTCGATCTTCTGGGACCTGCATGACCTTCACCGCCTGCAGTTCTTCGATCATCGGGACGAAGGCCGCGTCCGTGGCTGGCGGTCCATCCATGTTACCGACGGCGACCATCCGTACATGAAGCACTGGTGGGTGCCCGGCCTGCAGATCGGGTTTGAACACTCGTTCGTCCATCAGTTGGCCGATTTCCTGGAAGGTCTCGCCAAGGGCAAGCCCACTGGCCCCAACTTCCGAGAGGCTCTCGAGACGCAATACGTCTGCGATGCCGTGCTCGAATCGGCCAGGTCGAATCAATGGGAAAAGGTCAAGAAGGCCAAATAACCCGCTCGGAGTTTGCCGGCGAAGCCTGCGCAGTGCAGGCGCCTTAACCTCCCGCTTCGAACGTGCCAGCCTGCATGGCGATCCGTGCGCCGGGCGGGCTGGTTTCTTATAGCGACGCAACGCCGAGGCGGCAGTCCACGACTCGGCCGGACGCCGCCCAGCTCATCGGTAGCCGCAACCTCTCGCGCTGGCCGCTTTTTGTTTCCGCCATCGGTTCACGCGCATGAGGATGAATCCCGCCAAGCCGGTTCCCACGCCCAGGGTCAAGGCGCGGACGGGGTTTCGCCGTATCTGATTCACCGCCACCGTGGCCGCAGTGGCCGCCTGCAGACGGGTCTTGATCCCGCGAACCTCCTGGCCAATCCGCCCACGCGTCCGCTCCAGGTCCGATCGGATCTGGTCGCTGGTGCGTTTATCTGCAAGTTCTGGCGCCGGCCGGTAAGCGGACCGGATCGGGACGCGGTCTTGTTCGAGCCCCCCGTCCTTGATCTCTCTCAACGTCTCGATGGTCTTATGCGGAACCAGGGATTCCTTCTTCAAGGCTTTGAGGGACTTTGCAAGCAGGATGCCTCCCACCAGCGCGGTGAGAACCGCGATGAAAAGGAAGCCCAGGAACAGGGCCATCCCGGTGCTTAACCCGAGCAATTCAAGCCCCCAGGAGGCCAGGAAACCAAGCGCCAGCAGAAGAAAGATCACGCCGAGGTAAGCGACCACGCCTCCAATCGCCAGGTACACGCCGTTGCGGCTAAAATGGGAGACTTTCTCCGACACCTCCGTCTTGGCCAGTTGCACTTGTTCTCGGAAGAGATCCCGGACGTCTTCGCGCAGGCCTGAAATCAAGCCGAGCAACGTATTCCCGTCTCGCGTCCGTGGTGTTGTCGTCGTGGTCTCCATAATCGTGATGCTTTCTCTTGGTTCATGCCCGCGCGGCACGCGGTTGTCTCTCGTGCCAGAATCGGCGGACCGATCGAGCAGGGACTGACGCATTCAAGCTAGACCAAGTTCAACCGTGGGAAAGCAGTTTTAATAGGAACACGCCCTTTTTGGGCAATCGGAGATTCCACGGTCAAGGGAGGAATGAATGACATCGTAGCACGAGGCATCTTGGGTCAACCAACCGCATTGCACTGAGTTCTGCCTCAGGGAGAGCTTGTCCAGCAGCAAACGATCGGCAAACCGACAGCCCCGGGCGCCAAAACCTATCGGAGGTCATCCGCCCAGATGGCGCGAATGGCCTCTTCATCACCGAATCCGCCGGGAACCGCCGCGCTGGGTTTGTTGGCGTAGTACCAACGGAGATTGTCCAGCGGCGAACTCAAGGTTCGGCTGCCGGGCATCTGGAGGTATCCGTTCGAGTCAGTCTGGCGCACCCAGTCCCAGGCATAACGCAGCCATTTGCTCCGGTAAGGCGCATCCTGGTGGGCGAACCAGGTGATTTCATCGTAGCCCCAAATCCAGATGCTGCCGGCGTTAGGCTGGCCCGGCTTCTTGCTGACTCCCCAGTTATCGATCTCCACCAGGAAGGGCAGGCTCAGGCAACTCCAGCCATTGGGAGTCTTGCCACCCTTGCTCCGGCCATAAATGCCGTCGGAGAAGCCCACCCTCAGAATGGCTTCCTGGGGTTTATCCGGGGTTTCCATGATCCGGAGCGGAAAGGAATGGAAGTCCATGAGCAATTGCCCGTCGCGCACCAATCCGCCGCTGGGCACATGCGAATCGCACAAGACAAGATGACGGCGGCTTTGCTTGGCCGCGTACGCTCGGATCAAGCCAAGCACCTGAGAGTAATGGTCCAAGGCGCGGTCGTTGTGATTCATCAACTCCGTCTGCCCGAAATGAATCGCTTCACAGCCCGCATCGATAAACGAGGCGCCCAGGAAGTAGAACCAAAGCTTGGTCTCCGGCCGGCTCACATCGGGGACGGACTGACCGGCACGCCAGTGATCCTTGAACCGGCCGTTGGAATAAAGCATATCGGCATACCGAAAGTTACGCTCCTCCGGCGACCGACCGAACGCAGTGAAAGCCCAAGCCGGGACCGGCACCTGATCGACCTGCGTCGTCACGATCTCGAAAATGCACGCTTGCAGGATCATGTCCGGATCTGCCGCATGGACCTGAGGCGCTTGCCGTTTCGCTCTTTCAAGGTTCCTGAGCAAGCTGGCTTCGCCACCCCACAGACAGAGGCTCCGGCCAATGAGTTTTGCCCCAATGCTTTTCAGCATCCGGATGTTGTCCTCGAGATCGCCGCGGCCATTGAGGAGGCCTTCCATGGTGATCGCCCGCGACAGGTAATTCTCCAGGACTTCCCGGGAGATCGATCTGTCGAATCGATAGCGGGAGGTTTGATCGGGTTGATCAGCAGCCGCGCTGGCGTGTTCAAGCGCACAGAATGCCGCTGCGAAAACGCTGATAAGAGCCGCCATGCGGGCGGCGCCGGAAGAGCGGCCGATCGTCCGTTTCATTCGTGGAGGTCTTCCGCTTATGAGCGGACAGTCAGGGTTTGGAAACACGGTAAAATCGCATGACACTGCCGGTCACCGGGGCAGGATCGGCGAAGATTGCTGAGTTGGTCGCGGCAACCACGTCTGTGAGCAAGGTCCAGTTGACAACCGGCACAAGATTCGTTGTGAACTCGACGCGATAGGAGATTCCAGGCTCAGCGTCCCATTCGAACTGCAAGTTGCCCTCCTGACGCAGTGCCACGTTGCGCAGGGTGATTTCGCCGGACGAGGCAGAGTTGGTCTTTGCAAGAAATGAAGCTCGAGCGGTGAAAGCCAGATCGCCGGCCTCCTTGTTGAGCACAGCCAAGACCCAATTGCCTCGAAGGTCCGGGATGGTGTTGGTGAGCAACTCCACGGTTACCGGTTGCGAAGGAGTCACAGGCTCCCGGATGAAATGGGCTGTGGCGGACGGAAGAGCATCCCAACCGATCAGCAAATCCGCATCGCCAGTTAGGCCAAACAACTCGAATTTAACGGACTCCACCGGTTCGAACACTTTGAATAGGAAGAAATTCGTAAGGCCCGCTCCAGTGCCGAGGGTGAAGTCGCGCGGAACTGCGTTGGCAAGCGCGATGAGGTTGATGGCGGGATCGATCACCTCGGTGGCGCTCACCGTGTAAGAAACAGCGTTGGACGAGTTGTTGAGCACCCCGATATACCAATCGCCCGGCTGCAACCAAACGGGGCTTGAGAGATCGGTCACCAAGATGGACTCACTGGCCGCACCCAGCCCGTCGCTTCGGAAATCAAAATCGATGGCACTGGGCCATGGCAGGCCATACCGAAGCACCAGGCCAATGTCGCCCTCGGCTGGAGCCGCCTCGAATCGAGCGCTGACCGCGCCCGGTGAAACGTTGAACCGGTAGTAGTCAGGACCAGGAACGGCGACGCTGTTGGTTTGCGAGACACCACTTTCGAGCAGACGGAGGCCAGAATTCGGCGGCGGGTTCGAACCGCCTGCCTGAGAATTTCGGGGCAGAAACAGGCCAGCCGAAAAAACAACGACGACGGCCGCCACGGGGGTGACATGGCGGGAGAAGGCGAGGATATTCATTTTGCTTAGTTTCTTAATCCTGCCATTCGCCGCGCACTGGTCAGTGTTCTCGAAGGCGGTAGAAGCGCATGGAACCGTTGGTCACGCCACCAGGATCGACGAACGTGGCAGTGCCACTGGTTGTAACCAAATTCGTGAGCAATGTCCAGTTGATCACCGGAGCGAGGTTGGTCGTGAACTCGACGGCGTAAGTCACGCCAGGTTCAGCGTCCCAAGTCAATTGGAGGCGGCCATCCAGAAGCACCACCGGCGTTCCCAGCGCAATATCACCGCTTGTCGCAGGTGTATTCGTGAGCCCCGGCACGGATGCACGGAGGGTGAAAGACAAATCATTGGTCTGCTGATTGAGCACCGCCAATACCCAATTGCCCCGAAGATCAGGTATGGTGTTGGTGCGCAACTCAACCTCCACCCGTGGCGCGCCATCGGCCGATTCTCGAATGTAGTAGGCCGTCGCGGACGGAAGCGTATCCCAGCCAATCAGCAGGTCGGCGTCCCCAGTCAAATTGAACAGCTCAAGTCTGACCGAAGGGACTGGATCGAGCGCTTTGAACAGGAAGAAATTCGTCAGTCCCGCTCCTGGCCGGAGGGTAAAGTCGCGCGGGATGCCATTGGTTAGCCTTACCAGGTTGATGTTAGTATCGATCATCTCGCCGGCCCGCACGCTGTAACGGACGGGGCTGGACGACTTGTTGATTACCCCCAAATACCAGTCCCCAGACTGCAGGAACACCGGGTTTGAGATGTCGGTGATGACAAGCAACTCATTGGTCACACCGAGCGCGTCGCTTCGATAATCAAACTCGGCGGCATCCGGCAACGGCAGCCCGTATCGAAGAACCAGACTGATATCGCCATCCACCGGCGCCGCGTCAAACTGCGCAGTCACCGCGCCCGGTGAAACGTTGAACCGGTAATAGTCCGGAACGGTGACGGCTGCGGCGTTGGTTTGCGCCACGCCGCTCTCAAGCAGACGAATGCCAGGCTCTGGTGGAGGCTCATTTGTCCCGCCATTGCCACCGCCGCCCAACTCGACGACCTGGAAGACCATCCAGGAGGTTGGCAGATCAACACAGTGGTTCATCACTGGCCCGGCGGCCGTTTGTGGACCGAAAACAGTCTGCCAATTCGTCTGGCTCAGGTTCTCCTTCGCCTCGAGCCGGTACTGCAGTCCAGTCGTGGTCACCCATTCGAAGCACAGATTTGTCGCCGTGACGCTGACAATCTCCGGATCGAAGAACCGGTCTTCGGTCGGCGGAGGCGGTTCCTCCCCGCCGCCAATCTCGACCACTTGGAAGAACATGAAGGTGGTCGGCAGGTCGATACAGTGATTCATCACCGGCCCGGTGGCTGTCTGCGGCCCGAACACCACTTGCCAATTTGTGTCGCTGAGCGTCTCTTTGGCTTCCAGTCGGTACTGCAGGCCCGAGGTCGTCGCCCACTCGAAACAAAGGTTCGTCGCCGTGACGCTGACAATGTCAGGGTCAAAGAACCGGTCTTCGGTCGGCGGAGGCGGTTGTTCGCCTCCAAGTTCAATGACCTCAAAAAATGCGAAACGCGTGGGCAGACTGATGCAGTGACTCATGTTCGTGGCCGTCGCGATCTCGGGACCGAAGATGACTTGCCAGTTTGTTTGTCCGATAGCCTCGATGGCCTGAACGTGGTATTGCAGGCCCACCGTGGTCGCCCAGCTCAAGCAGAGGTTCGTGTCCGTAATACTGATATCGACATTGTCGACCACGCGATTCGTTCCGATCGGAGGCGCGTTGGTTCCCGGTTCAATGAACGATGCCCGGATTGTGAACTGCAGGTTGGTCGGATCCTTGTTGATCACCGCCATGACCCAGTTGCCCCTTAAATCGGGCAGATCAGCATTCGTTCGCACTTCCACATTCACCGGTTGAAGCGCGCTGGCCGAGTTGCTCAGGAAAGAGTTGGTCGGACTCGGGAGCGCGTTGAAGTCGATTAGCAAATCTGCGTTCCCGCTCAGGTTATAGAGTTCAAATCGCACGCCAGGGTAAGGGTCTGGGACTTCAAGCAGAAAGAAGTTGGTCAGGCCCGCCCCCTGCAACAGCGTGAAATCGCGTGGAACCCCGTTGGTCAGAGTGATGAGGTTGAGGTTTGTGTCCAACACCTGGCTCGCGCGGACGGTGTAGACGGTGGCGTTGGTGGAATTGTTATAGACACCCAGGTACCAGTCGCCAGGCGTCAGGGCCACGGGCGCAGATGCATTCGTCAACACGATAAGCTCGTTCGTAAGCCCAGGCCGATCGCTCTGGTAATCAAACGTGACCAAATCGGGCACGGGCAAGCCGTAACTCAGCACCATGCCGACATCCCCATTCCGTGGAGCCACCTCGAATTGGGCCTCCAAGGCAATCGGCGACACATTGAAGACGTAGTAGTCGAAGAGGATGCCCGCCGGCGCAACAACGTTGGTCACTGTCACGCCGTCCTTCAAGCGAGTGATGGGAGGCGGACCGGAGCACGTGTCATTATCGAAACTCACCTGGAACTGAAAATCGTTCGTCTCGTTGGGATACAGGTTATGGATCGCGAAGAACAGGCGACCGCCCGGGATCAGCGGCGCCGGCTGATGCGGGTCCGAGGTGAACTGAATCGCCGCGGCGCCCCTCTCCCCATCGTCGTCCAGCGGCAGATCGTTGGGAAGGGGCACAAAGTCGTCGCTTTCAGGATCGCCGGTTGGGAACCCTTCCCGATCAACCAGCAGCTGCATTCGCCCTTCGTTGAAAAACGCTTCAAAGGGTCCGAACAGGCTGGCAAATCCGAGGTTCGACGTGTCGCAGACTTCCACGACAAAGAAGTTCGTTTGGCTGCCCGAGATGGTTCCGTTGAACGCCACACCGTTCGTCAGCGTGATCGCTCGGCCGGGCGGGTTGCCGTACTTGAGTTGAAGTTCCCAGTTCAGCAGTGCCCCTGGCCTCTCGCCAACGGGACCGGCCCGGTTGTCCCAAACCTCCAAGGTCCAGTCGCCCATGGCACGTTCGCCACGCAAAAGGTCCAGCGACTCCTCGGGCAGGACGTAAATGTTGGTCCCGACAATGATCTCCTCGATCTCAATCGTGTCGAGCAACGGTCCCGCTCCGGTTAAGGCCCCAAACGCAAGTTCGATGCGGTTAGTCTCCTCAGGCACGGTGAACACGATATTCGTCGACTGCCAACCTCCGGCTTCCACAGCAAGGAACTTCACAGGCGGCCTCAACTCTGCAGGGGAACCAACGTAAAGCTGGAGCGCTTGCGCGGTTCCAGGGGCCGCTGCCGGATTCCGGCGATACAGGAAGCTGAGCATGTAATCTTTGCCGGACACGAGATCGATACCCGTAACGATGCCCGCCGTGCGACCGGAAGCGCCCAGTTCGACAAAATTGGTCCCCGTATCCGCGACGATGCCCAGGGCGTTTGTGGGGCCATGGACCTCGGCTTCACCTCGAACCACCGACCAACCGGCAAAGGTGGAATTGGTACCGGTGCCGCCATACACGCCTGGCTGTGCGGTTTCAAAGCTCTCCAGGAATGCAGGCGGATTCGTCGAGGTATTGAAGTTCGTCCAAGGCGGAAGCGAAAACTTGAGAGGCGCCAACCCGGCCACAAGGTTGGTGTCCTCCGTGAAGATCGTATAGGAAATGTTCGTGCCGAACCCCGTTCCATACCCTTCGCTGTCGCTGCCCCCGCGGTTTTCTGCGAGCAGCAACCGCGTTCCTTGAGGACTGACCAAGTGAAGGACAAGGTCGGAAGAGCGCGGATGATCGATGCGGACAGCCACTTGCACATCCGCGATCTGCTTGTCGACAGGCACTGTTACAGTGGACCGGATCACCCCATCGTCGAGGACGGGCAAAGCATTTGTGGTGATCAGAGTGCGTCGGAAGTCGAGGCCGACGCCCAACTCGAATAGTGCCGCCACATGGAAATCCACCGACGTAGCGCTGGGGTTATGCAGACACACAAAGTATCGACCGACGCCTAACGGGACCGGTTCATCTTCGGCCCCCAACGTGATCGTGCCGCCCGGGGGATTGATCAGCGCCGTTTTGTCATAGGTCTCGTCCGTAGGCAGCGATCCGTGCGAGATAAACACCTCGAGCGGGCCGGTGATCTGCGAGATGTTAACGATCAGATTCGTGGCTTCGGGCGGGACATCGACGAAAAAGCATGCCGTGTCGTTCGGACCGACCGTGCCACTAAGGCCCTCAGCTCCGGCAGCCGTAAGGTCCGCGTTAAGAAATGGATCCAAGCGGATCGTCACGGTCTCTATCCGGCCCGTGCGGTTCGGAGCGTTGTCCACCACGTTGAACATCCAAACGCCGTTCCCTGAGAGTCCGGCGAAATCATTCAGGCTGCCCGGACCGTCTGCCCGCCGGGCACCCAACGTGTTCCCGAATCCTTCGTCATCGTAGATGAACAGGGCGTTCGTCACGTTCGGGAACCCGTTGTTCAAGGTATGATTGTGCAGCACGACTGAGACCTGGTCATGGTCAAGTATCATGCTCAAGTCTCCCACCAGCTGGTGGGTGAGCTGGTTCGTGACCACTACATGCTGAACGGTGATAGGCGTAATCCCGATTGCGAATACCGTCGCCCGCCCTGGGTTGCTCGGTGTCCCATCGGGTATCTCCTGCGGCACAGGCATCCCGTTAAGGATCTTCGCGCCGTTTTGGTCCTCTTCGAATGGCTGATCGCTGGAAAGCGCGATGAGCCCATACTCGCCCGCCTGCTGGTCCTCAGACTTCACGCCGATATAGAACACGTCGCCAAGGGCAGCATTGGTGAACACGACCAATTCCGTCCCGCCGCGAG
>CAZODO010000083.1:0-27666 GCA_964578605.1 uncultured Verrucomicrobiota bacterium | reverse complement strand
TTCTAAGAATCTTGAAGATCTGATCAGACCCATGTCAGGAGTTCTGGATTCCGATTGGGCAGGGCGGCCGCATCCGAAGGTCAGAAGGAGCGCCCCGGCGCAAGCCAGGCACAACCCGGTTCGCAGGTGAGCGGAAAAGATTTTCATGGAAGTCGTGTCGCTGAGAAACCGGTCGGCCAAGTTGAGTCTGGGCCACGTCTATCGGCGCCACTCGCGCAGCAGGCCTGCCTCACAACAACCGCTCGGCATCCAACTGGGATCGTGGGGCTTGGTTGGTGGAAAAGCAACCGGTTTCAGCCGCTGGCAGCGCGTCTGAGCTCGCCTGGATCGTCGGCGAAATGTTGCACAGTACCGGAACAATTTGTCGCCATTCAGGCTGGCAGATCCCGCCATCCTGAAAATCCTGGCCGCGACAAAGCCCGGCCTTCCGGAGGCGTGGCGGAACCTGCCACCCTAAATCTCCCAACCGGCGCGGTTGGCTCGTTTGATGAGCCGATTGGCTTCGGCGGAGTTGGTAAACTCCATTTTTTCGGTGTCCCAACGAAGCTTCTTATCGATACGCAACGCGATGGTTCCCAGGAGGATGGTCTCCGCGAACGGATAAGCCCGTTCAAAGCTCGCCTCCGGGACGGCTTCACCGCGGCAACCGCGGATCCATTGGTCCAGTTCGTCAACGGGGCGGGGGAGATCCTTGGCCGGCGGCTGGAAGCTTTGCATCCGGGCCTTGGGAATGAGCCGCGGCTTGTCGCCAGTGAACCCAGCCAAGATCTTGCCCTTGTCACCCACGAACAGCAACCCCTCGTCAGGCATGTCTTCGCCGTCCTCCTGGAGTTCCGCCAACAACGGCGGGCGCAATCCGCCGTCGAGCCAGTGCAATGTTACGGGCGGAAGCTCGCCCCGGGCAGGGAATTCCCAATGGATCATGGACGCCCGCGGGTAAGAAAGAGTGACCGGCTGCTTGTGCCAGGTGTAATTGTCGATCTTCCAGAACTGGCTGCGGGTGGCTTCCACACTCACAGGCGAGCCCAGCTTCAAGATCTGGAAGATCTGGTTGAAGCTGTAGTGCCCCATGTCGCCGAGCGCGCCCGTCCCGAAATCGCACCAACCGCGGAAGACCGCGTGGGTATAAGCCGGGTGATACGGCCGGTAGGCTGCCGGTCCCAGCCAAAGGTCCCAATTGAATCCCTCGGGGACCGGCGGCGTCTCGCGAGGCGGTTCGGTCATCCCCTGCGGCCAGAAAGGACGCGACGACCAGTTGTAAACCTCGCGCACCGGTCCAATCGCCCCGCTGGCGATCCAGTGGGCGATCGTCGGCGTGCTGTCCGAACCCGCCGCGCAAAACAGCTGAGCCGTCAATCCGGTCTCTCGGGCGGCGTCGCGGGCAATTCGGACTTCCTGCAGAACGTTGGAAATGGGCTTGTGCGTGATCACATGTTTGCCCTGGCGCAAGGCTCGGACGGCAATGACTCCGTGCAAGTGTTCCGGGGTCATGATGTAAACGGCGTCGATCCCGGGCTCCTTTTCCAGCAGTTCGCGAACGTCGATGTAAGCTTTGCATCGGTTCGCCTGTCCGGAAGATGTCTGCTTCGCATAATGACGGTTTACGATCTCCAAGCCGACCTCCCGTCCGCACAATCCGCCTCGAGCGCCCTTGGCCCAATCGGCATCTCCCAGAAACTGCGCGACCTTTTGATTGACTTCGTGGCGGCCCCATTCGGGGTAATCGTCGCTCCGACGGTTGGGATCGCAAACGGCGGCAATATTCAGGTCCGGCTTCTGCAACGCCGGGATCAACTGGCGAAGCCCTTGCGAGCCGCAGCCGATGTAGGCCACGTTGATCTTTTCATTCGGGGCCACATACCTGGCACCTCCGAGCACGTGCCGCGGGAGAATCGTGACTGCGGCGACCGCGGTCGCTCCGGCAAGGAACTGGCGGCGCGAGACGGAACCCTGTGATTGGGAAGGCGTTTTCATACTTAGGGTAAGAGATCAGGTTATTCGCGTTGCACATGGACCAGCACTGCAGCGCAGGCTCGATTGTTACGGAAGATCGGCCGCTCCACAAGGGTGAGTTGCCGGTTCAGTTGGCGCCAGGCGCAGCCGCTCAATTGGTGAAGGAACTTAGGACATTTCTCAGAGGTGCCAGAGTTACTATATGGTTCCTATATGGTTGCTATATGGTTATCATAAGCGCACATCTCGCAACTATAAGTTAACCATATTTTAAAGAACTATAAACTAGGCAAGGAAATGGGGTAAGCCACCGCTCTCGCTCCAATCGGGTGCAGCACGGCCTTCAACCGGTTTTGAGGGAAACCGCATTCCGTTGCCCTTCAATCGAGGATCAAATGCCACGGCGGCTGGCCACGAAACGTGAAGGTCAAGCCGATTGCAAAGCGGCGCTCCGAAGTGGTCAGAGGGAAACAAAGCCGCATGCAAAGCGGCGCTCCAAAGCGGGTCCAGTTGATCGCCATTTAGGAACATTGGCGCCGCCAAGGACCGCATTGCCGAGCGAGCTTGGAGTCGGTAGGGTCCGGGCATGAACCGCCTTTTGCGTGCTTTCGGTGTCACCGGTCTCGCCTCGCTGATTGGGTTCGCTGCGCTTTCCAGTTCGGCTGCGGAGTCGCTCTTGGAGAAAACACGCCGTCTCCCGGCTTTGCCCGTCCGTCCGTCACAGATGGGAGATCAGGATTGGCTGGTGAAGCCGCCCGAGGTTAAGGCTGGCGTTTACCAGGGTGCGAACGGGATGGATCTGGTGCTCGATAACGGGCTGATCCGCCGCACCCTCAGGGTGCATCCGAACTTGGCGACCGTGGCTTTCGACAACCTGGTGACCGGTGCCAGCGTGATTCGCGCTGTCAAACCCGAGGCGTTGATCACGGTGGATGGCAAATCCATTGAAGTCGGCGGTTTGGTTGGGCAACCCGAACAGGCTTACCTCCTGCCGGAATGGGTCGATGACATGAAGGCGTCCACCGGCTCCCTGCAATGCGTGAACTTCGAGGTCGGCTCGACAAAGGCGCCCTTTGGGTGGAAACGGACCCGCCATGCTTCCGATTTGCCATGGCCGCCGCCGGGTGTCGCGGCGCATCTCGAGTTCCGATCTCCGACCCCCGACCTGGAAGGACTGGTGGTGACCGTGCACTATGAGTTGTACGATGGCATGCCCGTGCTCGCCAAATGGATCACGGTGCGAAACGGGACCGGCCGCACGCTGACCCTCGATTCCTTCACGAGTGAACTCCTGGCAACGGCCGAAGTGGAATCGGCGGTTGATGAGCGTGCGTTCAGGAATTGGCGGCTTCCGCCAGTTGACCTGTTGAGCGATTACAGTTTCCACGGGATGGACATCACCACCGCCAGCCAAACGACCGTCTGGCTTCCCGATCCGCAATACACAAGCCAGGTCAATTACGAACTCAAGATGCCGGCGCAAGTGGTGAGCCGTCCACCGCGTGGCCCGGCGGTTCAACTGGCCCCGGGCGACCCCTTCCATTCGTTCCGCACGTTCGTTGTCATCCACGACAGTGACGTCCGTGAACGGCAAGGGCTGGCGCTTCGTAAAGCGCAGCGTTCTTTGGCGCCGTGGACGACGGAAAACCCGATCATGATGCACGTCCGCAGTGCGGATACGAAGGTGTTCCGCACGGCAGTGGATCAATGTGCCGACGTGGGGTTCGAGATGATTATTTACACATTCGGCAGCGGATTGGACATGGAAGATACGCGGCCCGAATACCTGGCGCGGATCAAAGCAGACGTCGATTACGCCCATTCCAAAGGGGTCCAGGTCGGCGCCTACTCGCTGCTCGCCAGCCGTCGCGTCAGCGACGAGCATGACGCCATCAATCCAGAGACAGGCAAGCCTGGCGGCGCCATCTTTGGCAATTCGCCCTGCCTGGGAAGCCGCTGGGGCGTTGAGTACTTCCGCAAGATCACTTCCTTCCTAGAGCAGACCGGACTGGACCTTCTCGAACATGACGGCTCCTATCCCGGTGATTTCTGTGCTTCCACTTTGCATCCGGGCCATCGGGGTCTCGACGATTCGCAATGGACTCAGTGGCGCCAGATCACGGATTTCTACAAGGGGTGCCGGGAGCGCGGCATCTTCCTGAACGTGCCGGACTACTACTTCTTCGCCGGTTCAAGCAAGACTGGGATGGGCTACCGTGAATCCAATTGGTCCCTCCCGCGAGAGCGCCAGATCATCCTGGGCCGGCAGAATATCTTTGACGGGACCTGGACGAAGGCGCCGAGCATGGGTTGGATGTTCGTCCCGCTCGTGGAGTACCATGGCGGCGGAGCGGCCGCGACCCTGGAGCCCCTTCATGAACACTTGGATGCTTACGAGGCGCACCTGCTGAACAATCTCGGGGCTGGCGTCCAGGCCTGTTACCGCGGCCCACGCTTGTATGATACCGAGGAGACCCGGGCTGTGGTCAAGAAGTCGGTCGCGTGGTTCAAGCAGTACCGCGACATTCTCGAATCCGATATCATCCATCTGCGCCGGCCCGACGGACGGGACATCGACTGCTTTCTGCACGTGAACCCGCAGCTCGAGCACAAGGCGATGGCGGTGATCTATAATCCGACCGGCCGGCCCGTGGAGCGCACTTTGCGCCTGCCGCTCTCCTATGCCGGTTTGACCAGCGCGGCGCGGGTTCGTGAGCAGGAGAACGAGTTCAAAACGTTCGAGCTGGACCGCGAATACCGCATCGATGTGCCAGTTCGTGTCCCGGCGCGAAAGGTCACCTGGCTTCTTATCGAAGCTCCGTAGGTGAGCGACCATACGACCAAGAACGGTCTTGGCACTCCGCGTCGTCCGGGGCATGTTTGGGCATGCCCGTGACACTCACCTCCCGCGAACGCGTGCTGACGGCGCTGGAGCATCGCGAACCGGATCGCGTGCCCATTGATCTGGGTGGCAACCAGACCGGTATTCACCGGGTCGCTTACGCCAACCTGCTGACCCGTCTGGACCTTGAGGAACCGATCGTCATTTCGGATCTCGTGCAGCAATTGGCGCAACCTTCTGAGAGCGTCCTGGAACGGTTGCACGTCGACACGCGGTACGTCTGGGCCAAGTCGGGGGCCGGGTTTGATGGGACCGTCGTGAAGCGCGCGCGCGAGGGGCGGGTTTGGCACGATTTTACCGATGAGTTTGGTGTGACATGGTCCCTGCCGGAAGACGCGCCGCTGTATTTCGATATCTCCCATTCCCCGCTGGCGGGGCTTTCGATCGACGAAATCAGGCAATACCCGTTCCCCAAAGGCGATGACCCCGCCCGGTTCGAAGGGTTGCGCGACCGCGTCTTGACGCTGAGGCATGAGACGCCCTGCGCGGTGGTCAGCGGCATTTCCGGGGTGGTTTACGAGTATTGCTGGTACCTGCGCGGTTTGGAGAACCTGTTCGCCGACATGATCGAACGGCCGGAAGTTCTCGAGGCGATCATCGATCGCACGCTGCAGTTCTGGCTGGATTGGTTCCGCCTCTTCCTCGATGAGGTGGGGGATGTGATCGACGTGATTATGGTCGGCGACGATTTGGCTGGACAATCAGGACCACTTTTCTCACCGAAGATCTACCGGCAAATCGTCAAGCCGCGCCACAAACGCCTCGCCCAATACATCAAGTCCCGAACCAGGGCCAAACTTTGGTACCATTCGTGCGGTGCGGTCGTCGAATACATCCCGGACCTGCTCGACAACGGGATTGATATTCTCAACCCCGTGCAGATCTCGGCCAAACAGATGGTGCCCGACGATCTGAAGACTTGGTTTGGCCACCGGCTCTCGTTCTGGGGCGGCGGGGTCGATTCGCAGCACATCCTTCCACGGGGAACCCCGGACGAAGTCCGGGAGAACGTCCGGTTGAACATAGCGGCTTTTAAACCCGGCGGCGGCTATGTGTTCAATGGCGTCCACAACATCCAAGCAGACGTGCCGCCGGACAACATCCTGGCGATGTACGATGCCGCTTTCGAGTTTGGAACTTACGACCGTTAGCGATTCCGCCTAGAGTCCCCTCACTCACCCCGGAGATGACAACTGCAGCCCAGACTGAGCCTGCCGGCAGCGAGTTCGAGCGTGAACCGGTTCCAGAACGCGCGCTCAAAGGCCCGAGCGCCTTCTGGGGTATGTATGCCGGCGAGCACACTGCCGGCACCGAATTCATGATCGGTCCGCTGTTCGTCGCTTGGGGTGTCAGCGCGTTCGATCTGATCTTCGGTCTGCTCTTGGGAAACTTGCTAGCCGTTCTCACGTGGCGCTTCCTGACAGCCGAAATCGCGGTCGGCCGCCGCCTCACACTTTATTACCAACTCGAGCAGATCAGCGGTCGCAAGCTCGTGTCCCTCTACAATCTGTGTAACGGAATGTTGTTCTGCTTCCTCGCGGGGGCGATGGTCACCGTGTCGGCCACGGCGGTCGGAGTTCCTTTCGGGGACACCCTTCGCATGCCGTCCTTCACCGATACGATGCCGACGGGGGTCGCATGGTGCGTCATTTGCCTCGTGATCGGCGCGGCCATGACGTTCGTTGCCGTGCGGGGTTACGGATTCGTCGCCCGGGTCGGGCATCTGTCCGCACCGTGGATGTTTCTGATCTTCCTGGCGTGCGGCATCGTCATGCTGGGCAAACTCGGTTCGGCGAATCTCACGGAACTTATCAAGCCGCCGGAAGGCGGTGTCAGCCGGATGGGATTCTGGGGCGTGGTTTTCTTTTCCTGGTTCTGCAACGCCGCCATGCACCTCGGCATGTCGGACCTTTCGATCCTGCGCTTTGCCCGAAAGGCGAGCTACGGCTGGGCTTCGGCCGCCGGGATGTTCCTGGGGCATTACGTGGCCTGGATTTGCGCTGCGTTGCTGCTTGTTTATTGGGTGCGTGAGAAGGGGGCCGACTCAACCGCTGGCGTGGCGCCCGGGCCCATGGTCTACGACGCTGTAGGTTGGGCTGGGTTGTTGTGCGTGGTCATCGCGGGCTGGACCACAGCGAACCCGACGATCTATCGCGCGGGACTGGCTTTCCAGGGCATTTTCCCAAAGATGTCGCGCGCCGCCGGAACCATTTTGGCCGGGGCGATCTGCACGGTGGCGGGGGTGTTCCCGGCGTTCGCGATGAAGCTGCTGGATTTTGTCGGCCTGTATGGAACCGTGCTTGCGCCGGTCGGAGCGGTCATTGTCGTCGACCATTTCCTTGCTCGCCGGTTCGGACTTGGGGGCGCCAGCGGCACCCTGGCCGCTCGTCGATTCAACGTGTCCGTGTTCCTGGCGTGGGCCCTGCCAGTCGCCGTCGGGCTCTGGTTCTACCGCACCCAAGGCGTCCCATCGTTCTTCCTTCCGTTGCCCTGCTGGATCGCATGCGGCGTCTTGTATGCTTTGTTCACTAAGCTCTCCGGCCGGCAACCGGCGAGTGATCCGCTGTCTGTCCCGAATGACTCGACGCTATGAAGGCCGCAAGAATCGCCGCCCCGCTAGCACTCGCCGCCACGTTGGTACCGCCGATCCTTTTCGCATTCCAACTCATGGGCGAAACCACCATGAAAAGCATTCTGCTGATCGCCGCGGTGGTCTGGTTTGGCACCGCGTCCTTTTGGCTTAAGGGTGGGGAAAAATAACCGGTTACACCGGGGTTTCGGTCTTCAAGTCACCGGCTGGAGGCGCGTCCTTCATCCCGCGATCGATCGGTGACGTGGGCGTTAGCGAGGCTTCCATCTGGGATAGGGGAGTTCTGCGATTGAACCCCGGCCCATCCCGCCTGTCGGCTCGCGCGGTAAGTTGGGCCAAATGGCGGGCGCAAAGTCTCGTGGTCTCCTCCAGTTCGACCGTGCGGCGTCGCAATTCTCTAAACCCGGCGAAAACCACCAGGGGGAAGAGTATCCAAAGAGCCAGCCACAGAAGCGCCAGCAAGCCCGCAGCGAGGCAACCGAAAGCCGCGGTGTGGCTTCCTGTTTCCTCGACCAGCAGGTCGTATCCCCAACGCAAAAGGGCGCGGTTGAAGTAGGCCAGGCTGACCAACCCGATCAGGACCACTGCCGCCAGTCCCATCCAGATCCGGCGCCGTGCCCGGCGGAAGTGCTTCCGGTAAGCAATGGCTTCCGATGCCTGCATTTCCCGTCCGCAATGCGGGCAGGCGACGATCGAACCGTCTTCTTCCACCGGGAAATCGAGGCGGCTCCGGCAATGAACACACCAGCCGTTGCGGGACTTTGACATGGGGGCTTTCTATTCCGGGGGTTGCATGTGGGCATTGATAAACCGGCGTATTGGATCACTTCGCGCCGCTCTCGCCATTCCCTTCCTCAAGATAGATCACTGACCCAACACGGGTGAACTTCAGGTACTGCCGCCAGGTGTGGAAGTGCAATTCACGCGAGGCTTCCAAAGTCTGCTCTTCCGGGCGAAGAGACTCGCCTTCGATGCCAACCATCGCTTCCGCGAGCACGCGGCCGTCCATCGGACGCGGCGCTGGCACTCCAAGGACCGCGAGCACCGTCGGAGCGACATCCACGTTCCCGCTGGGCAACTCACTCACGAACCCTTGCTTGAAATCGGGACCCGAGGCAATCAGCACGTTTCGTAGATCGAACCGGCTTAATGAACCGTGCGCCCCTCGTCCTGGACGGCCCTCCGCCGACGTCAGCAACCCGGGAGCGCCCCCATCGCTCTTGCCCGAGTTCCAGCGCATCGAAATCGCGACGTCCGGCGCGACGTGGCGGGCGTCGAGGCGCACTTGGGAGAGCGGGAACGTGCCCTCAACTGGCACCGCCGAAAAGATCACCCCAGCGAAATCGGTCGTCTGGAGGAAGTCGACCAGGCGCCGGATGGTTTTCTCCTCATGCTCATAAACATAGAAGAACACCGAACCGCCAAGGTTCACCACCATGACGTCTCCGGCTTCGGGATTATCGAACTTCTTGTCGGCGATAAAGCCAGCCCGTTTCAGGGCCTTCACCACGTTCGGACCGCGATCGATGGTCGAGAACCCGTGGTCGGACATGACCAAAATGTCGGTCCGGTCCAGGACGCCCCTGTCGCGGAGCGCCTTGAGGATCATCCCCAGGTTGCGGTCGCATTCCTCCAAGGCTTCCTCGGCATTTTCCGAGCCGACTCCGCCGGAATGCTGAGAGGCGTCCGGTTCGCTCAACCACAGGAGGGTGTATTTGGGCGGGCCATTGGTCCAGAGCCCATGAACGAGCGCCCGCGTTGTCCAGGCATCGATCAAGCGCGAAGCAGGTGTCTCCTTCGGCTTGCCGTAAAGGTAAAGGAAGACCTGGTCTTGGGCCGACCGCAGCCACTTCTTCGCTTTTTCCCTGCTGGACTGCGGTGTGCTCGTGTCGACGGGAAAGGGTCCCACTTCCGGAATCGCCGTGAGCGACTTCATGAGCGATCGCGGCAGCGTCTGCCCTCTAAAGAGCGTTGCCGACTCTTTCTCGACTTGCGCCACCTTCTTGGGCGCGCGGTCGTGCAGGAGAACCACCGGTTTCGCCCCGGCGATGATGGTTCGAAACCCTGCCTTCTGCAGGATTTCGGGGAGCGTCGCCGCTTCGAGGTAGTGGCCATCGGAGATTAGGTCGCCCCGTCGAATCGCTTCCAGGCTTTCCGTCCCGTAGGGGCTGACCCAGCTCAACTCAGCCCGATATTGGCTGTTTGCGACAATACCGCCATGGTTCGGGAACATCCCCGTGCTGAGGCTTGCGCCATTCACTTCCGTAGACGTGACGTAGGTACTATGGTGATTCTTGAACAACGTTCCCCGAGTCGCCAACTCATGCAGCACGGGCGCGTACTGCGGGCTGACAAAGTCCGGGCGCAGACCGTCCCAGACGATTGCCACCACATGTTCCGCTCGCCCGCCAACTGCGGAATCTGGCCAGGTCAGGGGAAGGATTCCCACCAGCAACAGCCAAAACGCTCTGGGCATGATCACGGAATTTAGCAGATCCGCACGGCAAAGACGAATCCAAAGCGCGCCTGCGAAACCACCGGCCGACGCAACGCCCCATCTTCGATCGACAATCGTGAGTGGCCCGTGCCTACTGCAATCCCGGCCTTCCCTCGCGCACCCGCAGTTCGAGATCGGCTTCCGCGATAAGCCTTTCGACCTCGGCCCCCGGCTTGCCCCATTTGGCGCGGCAATACTCGTCAAAGGAGCGAAACTCCTCGCGGAAAAGCCGCTTGTCACGGATGGTTTTCAACGCTTGGGACACTTTGAGGAATTGCTCCATGTCTCCTTCGGATCCCCAGGCCTCGGCGCGAGTTTGCTTTGGCATGACGGGCAGCCTAACAGAATGCGTTGGGCGGCAGCAAGAGCCCGATCGCGACAGCGCGGGATTCGCATTGCGGCATCGATCCGCGCTTGATCTCGCTTCCTCAGCACGGGCTGGACGTGAACTCGGCGTGCTTGGCCAAGGCCGGAATCGGCGCCATTCGAGGGACGTACCGGGCTAGCGACAGTCTTCCGCGGCGCTTTTCAAAGACGAAGTGCTCCACGCGCAAGCCTTTCAGAGCCACGTCCGAATAGACCGTGTCATAAAGGTCGCTCGCGAAATAGAGGCGCGGCGCCAAGGGTTCGGTCAAGAGCGCGGCTAAGGCGGCATCGACCCCCACAGCCACCTGAGCGCACGTGGCATTCGTTCCGTAGACCGCATCATTCGACAGGCTGTGCAGGTAATAGACGCGCTTGTCCGGGTAATCCATGCACACCCCGACGGTGTCAGACCCTGCCAGAGGCACCGTGGTATTGTCGGCAATTTCGAGGTCGTCCAATTCGATGCGGCCGCGATCGCGCCAGAGTTCAGCCAGGTACTCCATCGTTTCCGGATGGATGGCGTAGATGTACCTGGAAGAGGCGTCCAGCTTTCGGCCCAGTTTAACGTTCTCCTCGTGCAGGACGAGCAATCCGCGAGGATAGGCGGGCAGGTCCACGACGGGCGCCATGATCGGCGCGAGGTCTTCCCGGTAATGCAGGGAATTGAGCGGCAGCCTCTGGAGATAACCGTCCACGATCAACCCGGTCGGTTCCCAAACCGCCTCGGCCAGAAACTCCTTGCGCGACCACGTAATCGTCGGGCGCCAGCCAGTGACTGGCGTGGAGGTGTCATATTCGAAATGGACGATCTCCGATGGCGCGCCGTACTGCCGGAAGCCGTGCCAAACCCAGACGTTAACAATCCCCGGATTCATGCCCGAACTGAGGATGTGCGGCGCATTGCGTCCCACGCTGCGGGTGGGATGGACCCGGTCCACCAAATCCGAGATTCTGCGCTTGGCGTCGTTGAGCGAGGTGTTCACGTAAGAGACCCCGGCCGAGTCGGTGGCGGTCAGGATCGGGAGCGTGTCCAGGTCGCTCAAGTCGAGAACGATGTTGATTTGATGCTGACGCAGGAGGGCCTGGTATGCCGCGGCGCCAGCGGGAAACTCCAGGCGCCGACGCACGAACCGATATTCCAAGCAGGCATGGTCCAGATGCTCGTTCCGGAGCACGGTGTCTTCGGAGTCGAGCAGCACCAGGCGGCCGAACTCTCCGCGCCGTTTGCGCAGACGTTGCAGGACGGCCTGGGCGACATGCCCGGATGCGCCCACGACCATGAGGTTTGGTTTGGACCCTGCGCGATCAGGCTGTTCCCAAGAGCGCGGATTGCCCGCGAAGGCTCGGCGGCGAGCGAGTTCGGGACGGGCAGGAATCTCCTGGCGCAGGGAGACAGGGAGCGGCGCTTCGAATAGCGGGCTTCGGGCGGCTTTCTCTGGAGACAATCGGCTGTACATGGGTCATCACTCCTTCCTTTGGTTGGCTTGAGAATCGTCCTGGACGGGCTCACGGTTCCGTGTGCTCACGACGACTCTGGCGGCGCGGAAGAGGTGGGAGCCTCGTTCCCAACCCCGCTGCCGAACCTCCAGGACGATGTTTTCTCTCTTATCCGGGGCAAAGCGAGTGGCCACGGCATCATGGAAGCGCGGGTCAAACGGGTGCCCCAGGTCTTCGCGAATCGAGAGCCCGTGCTTCTTCAGGAGTTGCACCATCTGGCGGTAAATTCGTTTGACACTCGTCGTGACGGGATCGGATGCGTGGGCCGGCGCGGTTACCAAGGTGCGCTCAAGATCATCCACGATGGGGAGCAGTTCCCGGATGAACGCATCCTTCTCCATCACAGATCGGCGCTGGCTTTCCAGGGCCGCGCGCCTGCTGGACCGGACGAAATCGCCAGCGAGGCGGGAACACCTGTGCCTGAGGCTGGCAATGGTCAACTCCAGTGCTGCGATGCGGCTGGTGCAGCAGTCGACAGTCGAGGACGCCTTGCTTTCTTCGACATTGCTGGCGCGGGGTACGAGTTGGGCGCGCAACGTATCTGCAGGACTGAGGGTGTTGACCATGTTCTCTCTGGGTTGTGGTTTGGCTTGCCGAGCCTCCCGGGACGAGGTCACGGCTCGCAATGGCACGGCGACAGGCCGTGCTCCCGGGGTGCAATCGTGCTATAGCTACAACGATGCCAACTGGCATTTGCGCTGATCTTCACGGGAACCGAGAAGGAAGACGCGGAGTGACATCCTCACGGCCGGCATACGGCCGACCGGCAGCGGTATAAAAGGTGCCGCTTGGGTCGAGGGAGTCGGACGTGGATTGAGTGAAACGCAGCTCCGCGACCAGGTTTGCGGCGCGTGCGCGGAGTTGGCATCGGACTCGCTATGCGCACGTTCAAACTCGCTCTTCAATTGTCCGCTTAAACGACTTGTTTCACATGAATGACATTGGACTTTTTGGCGCAATGGCGGCGGCTGGCTTGGCCGTCGGTGTCCTGGGGGTGAACCTCATTGTCCGGCTGATCGTCTGGCCCGCCAGGCAAGACGCGTTCATCGGCCAACTCCTCGATCAACTCGCCGAGCCGTGCACCGAAGATGAAACGACCTCGGACGTGCTGGACGCGGTCGAACCGGCATTCGATCTCCAGGAGTCTTTGCTCCGCCATTTTGAGAGGTCTACGACTTCTCAGCAGATCCTGGGGACTCTGGTCAGGCACGATGGCCTCACGGACAAGCAACTGCAGGCCGCCCTGGATCGTGCGCCTGCCGATAAAGGCCGTCCAAAGCTGCCTCTGCCCGTCACCAGGCGCGTTGCGGCGATCCTGCGGAGCGCAGGGTTGGTCGCACTGGATCAAGGCGTTCTCCGTATTACGGAATTGGGGAGACAGCTTCATTCCCTTCTCTCTCGCCGGGGGGAAGCTCGCGTGCAGGAGTTGGCCTGAACCGGAGGAGACGAAAGAGGGGAAGGCTCCGGAGGAGTTTTGATGAAGATCTTTATTGTCGGCGCGGGCGCCACGGGCGGCTTGCTTGGGCGCCTGCTGCGGCGGCGGGGCCACACGGTGCTTTGCGGCGATCGGGACCCGGAACGTGCCCGGGCTTTCATCGGCCGGGCAATCCGATGCGTCTCCTTGGACGCCCGTTGGGCGCAATCGATTGCGGAGGCCGCCCGTGGCTGTCAGTTGCTCGTGAATGCCGCACCCGCGGCTTTCAACGAAACTGTCATTGAGGCCGCGCTCCTTTTGGGTGTGCATTACCTGGATATGGCGGCGCATCTGGATCGGGATCCGTTCAAGGCTGAACAACTCCAGTTTCACCAGGCCTTCAAGCGGCGGAAGCGTCTGGCGTTGATTTCGGCCGGCGCCGCGCCCGGGCTGACGAACGTGCTCGTGGCGCTGGGCGCCGAACAGTTTGACGAGGTGCACCAAGTGCAGATCCGGCTTTTCGAGCAGACCGAATCGAGCGCGCCCGTTTCCACCTGGTCAGCGGAGGTCGCCCACGACGAAGCCATTTCCAAACCGCGGGTTTACCGCGACCGGGAGTTCCGGTTTGCGCGCCGCTTTAGCGGACGGGAATGGTTCCGCTTTCCGAAGCCGGCAGGCCTCGTGCGCGTGTACCTCGCTGCCCAGGACGAAGTGGGGACACTGCCGCACTTTCTTCGCATTGACAGCCTCGATGTGAAGATTGGAGGCAACGAAATCGAGAGGCTGCGGCGCTGGTATCGGCAGGGCCGGCTCAGGCCGTCTCACCCTCGAAACCAAGAACTGTTCCCCGAAACAGCTTCGCCCGCCGCTCTCGCGGACCTGGTCCGCCGGGGGAGATTGACCGATGCCCGGTTCATGGCCTGCGCCGTGATCACGGGAAAGAAGGATTCGCGGTGGCTGGAGCATTGTCGTTCCTGCCGGTTTCCCAGCCTGCATCAACTGCGACGCAAGCTCTGGCTCGCGACGCCGGTCGCCTTTGCAGCCGCACAGAGTGCCGCGGCTTTCGTGCAGCATTTCCCAACGCGACTCTCCGGGGTTTACCCGCCTGAGGCCCTTCCCTCACGAATCCTTCATGAAGTCGTGTTGAGCATGAGGCGCCGGGGGTGCCAATTCGCCCAGTCGACCGTTGACCTCCGCCGACCCAGGAAGCCGAATTCCTCCTGTTGAGCAGCCCGGAGTTGAGATGGCCAGCCTGGAGGTGCAGTCCCTCGTTAAGGGCGCATCAGCCTGATGTGGAGCTCCTGGCGGGTCACTCACCGCCCGCTTGCCCGCGGCTGTAGAGCCCGTACTCCTTGAGCTTCTCACGCATCTTAAGTCGAGTCACTCCCAACCAGGCAGCCGCCTTGGTCAGGTTCCCGCTCGCGCGCCGCATGACTTGCGCGTAGAGCTCCGGCTCGAGGTCCGCCAGCATCTTGGGGAAGGCGCTGTCGATCTCGCCGCGTTCGACCCGATCCAGGAGTTCGGAAATATATGCGGCGTGGGTTTGCTGGGCGACGGCCAGCGGTTGGCGAGACTTGGCGAGGACCTCGCGGATGTGATTCACATTGATCGTGTAGCCTTTGGCCATCAGGAGGGCTTGGCGCACGGTGTTCTCCAGTTCGCGCACGTTGCCCGGCCATGTTTGGCTCTGCAAGAACGCGATCGCTTCCGGCTGGATCGAAGGTGAAACGACGCCCGCTTCGGCGCTATGCCGCTTCAGGAAGTATCGGACCATTTCCGGGATGTCTTCCGACCGCTCCTCCAACGGCGGCAGGGTGATGGTGACCACCCGGAGGCGATAGAAAAGATCCTGCCGAAACTGTTGTTCCTGGATAGCAAGCTCCAGATTTCGGTGGGTCGCGGCAACGATCCGGACGTCGACCGGGACCGGTTCGCGGCCGCCGACGCGCTGGATGGACCTTTCCTGGAGCACTCGCAAGAGCTTGACCTGTAAATTCAGGTTCATGTCGCCGATCTCGTCCAGGAAGAGTGTGCCATTGTTGGCCTGCTCAAAGCGCCCGATGCGCCGGGCATCGGCCCCCGTAAAGGCGCCTCGCTCATGCCCAAAGAGTTCGCTCTCCAGCAGCGCTTCCGGAATGGCGGCGCAGTTGATGGCTATAAACGGCGCTGCGGCCCGATCGCTGTGTTGGTAAATGGCGCGCGCGATCAGCTCTTTGCCCGTCCCGGTTGCACCGCGAATCAAAACGGTCACAGGCGTGGCGGCGACACGGCCGATCTGCTTGTAGATTTCCTGCATGGCCCGGCTGTTGCCGACGATGGCGGTGCGGGTGGTCGCCGCGTCTCCGATCTCGACCACGTCCGACATGAGCCGGCTGGCTTCCAGCGCTTTGGCGACGGCGTCGAGGAGTTCGTCCACCTCGAACGGCTTGAGGATATACTCAAAGGCGCCCCACCGGGTGGCTTCGATGGCGGTCTCGGTCGTGCCATGGGCGGTGATCAGGATGATCGGGAGCTTGGGCTTGGCCCGGTGCAGTTCGCGAACCACCTGCAGGCCATCAGCACCCGGCAACTTCAAATCGGTGATCACGACATCGAAATTTTCGGCTAGCCCGGCCGCTAAGCCCTCGTCGCCGCGCGTCAGGAAGCGCACCTCATGGCCGTCGCGTTGCATGACTTTGCGGAGGCCCGTCGCGATGTTGACGTCATCTTCAATCAAGAGAATTTTCGAACTGGTCTTCATGCCGTCACGCGGGGAAGCAAAACACTAAAGGTCGTGCCCTTGCCGGGCTGAGTCTGGTACTGGATCAAGCCACCGTGCTTTTCCACGATCCGGGCGGCGATAGGCAAACCCAGCCCGGTCCCCTTTTCTTTGGTGGTGAAGAAGGGATCGAAAAGACGCCGCTGCACTTCGATGGGCATGCCTCGACCGGTGTCGGAGATCTCAACGACCACGGCGTCCAACACCCGGTCGCCCAAGGTCTGCCGGTCCGTTCTGGAACGGAGCGTGACCGTGCCTTCATGCTCGATGCTGTCGGCGGCATTCTGGATGAAGTTCAGCAGGACCTGCTTCATCTTTTCCGGGTCGATTTGGACCGGCTCGTTGGCTTGCAGGTCCAGCTCAAAGCGGACGGAACGCTTGGCCAGTTCCGGCGTGAGCAGGGAGTAGACTTCGCGCAAGAACGGGTCGATGGGCATCGTCAACAGGTCCGGCTCAGCCGGACGGGCGAACCGAAGGAACTCCTGCACGATGCGTTCGAGCCGGTTGATCTCGCTCTCGATCACCTCCAGATCTTCGTGTTCGCTCGCATCGGGACGGTAGCTGGTCTTGAGCGTGAACAGGCGCACTTTGATGGCCGTGATGGGGTTGCGGATCTCATGGGCGATCCCTGTCGCGAACACTCCCAACGAAGCCAGTTTCTCTTGCCGCTCAATGAGAGTCCGGCTTTCCGCGAGGCTGCTATGGAGGGGGCCGACCATTCTCCGGTAGGCCAGGGCCAGCACGGTCACTCCGCAGAACAACAGCCCAAAAAGGGACAAGAACAGAGACCGCTGCAGGCGAACCAGGCTCGCGTCAGCCTCCTCAAGCAAATCTGGCAGCTGGTTCGACGCGCGGATCTGCTCGACTCGTACAGGGCGCAAGGAATCCCGCAGGCTGGCGATCTGATGCCATGCATAACGCTCGGTGAACACGAACGCGGCGATCACCATGGCGACCGCGATCACAAGCTCAGCCAATCGCACTCGAACCAATTTCTTCATGAGCCACGCCGGATGACCGCCCTTTTCTCCGGAGAGGAACGTCCGCTCATCATGCCACGCCGGGACGGCGGCGTAAACGCTTCCTTCCAACAGGGCAGTGCATTGCCCGACAGTCCCAGCCAGCCAAGTTCGGAAGGTCACGGTCTTGCCTCACGACACGTACTGTTTGGCCGCCTCGGGCTGGGAAAGGACTCTGAGCCGATGCTCCAGAGGAGGCGCCGCGTGATCAAATCCCCGATTTTGGCTGTGTTATGGTTTGGCATTGTGACCTGCCCGCCCGTTTAGCCAAAAGGATGCCAACCATCGTGCAGACCCGAATTCGCTCTGAATCAAGCGCGAGAAAAGTGAGATCGCGTGGCAGCGCAGGGCTCCCTGCTGGCTCGGGTCGGAACGTTTCGTTCCGATGCCGGTCGTGACAATGCCGGACCGGGCCGGGAGTCCAGAGTGGACTTCGCGAGACACCATGCCGTTGCATTGGCTCCGTTGCCACACTGAATACGGCTTAAACTCATGTTAAACTCATAACACACTCATGATAAACTCATGTGAATGTGCGTTTATCATGAATTGAACATGAGTTTAGCGTGCGTTTATCGTGCGTTTAGCGTGCGTTTAGCTTGTGTTTATAAGCCAGGCACCTGGATGGGGAATGAATCAATGCCCGCGAGACACGCCAATGACACGAAGGGGAGGGGGCCGAAGCGCACCTTGGGTAAAGCATTGGACATCAGACTGCTATCGTGATCCTAATCGACTTGTGCCCAGCTTCTTCCGACGCTATCAGCGCTTGAGGTGCTTCGTGGCCCGCTTTCGCCAGCGAACTGGCGCGGGAGCGTCAGGATTGCGCCGATGACAGGCCTGGCAGGATAATCTGGCGGTGGAACGGGTCGAGATCGGTTGAACTGGCGGGACGTTTACTCCAAAAGCTGACCCGGCGACCTCTCACCCCAGAGGCCGCCGAGTCGTCCATGCTAAACACCCCTATCAACCGGCGTTAATAAAGCCCATTCTCGGCGAACCGTAAATAGGGGTTCATGATGATTCTTGCTTACATGTTTCCCCGAGGCGCCACGTTCAAGCTTTCTCCACGCCGAGGGCGCCCTTAAATTGAGGAATGCGACCGTTGGACATTCAACAGATCGGAGAAGAGTTGGCCATCAAATGGGACGATGGAAGCGAAAGCTACGTTCCACTGGAGAGACTCCGGCGTTTCTGCCCTTGCGCGACGTGCAAAGGCGAAATGGACGTCATGGGCAACGTTTATAAAGGGCCGGATCTGCCGTTGACGCCCGCAGCCTTCCAGCTCCGGCGCATCGCCAATACTGGAGGGTACGCAGTGCAGCCCGTATGGGGGGATGGCCATGCCACCGGGATCTACTCGTACGATTATCTGAAACGCGTGGCTACGGCGCCAAATTGCAGGCCTGATGCCTGAGTGAAGCCCATCGGTTTTTGCGAAGGCGCCTTCGCCATTGAGCCTGAAATGAGTCTGCCCGGCGCGCTTGTGCAGCGGACCGGGCAGGCAACGGACCGACGACGGGTTTACGCCTTGCCGCCGAAGCTTACGTAATCATCCAGGTCAAGCAGGTCGAACCAGGTTCCAATATCAGCGCGGTTGGAGGCGATGCTGGCATGGATCTCCTGAACGAACTTCCGCGACTCCACGTCGCTGGGCACGCGCTGTTCCTGGTAAGCGGACCAAGCGGCGATCTCGGGTTCGGTATGTTTCCTGGACGCATTGGCGTTGATCCATTCGAGGATTTGGCCGTCGCCCTTGCCCGCGGCAACTTGCGTTTTGAGCGCCTCGGGATCGACACCCGCGAACTGGAGGAATCGCTGATCCAGCGGGCACGCGTAGTTATACTCGCCATTCTTGCCGTTTAGCACGGCCCGGCATTTGTCCAGCATTCGCGGGAGGATGACATAGCCGCCAAGGCGCACCCGGGGACTGCGCGGCGGGTATTGAGTAAGATCTGGTTTTGTCATAACGGCTCCTATTCTAGCGCATTTCAGGCGAATTTGTATTGCCCGGGCACTGGCACCTCCGGGAAGGGCAGGGGATTGAATCCATAGACCGTGGGTCCCAGGCGGGTCTTGGAATTCAAAGCATCGTCCCACTCGATCGTCTGCCCGCTGTAAGCGGCTTCGCGTCCCATAATGCCAGTCAGGGTGGATTCCGCGACGGCCTGAGCGGCATTGAGCGGTTTCCCAGCCCGAATGCTGGCGATCAGATCCTGGTGTTCCTGGTGGTAGGGATTGCCGTCGTCCGCACCGCGCGTGCGGTAGACCCGGCCGCCTTTGGGGAGAATGTAATTGGTGCCGTCTCCGAGCCAGGCAGTGCCCTTGGTGCCCGTGAACCCTTCGCCAACTCGTCCTTCGCAGCCGTGCATCTGACGGCATTGGCTAAACATGCGGATCCCGTTCGGATATTCGAACTCAATGGCGAAGTGGTCATAGATATGGCCGTGGATGGGATGCTGGCGCGCCTGGCGCCCGCCCATGCCGTAGGCCTTGGTCGGATGGGTCCCAAACGCCCAGTTGATGACGTCGAGGTTGTGGACGTGCTGTTCCACGATGTGATCGCCGCCGACCCAGGTGAAGTAGTTCCAGTTCCGCAGTTGCCATTCCATGTCGCTCCAGCCGGGCTGGCGTTCGACCACCCAGATCACGCCGCCATTCCAATAAGCCCGGGCCATGACGAGATCGCCGATGGCGCCGTCCTGGAGGCGCTTGATACACTCGATATACGACGGGCGATGCCGGCGTTGCGTGCCAGCTGCGATGCCCAGGTTCTTCGCCTTGGCCAACTCGCCTGCTTCCATGACCATGCGCACACCCGGGGCGTCTACCGCCGCCGGTTTCTCGATAAAGACATTCTTGCCCGCTTTGATGGCGTCGAGCAGATGCTGCGGGCGGAAATGCGGCGGGGTGGCCTGGATCACGTAGTTGATTTCCGGCACGGCCAGGAGTTTCTTGTAACCGTCGAAGCCGGTGAAGCACATGTCATCGGCAATCGCGATACCCAACTTCTTGAGCTGCTCGCGGCACTTATCGAGCCGGTCCTTGAACACGTCGCACAAGGCGACCACTTGAATGTCCTTTCGCTGCACCACGGCGCCGTCAGCGACATCTTCCGTGTGATAGCCCGCGTCGGGGTAAATGACCTTGGTGGCCGCGCCCAGAGCGTCGAGGACCGCGCCGGTGCCGCGCCCTCCGCAACCGATCAGGCCGATCCGGATCGGATCGTCTGCGGCCGCGTGGCTGGTGAGAACAAAGGGCAGCTTCGACGCCGCCGCCGCGCCGGCGACCGCAAGGGAGGAGTTCCGAAGGAACTGCCGGCGTGAAACAGCGGAAGCTTGCTCGTTTAAGGAATCAGGTATTGCACTCATAGTCACTTAGATCGGAGAGGTTCCAGGTCAGAATACATTCCAGCCTTGCCGCACCGGGCGCATCGCCAGCATGCGGTTGGCGTCACTGTCGTTGAACTGCTCTTTCGCAGGATCCCAGGCAATCTTGCGATTGACGCGCGTGGCGATATCGCTCACGTGGCAGAGGATGTCCGCATAGACGGCGTCTTCGATCGGGCAGATGCTTGGTTTGCGGCTCTTGATCGCGTCGAGGAAGTTGCGGACGTGATTGGAGCTTTGCGGGAGGGCCTCGCCGCCAGCGGGCACCGGTTCTTCAACGAGCGCCGCCGGGTGCGAGCGCAACCCGCCACGCCAGACCGCCACCCAGCCATCGGTGCCCATGAAGGCGGTGCCATGATCGGGGATTTGGCCGTACTTCTCTGTCCAGGGCGCCATGTTGTTCAGCGCATTCACGATGTCGTATCCATTGCGCACGCCCCGATACTGCATGCCCACCCCATCCGCGAACTTGAAACGGACATCCCACGCAATGCTGGTGTTGCACGCGCCGACGGTGGGGATAATGGCCTCGCCCTCGATGGCCATCGGCCCCTTCATCATGCCGGGGTGCCCCCAGTAAGCGATGTCAAGCGGATGCACGCCCCAACCGGCGATGAAGCCCAGAGCGTAATCGTAGTTGAACCACCAGGTCTTCCACGCCCCTGGGATCGATTCGTCAAAGCACTTATCGACCGTGAAAGGCGTGTATCGGGCGGGGCCAAGCCAGCGGTCGTACTCTATCTCTGCAGGAACAGGCGCTTCCTGGGTCGTCCCGCCCGGGCGGCTGGCGGCGCACCAGACATCAATCTGCTTGAGCTTGCCGATCCGGCCGTTCCGGACCATTTCGCAGGCGCGCCGAAACTCGCTGCTCGACCGTTGCTGGGTGCCAAACTGGAAGATGCGCTTTTGCTCCTGGATGGTCTTGCGAAGGAGTTGGTCCTCCTGGACCGATAGTCCCATCGGCTTTTCCAGATACATATCTTTGCCTGCGCGTGCGGCGGCGAGAGCCACCGGAACGTGCCAGTGGTCTGGAGTGGCGATCAGGACGGCGTCAATATCTTCGCGCGCCAGCAGCTCGCGATAATCGCTGTAAGTCTTGCAGGCATTGTCCTGATACCGCTGGTTCACCTGGTTCAAGGCGGCATTCAGGTTGCGCTTGGCCACATCGCAAAGCGCGATCACCCGCGTATCCGGCTGAGGCAGGAAGCCGCCCATGACACCCCGGCCTTGCGGGCCCACGCCAATACACCCGACGTTGATTCGTTTGCTGGGCGCATTCGCACCCAAGGCGCTGGAGGGGATAAAGGCAGGCGCGGCGGCTGCAGCCAGCGAAGCGGCCAGGCTGCGCTGAACAAACTGACGGCGGCTGAGGGTGGTGGTCATACGAAAGGGGGGTTGCGGAGGAGCAGAACCATGGAATATCGGAGGGTCAGAACACGCTGCGGTTACATCTTGGATCGACAGCAACCCCCGCCCTGGCAGGCAAGGCGGGGGTCTGAAACTTGCGGCCGGAGCCGCGGGGTAGGCCCGGCGTCTTCTATGCGCAAAAGGAGCGCAGAGACGCGCGAGGCGTTAGGCCTTCTGAATCATCACCGGATCGCTGAGGATATTGTGCAAACTCGGCATCGGCGGTTTCAGGGCCTGGAAGGGCCCAAACTCCATCTTATGGGGGTTCTCATAGACCAGCTCCGGCCCGTATTTGAATTTCGAATTCAGGATGTCGTCCCATTCAACCCACCCGCCGCTATACGCGGCTTCACGGCCCATGATCGCGGTGAGCGTGCTGTCGGTGACATTCTTGGCTTCGTTCAGTTCCGAGTTCTTCAGGATCGCGCGGATCAGGTCCACATGTTCCTGAACGTAGGGGTTGCCGCTGTCCAGCCGGAGGCCCGAACGCCAGCGCTGCCCGTCTTTCGGGTTGATGCTGCCGCTCGGTTTGGCCGTGCCCTTGGTGCCATGGACGAATTCATCCACGCCAGGCGAACCGCTGCGCTTGATCTGGCCGCAATAGCTGAACATCTTGACGCCGTTCGCGTAATCATATTCCACGGCGAAATTGTCCCAGATCTCACCGGACTTGTCGCCCAACTGCTGGCGCGCGCCTTGGCCCCAGCACCGGGTCGGATGCCCATTCATGATCCAGTTGCAGACGTCGAGGTTATGAACGTGCTGTTCGCAAATATGGTCGCCGGAAAGCCAAATATAATGGTACCAGTTGTTGATCTGCTTCTCGAGATCGGTGGTGCCACGGTCGGCGCGGTGCCAGATCGGACCGCCGTTCACCCAGTAAGCGCGCAGCGTCACGATGTCGCCCACCGCGCCGTCCTGGAGGCGTTTGATGGTTTCCAAATAGCCTGCCTGGTGGCGGCGCTGAGTGCCCGCGGCCACTTTGAGCCCTTTTTGATCGGCGAGTTCGCCCGCCGCATACATGACCCGGCAGCCCGGACCATCCGTGGCGACCGGCTTTTCGATGAACACATGCTTCCCGGCTTCAATGCACGCCTTGAATTGCGCCGGCTTGAACCCAGGAGGGGTGGCGATGATGGCGTAGTTGACACCGGGTTCGTTGATCGCCTTGAGGTAGGCGTCAAATCCGCTGAAGCACTTCGATTCCGGCAGTTCGTATTCCCGCGTCGCCCGGCGTGCCGCATCTGGGAAAATGTCCGCCACGGCCACGATCTTGCCATCGACCCCGGCGATTTTCGCGGCCTCAAGAAAGTCCTTGCCAGCGCCGCCCCCCCGACCGCCCATGCCAATGATCACCGCGTTGATTGCAGCCTTCTCCTGGCCGTGGAGGATGGAGGGGAAGCTCATGGCTGCCATGCCGCCCGCCATGGCGAGCGACGAATTCCGCAGGAACTTTCTGCGGGAGACGTTTTGAGAGGATAATGTGGAGTTAACGTTTGATGGATTCATGTTCTTCTTGAGTGAGTGAATTTCTTGTCTCTCACGTTCAGATTTGTTGTAGCCTAACTGCCCGAAGCCGGATGATCGAGTCCTTTCTTACGCACGATCTCGGATGGATCAGCCGGGCTTTTCAACGGCCTCCCGCGGCTCGCGGCGGTCCGCGCCCCCCGGTTTGGATCCGAGCGATTCCGCCGTGATCAGGTCCACCGGGGTTTCCCGGTCCGCGGGCGTTCCCTGGCTGCGAAGCATCTCCAAGGCATACTCAATGCCGAAAACGGCCAGTTGATCCGCGTGCTGATCCGCCGTGGCCAGGATCTTGCCTTCTTTCAATAATTGCTGGACCGCTGAAATGTTGTCGTAGCCAACCACGAGGACCTGCTCGGCCCTTCCGGCGGCCCTGAGCGCAGCAACCGCTCCCAGGGCCATGCTATCATTCGAGCACAGAACCGCTTTGAGATCGGGATGTTCGGTCATCAGAGCGCCCACCACCTGGTTCGCCTTGTCCGTCTCCCAGTAACCCGATTGCGAACTCACGATGCTCGCCCCGGCCGCCTTCATCGCATCCTCGAATCCCAGCTTGCGCTGAACCCCATTGAAAGCGTTTGGAGCGCCCTCAATAATGGCCACTTTGTCACCGGTCTTAAGGCGTTTGGCCAGGTAATCCCCGACCCTCCGTGCCCCTTTCCGGTTGTCCGGCCCTACGAAGGGAAGCCGGGCCTGCTTATCGGCCAAGACCGCCTCATCGAACTTGTTGTCGATGTTCACCACGGCAATCCCGGCATCGGCCGCTTTCTTGCAGACGGAAACCAGGGCTTTGGAATCAGCGGGGGCGATGACGATCGCAGCCACCCGCTGGGCGATCATCTGCTCCACGAGATCGATCTGGCGCGCCACGTCCAACTCGTCCTTGATCCCGTTCGCGAGAAGCTCGTATTGATCCGAGTGGGCCTGCTGGTGCGCCCGGGCACCATTTTCCATGGTGAGGAAGAACTCGTTGGCCAGCGATTTCATGACCAGGGCCACACGGGGGCGTTGGGGCTGGTCGGGATTATTTGCTCCGGAGCATCCCGTCAGAGCCAGGATGAGCCACCCGAGGCTAAACCCGAGAAGAAGTTGGTTCAGACCAGATTTCATGCGCTCTTAGAGTTGGAACGGACCAATCAGTCCTCGGATCGAAGGGTTTGGTCAAGAACGGATTTGACGCACGGTTGCCACGGGCGCATCGCACGTTTCCGCCGTGACAAGATCC
Organism: uncultured Verrucomicrobiota bacterium; assembly: GCA_964578605.1. GTDB lineage: Bacteria > Verrucomicrobiota > Verrucomicrobiia > Limisphaerales > SIBE01 > JAXMHN01. The sequence continues at coordinate 3,125 of CAZODO010000083.1, read as the reverse complement.
CGAAGTCTCCCCGTAGAAATAGCCGATCGGACGGCCAAAGGGTGCACACTCTCCTGACAAAAAGTCATCAACAGGGTTAAGCTTTTGGCGCTTAACGCTTTGGATCGATGAGAACAAATTGTTCACATCACCACCAGCTGCGATTCACGCTTCCGCTTGCTCTTACTCGCCACCGATAAGCGTGAGTGGCACCCTCCGTGATGAATTGGCAGAGCTCACTGGATCTGGGGTTTGGAACATAGCGTCTCACCCCTCAAGAAGCGGCTTCACCGATGAATCTCCGGCACTGGAATCTCGAACCGGGCCTTGCAGGGCCGGACCGCGCTTGGCGCCTCGGATCACCGCAAGACGGCAGATCGCCAAAGGGAGCGTTTCCGCCAGCACTTCGGTCCCTCGGTGTCGGTCGGTCATCGCGCGAACGAACCACGACCGATCTGCGAGCGTTGTGCGCCCGCAAACCACCGGACGCGAATAGGTGGCCCTCAGGCGGCGGAGCACGGCCCTGGCCTCGCGCATTTCCGTGGAATACCGCGGACACGACGCCGGATCGCTCGTCTCGCGCATGAAGCTCACATGGACCCAGGCGTCCAGATCGCGACCAGCCGGGGCTTCATATGGGTTGGAGCGGCCCGAACGGGTCATGTTTGATCCCTCTGGTGCGACCAAATCGGTGTCACTCGCCGGCTCCCAGCGGACCACCCGGCGGATCGGAGTGATCCCCTCCCAACTCGACCGTGGCGGGGAGACTTTTGCTTCCAGTTCCTGCAGCTTGTCGACCAGCGGCTGCAACTTGGTCGCGACAAGACTCGCGACCAAATCGTCGGTCACCGCCACTTCACATTGGTCAATAAACTCCTTGAGCCGTTGCCTGATCCAGGCTCGGTCGATCGTCGAAAATGCCATGGTTGGTCTGGTCCTTTCCCCTTGAGATTTGGGCACGGTGCACGACCCAGCCCGCCTCCAATGAGCTGGAAATTACCGGGGATCTCTCCGTTGACAATCAGGCGCCGCACGGTCCTGACATCGGGGCGACCCCGATTTCACATGCGAGGTCGCGGGACCGGGTGGGACATAACGCCATCCTGGCGATCCCCTCGGTCAGGCAAACGCCAAGGAAACGCGGTCGTTTGTTCAAACGCATCTCGCGCTATGACAACGGCTTTTCAGCCGCTTACAATAACCGGTTCCCTTCGACGTCCAGCCAGGCCCCGTTACCGGCCGGTTTCCGGGCCAAATGACGGATGTAGAACAGGGTGGGTTCGATGATATGCTGGTTGTTCAGGAACGGTTCGGTATACTGGATCGCCCCGTATTTGGCCTGGTTAATGTGGTGCTGTTGCCCCACGTGATCATTCCAATCCACGCCTTCGGTCAGAAAACCGTGCGGGCCATAATGATGCTTAGCCGCGGCGCGCAGAATGGTAAGGCCGTCGAGCTCATATTCGCGGCTTTTCGAGGGGTCCTTGGCCCGAACGTCAAAGGCGGCTTCGAAAAACGCCAGGGCCGCTTCGGCATTTTCCCAAAGGTAGGAGGTATCCCAGGATTTCTCCATGTAAAGCAGGCCTTTGGTGGCGACCCCATTCCGGTCATCCGTCATCTTGAACTGGTCCAGTCCGGCCAGGCATTTGTCATAGGCAAATTGCCGTATCGACTCGTCTCCCAGCAGACGCGACACCAGCATCAGGGTCCGAAACGCAACCGAATAAGCCACGTTCTCGTGCGGATCGTAGGTATCGTGGTTGATGCTGCCGAAAATCCCGCCCGCGCCCATGAACACTGTGCTCTTCGCCCGAAGCGAATCCCGGTAATCGGCCAGCTTCCGGTCCGTCAATCCCGCCTGGAGCTGGAGAATAAAAAGCCCGTCGGCGGACGTCTGCCAGAACGGGTCGTTTCCTCCGTCAGGTGATTTGCGATACACCTTGCCATCCGGCGTCGTGCGGCGCGGGAACCAGCCGTTCGGGACCGCTTCGACATGCTTGTCGATCCAAGAGGCGCACCGGGTGGCCACGGTGCGCAACTTGTCCGCGCGGGGTGTGCTGCCGAGTTCGTCGGCGAAAAGGAGCATCTGGAACGCGATCTTGGCCATCGAACCCGGGCAGAACCATTCGGACTGATGCTTGTAATTAAGGCAGAACTTGCCCGTGGTCGTCTCGCGATACCCGCGGATAAACCCCGTCTCTACGTCCACAAAACCGCACTCCAGCACGTGATCGAGAATCGACACCGCATTCGTCTGCCATTCGGGCTTTCTTAGAACGGCGCCAAATTTGTACAGTTCCCACGCGCCCCCTGCCGCATTCGCCGCCCACCCCGGCCCTTCGAGATTCCCGAAATCGTGCCAGCCCATCACGTTGCCTTCGGGATCCACAAAACTCGAGATCGACACAAGATGACCGCGCTCGTCCCGTCGCAACGTCTTCTCCAGGGTGAACCGCGCCGAATCGCGCGCCGACTGCACGATCGTGTAACTGGGGTTCTCAGGAACGTAAAACGCCCGGTTTTCGACTTGCACAGGTTCTAATTGGGCGTCTTGGGGGGCACCTTCGGCAGGGAATCCCGACACCAAAAGAAGCACGAATAGGGTGGACGCGTTGGCGAAGCGAAGCTGACGACTCATGACCCAGTTTGCTAGTCGCAACCCACCCCGCACGTCAAACATTATCCGGCAAGAATCCACGCGCCGCGCCGCAAGCCGAAGCACTTGTTAAAGGCCGCAAATCCAGCGTGGACCCCGCATGCATACCCATCGTGCACAGACACACAAACCTTTGGGGCAAAGTCTGTTACCGAAAGAATAGCTGGTGGGTTGGCCGGGACTCGAACCCGGGACCAACGGCTTAAAAGGCCGCTGCTCTACCGACTGAGCTACCAACCCGTCCGGAGTGGCTGCCAAGGCAGGCCCTGGGGAGGTCGATCCCCAAACGCACTGCGCTTTCGCCGCCTGGCAAACGCGCCCATTTCCCTGGAGGAAACGGGCGATCACTATCCGCGCGGCGGGCGCCAAAGACAAGCCTTTTTCAGACGAAAAGATAATTCCGTAATAGGGCTATGCACTTGACTCTTGTGATCACTGCGGATTCCGATGAAACCGGACACCGATTCCGATCCGTGTCGGACAGCGTTCC
>CAZODO010000082.1:0-28161 GCA_964578605.1 uncultured Verrucomicrobiota bacterium | reverse complement strand
CATTCCCATCGGTCAGGGCATCAGCAGCTTATCGCTCTCAAGAATCAGCCATAGGATGGAGGCGGCCATGTCGTCAGGCTGGACGGCGGCAACCTGGTGCGCCATTTCGTTGTCACAAACGGGGCCACACTGCGCCTCGTCAATCTGACGCTGGCTAATGGTCGATTCAAAGGGAGGGACGGCCAGGTGGGCGCCCCATCTGGAGGCAACGCGCGGGCCGGATCGATCTTCAATACCGGCGGGAACATCGAACTGGTTAGCTGCCGGTTTCTCGACAATCAGGTGCGGGCTGGCGACGCAGCGAATGTGGGAGTTGTCTCGCTTTCGGAGAAAGCTGGTGGCGAGGCATTTGGAGGAGCCATTTATTCGGTTGCCGGAGCCGTTGCGGCGACGAACTGTGTTTTTGCCGGCAACCACTGCGTTGGCGGCACCGGGAGTTCGGAGTTCGTTTCTGGCGACGGCGGTGATGCGCACGGCGGAGCGATGTATCTCACCAACAGCAGGCTCAGCCTGGACGCCGTCGTGTTTACCAACAACGTGGTTCAGGGTGGCGAGTTTGGCGGCGAAACCAAGCATCCCGGCGGAGGCGGTTCTGGATTAGGCGGAGCGCTGGCCGTTGAACTTAGCCCAGGCGCTTTGAGCAATTCGATCATCCGAAGCGTCTTCTCTGAAAACCGCGCCTATGGGGCAACAAGAACGGTCCGGGACTTGACACGCAGCCATGCCGATGGCGGCGCTCTCTATTGCGGGCGTGGCTCATTGTCCATTGAGCAGACATTGTTCAGCCAGAACGTGGCTTTGGGCGGTCCTGGATACGGGTATGCTGGTAACCCGGCATTTGGCGATGGCAGGGGTGGAGCGATATTTAATCGAGATGGAGAGCTGACCATTCGGGATAGCGCGATCGTTTTCAATCAAGCCAACGGAGGCAGCCTGCCCGAATTGTGGAGCGTCTTTAATGCGGGTGCAGCAGGCACCGCTTGGGGTGGTGCCATCCACAATCATGGCACCCTGGCCGTGAGAAACTCCACGCTCAGCGAAAACGTTGCCACCGGCGGCGCGGGGTACGCGTACGCCTTGCCTGGTCCCGGCTACGGTGGAGCCATTCTTAACGAAGGGAGTATCAGTCTGCTGAATGTAACTATGGGGAAGAATTACGCGAACGCGGGCTCGGCAGGGGGTTACCAAGGGCCGGCGGAGGCTCGCGGCGACGCCTTGGCTACCGTGAGCGGGACCGTGGCGTTGACGAACACCATTCTGTTTTCCGCACAAGGCCGGACGAACGTATGGGGCACAATCCTGGACGGGGGTCATAACATTTCTTCGGACGGAAGCGCGCTCTTTACGTCACCGACGAGCAAGAACAACGTGGACCCGCTTCTTGGGCCGCTCGGCAACAATGGGGGTCTGACGCTAACAATGCCCCTTTTGTTTGGAAGCCCTGCGATTAATACCGCAGACGCTGTCGCATGCCCTTCAACGGATCAACGGGGGATTCAAAGGCCCGTGGGTGAGGGTTGCGATATCGGCGCCTTCGAGTTTACTCCCACGCTCCGGCTGGCGCGCCAGCCAGGTGGGACGGTCACGATCATTTATCAGTTTGAAGCAGGGCAAACGAACCGAATCTCGGGGTCCACGAACCTGACAGATTGGGAACCGCTTGGCACCCGAGTGACCGATGCGCATGGAACCTTTGAATTGGCAGATCCCGAATCAACGAAGACTCCCATGCGCTTCTACAAGGTCGAGCCTTCGGACTGATCCCTGAGACGGCAGCAACTGGCCGTGTTGCTCATCTGGGTCAACGCTTCGTTTCCGGATACGCTTTGAACTCCATTCCGCAACAGTGGGCAACAGTGGTTTCATCCGCCGAAATACCTTGACCCGACCCCCTCCGTAAGAATCAGATGACGGGAGCGTGGAGAAGAACGGCGGAATCTTCCCGCGCTGTCGTTTGGGATTATGAACAGCGTTTTTTCTTCACAGCTGGCTCTGCAGCGTCATTCACTCGGACGATTCAACGCCCGTTTTGCGGGGTTGGCGCTTCTGATTTCGCTGTTGTCGGCTGGCGATGTTCGAGCGGCAACCCTCACCAACGGCGACCCGGCCGCGCTCAACGCTGCGATCCAATCAGGGGGCGTGATGCGCTTGGAGTTTGACGGGACGGTTTTGCTGACGAATACGCTGACAGTGGTGAAGGACACGACCCTGGACGCCAGCGGTCACATTGTCATCTTGGATGGAGGCAACGCGGTGCGCCATTTCGTTGTCACAAACGGGGCGGCGCTGCGCCTTGTAGATTTGACGCTGGCCAACGGCCGCGCCATGGGGCGGGATCGGCAGGAGAACGAACCCAGGGGCGCCGGGCAGGGAGGTTCGATTTTGAACGGCGGGGGCAGCCTGGAATTGATCGGCTGCACGTTTTCCAACAATACCGCGCTGGGCGGCGTCGCGGGGCCACAGGACCCTCCATTCAGACCTGGAGTAAGCTACGATGGCGGCGGCGCGTATGGAGGGGCCATCTGTTCGCTCCGGGGCGCTATTTCCGCGACTGGATGCACCTTTTCCAAGAATGGATGCGTTGGCGGACAGGGCCGTATCGTTATCCTTGAGGGAGGGATCGAGGCGGGCGGCCAGGGAGGCGACTCCTTTGGCGGGGCGGTTTACGCGACCAACAGCCGGGTTGTCTTGAGCGCGGTTGTCTTCACCAGCAATGCCGCGCAGGGAGGCGAACGCAGCGGTGCGAGCCGCGGAGTCGGAGGCGGATCCGCCAGCGGCGGAGCCGTTGCGCTTGAATCTGGCTCCGCCATTGAGGGCAATTCGATCACGCGCTGCGTTTTCACGGCCAACCAGACGTTGGCGGCGACAAAAGTCATCGCCTTCGACGCACTTCGGACGGATTCATATGGCGGCGCTCTGTTTTTTGGGGGTGGTTCGATGCTCATCCAGGAGACGCTATTCACAAAGAACTTGGCGCAGGGCGGCCCGGGCTGGGACCACACGGGATATCCGCAGTATGGCCATGCGAACGGCGGAGCGGTTTACATTGCTGCCGGGGAAATGGAGATTCGGGATAGCGCCATCGTTAGTAACCAAGCCTGTGGCGGAAGTCTCCCACCGGATTGGAGTGGTTTTAGGGGAGGCACAAGCGGTTACGGGTCTGGAGGGGGTGTTTACAACCGGGGTACTCTGGCCGTGCTCAATAGCACTCTTGCGGAGAACGCCGCCCATGCCGGAACGCGCGCCGGGGGTGCTTACTTCGGCGTTGGATCTGGCGGGGCCATTCTTAACGAGGGCGAGGCCACGCTGCTCAATGTCACGGTGGCAGATAATTCGGTCGAGCCCGCCCTGCCAGCGGATACCCCTTATCTGCTGCTTCCGGCTCGGGGAAGCGCCGCCTGTGTTCTCGGCGGGAGCATGATCCTGACGAACAGCATCCTTTTCTCGGCGGCCGGTCAAACAAACGGTCAAACAAACGTTTGGGGCGCTGTGGGTGACGGGGGGCACAACCTTTGCTCCGATGACAGCGCGAAATTTACCTCGCCGACGAGCAGGAACAACCTGGACCCGCTGCTTGGCCCGCTCGGCAATAATGGGGGTTTGACACCGACCATGCCCCTCTTGTTCGGAAGCCCTGCGATTGATGCCGCAGACGCTGCGGCATGTCCTTCAACCGATCAACGCGGGATCAGCAGGCCCGTGGGTGAAGGTTGCGACATCGGCGCGTTCGAGTTCACTCCCACACTCCGTCTGGCCCGCCAGCCAGGAGGCACGGTCACGATCACCTATCAGTTTGAAGCGGGGCAAACGAACCGAATCTCGGGGTCCACGAACTTGATGGATTGGGTATCGCTCGGCACGGGAGTGACCGATGCCCATGGACGCTTCGAATTGGCAGATCCCGAATCGATGGGGCTCCCATGCGCTTTTACAGGGTCGAGCCCTCGGATTGATCCTCGAAAAAGCAACGCTTCATCTTCAACTGCAAGAGCTGCTGGCGAAGGATCTGGGGGGCGTTTCCAGCTGTCGAGCCGTGAGCATCGACCCCAGCGTCCCACAGCTTAAGCGTTCTTCTGACCTGGTTTGGTCAGGGGCGTTTGGTGGGATATTTTGGTCGGACCAGAGTAAATGAGGCTCGCGCAGGAGCTTACGACAGAATCGCGCTCCCAGAAGAGTTCATGGCCCGCTTTTCCGGCCCAAAAACTGACCCATGCTCCTCTTGCAGAACCCAGGTTCCTCCCTCTTGGCTGACCAGCATCTGCTGGCGCGATCGGATCTGCGCTTCGATCGCCTCCACAAACGCCCGCTCGCCCACGGCGATGGCTTCGGTCCATTTGGCCTGGCGCTCCAGTTCATCGTTGACCAGCGCCTGCTCCAAAGCCGCATTGAAGTGCTGCCGGAATTCCACGAGGCTTCCGCACCGGACCAGCCACAGCAACTTGTCCACATCCAGAAGCCGGTTCCGTTTCCGCCATCCCATCAACTCGCCATAACCCGACCAGGCCCACTGGCCCGGATGGCGCACCACCCCGCACCGCACCATGTTCAGTTCGATGTATTTCAGGCATTCCGACAGATACTCTCCAGAACCGACCATCGTCGCGTGATAGCGGCCTTCCCAAAAGGCTCCGGAACGCCCCTTGCGCCGGTTGTAGTCCCGCGCCATCTCCCCGGCCGCCTGCTGAATCAGCCTGGCTGGGGCATCGACCTGCTCGGCATAGACCAGCAGATGCACGTGGTTGCTGGTGATGGTGTAGGTCAGAAGCGAAGCCTCCGAATCCAGGACGGCCTCGCGCAGCCGCCGACGGTACTGGTCGCGGTCCTTGACAAACCGCAGCAGAAAGTGGCGGTCATGGCAGCGGTGGGTCAAATGGTAGATGTGGCCCGGCAAAATGTAGCGATTGGCCCTTGGCATCAGAGCGAGGCTACAAACTGCCGGCCTTCAATACAGCTCAAAAAAGAGGGCCGAAAAGTGAGCCATGCACCTGTTTTGGCAGGGCTGAGCGCATCTAAGCCGCTGCTATTCCGCTGCTTACTCTGGTCCGACCACGCAACCCCGCAACCCGGGCTGAACGAGAACCAGTGGGTGGACAACCTGCAGATCACGACCACGCTCGGGACCGTCACTCCGGGTGCGGAATTCACCAGCATCACTCGCAATGCCGCTGGGCAGATGGTCATCCAATGGACCGGGGGCGGCACCCTGCAGTCCACCGACAGTCTGTCCGCGCCGAATTGGACCGCGGTAACCGGTGCGTCCAGTCCTTACACAGTCGCTCCGGGCGCGACAGGCAGCCGGTTCTATAGAATCCAGCAGTAGACCGAGCCCTGCTTGCAGCCCGAGGAATGAGGGAGGCCGGATTATCCGGCCTCCCTCTGGAGTTTGGGCATTTCCAGATTCAACTGCCGGTTGGACCAGTCGAGCGACGCGATCAACCCGAGAAACAGAATTCCAAAGAGTATGGCTGTTGGACGAAGCTTCTTCATTGTGAAGTGAACTTTATAAAGTTCCGCCAAAACGGAAACGGCACCTGCCCGGAAGGCGGACGTCCGAAAAGTTTAGAATGACTCTCAAAGCGGCTGCGATTCCAAGACAGCAGATACTTCTCGTACAAAGCTAACGAAGAGAATGGCTTGGGGCGGTAGGGAGCCCACCAGTCGATCCACTCCGCGCGGAAAGGCGTTGGCGGCCTCATTGCGAGGGCAGGCAAAAGCCGCGCTCCGCGATCTGAAACCAAAAAGCCAAGATAAAGCTGCTCTCGGCCAAAATCTGAGCAGCGATGGCCGCCGCAATCCGTCACGATTTTGCAGACGTCAGCGTTGAAAATGGGATCCTCATTTACTTGGGCTTTGGAAGATCTGACCCGAGCCGGGCCTGGGATGGGTTTTTCCCCTGAGAGCGACAGCAGCGTCAATTTCGATCTTTCCTCCGCTAGACACCCTTCTCCCCTCTGAACTCACCTTGTGCTCCAAACTATGAAATGCAATCACGCGCGCACCGAGGCCACCCTCCTGGTTCGCCGCAGCCTCTCCGGTCCCGCGCACCCGTCGCGTAACCTCGCGAAGCTCGCCCGCATGGGTCTCTTGAGTGTGAGCCTTTGTTTCATGGACAACGAGGCCACAGAAGTAAACGCCGCCTGCACTGCCGCGCCGGCCGGTCTGATGGGGTGGTGGCCCGGCGACGGTGCTGCTTTCGACGTCATCGGCATTCAACACGGCGTCATGCGCAATGGTGCATCGTTCGCGGACGGAAAGGTCGGTCAGACGTTCCGGCTCGATGGCGTAGACGATTACGTAGACCTCGGGACGTGGAGTCCCGGAACAACCTGGACGTTAGAAGCGTGGGTCAATCCGTCCTCTACTCCGGCAGGCAGACGCACCATCGTTGGCGGATTCAACGCCTGTTTGGATTGGGGTTTGACCATGCAGGATGGGCTGTTTGGTCTTGGAATCCGTCAACCGGGCGGTTGCTCACAAACGCTGACAAACGCGGCGTTTGCTCTTCCCAATATTTGGTATCATATCGCCGGAACGTGCGACGGCAGCACGGCTCGGCTTTACGTGAATGGCGAACTGGCGGCGTCTGGCGCCGTGGAACCGAATTACGTTGCGACGCCTTCGGGCACGCGGATCGGAGGCGAGGCCTGTTGTGGAGGGAACAATTTTCCTGGATTGATCGACGAAGTTTTCGTCTTCGAACGTTCCCTGTCCGAGTCGGAGATCTGGTCGCTGTTTGCGTCGGGCGCTGCGGGCAAGTGCAAACCTGCCCTGACCGGGCCGGTGCAGTTTGCGCCGTGGACCGGGAACGGACATTGGTACGGTTTGGAATCCGTGGGACCGAGTGGTATCAGTTACACGGACGCCCAGGCTGCCGCTCTCCGTTGCGGCGGATACCTCGCCACGATTACTTCAGCGGAGGAGAATGCCTTTGTTTACAGCCTCACACGATACAGTCCAGACGCCTGGTATGATTCCGGTGGCAGCGGGTTGGGTCCCTGGCTGGGAGGATTCCAACCCGAGGGTTCTGTCGAGCCGGGTGGCGGTTGGACCTGGGTAACGGGTGAACCCTGGAGTTACGCCAACTGGACTCCGGGCGAGCCAAACAACCTTGGCCTGGAGAACCATCTGCACTTCTATGCAAGCGGGGCCCGCATGGGTCCGAGGTGGAACGATCTCCCGGAGAACAACCCTGTTAGAGGCTATGTCATCGAATTCGATTCGCCGCCGCGGCCAATGTTCGTCCACCCGGCCACCGTTGCCGGCGTTTCCGACAAACCGTTCGGATTCCAAATTGTCGCGCTCAACCACCCGACTGGTTACGGTGCGACCGGCTTGCCACCAGGCCTGACAGTGGACGTGCGGACGGGCCAGATCTCTGGCATCTGCACCGCCCCCGGGAATCACTCTGTGACACTGCTGGCCACCAATCTAGTCGGTTCCAGCACCGCAACTCTGCAATTGACGGTGCATCCCCAATCCTACGTGACCGGCACCAACTTGATCGCGCAGTCCACCTTGCTGGGGGTGGCAGACCTGGGCTACGAATGGAACCATCTTACCATCAGCAATTGCACTCTGACACTGATTGGAGTTCACCAGTTCAGTTCTCTGACACTCATTTCCAATGCCACCGTCACGCATCTGCCGTGTACAACAGCGGAAGTTCAATCGCTATGGCTGATCACGGGAGACAGCCTGGTCGTGGATTCAACTTCCCAGATCGACGTTTCCGGCCGGGGTTACCTGCCAGGGCGAACGACAGGCAACTCCAGTAGGGGTGGCGCCAGTGGACGCACCGGCGGGAGCTATGGCGGTTTAGGCCAGGCCGATAGCGAGGCTAATCTCAATTGGGTTTATGGCGATTTTCGAAAACCCTCAGAGCCTGGGTCCGGAGGAGGCCCCGATCTTGGAGCGGCAGCAGGCGGCGGCCTCGCCCGACTCACGGCCGGCCAGGTGACTTTAAACGGAAGAATCTTGGCCAATGGAGCGAGCGGTTTTGACTACTACAACAGGGCTGCCGGCAGCGGAGGAGCAATCTGGCTCGAGACGGGCACGCTTGCCGGCTCCGGCTTGATCGCCGCTAACGGCGGCGACGGCTCTAACGACGGCGGCAGCGGCGGCGGCGGACGTGTGGCGGTTTACTGCCCCAATGCCGGTGGGTTTGATCTGAACAATGTCATGGCACGCGGTGGCGATGGCGGCCGAGGGCCGGGCGCTGTGGGAACCGTCTATCTGCGGCAAGGCCCAAGCGAGGCCAGCCTGCGCATCGCCAGCTACGGCGCCTCGGCAGGGATGTACACGCCGCTGGGCGCCAGGGAGGAGAGCCGGATCGATCTCAGCCAGGAGACGCTGATCATTTCAGGCACCAATGTCGTGGTCAAGCCAGAGCACCAAGTGCCGCTTCAAGTCAATAACCTGACCATCGAACGGGGCGCAGTGCTGACGCATCATTCGACCACGCGTGAGCTCGAATACTCTTTGATCCTTTCCGCTTCTAACACTCTGAGAATCGACGCTTCTTCCAAGATCGATGTCTCGGGTCTCGGATATCCAGCTGGGATAACTCACAGCCGCGTGGCTTCTGGAGGGGCAGCCTTTCGCGCCGGCGGCAGCTACGGCGGGCTCGGCAGTCCAAACGGCGCGGTTAATGGGTCCTACGGTGATTTTCGGAATCCGAACGAATTAGGCTCCGGCGGCGGCGCAGATCTCGGCGCCGGGAGTGGTGGAGGCTTGGTGCGCATCACCGCGAAATCAGTGATTGTGGACGGTTTAATTTCAGCCAATGGGAAGAATGGCTTTGACTATTACAACCGTGCGGCCGGCAGCGGCGGCGGCATCTACATGGAAGTCACGGACCTCTCGGGTTCTGGCGCCGTCCGAGCCGATGGAGGGAACGGAAGTAGTGACGGCGGCAGCGGCGGCGGAGGGAGGATTGCGATTTATTACACCACGAGCGGCGGTTTCGATCTTGCCAAGATCACAGCCCATGGCGGGAATGGAGGTTCCGGGATCGGCGCGGTTGGGACCGTGTATCTCAAGCCGCGCTCTGGCCAGGCTGTCCTGCGTTTGGATAATCACGGCACGGTGAGCGGTTCGTGGACGCCCCTGGGCACTGCGACCGACCAGACCTTTGATCTTGGCCCGGACAAGTTGGTGATTTCAGGCACGAACATCGTGGCAAAACCGGAGCACCAGATGGCGCTAATCATGCGTGAGCTCGTGCTGGAAAAACAAGCGACCCTGACTCACCTGTTGCCCGCCGGTGAGCAAGAATATAGCCTCTTGCTCACGGTTCCGGGGTCCTTGACGGTCGATGCCTCTTCCCGAATTGATGTGACCGGCCTGGGATACGCCGCGGGAGTCACTCTGGGCCATGCCAGCGGGTCCACTCTCCGGGCAGGCGGCAGCTATGGCGGACTTGGGTGGGCCCATGGCGTGCCGAACGGCGTCTATGGAGATTACCGGAATCCGCATGAACTTGGATCGGGAGGCGGACCAGACCTGGGGAATGGAAGCGGAGGAAGCCTGGTGCGCATCAGCGCTGGGTCGCTGGCGCTGGACGGGTTGATTCTTGCCAACGGCAAAGGTGGCTTCGACTACTACAACCGCGCCGGTGGTAGCGGCGGCGGCATCTGGATCAACACTGATTCTCTGTCCGGGACCGGAGCAATCCGTGCCGACGGTGGGGACGCCAGCTACGATGGCGGGAGCGGATCCGGCGGCCGCATTGCGGTATACTACGCCACAAACACGGGCTTTGATCTCAACAAGGTGACGGCGCACGGGGGAGCGGGCGGTTCCGGGCCCGGGGCAGTTGGGAGCGTTTACCTTAAACACAAATCCGGAGAGGGCGTCCTCCGGATTGACAATCATGGCGCCCCGTCAGGCACCTGGGTCCCGCTTGGCATCGCTTCCAACCGCTTTTTCGACAGCGGCGATGACCGAGTGGTCATCTCGGGCGAGAACATGGTGGTGAAGCCCGAACACAATATGCCCCTGGTAATTCGGAATCTCACTCTGGAGAAAGGGGCAGTCTTAACTCACCATCCAACGAGCCCGCAACAGAAGCAGTCGCTGGTGCTGACGGTGCCCGGTTCCTTGGTGATTGATGCGAGCTCCCGGATCGACGTCTCTGGGCTCGGATATGGAGCCGGCGTAACGGTCGGGAACAGCACTTCGGGAGGGGCGACCTTCCGGGCTGGCGGCAGTTACGGAGGGTTGGGAGGTGCCAACGGGCAGCCGTGCGCAACCTACGATGACTTTCGCGATCCGAGCGAGTTGGGCTCTGGCGGTGGTCCAGATCTCGGCGATGGGGCGGGCGGAGGCCTGGTGCGCATCACCGCGGGCTCTCTTACCCTGAATGGCGTGGTCGCTGCCAAGGGAAAGAGCGGCTACGATTACTACAATCGGGCGGGAGGAAGTGGCGGAGGCGTCTGGATCAGCGTCGATCGCCTGTCGGGCACAGGCTCGATTCGGGCCGACGGCGGCGAGGGAAGTTACGATGGCGGAGGCGGAGGAGGTGGGCGAGTCGCTGTTTACTACGGTGCCAACACGACGTTCGACTTCGACCGCATCAGCGCGCACGGCGGCACAGGCCCGTCTCCGGGGGCAGTTGGAACGATTTACCTGAAGCCACGCGATGATCGTGGAACTCTGCGGTTGGACAGCCACGATACCCTTACCGGTTCGTGGACACCGCTCGGTGAAGGCGAAAAGAGCTCGTTCGACGCCAGCGAGGACAGAGTGGTCATTTCAGGCACGAACGTGGTGGTGAAGCCGGTCGATGGGCTTGCGGTGGAGGCGTACTCCCTCTCTTTGCTCCAGGGGGCCGTCATGACGCACCGGGCTGCGACCGCAACCGACGTCTATGCGCTGGACCTCCGGATCTATGAGAGACTGACGATCGATTCCCTGTCACGCATTGATGTTTCGGCGCTGGGTTACCTCGCAAGCCATTCGACCGGGAATAGCACCGAGAGCGGCGCGACCGGACGTTCGGGCGGCAGTTACGGCGGTTCGGGTGGAGCCGGCATCAACGGCAAACCGAATCCGACATACGGAGATTTGCGCCACCCGGCCGAGCCAGGCTCAGGGGGCGGAACCGACCTGGGCAATGCGGCCGGAGGCGGAGTTGTCCGTGTCACCGCCGGCAGCGCTTTACTGGATGGCGGCATTCTCGCTCAGGGCGGCAAGGGATTCGATTACTACAATCGTGCAGCCGGGAGTGGCGGTGGCATTCTAATCAATGCAGGCACTCTGCAGGGAAAAGGAACTATCTCAGCGGGTGGCGGCAACGGCTGGGGCGATGGAGGCGCCGGCGGCGGCGGCCGAATCGCGCTATACATCTGGGACTCCCTCACGTTGCCTCAAAGTCGTATTGTCGCGCCTGGCGGGGAAACGGGACAAAATCCCGGCCAAACTGGCACCGTCTTTCTTGCGACAGCACCGCTCTTCTTTTGGGAGAACCCTGAAAGACAGCTGGCGCACGGAGAATGGCCGCTGAAGTGGGCAGGATTCGGGGTCAACCCCTCTGGAATAAAGGTAGACGTTGTCGCTTTCCGCGCCGGTCTCGTTTACCCGATCCTCAGTTCCCAACCGATGCAAGGCGCTTTCGCCTGGAACACGACTACTGTGCCAGACGGCGTGTATGAGCTTCGCGCGCTCTTCCGCAACACAGCTCTGCAAGTGATCGGTGAAGCAACACGAACCGTCACGGTGATCAACCAGGCGCAGTGGCACTCCGGGACGGTGTCATCCGATGAATCCTGGTCTGCCGACGAGGTTCACATCATTGAAGGCAATCTGCGAGTCGACAACGCGGTGATCACGATCGCGGCCGGGACGACCATCAAGTCCGCCGCGCACGGCCGAGTCACCATTCGCAAGGGAGCCACCGTCCACGCGCAGGGCACCGCGAATCGTCGGATTACCTTCACCTCTCTCGCGGACGACACGGCGAGGGGCGACACCAACCTCGACGGCGACAAGTCCCGCCCCCAGCCCGGGGAATGGTCCGGGTTCGGCATGGAGGACGACGGCAATCTCAACGACAACGAATTCGTCGAGTTCCGTTATCTGCGGTCCGAACACAAGGGTGTGCTGGAGAAATCGGAAGTTTGGCTTGGAACATTCCTGCATCAGATCTCGGGCGATGTCGTGGTGCCAAGTGGGGGTACACTGACCATCGAACCGGGCGCCGTGCTCAAGTTCGGCCAGGGTCTCGGCATGACCGTGCAGGCTGGCGGACAGCTCATCGCCCGAGGCACTGTCTCGCAGCCGATCACATTCACGTCCGGCCGAGACGATACCATTGGCGGAGACTCCAATCAGGATGGCGACCAGACCCGACCGGAGGCCGGTGACTGGCGCGGGATTCTTCTGGATTCCGCCCACGGGGATATCCGCCATTGCCAATTCCGCTTTGGCGGCGGACCAGCGGAAGGCGGTTGGGGCCCCAGTGGTGGCCCAGGCAAAGCCACGCTCAAGACCCAGGGCAACTCCTCTCTGACATTCTCCGATAGCATCATGGAGGATTCTTTCTTTGACGGAATTCTCTCCTGGGGCGGTCCGGTGAAGGTCCTGAGCAGCATTTTTTCGGGGATTGACCGCGCCGTTTGCGCTCACCCGGGGTCCGTGGTGGATGTCATCAACTCCACCTTTCATGACAACCGCGTCGGCCTGCTCGTGCACGGCGGCGAAATGCGCATTACCAATACGATCGTCGCAGGAAGTTTCACGGCAGGCATCCTGCACGATCACGGTGCGGACGCCCTGACGATTCGCAGTTCGGATATCTGGAATCCGGAAGCGCTCGAAGGCAATTACAGCGGCACAGCGGACCAGACAGGTCAAAACGGGAATGTCTCCGTCGATCCGAAATTCCGCGATGCGGCGCGTCGCAACTATCGATTGAAGTTCTTGTCGCCGTGCATCGACGCCGCGGACGGTGCCGGGGCGCCGGCGACCGATTTCATGGGGGCTCCTCGTTATGACGATCCGCGCATGAACAACACCGGGACCTCCGCCGCGAGCGGATTTGCTGATCTGGGTGCGTATGAATTCGTGGAAACAGCGGAATCGGATTTGGACCTGGTCGTCGGCTGGGTCAGAGGCCCGACCGCGGTGCGTGCCGGCGACCGGGTCAAAGTGCAGTGGCTACTGATGAATGTCGGCAAGAGCCGCGTGGTGGGGCCGTGGCACGATGCGATCGCGCTCATTGCAGCCTTCCCGGAACGTGGCGTGACCCGGCTCGACGTGGCCCAACCGCTTACCACCGTCAACCTAGGCCCCGACGAGTCCTTCGTGGCCGAAGCAGAAGTGGAAGTCCCGGGGGGGACCGAAGGCGTTTGGAACTGGCAGGTTACCGCGAACGCGCAGGGCGAAATCTTCGAAGGCCGTAACTGGAGCAACAACGAATCGCCGTTATCGCCAGCCACCGAACTGCAGGTGACTGAACTCAGCTTGGGCGCAGCAGCACCCAACTCGTTCGTTCAGGTGAACCGGCCTGCCTGGTTCAAGGTTCAGCAACTAGCCGGGACGGAACTGCTCGTCACGTTGGACGCAGCAGCCAGTTCCGGGCGAATCCGCCTTTACGCGGGGTTTGGTTCCATGCCAACCGAATCGTCATTCGACGCACGAAACAGTGAGTGGAACACCGTCGATGTGCGGCTCGGGATCCCCGCTGCCTCCTCAACCCGAACGGTCTATCTCCTGATCATGCCCGAAAGCCTCGGGACCGCGGAGAAGAATTACACCGTGCTGGTAGCACCCTCCACCTTCAACCTCGCCGCGATTGGTCTCGCTGACGGGGGAAATGCCGGTGAAGTGACCGTTCCATTATTCGGGAGCAGCTTCGCCGAAGGGTTGAGCGTCTCCCTACGTTCCGCCAGCACTTCAACCCGATACGACGCTGTCCGTGTGCGGCGCTTGGATTCGGCCAATGCCCTGGCGACATTTGATCTTCAAGGCACCGCTCTGGGCATTTACCATGTCGTTGCCACTCAAGGAGGCCTGACCGCCAGTCACAATAACGCGTTCACCATCAAGTCCGGCATGGGAGGCAGGTTCACCTGTCATTTGTCTTTGCCTGCCCAGGTGCGTGTGGGACGGCCTTTCCAAGGTGTGCTTGAATTCGGGAACGTTGGTGATGCCGATGTGCCCGTGCCGCTAATTCACGTTCAGAGCTCTGGGAACCACCTTGTTTGGTTCGGAACCAAGGAGGAAGAGACAACCCAGACTGTTCTGCAGACGCTCGCCATTCCTGAGCAAGGGCCGATCTCCCCCAGCTTGCGCCCTGGCGAAAGACACCGGATCACCTTCTTCTCCAAATTGCTGTCCGGCGGATCCGTCTCCTACTCCGCGAACTGGATTCCCGGCGACTCAGCAGAAACCATGGATTGGACCGTGGCAAGATCAGACGTGCGCCCCGCAGAGGCCGACACCGCTTGGGATCAAGCTTGGGCCAGGCTGGTGACTGACAGTGGTCCAACAGTCGGCCATTATATTACCGCTCTGGTCGGCGCCGCGGAGGAACTGCGTCCCGCCGGATACAGCATGCGCACCCCTGCCGACCTCCTGGCTTACCTCATCGAAAAGCGGTGGGTTCAAGCGACTGACGCCAGCCTGCGCGGAGCTTTAATAATGGACGCTTCCGGGCGTCCGCTTGCCGATCACCCGGTCACTCTTGCACTTGCCAGCGCCGAATCACAAACCCGTTACATCACGCGATCAGGAAAAGACGGCGGCTTCGCGTTCCGAAACGTGCCCTCCGGCTCTTACAAGCTCGCAGTGCCGGACCATTTGCCGAATCCCGCGGCTCAGGTCCAGCTGCCCAATCCAGTCCCCCTGATTTTGAGGCTCTCAACCGGCGCCAGGATCACTGGCCGTATCCTCAGTGCTGCGGACGATTCTCCAGTCGCCGGCGCACTGGTGAGTGCCATTGATAACGATCAGGTCGGGAGCGGCTCAGGCTCGGCGGTCACCGACGCAGACGGCCATTATTTGCTCTCCGGGCTGCCCGTCGGCACCTACAGAATTGAGGTGTTGTCCGAACAGTTCGCTCCCCTGGCCCGCCAGCTCGTGACGCTCTCTGACAATGCCACCGTGCCCTTGAGCCTCGCTCTCGCACCGGGCGCCTCATTGAGCGGCACGATCCGCAACTCCGCAGGCGCCGTGATCTCCGGCGCGCTTGTGCAAGCGTTCCTCACCAATGGGCTTGCCGGCCGATCTGTGTCATCGGACGCGCAAGGCCGATTCAGCCTTACCGGATTAGCGCCAGGGAATTATCACCTGGTGGCCAGTGCCGCGGCTCACGGCATGGCCTCCCTTACGAACATTGCCGTGCCTTACTCGGGCGCGCTGAACATGACCCTGACCAGTTCCGGATCGATCGTTGTGACCGTGAAAGATGCTCGAACCGCTTTGCCTCTAGCGGGGGCAGCGGTGGGCTTCGAGGCCGCAACCGGCGAACAGACGCCCAGCCTGACCGACGCGCAGGGGCGTTTCACTTTGCGCACCGTCCCGGCGGGGTCCCAGACTGTCTTCGCTTCTGCCAGGGATTATCTTACTGCGTCCAGAACCGTCACCGTGAACGGAGGCGGTTCCGCGTCAGTGGAGATTGCGTTGCGTCCGGCCGGGATTATCACCGGTCGCGTGCTCGGGGCCGGAGGTGCGGCGCTGGCCGGTGTGGAAGTCTGCTTGATGGGCGGGACGGGGATCACAGCCACTACCCGCACGTCGGCTCAGGGCCAATTCGCATTCCTAGACCTCCCGGACGGCCGCTACGAATTGGCTGTGGCCAGTCCATCCGGAATGACCGTTGGCCGGCGCCTGTTCACATTGAATGCGTCCGGCAATAGCTTTAATACCACCATTGAATTGGGCGGCGTGGAACTGCGTGGGCGCGTCCTGCGCAACGATGGGACAACCGCAGCGCCCAACGCGTTGGTCGCATTGCGTCGTTCCGGACAGACGATCGCTTCCGCTGTGACCGATACACGTGGCGACTATCGTTTCCTGGTTTTCGGATTGGCAGACGTCGATCTCGCAGCTTACGGCAGCGACATTGGCTTTATTCAGCGCAACGGCCTGCCTCTCGCCGGTGAGAGTATCGTCAACGCTCCGGACATCATGGGCGGAAAGAGCAGCCTTCGCGTCCATGTCCGCGCTCAGACGACCGCCGCTCCAGTGGCCAACGCCTGGGTCGTGCTGCGTCCTGTTTCAGGATTTCAGTCCTTCCTGTTCACACTCACAGACAAATCCGGCTTGGCGACGTTCACCAACCTCACCGAACAAGCCTATGACGCAGATGTCAGCATGCCCGGGCTGGCCGGACAAAGCATGCGGGTGTCCCTGACCGGGGCGTCGGCCACCCTCAGCTTTGAGATGAGCGAGGGATGCGTGATCAAGGGCCTGGTTACCGACAGCCGCGGCCAGCCGGTCTCCGACGCTTTGGTGAGCTGTGTGAACCCGTCCACGGGCCAGACCTTTTCCGCATTCAGCGGCCCGGATGGACGCTATGCTCTGACGACCATGCCCGCGGGGATGTTTGATCTTTGGATCGCCCATCCGAGTCTCACTGCGGTGAGAGTGCCGGATGCTGTTGCGTTAGCTCAACTGCCCAGGACGGTGAATGCCGTCTTGCCAGACGAAGGCTCTCTGCTCAAGGGTCGCGTGGTCGGCCCAGGCGCCCAGGCACTCCCGGGCGCACGGGTAAGCGTTCTGAACGAGAACAGTCACGTCCTTGCTGTGACTCTCTCCGACGCCGCGGGTCGATACGAACTGCGAAATCTCCCGAGCGGATTGCCTTTAACGATCCAGGTATCGGCCGATGGCCAGACCGACACCGCTCAAGCCTTCAACACGTCCACAGGAGACACCCTCGACTTCACCCTGTCGGCTCCGCAGGCCATCGCGCTCGGCGCGACTGCGGAAGGCATCCGCAGCCTGAGTTTGGCCCGATTGACCGGGTCGCCACTGACCCTCGCGTTCGCCACGGCCACCCATCAGCACGCCGGTTCTTCCGCTGCAGTGCAACTTCAAGGCATAAGCGATCGCTTCAAGAACTGGTGGAATTCCACCGGCGATTTCTGGACCACCTTTTCCAGGCCGGCTCGCTCCAGTGAAGACTCGCCCGAATGGCGCAACGGTTTCCGCAGCTATCCGGCCGTCGATCCAAAATGTCCCGGTTACGCCCGTTACCAGGCGGGTTTGCGCGACACCGAAGCCTCGCTCAAGCAAGTTGAGCGAAGCTTCGATGCCTGGGTATCGGCGCATCAGGCCTTGAAAGAGTCCAATAAGGCCAATCTCGGGCTGGCTGCTGCTCAGGCCACAAAACTCGCCGCGAAATTGGCCGCTTTCGCTGTAACCCTGGAAGGCGCCGCCGCGGCGCTCGGTTCTTACGGTGTCGTGGCGGGAGAAGCGACGCTTGTGGAATATGCCGGCTCTGCCATCGCTATTCTCCAAAACGCCCTGGTGAATACCATTAACGCTTTGCAGGATGACAACTTTGATCGAACGAGCGCCGGGATCGAATCCATGCTCGATGTGGCGTCGGATCTCCGGGACAAAGTCGGCGGATCGCCCTTCTGGGGGCCAATCTGGCTGGTCGTCTCATCGATCAAGGATCTCGCTGAGACCTGGACAGATACGAGGGACAGCCTCCGCGATCATTACAACCTCATCAACATTTACCGCTCCAGCAGGGACGCCTATTTTGCAGCGCTCGGCCGACACTGGTACAACCTGAACACGTTGCAGGCAATCACCATGGCGCCTTGCCCCGAGAATAAACCGCCTGGCCCAAGGCCGCCAGTCGCAGGAATTCCAGGCGGCCGGGGAAGCACGTCGGGTATCGGCAGTTACGATCCCAATGACAAACTAACCGTCGGCTACGGATCACAAGGGTTCGTCACCTCGGGAGCATGGCTCCTCTACACGATCCGGTTCGAGAACAAGACCAATGCGACTGCAGCCGCACAGGTCGTCACGGTCACCGACGCACTGGATCCGAGACTCGACTGGTCAACGTTCGAGTTGATGAACATCGGTTTTAACTTGGTCGAGGTTGCCGTCCCGCCCGCTCTGAGCCACTACACCACCCGGACGATGGTCGCCACCGATCCGTCCAACGATGTCGAGGTGCAGGCAAGCTTCAATCCGGACACGGGTGTAGCCACCTGGATGATTCAGTCTATGGATCCCGTCACAGACTGGCCACCTGAAGATCCCCTGGCTGGGTTCCTGCCACCCAACGACCCGCAACATCGGGGTGAAGGCTATGTCAGCTACCGAATCCGAACGCCGAGCGGTTCACCCAGCGGCGTCATCATTACCAATGCTGCCCGCATTGTTTTCGACGTCAACGCGCCGATCGACACACCGATAGTGACCAACATCATCGATACCGCTGCGCCCTCCAGTTCCGTTCAGGCACTTCCTGCCGCCTCCCCGTCCGTCTTCGAGGTGCGCTGGAGTGGTTCGGACGCAGCTGGCGGTTCCGGTGTGACCGCGTTTGACATTTACGTGTCGCAAAACGGTCAGCCGTACGAGCCGTGGCTTATCGGAACACCGGCCACACGGATGATTTTCAGCGGTGAACCTGAGGCGACATACGCCTTCTTCTCGATCGCCACAGACGGGGTTGGCAATCGCGAATTGGCACCCACCACTTCGGACGCGGCAACTCGCACCACCGCCACCTTGGAAGAACCGGAGCTGGCCTGGGCCGTCACGCCCACCAGCTTGATCCTGACCTGGCCAACGACCGTCACGGGATGCGTCTTGGAGAGCACCACCGATCTGAGCAGCGGATGGACTCAAAGCCAACACCCGGTGGTGGTGGTCGAGAACCAGAATACCGTGACTTACGGGCTGACGGAACCCCAGCGCTTCTTCCGGTTACGAAGACAATAAACGACTTCCAGACCAAGAGACGACGCAGAGCGGCTATCGGCAGGCAAGCGTGAGTCGCGCCCGTGCCAAATAGCTTGAAAAGAATGGCTTGCAATGGCCGGTGTCCTTTACTAGAACACGGGCGTGTCCAGCAGTAGCAAACTGAATTCTATGATTGCGCCAATGCGTCTTATTCTTCTCGTGTGCGCCCTCTCAGCCATGGCGGCCCTCCCGGCTGTCCACGCGCAGCAGGTCAACCAAGTGATCTGGCAGCTCGGAATCGATGACGGCGGCCAGGGCGAGTTTACCCAGGAAGTAGCCAGCAATGATCCTCCGGGGAGCCCCACCGATCAGGATGACGATTTCTACTTTGCCGGCAGTTATGTCGAGGTCGGAGAGGTGACCGAAAGGGAGCCGTGGACGAACTTCGACCGCGCACTCACTCCGGGCGACCCGCGAAACCGGATCCATTTCAACCTCGATAGCAATGCGGCCAACCCGGACAACAACTTCAAAATCACGGTGAATTTAATTGCGCTGGGCGCGGTTGAAGGAGTGATTGGGACGCACGACCTCGCCCTGCGGTTCAATGGCATCGATTTCTTCGCCCAAACGGAAATCACGGAGGCCACCCGGATCGAGCAAACGATCCGCGCGGGCGATTACGGGGCCGCCGCCGGGGAAAACGTCCTCGAGATCGAACGGACCGGAGGCACGGCCTCGAGCTGGATCCAGTTCGACTTCGTCCGGCTGGAGATCCCGGCAACCGACAGTGATGGCGATGGACTTCCGGACGCTTACGAAAACCAGTATTCAGGCTTTTTAAAGCCGAATGACGCTGCGGATGCCGCCAAGGATCAGGATGGCGATGGCCTGACCAATCTTGAGGAATTCAACGCCAAGACCGATCCGACGAAACCGGATACGGATGGCGACGGTCTTAGTGATTCCGAGGAAGTCAAAACGGCTCAGACCGATCCTCTGGACACGGACACGGACGGCGACGGCCTTACCGATGGCGCCGAGGTGAACCAGCATCTCACCAATCCGAACAGTGTGGATACCGACGGCGATACCCTATCGGACAGCCACGAACTCAATGTTTCCAAGACCAGCCCGACACTCGCCGACACCGACGGAGATGGCGCCTCCGACTCGCTCGAGATCAAGCTGGGTTCGAACCCGAATGACCCGGCTGACAAAGCCGTGCCGTTCACCCCGCTCTGGCTCCTGGGCATCGTCGACAACAATCAGGCCGAGTTCAGCAACGAGGTCAACGGCTCGCCTGAGGCGCCCGGCAGCCCGGACATGCTTGATGACGATTACTATTTCGCCGGGGAGTACCCCAACACGGTGGGTTTGGTGTTCGAAAACGAACCGTTCATTAATTTCGAGCGGGCGCTCACCCCGGATAATGCCTTCTCACGCATCCATTTCACCTTGACCCCGGAGCAGGTCAAGACCAACACGGAATACCTGCTCACGTTCAACCTGATCTTTCTGGGCAGCGGCGGCGGCCCCAGCGAGCATGATATCACCTTCCGGTTTAACGGAACCGAATTTCACACAGAGACGGGCATCACCACCCCGCGATTGATCGAGGAGATCGTCAAGGCCCCCGAGGTCAATGCCGTGGTGGGTGAGAACGTGATCGAGTTGGAGCGAACCGGAGCGTCAGCAGCGTCCTGGATCCAATTCGACTACATCCAGGCGGATTACCGCGACGCTTCCGTCAACCCGAACGCCGATACCGATCGCGACGGCATGACGGACGCCAACGAAGCCATCGCCGGAACCAATCCGAACGATCCCAACTCGAAGCTCAAGCTTCTGAGCATTCGGCCTGCGGCGTCTGGCGTCGAAGTGAGCTGGTCGAGCGTATCCGGCAAACGGTATATCCTGGAATACTCGCCTTCCTTGGCGGCAGGCTCATGGCAAACGGTCACCACGAGCGACAGCGCCGGAGCGACCACGAACTTTACTGATACCGACACGGGGCGGACCCGTGCCGCCGCCGGTTACTACCGGATTCGGTTAAGCAATTGAGCTCCCGGGAGCCAACCGGGATTCCCATCAGTTCAGAAACGGCCACGTCTCTCCGGATGCGTGGCCGTTTTCATGTCTTGGATCAGCACGCGGTTGGATGAAGCCGGCGAATGGCATCGTGACGTCGAAGAGGACGGCGGGTCGGGCAACCCCCGCCTGCAAGGCCCTCCTAAGGCCGCAATCCGAGTTCTTCCTCCTGCCCAGTCCGCGTCGGAGCAGGTGTTGGGTGGCGCATGCGCTTATCGCCATGAGCTTCTCCCTGGCCGCATTTCTCCAGGCGGCGCCAAGCCCTTGGACGCAAGGCGATGATTTTCGCTTTCTTGAAGCGGGACCGGCTGGGGCCGGGCGGACCGGGTTTACCCGGTTGAAACCGGAGATCACGGGAGTCACGTTCACCAACGAAGTCGCCGAAAGGCTCGTGGCGCTGAACCGCATCGTTGAAAACGGCGCTGGAGTGGCTCTGGGCGACGTGGATGGCGACGGCTGGTGCGATCTCTATATGGCGGGATTGAGCGGCCCCAATCGTCTCTACCGGAACCTTGGGGGTTGGAAGTTTGAGGACATCACGGTGCGTGCGGGCGTGGCTTGTGAAGGGCAACTCTCGACGGGAGTGGCCTTTGCCGATGTGGATGGAGATGGGAGGCTGGATCTGCTGGTCAATGGAATCGGAGCCGGGACGCGCCTGTTTATGAACCAAGGCCAAGGCCTGTTCCGCGAACGCACCGACTCCGGCCTAGTCCGGCGAGGCGGAAGCCATTCACTCGGCTTGGCCGATGCGGACGGGGATGGTGACCTCGACCTTTACGTCACCAATTACCGCACCACCACCTTCAAAGACCGGCCAGCCGGCGAGACGCGCGACGTCAAGATTATCGATGGCAAACCGGTGGTGAAACCGGCCGATCGTTGGGCCGCATTCGTTACCCAACCACCCGCAGGCGTCACGCTTATCGAACTCGGGGAGCCGGATGTCTATTACCGGAATGACGGCAACGGACGGTTCGCCGCCGTCTCGTGGACGGATGGCACCTTCACCGAAGACGGCCGCCCCCTCCTCGCGCCACCCCGGGATTGGGGATTGTCCGTTCTCTTCCGCGATCTCACCGGTGACGGAATGCCCGACCTTTACGTCTGCAACGATTTCTATTACTCGCGCGACCGGGTTTGGATTAACGATGGCCGCGGACGGTTCAAGTCGATGGCGCCGATGTCCCTCCGCAGCATGTGCGAGACTTCCATGGCGGCCGACATCAGCGATATCAATCGCGATGGCCTCGACGACCTGCTGGTCATGGATATGCTCCCTCGCACCCACCTCATGCGCCAGACGCGCTGGGATAACATGTGGAAACAGGTCGTGCCCGGCCCGGTTGAAGATCCGGCCTTCAGCCCGGAGTATCCGCGCAACCTGCTCTTCCTGAACCGCGGCGATGGCACCTGGGCGGAGATCGCGCGCCTGGCCGGCATCGAGGCCACCGGTTGGTCGTGGTCCGCCCTGTTTCTCGACGTGGACCTGGACGGCTTTGACGACATCCTTGTGACCACCGGTCATGGACGGGACATGCTGCACGCCGACGTTGTGCGCTCCATCAACTCCGTCCCGCCCGGCACCGACATGGAGGGCCGCCTTCAATTGTCGCGCAGATACTCGAGCCTTCCGCTGGCCAACCTCGCCTTCCATAACCGGTGCGACCTGACGTTTAACGAGTGCGCGAAGGAATGGGGATTTGACACGGTGGGTGTGTCGCAAGGGTTCGCCCTGGCTGACCTGGACAACGACGGCGACCTGGACGTGGTCGTCAATCAATATCGCGATGTCGCGGGGCTCTATCGCAATGACAGCCCCGCACCGCGCGTGGCCGTCCGCTTGCGCGGGCAACCGCCGAACACCCAGGGGATCGGCGCCCGGGTTCGTGTGAAAGGGGGGCCCGTTCCGCAATCGGCCGAGATGGTCAGTGGCGGACGATACCTTTCCGGGGACGCCCCAGGGCGCGTGTTTGCAGCCGGATCGACCGAGGCCGCCCTCGAGATCGGCATCACATGGCGCAGCGGCAAAACGAGCCGGATCACCGGGGCGCGCGCCAACCGGATTTACGAGATCCAGGAGCCAGTCAGCAGCGATGCGAAGCAGGCGCCTGTTGCGGAAGCCCCACCCGCTGCGAGTTCGGAGCCGCCCCTGTTTGAGGACGTCACCGCACGGCTTCAAGGACACGCGCATAGCGCGGCGCCGTTCAATGATGACGCCCACCAACCTTTGCTGCCCCGCAGGTTGAGCGAAGCAGGACCGGGCATTGGCTGGTTCGATCTGAACCGGGATGGCTGGGACGAGCTGATCGTGGGCGGGGGCCGCGGCAGCGGCTTCACGGTCTTTCAAAACAAAGAGGGCCGGGCATTCGAGCGTATTCCTGGCCCGACGCTCCCAAGCGGTCAAGCCGGCCTCCTCGGCTGGATGTCCCGTGCGCGGCAACCGTTGCTCCTGGCCGCCAACTCGCAGTCCGAAGATTGGGGGAAGAACGAAAGGCCCCCGGCCGTCCGCTTGTTCGATCCGGGCCAGAGCCGGGCGGCCGTGGCCGTTGACACGTTCCCGAACGATGTGGGCCCGCTCGCCCTGGGAGATTACGATGCGGACGGCGACCTGGACCTGTTCGTGGGCGGGCGGTTGATCCCGGGGCGCTATCCGCAGGCCGCTTCGTCGCGCCTTTATCAAAATGACGCCGGCGCCTTCACGCTGAACGAGTCAGCCAGCGCCGGTCTGGACCGGATTGGCTTGGTGAATGGCGCCCTTTTCAGCGATCTGAATGGCGACGGGTATCCCGACCTTATCCTGGCGTGCGAGTGGGGTCCTATCCGGGTCTTTGGCAATGTCCGCGGACGGTTCGTCGAACAGACCAAGGCCCTGGGCCTCGAAGAACACACCGGGTTGTGGCAAGGAGTCGCCACCGCCGATTTCAACGGCGACGGACAGCTTGACCTCATCGCGTCCAACTGGGGCCGCAATGGGGAATTCCAGCCGTCTCCCGGCCGCCCGGCTACCCTTTGGGCAGGTGCTCTTGATGCACGCGGCGCCTTTCAGGTCATCGAGGCGGAATGGGACGACACTCGGGCTGATTGGGCGCCTCGACGCAATCTGGATGCCATCGCCGCCGCCCTCCCATGGGTGCGCGTTGATTTCGCCACCGTCGAGGCGTTCGGCAAGGCGACCGTGGCCGAGATCTTCGGCAATTCCCTAACAAATGCAGTCCGGTTCGAAGCCGCAACCCTCGAATCCTCCGTGTTTCTCGCCAAAGCCGGCCGATTCGAACGGCACGCGCTGCCTATCGAAGCGCAGTTCTCCGCGGCGTTCGGCATCGCGGTGGGCGATTTCGACGGCGACGGCCGCGAGGACGCCTTTCTAGCCCAGAACTTCTTCCCGGTGGCAGCGGATCGATCGCGCCAGGACGCCGGGCTGGGACTCCTTCTGCTCGGGGACGGCAAGGGCGGCTTTCGCCCTGTCCCGGCGGCGGAATCGGGCCTGCGGATCTTCGGCGAGCAACGGGGTTGCGCGGTGGCGGACTTTGACGGGGACGGGCGACTGGATCTTGCCGTGGCTCAAAACCGCGGGGCGACACGATTGTTTCGCAACCAGCGCGCGCCCGCGGCTCTCCGGGTCCGGCTCCAAGGGACCGGCGGCAACCTCGAAGTCATCGGAACGCAACTGGCCCCGATGATTTCGGACAAGCAGCGCGGCCTGATCCGTGAAGTTCGGAGCGGATCGGGATACTGGTCGCAAGACAGTGCTGTGGTATTGGTGCCCTCTCCAGGCCCGGTGCGGCAGCTTTGGTTGCGCTGGCCGCGCGGGCGCCAGATCACCGTGACGGTTCCGGAAGGCTCTCGGGAGATCGTCGTGAACGGGATGGGCGAGGTTAAGCGGTTGCGTTAGCCGCCTGCGTCCGTTGATAACAATATCGAACCAATATCGTCCTAACTTCGTGATATAATCACATGTATCGCACGAATTTGGAACGAGTATAGCACGAGTATAGGTAGATCGTGCGCGCCGTGGCTGGCTTTTCCTTGCGAAGAGCCTCCCCTCCCAGCCGTCGAGAGAGCGAAAGTAAGCAACGGCGCGCGACGGAGCGCACGCCCTGCCTGAAAAGAATTGATGGCTCGATAAAAGACTTCGGCAGAATCGAGGTCACCGGCTATGATCGCCCGCCATGAGTTCAATGCGCCTGATCGTGATCAGTGTTGTCCTCGCAATTGGCGGAACCCTCCTGCCCAACGAGGGACACGCGGCTTTGGTGGTGGATTCTCTCCGGTGCCAAGGCCGGGTTGCGCCGCTCGGGATCGGCACGGCGCGCCCGCACCTGGGCTGGGTCCTGAGGTCAGACCGGCGCGGTGCGGCCCAATCGGCCTACCAGGTCATCGTCGCGTCCACCCCCGAGATGCTCGCCGACGGAGCAGGGGACCTCTGGGACAGCGGCAAAATCACGTCGGCCGATTCCGTGCAAGTCGCTTATGGCGGCAAGCCTCTCCGTTCGGGTCAACGGGCCTGGTGGAAGGTCCAGGTTTGGGATAAGGACGGCGAGGCTTCCGGGTTCAGTGCTCCGGCTTGGTTTGAAGCTGCCTTGTTGGAACCGGGCGACTGGAGTGCGCATTGGATTCAGCGGCGCTCGGCCGGACCGCTTTCCGAAGCGCAGATGTTCGAGGATCAACCGGCGCCGATCTTTCGCAAGGAGTTCACCCTGGGCAAACCTGTGCGGCGCGCCCGGGCTTACGTGACCGGGTTGGGCTATTACGAGCTTCGGCTGAATGGCGGGCGGGTCGGTGACCATGTGCTCGAGCCGGGCTGGACGAGCTACGACAAGCGGGTGCTTTACTCCGTTTACGACATTACCGGCCAGTTGCGGGCGGGGCGCAACGCGATCGGGATGATGCTGGGCAACGGCTGGTTCAACCCGCTGCCGCTGCGGATGTGGGGCCATGTTAATCCGCGGGACGCGCTGACCATCGGCGAGCCCAGGGCCATTGCGCAACTGGTGATCGAATTCGAAGACGGGACTTCGCAGACCCTCGGCACGGATGAGACGTGGCGTGTTGCGGGCGGACCCATCGTGCGCAACAGCGTTTACCTGGGCGAATGGTACGATGCCCGCAACGAGCGGGAAGGCTGGGACACACCGGGGTTCGATGACTCGGGTTGGGAACTCGCGGCCGTTGCTGCCCAGCCCAAGGTGGGCCCGTTGCAAGCGCAGGACGCGCCGCCCATCCGCGTCACGAAAGTCCTGCCGGCCCGTGCCGTTACCGAACCGAAGCCCGGGGTTTTCATTTTCGACTTCGGGCAAAATTTCGCCGGTTGGGCACGATTGAGAGTCAGCGGTCCGGAAGGGACGCGGGTCCGGGTGCGCTTTGGCGAGTTGCTCTACCCGGACGGCACGCTCAACGCGATGACCGCTGTTAGCGGTCAAATCAAGGGCGGCGGGAAGGATTACCGGTACGACGGGAAGGGCCAACCGAAGACCGCCTTCCAGCTGAACGAATACGTTCTCAACGGCCGCGGCATGGAGACGTTTACGCCGCGATTCACCTTTCACGGGTTCCGGTATGCCGAAGTGACCGGGTATCCCGGCCGTCCGCCATTGGACGCGCTGGAAGGCTTGCGGCTGAACTCGGATGTGGCTGAAGCCGGCCATTTCTCGTGCTCGAACGACTTGTTCAATCGCATCCAGGAAATGATTCTGTGGACCGAGTTAAGCAACATTTTCAGTGTGCAGTCGGATTGCCCGCACCGCGAGAAGTTCGGGTATGGCGGCGATATTGTGGCGTCGAGCGATATGGCGATGCTGAATTTCGACATGCAACGCTTCTACGCGAAGGCGGCCTGGGATTTCGTGGATTCCGTCCGTCCCAATGGCGGGTTTACCGAAACGGCGCCGTTTGTGGGGATCAGCGACGAGGGCCTTGGCGAGAAATCAGGGCCCGTAGGGTGGGGGACAGCGCAACCGCTCTTGCTTGCGCAGCTCAGGCAGTATTACGGCGAACGGCAGTTGCTGGAGGAGCAGTATGCGGCGAGCAAGCGATGGCTCGGCCTTTTGAAGTCACGCGCCAAAGAGGGCATTCTCGATAACGGGATCAGCGACCACGAGAGCCTGGCGCCCAAGCCACGTGCGCTCACAGGCACCGCGTTCTATTATGCCAATGCCAGGCTGCTCGAACAGATTGCCACCGCGCTGGGCAAGGAGGCGGATGCCCGCGAGGCGGCGGCTCTGGCGGAGAAAATCAAGACGGCGTTCAACGATCGGTTTCTGAAGCGCGGCACAGGCCGCTATGATATTGGATCGCAAGCGTGCCAGGCCTTCGCGCTTTTCTATAACCTTGTTCCGGAAGACGAACGGCAGCGCGCCCTGGACGTGTTGATCGCGGATTTGGCAAAGCACGAGGATCATCTCACGACCGGCATTTTCGGGACCAAATACCTGCTGTCGGCTTTGACGGATGCCGGGCGCGCGGATTTGGCCTTCCGGATCGCGAACCAGCGCACCTTCCCCGGCTGGGGCCATATGCTCGAGCAAGGCGCGACCACGCTTTGGGAGCACTGGGAGTTCAGCGACAACACATTCTCCCATAACCACCCGATGTTCGGCTCCGTGAGCGAATGGTTCTTCAAGGGGCTTGCCGGGATTCAGCCTGCGCCGGACGCCGTGGGTTTTGATAAGATCATTATCAGGCCACAGCCGGTCGGCGATCTGCGTTGGGTTCAAGCGCATCACGATACGGTGCGCGGCCGGATCGCCTGCGAATGGCAGAAGGCCGAGGGCAAGTTCACGCTCCGGGTGGCCGTTCCGGTCGGCGCCGAAGCTGTCGTGCATGTGCCGGTCACCGATCCGAACCGAGTGAAGGAAAGCGGCCAGCCTGCCGGTTCGGTGCCGGGTGTTAGATACCTTCGTGTCGAAGAGGGTGCGGCTGTGTTCGCGATTGGTTCAGGCGAGTACGAGTTCACGGCCGAGTAGGCGCCTTTTTCCCCGATCGTAATCGTAATCGTAATCGTAATCGCTATTCGGAGCTGCCATCGTGGAGCCGGTAATCAGAGTTAGCCTTATCTAAAAACCGGGAGCGGTCCGCACCGACAAATTTGCCGTTTCCCTCCGCGAGCTCCAGAACCGGCGATCCGTCATGCGGATTACGATTACGATTACGGTGCGCTTCGGGAAGCCATGTGGGTTCGGGGGTGAAAGTCCCCCTGGT
>CAZODO010000081.1:0-28333 GCA_964578605.1 uncultured Verrucomicrobiota bacterium | reverse complement strand
TCAGACCTCCCCAATTCATGCCCTCGAACACCCCGGATACCGTGAGTTGCACCCGTTCGGGTCACCCGGAGCCACGCGGTGCCGGCTTAGCAATGCCTGCACCTCGGCCCACACCGCCGCAGCCACGATGGCGGGCGCCTGCGTCGCGTCAATCCACTTGACCCGGGCGGGTTCCGACTTGGTGATCAAGCGGTAGCCCTCCTCCACGCGAGTGAAGAAGTCCGGAGACGCCTCTTCCATGCGATCTCTGCCGGGGACGCTGCCGGCTTTTCGATGAGCCCGCCTGGCTTCACTCACGGCCACCGGGACATCCAGCAGCAAGGTCAAGTCCGGACGCGTCGGGCCGACCGCGAATTCGATCACCTTTGAGACAAAGGCGAGATCCAATTGCCGCCCGTAGCCCTGGTAGGCGGTCGTCGAGTCATAAAACCGGTCGCACAGGACGATTTCCCCCGATTCCAGAGCCGGCCGAATGATTTCGCGCACCAATTGCGCCCGGCTGGCGTTGATAAGAAGCAACTCGGCTTCCGGTGTCATGCCGTGGTTGTCCGGACTGTGCTTGATGGTTTGGCGGATTTCCTCGCCGATCGGCGTCCCTCCCGGTTCGCGCAGGACCCGCACAACGGCGCCCGACGCGCGCAGGCGCTCCGCAAGCAGTTGAATCTGGGTGCTTTTCCCGCTTCCTTCCGTGCCTTCGAACGTGATGAAGAGACCCGGCATGGCTGATGTCCGCTGGCTTAAGGAGCTTTGATCTAACCTGGGGTCAGCCGTTTCAATCGAGCCCCTCGAGGTGTATCTTCAATGACCCACCCCCGGGCTTTGAGTTCGTCGCGGATCGCGTCGGCGCGTTTGAAATCCTTCGCTTTCCGAGCGGCTTGGCGCTCCTCAAGCAAAGCTGCATCTGCGGCAGGGATCTCGGCTGTTTGCTGATCGATCGACCCTCCAACGGCTCCGCCCAATGGCTGCATCACGACCTGCTGCCGGCTGATTCCCAGTCCGAAAACCGGGTCGAGCCGCTCCCATACCGCCCGGGCCGAAGCCGCTTGCTGGCGGCTTAACTGGTTCGACGAGAGGGCGCGGTTCAATTCCGCCACCCAGTCGAAGATCTCCCCCCAAGCAGCCGAGATGTTCAGGTCATCGTCCAGAGGCGCTGTCATCCGCTCGACGAGGGACGCGTCCGGATCGGCCTGTTCGCCTTCGGCGACCTCCCGGAGGCGTTGGGCGCAGCTGTCAAGCCGCGCCAGGGCCGTCCGCGCACCCTGGAGGCCTTCGAGCGTGAAATTGAACTGTTCGCGGTAATGAGACGTGAGCAAGAGATAGCGAATCTCCCGGCCTCGGAACCCCTTCTTGAGGAGGTCGCGAAGGGTATAGAAGTTGCCCAACGATTTGCTCATCTTTTTGCCCTCGGCGAGCAAATGGGCGGCATGAAGCCAGTACTTCACGAAAGGAGCGCCAGAACTCTGCAACCGGGCCCCTTCGCTCTGGGCGATCTCGTCCTCGTGGTGGGGAAAGATGAGGTCTTCGCCCCCCAAGTGGATATCGAAGCTTGGGCCCAGCATCTGCATGCTCATGGCACTGCACTCGATATGCCAGCCCGGACGGCCTTCTCCCCAAGGACTCGGCCAAAAGACGCCGCCATCTTCCGGGACCCGGGCTTTCCATAGCGCGAAGTCCGCCGCTGATTCCTTGGCGTATTCGTCGCTTTTGACCCGGTCGCCGACACGCATTTCGTCGAAGTTCAGCCGCGCCAACTGGCCATAGCGGGCTCCGCTGGCTCGATACTTCTCGATGCTGAAATAGATCGACCTGTCAGGCGCCTGGTAGGCGAAGCCGTTGGCCAGCAACTTCTCAACCAGCTCGATAATGGCCTGGATATGCTCCGTCGCCCTGGGGGCGGCGTGGGGCCGCAGGCATCCCAACGATTCCAAGTCCTCGAAGAAGGCGCTTTCAAACGGTTCGGTATACGCCCTGAGGGTGGTTCCCGCTTCTCTGACCCGGTTGATTATCTTGTCCTCGACATCGGTGATGTTCATGATGTGCTTAACGGCGCAGCCTTTGAACTCGAGGCAGCGGCGCAGCAGATCGGCGAACACAAACGTCCGGAAATTGCCGATATGTCCGAAATCGTAGATGGTCGGCCCGCAGCAGTACATCCCGACGGCTTTGCCCGAGGGATCGAGCGGCACGAACGCTTCGACAGACCGAGTCAGGGTATTAAACAGTTTCAAGCCCATGTTTCTTGGGGCAACGTACTGGCGCTTCCCTGAAAGAAAAGTGGAAAAGCGCGGCGGCTTTCCCATCGGGGCGCTCCGGAGAGCCATTTAGGGGCTGAAAACAGGTTTACTGCACTCTGCTGCTGGTATTATTTGGATGCAACAACACGGACTGATCGCCAGAGAGGAGGCCAAACATGAAGACCAGAGTGAACGAACAGGATATTGAACGGCTCAGACAACAATTGGCTAGCGTCCGCAAAGCATCTCTGGCGGCCACGCAACGAGGGGATTTCCGCGCGGTGGGAAGACTGACGCGCGAAGCGGCCGAGTTGAACCAGCAGATCGAGCAGGCCGAATGCATGCTTGTCGAGGCGGCCTGAGTGGGGGCTTTGCCCGCCCTCCCTTCCAGGCGTGCCTGCCCTTTGATGGCGCATGACCTAGGCGGACCCTCTCCCTTTCCGCCCGTTGCTGGGGCTTCGTTGGAAGAGGCGAGCGGCCCGCGCCGCTTTAACGGATGTGCCCTGAGATCAACTTGGTCATCTCGAACATGGTGACTTGGTCTTTGCCGTCGAAGACCTCTCTCAGCTTCTCATCGGCGTTGATGCGTTGCTTGTTTTGACCGTCCTGAAGCCGGTGTTCCTTGATGTAAGCCCAGATCCGCTTCGTGATCTCGGTGCGTGGCATGGGTTCCGAACCCACGATCGCGCCGAGTTTCTCGTCCGGCTGAACGGGTTTAGCCAAAGCTGAGTTACCCTTCCGCCCCGATGGTTTTTTGCTCTGTTCCATAATCTAGTCAAAACTCTCGCAGGCCCTTGCCACGGTTGGATATCGGGGAAACGCCTGAACGGCAAGTGATACTTCGCCTGAGCGAGAGAGCAAAGCACCGCGGGGGTCACCCTTCTCCCTCAGATGATTTCACTGGCGCCCGCCGTGTGCATTGTGTGAGATAACGCCCAAGATTGCCGCGACACCCTATGAACGCTCCTCGCTCAAACGACGACACAAATGCACGCTGGCCCCTCCTCCTGGGCGCCATCCTTCTCCTCGCCTCTGCCATTGGCTTCCTGGTCTGGAAGGGGCCGCGGAGTTCTTCCGTCGCTGCCCCGGAAACCGTCGAAACGGAAGGCGGTGCGGAACTCGCCTCGAGCGAGGAGACCTCCGCCGCCGTGGCCGCTCGGCCGGCGGCGTCCGCCTTGCCGCGGGCCTCGACCTCGGGGCGCCGGCCTGTCGACATCGGCTCCACGCTGCCTCCGAAGCAGCTCGTGTCGACCAAGCTCCAACAGTTCATTGGCAATCGCCTTGATGTCGTGAGAGCCCTGGCGCGCCAATTCAACGTCCAATTGCCCCCGGAAGTCGGCCAGCTCTTCGACGCGATTCGTGCCGACGATTGGGAAAAGGCCCGTGCCACATGGAAACTCCTCGAGGCCAGCCGCCAATCTGGCGAGCAGTCCCCGGGAATGCAGAAGCTCTGGCATGGGCTGGTCGAAGCTTACGGAGCGGCCGAAGCCGCCCACACTTGGGATCCCCAGAAGCTCCTGGATTACGGCAACGCCATCCTCGACTCGCTCGCCCCGGGCACGGTCTACCTTGGCGGCAGCGACGCTGGGCGGTTCATCCCGGCGCTCCTGAATGAGACCTCGGGCAACAAGCATGTCATCCTGACGCAGAGCGCGCTGGCGGATGCCAGTTACCTGGAGTATGCCGCCTTCATGTATGGGGACCGCGTGGTCCCTCCCAGCGCGGAGGACTCAGCACAGGTGTTCCAGCAATACGTGACCGATGCCCAGAAGCGCTTCCAGCATGATCAACGGTCTCCCAACGAGCCAAAGCAGGTGCGCACGGGCGAAACCCTTCAGTCCAATGACGGCCGGTTCCAGATTTCCGGTCAGACCGCCATGATGGCCATCAACGAAGGCCTTCTTAACGTCATGCTCAAAAAAAACCCCGGCGTCCGGTTCGCTCTCGAGGAGTCGTTCTCCTTTGACAGCGTCTATGCCAACGCGGCACCGCTCGGTCCCCTGATCGAATTGCGCGCCCGAAATTCGGCCGAGGGCCTCACGGCCAACCAGGTCAACCAGGCCCTGGAATATTGGGGGAGCCGAGCCGGGGAGTTCGGTTATGGCACGGACCCCAGCGATGCTCCCGAGGCTCGCGGGGCGTGGTCCCGGATGGCCGCCGCGCAAGGAAACCTGTTTCTGGCGCATGAGTTCACGGGCGAAGCGGAACAGACGTTCCGCCTGGCCCAGCAAATCTCTCCGGGGACACCCCAAGCGGTCCTGCCCTTGGTCGATCTGCTCGCTCGCCAGAACCGCCCCGCCGAGGCGATCCCCGTGCTCGAGCGCGCGCTGGAAGTGGCGCCGGGCAACGCCGACTTCGAACGCTTGCTTGTGGAGATGCAAAGCGCCTCTCGGTAAGCCGTAGAATTTCCGTTCCAGTCCCTGCGAATGGCGGAGGGAGAGCCCGGACGCAAGGGATCTGCAGCCGTGGATGCCACGTATTGCACTCGTATTTAACAGGTATTTCACTCGATGGGAGAACGAGTTAAATACCTGTTAAATACGTGTTATATACGTGTTATATCCCTAGGCAGACCGCACGCACCGGGTGCCGTTCGCCCGTGAACCCTCTGGAATTTCCGACCGCCGGCCCGGCGGTCCAGACCGGCCTGCGTTCGCTGCCTTGGCGGTCCCGTCTGCGAGTTGTTCACACCCCGCTCGCGGCCCCTCCAGCGGCCGTAGTATTTGCGGCGCCTCGGCATGCACGAAATGATTCAGAGGCGGATAACGCCCTGGACGGCCCTGCTACGAGGCCGGAAACTCCGCTTGCCGTGGAGAATAGCGTCGGGAAGCTGGCAGCCTAAAGGGCGCCTAATGCCGGCACGGGAAAGAGAGCGTGGCGCACTCCCATCCCCACTTTCGTCCCCGTCCGGGTTCGCCCGGGCGGGGACGACTGTTTTCGGGAGCAGTCGGCGGTTAGGGGTTGACCCGACGGAAAGATTAGGTAACGTGACCACGACACCTCGCGAGAGTGAAGAAATGCTTTATGGATAAGAACCATCTACCGAATGCCGGCGGCGATTCACGCCGGAACTTCATCAAGAAAGCCGCGACGGCTGCCGCCGCCGTGGCGACAACGAGTCTTCTGAAAACCCCGGTGTACGGTCAAAGCCAAGCGCCCTCGACCGGCCGGGTGATCGGCGCCAACGACAAAATCGTCGTCGGCTTTGTGGGCTTGGGCAACCAGGGTTTGAACTCCCACCTCAAGCCCATGCTCCAGGCCGCGCAATCGAACAACATCGCGGTGGCCGGGCTTTGCGACGTTTCAAAACACCGCTTGGACGAGGCCAAGCAAGCCGTGGGAACGGACGTGCCGACCTACGAGGATTATCGCAAACTTCTCGAACGGAAGGATATCGACGCGATTGTCTGCTCGACGGTAGATCACTGGCACGCCCGCGTTTCGCTCGATGCCATGAATTCGGGCAAGCACATCTACGTGGAGAAGCCCATGAGCCGGTACCTGCCCGAAGCGTTCGATGTTTATGACATGGTCAAACGGACCAAGAAGGTATTCCAAGTGGGTTCCCAGGGATGCTCCGACATGAAGTGGCACAAAGCCGCCGAGTGGATCAAGGAAGGCAAGATTGGCCCCGTGGTCATGAGCCAGGGTTCTTACATGCGGAACACGCCCGCCGGGGAATGGAACCAGTACAAGATCCAAGCCTGGTGCACTCCTGAGGATGTGAATTGGGCCATGTGGATGGGCAACCAGATCAAGAAGAAGAAAGACTTCAGCGCCGACGATTATTTCCGCTGGCGGAAGTACTACCCGTACTGCGCCGGGTTGCTCAGCGACCTGTTCCCGCACAAGCTGCACCCCTACATGCTCGCCACGGGCAATCCGCAATTCCCGGTCCGCGTGGCCTGCATTGGGACGCGCAAAGTGGAAACGGACAAGCTCACTCCAGACACGCAGCTGCGGGATTCGCCCGAGATCGCCCAATTGATCGCCGAGTTCCCGACGGGCATGGTGATGCACATCACCAGCAGCACCGTCAATGAAGTCGGCACCCAAGAGATGATTCGCGGCCATATGGCCACCCTGACCATGGCCGGCAACCTGGTTCAACTCAGGCCGGAGCGACCCTTCTCCGAAGAGATCGATCCGGAAACCAGCGAAGCGTTCGCTCCGGAAAGCATCCCGGCACATCACAAGAACTGGTTCGATTGCATCCGCGACGGGAAGGACCCCAATGCGAATATCGACCTGGCCATTAAGGTGCAGACCGTCATTGCCCTCGGTGAAATGTCGGAACGGCTCAACGTGACGTGCGTCTTTGACGAGAACACACGCAAGATCACGACCGGCGATGGCCGGGAAATCACCCCGATCACCTACGGCACGCTCGAGCTGTCGTAGCGCATCTCGAAGATTCACAGCGGGGTTTCGCGAGCCTGGCTTGCGAGACCCCGTTTGCTTTTATGGAGCCCCATAAAGCCGCCTGCAACGCCATGGCGACTCGCTTTGAGCTGGTGTTGCACGGAGAGAACCCCGTGGCGCTTCGTGCGGCTGCGGAGGAAGCCATCCACGAAATCGAACGGTTGCACGCGCAACTGAACCTTTACGCGCCCTCCAGCGAAGTCAGCGCCATCAACGCCCGGGCGGCGACACGCGCCGTGAAGGTTGAACCGAGGTTGTTCGCCCTTCTGCTGACCACCCGCCATATCTGGGAGGAAACGAAAGGCGCGTTCGATATCACCGTGGCGCCGCTCGTCCGTTGCTGGGGTTTCATGCGCGGCTCGGGCGCATTCCCAAATGCGGAGGCGCTCGCCGAAGCGCGCGCGCTGGTCGGGATGCAGCACGTTGAGCTGGACGAGCGCCGGTTCACCGTCCGTTTTGCCCGTCCAGGAATGATGATCGACCTTGGCTCCATTGGGAAGGGTTACGCGCTGGAAGTGGCCGCGGAAACGCTCCTCGAAGCGGGCGTCCAGAACGCGCTGATCCATGGCGGAACGAGCACGATCTGCGGGATCGGCATGCCCCCGGGGCAAGAGGGATGGAAGGTCGCCATCGAGTCCCCCCCTGCCCTGGCCAACAGAGACAAGAGGACGGACGATCCAGGCGATTGCGAACGTCTTTTAGGGGTGGTAACCCTGAAAGATGAAGCGCTCTCGGTGTCGGCCGTGCATGGCAAGTGCTTTGAAGCCAACGGGACGATCTACGGTCACGTGATGGATCCGCGGACGGGGATGCCAGCGCAAGGAGCGCTCCTGGCGGCGGTGGGGCTGCAATCCGCTACCGAAACGGACGCGTTCTCGACCGCCCTGCTGTTGGGGGGACTTGCGGAGCATGACCGGATTGCGGGCCTCAGGCCCGGGATGCGGACCTTGGTTCTCGCATTCGGCGCGGCTGGGGGGGCAGTGAAAGTGGCCAGCCGCGGCATCCAGGTTAGCGTGGGGCAGGTGAATGAACCGGGAGATAAACCGTGAAGACCGTCCCGCGGCCGACTTCCGTGTGAAGCCGGATCGCGCCGCCGGCGTGTTCCACAAGGCGTTTGACGATGGCCAACCCGAGGCCGGTCCCCTGCCCTGGCGGTTTGGTCGTGAAATAGGAATCGAAGACCTTCCCCACCAACTCCGGAGACATTCCCGGGCCGTCGTCTGCGACGATGATGGCCAACATCGGGGGCGTGTTGGCGAACATCTTTCCGCTAACGAAGAGGTCTTGCGGGCCGTCCTTGAGCCCGGACAAGTCCAGCGGCTCACCGCACGGTTCGGCGCGGATTTCGACTCGATGGGGCACTTCGGCACTCTGAAAGGCGTTGACTGCGAGGTTGTAAAGAACCTGGATCAGATCGGTGCCGTTGATCCGAGCGGTGCAATCGTCCGTGAGAAGAGAGACGGCCAGCGCATGGTTCTGGGCATCCACATGGCCGGTAAGGACCTCGCGGGCGTCACTCAGGATCTGATTGACGCTGACGGATGGAACCTGGTCCGTGGTTGATCGCAGGAAGCTTAAGTAACGGTTGGAGATCTGGATGCAGCTTGTGACCTGCCGGCTCACCCGGCTTAACCGTTCCTTGACAAACTCGAACTGCTCTCCTTCCAACCGGCTCACCTCCGCAATCCGCTGGCAGACGACGTCAATAAACCCGGAAATAACCGTCAAGGGACTGTTGATATCATGGATGATGCTGGCGTAAATCTCGCCTCGAGTTCGAGCCAGTTCCTCGCGCATGCGCTGGTCCTGTATCTGATCCTGGAGATCCCGCAGACGCAGGACACTGTTCCGAACCTGCAGGGACGCAGTCCGATGTTGAAGCGCGGCTCTGACGGCCTCCCGGATCGTGGCAATGCCGAAGGGTTTGCTCAGGTAATCAGACGCGCCGAGGCGCAGGGCCTGCCTCGTGGTGTCCACGGTTTCATACCCCGTCAACATGACGACCTCCGTGGTGGGATCGATATGCTTCAGCGCGTGCAGCACCTCAATCCCGGACATGCCCTTCATGCGAATATCCAGAACGGCGACGTCAATGGGATGTTTTTTGGCAAGTGCGACGGCTGTTGGCCCGTTGTCTGCCAGCAGGACTTGGTAGTCGTCCTTGAAGACGATTTGAAGCGACTGCCGCGGCCCCTCTTCGTCGTCGAGGATGAGGAGAATCGGCTTGGGTTTGGGACCGGCCGGCGACGTCGCCGTGGCACACACGAAGCTTTGGGCCGGACCGTCGATAGACATCACCGATGCCGGCGCGTGAGGCTGGGGGGCTTGAAGCCCCAGGCGAGGTTCCGAAGACTGGTTCATGGCTGCTGGGATGAAGGCAGGAAGATCCGGACGAGACCTGCATGGCTTTCGGGCGCGTTGTCCATGGCGAGCGTGCCACGGTGCGTTTCGATGATCTTTCGGGTGACCGTGAGCCCCAGGCCGAGTCCGACGGCACGCGTCGTAAAGAACGGCTCCGACGCCCGCCCGATCGCCTCGGAATCAAATCCGGGGCCATTGTCCTGCACCTCGACGCGAATGCCGCTGCCCAGGGACGGTTCGGAGGCGAGGAGGGCGCGCACGCTGATTTTCGCGTCGGCAGGGTTGGCCTGAAGGGCGTTGATGAGAACTTCCGTGAAAGCGTGTTTCAGTGCCGAACGATCGCCAGAAAGGACCTGCAGCTGGGACCCGTTCTCATAGCTCAAGTGAACCGCCTGCACCGGCTGGTGCTTGCGGGCGTCAAGGAAGGCTTCCTCAATCAACGGCTCCAGCGGGAACGATTCGTTGGTCAGCAGAGAATCCCGGACGAGGAAGCGCATCTGGCTGGCCAGTCTGGCGATGCGCTTCACGCCGTCGGCCAACGCTGTGTTGAGCGAAAGACGGAACTCAGGATCCTGATGCTTCTGCGCCAGCATCTGCTGGTGGGTTGACATGGGCACGAGGGCGTTGTTGATCTCGTGCGCCAGGCGGTCTGCCATGGACCTCACCAGGCGCAGGCTGGTGGCTTCGAGTTCCAGCCGCTGCAATTGGTCCGCACGCGTGCAATCCTCGGCCACGACCAATGCGGAACTCGGCAGCGCGGCGGCCTGCTTTTGAAACGGGAGGATCGTCACTTGGTACACCGGGCCCGCGCCCGGGCTCTCGCCGGCTTCGTACTTGAAGGTGGTGAGGGCTGCACCCGTCTTCAAAACCTGGTAAATCTTGCTCCCCAGGAGTTGGGGCAAATCGGTGAACTCCAGCTCCGAGTGGCCGCGGCCGGGCCGGCCGAAAAAGCCGCGCGCAGCCTTGTTGGCGTGGAGGATGGTGAGATCGCGGCTCACCACAATGCAGCCCGAACTCAGCTGACGGAAAATATCCGTCATCATCTCATGATTGGCCGAGAGTTGATCGTGGAGCCAGATGTTCTTGATCGCCAGGCCAACTTCCTCAAGCAGGTGAAAGATCAACTCCAGTTCCGAGTTGCCCAAGGGTTCGCCTGTGACGCGCCCGTCAAACACGGCAACGCCCAGGAAGGTCTCGCGATCCAGGACGGGGACCGCGACCTCAGCCCCCATGATCTCGAACTCCTTCTGCATCTCGATGTCATTCTGCGCCACATCACTATCCCGCCGCAGCACCCGCCCTTGCCGGAACAGATAGCTGCCTATGCCGGACTCGGTCGAAAGTTCGAAATGTTCGAGCAATCCGGAGGAGAGCCCCATGGCGCACGCGGCCCGCAAACAATGGCCTTCCTCCATGGTGACGCCCCCGAAGGTTGCCCCGGGGCGACGCAGAAAGATCAAGACCCGGTTCACACCGACAATCTCTCTGAGCAAGAGAATGAACTGCTTGAGGAGCCCCTCCGCGCAGAGCGAATGCGTCAGGATTGTCGAAAGGTTGCGCAGGACGCCGAGCGCCTGCCCTTCGCGATGCACCGCCTCGGCTTCCGTGACGGGTTCGCGTCTCGCAGGCCGGACCGGAACGGGTGCGGGTGCGGGCGAACGATGGGAAGCGGCCAAGTACCGTCCCAGGAGAGCCAGGAGCACACGCGGCTTAACCGGCTTCGGCAGAACATGGACGACGCCGTGCGAGTAAGCCTCCTCTTCCCAATCCCACTCGCGAGCGCTGGTGTAGATGACGATGGGACAGGAAGGCAAACGGCGATGCACTTGTTCGATCAGCCAGACCGCTCCCACTTCGTTGGCCGGAACGTCGACAATGCACAGGTCCAGCAGCCGTTGCTGAAGAAAGGGCTCTGCGTCCGCAATACCCACCCGGTGAATCAGGCGATACTCCTCGGAACTAAGGGCACTCCGGACTGCATCTGGCAAATCCGGATGCGTCGCTAACACCAATATTGTTTTCATCAGCATTCTGACTGGGGCAACGCTTTCTTCATTTAGACTCACCCGAGCCTAAAGACAATCCATTTCTCGCTTTAGCAAACTCGATCACCGCCGGTCGTCTCCCAGCGGTGCGATCTCACTCGGTGACCA
This sequence comes from uncultured Verrucomicrobiota bacterium, assembly GCA_964578605.1. Lineage (GTDB taxonomy): Bacteria > Verrucomicrobiota > Verrucomicrobiia > Limisphaerales > SIBE01 > JAXMHN01. The sequence goes on along the minus strand of CAZODO010000081.1, from coordinate 17,163 downwards.
GCTTCTCCCAGAGCGCTTCATTCAAACGCACCTTCTCCAAGAGCTCAGGCGCTCGCGCGAGCGGCGGCACCTGCTGCGGGTCGACCGGCAGCTGGAGGATGAACCTTGTTCCCTTGCCCTCCACGCTTTCAGCCCGAATTCTCCCGCCATGATGATGGACAAGGAAATAGCAGGCCATCAGGTCAATGCCGTATTCCATCGGGCTCCCGCCTCGAACGAGGAACGGATCAAACAGGATTCGAACCGCTTCCTGTCGCATGCCCGGGCCGTCGTCTTCAATCCGGAGCTCAAGGATGCCCGGATCATCTGCCCTGAGCTCGGCGGAGACGGAAATGGTCTGTCCCCCGGGAAGGCTGACCAACTCGTCGCGGAAGAGCAGCTCAAAGAGTTTGCGGAACTTGATCCCGTCGACTCTCATGGCCGGCAACGACTCGGGGACGTCGATTGTGAAGCGGATAGTGCGTGCCGCGGCTGTCTCGGCCAGTTTGCCGGCAGCTTCGCGGATCACCTCATGAAGCCGAACCTCCTCCGTAAACTGCAGGGCTGGATCTTCCGAAACGGACCCCAGGTCCTTCAGCATCGCCGTAATCTTGTGGATCTGGGCTTGGACGTTGGTGTAGTACTCTTCCCAGAATTCCGGGTGGCGTAATTCGTCCCGGCTCGCCTTCTCCTCCCGCATCTTGTCGGGGGCCAGATCCAGGAACGTCTGGACGGCTTGCAAGGCGTTGCGGATGTGGTGGCTGAGCCCGGCGGAAAGCAGGCCCACGCTAATGATGCGATCCGCCATCATGGTATTATGCAGCACGGACATCTTCTCTTTGAAGAGTTGGTCGCGTTCGCGTTGGACCGAGAAGAATTCCAAAGCCCGCCGCAAGGTATGCTCAAGCTGGACGGGGTCCCAGGGCTTGCTCACATACCGGTAGATCGCCCCGGAATTGACCGCCGCGATGGTCGCATCCATATCCGTGTAAGCAGTTACCAGGATGCGGAGGAGCTTTGGCTGGATTTGGCGCGCCTTTTCCAGAAGCCAGACGCCCTTCTCTCCCGGCATCCGCTGATCGGTCATCAGGATCGCCAACTCATGCTTTTGCTCCTCGAGCAATTGGAGTCCGGCCCGTGCGCTGGAAGCCGTGAGAATGCGGAATGTTTCCCCGAACGCTCGCGCAAACAACTTAAGCGATTTCTCTTCGTCATCGACATACAGGACTGCAAACCTGCGGTAATCGTAGTCGGAGTGAGGTTCGTGAGGTTCCATGCTGCATTACATCGTGGTCGCCGGCTCGACTTGCTCGGCCGGGAATTCCAGGGTGATTTCGCAGAACTCACCAGGCGTGCTCTTGACAGCAATCCGGCCTCCGGAGTCCTGTATGATTCGGTAGCAAATGCTGAGACCCAGGCCCATGCCCTTTCCAACATCTTTGGTCGTGAAGAAGGGGTCGAATATCTTGTCCAGGTGTTCCGGGGCAATCCCAACGCCGTTATCGCGGATGACCAGGATGCTCTTCCCAGATTCCAGGCGTCCCTTGATCCAAATCGCCGGCTTCTCTCCATTCACCCGCTTTGCCAAAACCGCATCGAGTGCATTCTGGATCAGATTCAGGACCACCTGGACGGTTCGATTCTTGTTCGCCCACATCACCTGGTTAGCGGGAATATCCTGGTGCACCTCGACCTTGTCCCTCCATTCGTGGCTGAGGAATCTGAGCGCCGATGCGACCACCGCGTCGACCGCAAAGATTTCGGGTTTGGCGCTGTCGGCGACCGAAAACTCGCGCATTTTGGAAACAAGATCCTTCACCCGATGGACGCCTTCTTCAACGTCGTTGACGATGTCCATATAGTCCGGCCGGTGGGTTTCGCTGATGTTTTTCGCGTGAGTCCGGAGCGTGTATAAGCCGGTGCTGGCGAAGTTTAAAGGATTATTGATCTCGTGAATCATCCCCGCGCTAAGCTGGCCCAACGACCGCATCTTCTCGCTCTCCACCAGCTGCGTTTCGGTCTCTTTCAACTGCTCGATTGTCTTCTCCAGCAATTGCTTTTGCTTCGCGAGTGTCCGCTGGTGTTCGTAAGACTCAATCAGGTTCTTGATCCGGACGCGCAACTCAGTGGTTGAGAAGGGTTTTGAGAGGAAGTCATTCGCGCCAGCCTTGAGGGCGGCAAGCTTGGTTTCCTCGTCGGCGCGGGCGGTAAGGAGGACGATGGGGATGGCTCGGGTGGAACTGCGCTGTCGCAGTTCCTGGCAGGCCTGCAAACCGTCCTTCTCGGGCATCATCATATCGAGCAGAATGAGGTCAGGCAGGAACTGCAGCGATTTCTCAATCGCCTGCTGGCCATCGACCGCTTCCAGGACCTGGTAGGACTCGCTCAATTGCGAGTGCAAGAAGCGCAACATGTCGGGTTCGTCGTCCGCCACGACAACCCGAGGCCGCTTGCCGTCGGTCCACGTCTCTACCGGCCGCACTGCTTCCTGGACCGGAGTCATGGCGGGAAAGAGTTCGGCGCGCCTGTAGAGGTTGCTCAACCATTCCTCCGAACTCACGTCCGGCTCGCCTTTGGACTCTGGAGCGGGCTGGTTTGGCGTCGTGATGGAGATCCCCGCCAACTGCGCGTCCACCTCGGGGAATGGAAAGCGAAGCGTGAAAGTCGTTCCATGCCCTTCCTGGCTCTCGACAGACACGTTCCCTCCCTGCAACTCCACCAATTCCTTTACCAGAGCCAAGCCGATGCCGACACCTTGGTACTTTCGCTTGGAGGAGGTATCCGCCTGCCAGAAGCGATTGAAAAGGAACGGGAGGTTCTTTTCGGCAATCCCCATGCCCGTGTCCCTGACCTTGAGCACCAGATCCTGATCCTCCCCAAGCGCGTGGATGGAGACCTTGCCGCCCGCCGGCGTGAACTTGAGCGCGTTGAAAACAAGATTGAGCAGCACTTTCTCGAGTTTGTCGCGGTCCAGGGCCACCGTCCCCAATTCAGGAGGTACGAACGTTTCGAGCTGAATGTGCTTGTCGTCCGCGAGTTGCCGGGCCGCGCTGGCCAACCCTTTGATAAACTCGGCAAGGACCAGCGGCTCTTTTCTCACGTCCATGCGCCCGGATTCAAGCCGCACCAGGTCGAGCAGATCATTGATGAGCTTAAGCAGGCGCATGCCGTTGGAGCGCATGGTTACCAGGAGGTCGCGGACGCGGTCGCCCGCCATGCTGTTGCCCTGCGAAATCAACTTCTCCAAAGGCCCCAGCAGCAACGTCAACGGAGTTCGCAACTCATGGCTGATGTTTGCGAAAAACCGGCTCTTCACCTGGTCCAACTCCACCAGCTTCTTGTTGGTTTCTTCGAGGGCAGCCCGGTTTTGGTCCAGTTCATAGCGAAGCGCGAACTCGGCCAGTCTCAAACGGTTGAAGAAGTGATTGCCGACAACGACAATCGTGCCGGTAACGGCGATGAAGTAGACGTTGTTCACAAACACCTGGTGAACACTGGGAATCGGGTTCCGGGCGAAGCATGCCATCCCATACATGAGCAAGACCCCCGCGACCGCGACGATCGACTCCAGGGCGCTCCAGCGGACCACAGCGCTCACAGCGAGAAGGATCAAGTTCAGCCCGGCGTAATAGGACGACTCTTGGCCCTCCGTATACCAGATCATCCATGAAATGAACGCGGCTGGAATCCACGCGATGGGCAGCCCCAGCAACCGGTGTTGTTTGCGCCCGAACGGTGTCGTGAAAAGGAACCAAATACCTGCCGCCAGAACTGAGGAGCCCAGCCGTACGAGGAAAAAAGTGCCGAGATGATCGCGCGCCGGAGGGTAATGCAAATCCAGGATGACCCCCGCCGGCATCAGGAACACCACGAGAGCCGCCGCGATTCTCCCCGTCTTGACGCGCTCCTGCTGTTCCCGCGCTGCAAGGGCAGCCTTAAAAGAAGGATCGTCCAATGGGCTCCGGTCAGACATGCCTCGCCTTGCGAACCTCAAGGAATACATTGACCCCGGTCATCTCGGCCCGGATCTGGGCGTCTTCCTCTTTGACCTGCAGTGGCCTGATCGCGCGCAGGTTGGTGGGATTGCGATAGATCAGGTGCCACTCAAGCAGTTGCTCCATCCCGTGCCGAAGGGGGTTCGATGGATCAACGTTGGTCACTAAAAGCAGCCCTCCCGGAGCCAGCCAGCTGTAAAGAATCGTCATCAATTTCTGGCATAGGCAATCCGTGAGATAATCAAAAAGACCCGCGCAGTAGATGAGGTCGTACTGCTGCCCGGGGGGGCGTTCCACAGTTCGGGCCGCTTGCTTCAACAATTGCGTCACCGGGACCTTTGAGAACACAAGCTCCGTGCTCCGCCCATGACCGGCCTTCGCCCCTTCCAGAACCCTCCGCGCATAGGCCAGCGTTTCATCATCGAAATCCAGCAACTCGAACCGGGCGCGACTGGACCACTCCACGCCCGCTAGAAAGCGCTGGATTTCAACCGCGGGTCCGCATCCCAGGTTGAGGACCCGAGCGATTCGCCCTTCGGAGGCGCATCGCCCAACCTCCTCCGCGAGCACACGTTCCAGTTGAACCACACGGTTTCGGTGCGCCTGGGCTGGCGCCTGCTCTAAGAACCACATGTTCACTAACTTGGCGAAAACAGTCCCGCCCTCGAAGGGGTTGCGGGTCATCATGTTCACCATCTCGTAATCACCTGCGTATCCCAAGGGTTTGGCATAGGTGCGGTAAGCGAAAGGCGAACAGAGCACCAGCGGATGCAACTGCAGTTGAAGGTAGGCCCGGTGTACCGGGAGCATTTCCGGCGTGATCTGCGGTGTGATCGACTCAAACTGCTCGAAAAAGTGGTCGATAATCGGCAGGACTTCTCTTCCCAATCTTTCCAGCGCGTTCTGCTCCAACTCAAAGCGATCACCGGAAGGCGCCGCTCGAATGCCGAGTTCGACCTGTTCCAGCCAAAGGCGCAATTGCGTCAGGAAGCTTTGCAGATCCGCGACGGCAATTTTGTAGGGGGTCAGAATCTTGCAGGTCGCCTGCCAGCGCTTCATAAACATTTGGAAGCGAGCGGGCAATTGGGCGGGATGAACAGCCGCCTCGAACACGCCTGCATCCAGACCGCCCTCCAGAGTCGCTTGGCATACCAACCCAGACCCGGTATTCACGATCTCACGGAGAACGGCCCGCCCCGTATAGGCCAGCACCCCCTCGACAACGGCCTGAAACGGGGCCAAAACTTCCGAAACCCGAAGCGGAACCCCCGGATGATGGAGCGCAAAGGTGACTGAATGGCTGCCAAAATGAAGTAGGTGCCCCCTCAGTTCAAGTCCATCGGCGGTCTGCCAACCGACTTCCGATTCTCCAGGTACAGGGAGGACGTGGGCACCATTGGTCATCATCTTTGAGAGCATTCATCGGCAACTATCATGCCGACGCTGAACGACCCTCACGCCCGTATTCCCTCCTGAGACGTACACCAGTCTGCGGACTCCCAGGTCGGAAAAGCACTGAATAGCCTCCTGCAACGGGCTGTGCCAGCCAACTTGCGGCCAAGCGGCCCCGACCATGTGGGGTTAGACAGTTGCAGCCGCTGGATTGAACCAAGTGCTTGGCGCCTGTAGTCCGCGCTGAACTTTTGGTCTGAATCTGGCGGTCTAAAATTCCCCGTTTTATTCGAGTCCGTCTTCTTCGAAAAGATTCCCTGAAATCATTTTGTTCGCTTCTTCCATTTTCTTTCTTGGTCCGCTTGTCCGGTTTCGGAGATGCTGGCGGGATGGCGAGTTCACATCGTAAGTGCCAGGCGTGCAGAGTGTTGTTCGCAGTCGATCCTCGTAACTCAGAGCGACAGCGGTTCTGTTCTAAACCGGACTGCCAGCGCGAACGCCGTCGGCGTGAGCAACGCGTGAGAAGGGCCACTACACTGGAGCGCCTCTGCGCGGAGCTCTCAAACGACAATCCCATGCCCGTCAGGGGGCTTCAGGCGGCTTCACGCATTCCCGAAGCCCTCATCGACACGCAATCGCCAATACTGATCGGATTAATCTCGATGCTCATTGATTCCGAAGACAAAGAAGAGATCGCGAAAGCGCTGCGGCGGCTCTGGCAACGAGGGCTGGGGATTCTCCACCCGCAATCGGTGAAAAGCAGCGTAAACGGCTTCCACGCAGGCCCATAGCGAAACCGGCAGTGGTATCGACGACCGGACGATGATTTTTAAACCGTGATTCTCGGTCCATTTTTGAGCGCCGCGTCCGGGCGCCTCCCCGGCCATGGGGCGCACACGCCGAAAAGTGTCCTGTTTTGAGCCGGTCGTGCCTCGCAATGGGAATCCTCAACGAGACATGCCGCGTGGCAGAAGGCCTAGAAGGGTTGAGCGGCTTTGCTCTACTCGAAGCAACCGTACGCTGGACTGCCACTGGCACTCCATGAGTCTCAGAAGGAGACACGCTGCCTCAGAAATGGGCTGGCGGAGCGGCGGTGGAAGAGCGCATCAAGCTGGGTCCCAACGGCTACAGCTTGGCACTTGAGCAGCTTTGTGCGAGGATCGGTGAGCAGTGAACATGAGACCGTCAGGTTCCATTCTCTGGGCGAGGATGCCGCTGGCGCTCTGTTTTGCCCACATGCGGACGGGCCCCACCCGTGCATGCTCATCTGCCATGGTGCGGGTGAGTTCAAAGAGAACTACTTTGAACTAGCCAAGCACTTGGCAGGACAGGGTATCGCGGCTTTGGCGATCGATATGCACGGCCACGGGAACACGGGTGGCGAGCGGTTTCACGTAAGCATGCGGGAATGGGTTGCGGACATCCAGGCGGGCCTCGATTTCCTGAGCCGCGATCCCCGGATCGACCCCGAATTCATCGGCGCGTTCGGCTTGTCTTCGGGTGGAACGGCGATCCTTGAGGCGGCAATGGTCGAACCCAGGCTCAAGGCGTTGGTCGCCTTGGATCCAACTGTGCGCAACACCCAGTCGTTCATCCACACAGTCGCCGTCTGGCTGCTGCTCGCCGCAGGCAAGCTCAAAAGATGGGTGACCGGCTCGGACCTCCGTGTCCCCCTGGCCAAAGGCATGGGAAACATCCGCTTGACCTCGGATCCACAAGTCGAGCAGCGGTTGCGGGCTGATCCTCGCCTCCAGGAAGCCTTCATGTCGTTCCCATTTCCGGGAGCGGTCGACTGCTTTTTTGTGCATACGCTGAAACGGGCGGGAGCCATTACGGCTCCCACGCTGGTTCTTTGGGGGGCGGAGGATGAGTTGGATCCTCCCGAAACGGGCCGGATGCTTTTTGAGGCCCTAGGCTGTCCCAAGTCGCTCCGGGTCATCCCGGGGAACGGCCACCTCGGTCATCTCGACCGAAATCGGGAACAAGTATTTGCTCTGACCAGCGAGTGGGCGTTACAACATCTCAGTCCCATGAAAAAGCACAGCTATGGCTATCAGAATCGTTGAGGGCGATGAGGCCCGCCAGCTCGGACGCGAAGCGAAATGGCAGCTTCTCTCCCCGTTCCTGACCCGGCACGGATCGCAAGCACTGGCCTACGCGACCCTTCAAGACGGCATGGAGTACTTCATCCATGACTTGGGCTATATCGCCTACAACTCCGTCTCCCACCCCGTCCTGGCCAGGAAGCCCCGCCGCGTCGCGCTCTCCGATCCTGTGTGCGCACCCCAGCACTATGCGGAACTGCTGGCAGCGTTCCTGGAGATCGACCCATACGCCTCTTTCGGAGTCATTTCGGAAGCCTGCGCCCAAGCCTTCCGCGCCCGCGGTTTCAGAGTCACCTGCCTGGGCTACGAGCCCGAGCTCCCCATCCAGACCTACAACACGAAAGGAAACTGGAAGGAACTCGACTTGATCAAGCGGGCGCGAAACGAGGCCAAACGCGAAGGAATCACTATCCGCGAAGTCCCCATCGAGCAAGTCAGCAAAGCCGACCTCGACGGCGTGTCCTCCCGCTGGATGCGCAACAAAAAGGTCAGCGACAGGGAAATCTGGATCTACGCCCGTCGACCCATCTTCGAGCGCGAGCCTGATGTTCGCAAGTTCGTCGGCCTCAATAAGGACGGGTGCGTGGTGGGGTTTGCGTTTTATGATCCGATGTACCGGGATGGCAACGTTTTTGGCTACTCGGCCAATATCGTTCGCTGCGATGAAGAGCGCTACGGCAAGCTCGCCACAACCATCCACATGGAAGCCATCGAGGTCTTTCGCCAGGAAGGCAAGGAAGTGTTCAACCTGCTGCTCGCTCCGTTTAGCAAGCTCGACGAGGGCAGGTTCAATGACGACCTGCTGGTCAAACTCTTCTTACAGGCCAGCGAACGATTTGGTAATTCGATTTACAACTTCAAGGGGTTGTCCTTTCACAAATCCAAGTACCGCGGCACCGAAAAGTCTCTTTACTTCGCTTCCAACCGGACACTTTCCGTCAATGACATCTACTTGGCTTTCCGCGCCGCCGATATTACGAACAACTATTTCTCCGTTGTGGCCCAACTGCTCATGGGAGCGTTGCGCCGAACCAATAAGATTGATCGAAAAGCCGTCGCCCAATGAGAGAAAACCTCGCCGGGAACTCCAGCAACCGTCCGGAGGATTCCTTTATGCGTAAGAACAACCGCGGGCCGTTTTGGTCTCAAACGATCTCGTTTCTAAGGCTCCTCCTGGTATGCGGCAGCCTGGCCGAGGGGGCAGCGTCCCTGGCTCAAGCTGCCGAGGCGCCTCCAATCGCTGCCCCAGAAACAGCCTCGAAGGATTGGAGCGAGCGCGTCGGCAGATTCCTTCGCCGCGACTACATGCTGGGCGATTGGGGCGGCTACCGCTCCGCACTATCTGAACGCGGAGTGGATTTTGAATTCTTCTACGCTGGGGCCGTGCCCTCGAATCTGTCCGGGGGCTTGAAGCGAGGGGCCGTTTCCGAAGGCCTCCTCCTCATGACGCTTGATCTTGAGTCAGAAAAGCTCGTCGGCTACGAGGGCGGCCATCTGCATGCAGGTTCCATGTGGATTCATAACGGGCCGGCTTTCTCCAGGAACTACATTGGCGATCTTAACGTCGTCAGCCTGCTCGATTTTTCCGACAGCTTTCGTCTCTGGGAACTCTGGTACGAACAGAAAGTCTTGGATTCAACCCTGAGCCTCAAGGCGGGTCAGATGGCCATCGATCGCGACTTTCTTCTTCCGGAGCTTTACGGCACGCTGGGCACGATCAGTTTCCTGAACCAGACGTTTTTCTATCCGACCCTTGCGTTTGATGTCTATGACATCGCTGGCTTTCCGCCACGGCATCACGCCCTCGCTTCGACACCTTACGGCGCCCCCGGTGCGCTGATTCGATGGGATCCAATTCCCCAGTTCTACGCCCAAGCCGCTGTCTACGACGGCAATCCGGACCGGAGTTGCCCCGGCACCCGCGTCAATCTCAACGACAAGGAAGGCGCCCTCGCCTACTTCGAATTGGGATACCGCTTGCACCCCGGTGAAGCTCCTGCCGGCTTGCCCGGAGTCTACAAGATTGGTGGATACTATCACACGGACCGTTTCATTGACGTCTCAGAAGGCGCCACCGACTTAATCAACCAAGCCATTGGCTTCCCTGCCGCCCCCTTGGAGGAACACTCTGGAAACTATGGATTTTACGCCCTCGCCGAGCAAACGCTCTTTCGTGAACGCATGCGCCAGGACCCTGCTCGGCAAGGCTTGGTGGGTTTTCTCCGCACCGCCGCCGCCCCGCGGGACCGCAATCTTACCGAACTCGAGCTGGCGGGTGGGGTGGTCTACACTGGCCTGCTCCCAACTCGGGATTACGACACGGTGGGCATTGCCGCGTCTTACCTCCGGGTGAGCGACGATATTCGCGACGCAGTCAAGAACGCCAACTCCCTCTATGGTATCGGCCTCGCGGTTCCCGATTCCGAAACGGTTCTCGAGTTCAGCTACAAGGCGCAACTGACCGCATGGTGGACCCTTCAGCCCAGCCTCCAATGGGTCCTTCATCCCGGCGGACGAGCCGACGGCCGGGAAATCCCGGATGCTCTAGCCTTTCTCGTGTTCACGACCTGGCGCCTTTAGAGAGGACTTTGGGATGACCGAGCATTTACGGCTTCCACAATTGTGGAAGGTTTGGATCCCTTTGTAAATTAACACTTTATGACATGCGTTCCCTCCAGTTGCGCCCTTTGCCGAGGTGTCAGCTACCGGGCGGCGGTGCCTTGATCTGTGGGGACGCTCGGCGAGCACCGGGAGTCCCTTGACAAAGCCTTTCTGGCTCAGAGAAACTCCGCTCGGTTCTTTCGATATCGGCGAGGGTTCCCGTTTGGAACCAGCCGCCAAGGTGAGGCAGACAAAGGAAGCGGCCCTGGTTCAGAGCCTGGCGCCAAAGGATCTTGATGCTGAACTTTTCCTCCGGCGCTCGGACGAGCACGCGCGGGTGCAAGACGCCGATACCGGCGATGATATAGGGCGCCTCCCGTTCGTCCCAATGCCGAGTGTTTTCGGGCTGGATGAACAGGTGGTCTTCGCCTTGGTCGTATCCGACGGCCCTGGCTTTCGATTGCACGAGGAGCAGGAAATCCATCCGAGCCGCGTCCCATTCGCGGTTCAAACGCTCCAGCGCGGTCTCCTGCGCATCGGTCCAGAGGATGTCGCTGTTGATGACGAAGATCGGTTCGGTCCCGAGCAGCGGCAAAGCCCTCCTCAATCCTCCGCCGGTTTCCAGCGGCTCATTCTCCTCCGAGACACGGATCGTCAATCCCGGAACGCGTCCGAGGTACGCGGTCAGTTGATCCCGGAGATGCGAGACGTTGATCACGACCTCCTCGATGCCGTAGTTCCTGAGCTTGTCCAGCGCGTACTCAATCATCGGTTTGCCCGCCACCGGGACCAAGGGCTTGGGCACCCGATCGGTCAGCGGTTTCAGGCGGGTTCCGTAGCCTGCGGCGAGCACCATCGCCTTCGAGATCTTACCACGCATGACGTTCCATCCAGCGTTTGACCCCGGCAAGCACCGGATGCTGCAATGCAGAGCGCAAGAGACCCTGTACATGCGGGGAATAACGTTGCCTGTAATCGTGTTTCTGCTCGGCCCTGCTCAAGCGTTCGAAGACTCCCAAGACGCGGGTGTGCCTTAAGGCCGCGAGAATCGCAAGCGACGTGTGGAAGGAGTTCCGGTTGAGCGCGGGGAAGTGCGCGAGGTATCGGGCAATCATCTGTTGCCTGAGGCCTGCAGCCACCTCGCGGCGGGCGTCTTCGAGCAACGACATCAGGTCGTAGGTGACAGGCCCGTGGTAGGCGTCCTGGAAATCGAGCAGTCCAGCGCGCTGGACCCCCTCGCGCTTGGACAACCACATCAGGTTGGCAGCGTGATAATCGCGAAGGAGGAGCGAGGCGGGGACTTCCTGGGCGACGGGGAGCACCTCACGCCAGGCCGATCGGAATTCAGCCCTCCTGCTTTCCGAAATTCCCGGGGTGCACCCGTCGAGGAACACCTCGAGATCCGCCAACATTTTCTCGGGGCTATAAGGCCGCAGTCTTTCGGAGATCGCGAATTCTCGCTGATGCAAGGCAATCAAGACGTCCGTGGCCAGCGCGAAGAGGGGTTCGGGTTCGCAGGCACCTTCGAGCAACCGCGCGAAGGTGTCATCGCCGAAATCCTCCAGGACCAGGAAGCCGTTCGTTTCGTTCTGGGCCAGTATTCCCGGCGCGCTAAAACCAAGGCGCCGAAGCTGCTGATCCACTTGAATAAAAGAAAGGACCGTTGTCGGGATCGCCGAAGCATCCATTAGGACGGCCGTCTCGCCGCCTTGGCGGAGGCGGAAGTACCTCCGAACGGACGCATCGCCGGCGAGTCTCTCGACGCAAGCGGCCTGCCAGACTGTCCCATTCAGGAAGTGCCGCGCGCGGGGGTTCAGCATGTCAACCACAGGGGACATCGATTAACACAGGGCCCATCGGGAGTCACGGATAGTTTGGCGAGCGCAGCGTTTCTTGGGCAGCTGAGGATGGGCTCCCTCGAAGAGGTGCTTGGTGAGAAAGTGAGCCTCCCTAGCCGCACCTGACCGCCTTTCGCCCAAAAGCGGCGCCGCCCTTGCCCTGGCGCGTCCTTCGGCTTATCGAAGCGATTTCAGAAAGTCCGCGGTGGGGAAATTGCGGCCGGGACACCGGGTCGGGACCGCATTGATCTGCTGATGCGTGTGGACCGCGCTGGACGGGAGTTTGCAGCGGACCAACAGGGCACGGACCAACGCCCGCAGAGCGTCCATTTGTTTGGCGGTCGGCTTCTCCTTATCGAAATTGCCGACCAGGCAAATGCCGAGGCTGACCTGGTTCTGAACTTCGCTAATCACGTGCCCCCCGCTCAGTTGCCGCGTCCAGCGGGTGCCGATCCCAATCTCGCCATTGCCAAGGCCCTGGCCGCTTCCAATAACGAAATGATAGGCGAGGCCGTTCTCCATATGTCGAACGTTCCGATGGTACCGGTCCATGGCGCTCAGCGTTCCGGCATGGGTCGCGCTATGGTGGATCACAATCTCTTTCCACCGCCCCGGCGGCACCTTGGGGCGGTCGATCGCGCGTTGCACCCGGGCAGGCAGAACCGGGCGCGGCGCCGTCTTGGCGGAAGTCTTTGCGGCGGCTTTGTCCGGAATGACAAGGCGCTGGCCCGCATAGATGCGGTAAGTCTTGCCAAGGCTGTTCCGTTCAGCCAGGCGCGAGAGCGGCACTTCGAATCTCTCCGCGATCTCGGAAAGCGTATCGCCACGGCGCACGACATAGGTCTTTTCCGCGGCAACGACCTCCAGGCCGTCCACCAGCAGGAACAGGAAGAGCACAAACGCGATCCGAAGACCGGCATGCACGACAGTTGGGGGCAAAAGTCTGCATTTCATACCAACACCGGGAATCGAGCCTAAGGGACTGAGCGTGTATGGCCAGTACTTTGGACGGAGATTTCTCGCTGTATTCAGGGCGAGCACCGTCCCTCAGGAACGGCGCGGGCGCCGGCCGGGTTCCCGCAACGCCAGGAATTTCTCGACATATTTCCCGAGCAGGTCCGCCTCCACATTTACCAAGTCGCCGACCTTGCGCTCGCGAAGCGCGGTCACTTCGCAGGTGTGTGGAATAATCCAGATACGGAAGGAATCACGGGTGACCTCCGCCACCGTCAGGCTGATCCCGTCCAAGGCCACGGCCCCCTTGAACACCATGTAACGCATCAGGTCAGGAGGAGCATCGACATCGAGCACCCAATCGCTCCCGGACGATTCCCAGCGCCGGATTCGCCCGGTGCCATCGATATGGCCGGTGACGAAATGACCGCCCATTCGGCCTGCGGCTGGCAGAGAACGTTCGAGATTGACGGCGCCGCCTTGGCCGGTGGCATGGAGGTTGGTTCGTTTCCAGGTTTCCTGGAGGAGATCGAATTCGAGCAGGGCGCCACCCTTGCGGCGGGTCGTCCGGACCACGGTCAGGCAGCAGCCGTTGACCGCGATACTGTCGCCAACCTTGGTGCTGCGCGAACACAAGCGGGCCAGCACGCCCAGGCGAATGCCGGTCTGGCTGGGTTCAATCCGTGTGACGGTGCCAGTTTCCTCGATAATGCCGGTAAACATTTGAAATCAGGTCGAAGGCTGGGGCGGGCCGATAAGGCCGGTCAACATTAAATCCTCGCCCAAACGCCGCCACACCACCTGGTGGAGCCTGGGAGCCTGGGCGAGCGACGCGGTTCCGGCGCCGCCCACGATCCCCGGGGCCCCGCGACCACCGATGACAAGAGGCGCGTAGAGCAGAACGAGGCGGTGGGCAAATCCGCCAAGAAGGAAGGAAGCATTGACCTCGCCGCCGCCCTCCACCAACAGGCTGGTCACACCCTCCCGCCCGAGTTCCTTCAAGAGCCAGCCCAGGTCAATTTGGCCTTCCGAAGCCGGAGCGGTCAGCACGCGCGCGCGCCGCGACAACTCCCCTGCCCTTTTCGGATCGGCACTTTCCGCGATGACGATGGTCGTCAAGGGATCGTGCTGCTCCGATAGCACCCGGGCGTTTGAAGGCGTGCGCGCCTGGGCGTCAAGAACGATGCGCCGAAGGGGTTTGCCCACCTCCGTATCCCCGCGCCGAATCGTCAAGAGTGGATCGTCCCTGAGGATCGTGTTCACTCCCACCAGGATGGCATCCGCGCCGCGCCGGAGCCGCATGCGAAATGCGCGCGATCGGAGGCCGGTGATCCAGCGCGACTCGCCGGACGCGGTGGCGATCTTTCCATCGGCGCTGGTGCCCGCTTTGACCGTTACGAACGGCGTGCGATGCACGATCCAATGGTTGAAGGCCTCATTGAGACGCGCGGTGTCCGCGGCCAGAACCCCGCGGGTTACCTGGATTCCGGCAGCGGCCAATCGGTCAAAGCCTCTCCCGGCGTGAGCGGGATTGGGATCGGTCGCACCGGCAACCACCCGGGAAATCCGGTGTGAGGCGATGGCTTCGGTGCAGGGGGGGGTTCGCCCGTGTGTCGAACACGGTTCCAAGGTCACGTAAAGCGTCGCCCCGGAGGGTTCTTCGCCTTTTGAACGGGCCTGTTGAATCGCTTCGATCTCCGCATGAGGAAGCCCCGCGCGCCGATGCCAGCCCTCGCCGATGACCTTCTGATTTCGGACCAGCACCGCCCCGACCATGGGGTTGGGCGAAGTGCGGCCAAAACCGCGAAGGGCGAGGCGGAGGGCCTTTCGCATCCAGACAAGGTCTTCCGATGAACCGGGCTGGTTCCGGGAATTCATAGACGGCTGTTAATCGGGCGCGGCGAAGAGCGCTTCGGCGAACACGCCGGCATCGAAGGGCTGTAGATCTTCGGCTTGCTCGCCTAGCCCGACGAATTTGATTGGGATGGCGAGTTCCTTTTGGATGGCGACAACCATGCCGCCTTTGCTGGTTCCGTCGAGTTTGGTGACGACAAGCCCGGTGAGCGGCACGGCTTTATTGAACTCGCGAGCCTGGTTAAGAGCGTTCATCCCGGTGGTGGCATCGAGCACCAGGAGGGTCTCGTGGGGGGCGCCGGAAAGCTGTTTGCCCATGACCCGGTGCAACTTTTGCAGTTCCTGCATCAGGTTGTGCTTGGTATGGAGGCGGCCTGCGGTGTCGACGAACAGGTAATCGGCGCCGCGCGAGATCGCCGCAGAGACGGCATCATGGGCGACCGCGGACGGATCCGCCCCGTAGGAACTGGCGATCACAGGCACATTCAGACGTTGACCCCAGAGTTTGATCTGTTCGATGGCCGCCGCGCGAAAGGTGTCGCAAGCAGCCAGGAGGGCGACGCCGCCTTCGGACTGGATGCGAAAGGCTAGCTTGGCGCCGGTGGTGGTCTTGCCGGTCCCGTTGACCCCGACGATGGAGACCACGGTTGGGCCATTCGGCTCGCGACGGAGCTTGCCAGGGAGGGTTTCCAACGTCGCTTTTACCTCCCGCGCCGCCACAGCGAAGACGTCCAAACCGCTGCTCCCCTGGGTTTCGTAAGCCTTCCGGACCGCCTCGACGATCGATTCGCTCATGGCGGCGCCGAAATCGGCGGCGATCAAGGCGCCATGGAGTTCCTCGAGAGAGCTGCCCGTCAAGCGCGGCGAACCGGTGACAATGCGTTTGACTTCGTGGACGAGCTGGTTGTGGGTCCTTTGGAGGCCGGTCTTGAATTTGTCGAAGAGTCCCATGGGATTGCGGGCCTGAGAAAGGAGTGGATGCGCCGCCGGTCACCCCTGCGGGGCTCGGCGATGGGCCGCTCTTTCCTTGAGCTGCTGGACGTGTTCGTAGGGAAGCTTGACGGTTCCGATGAGGGGCTGGCCCTTGTTTAGTCCATGGCAGTCGGATCCGCCGGTGATCAGCAGCCCGTGGTGCTGAGCCACGTCGACGTAATACTCGCAAGCCGAGGGGCTATGCTTGCTATGGTAGCATTCCACGCCGTCCAAACCGTCCGCCACCAGTTGCGGGATCACCGCATCATTGCGGCTCAGCCCCGGGTGCGCCATCACGGCGACCCCGCCCGCGTGATGGATGAGCTCGATGGCGTCTTTGGCGGACATCTTGAATTTGGGAACCCAGGCGGGGCGGTTCTTTTTAAGGAAACGATCGAAGGCTTCGTCCAGGGTCGCGCAGTAGCCGGCCTGGACAAGCGCGCGCCCGACGTGCGGGCGGCCGGGCGCCCGGCAGTTGGCGAGGGCCAGGACTTCTTCGGCGTTCAGCGGGATGCCCAGCTTGTTCAGCCGAGCCACCATCTCCCGAATGCGGTCCTGGCGCACGGTCTGGAATTGGGCCATCTCACGCAGCAGGCGGGGGTGAGCCGTATCCAGCATGTAGCCAATCAGGTGAAGTTCATTTCTGTCCACTTCGGCCGTCAGTTCGGAGCCCGGGATGAATTCGATGCCCAGGCGCCCGCAAGCCAAGGCCGCCGGCCCGCAGCCTTCGACCGTGTCGTGATCGGTCAACGCGATAGCCGCGAGCCCGTGTTCCCTTGCGTGAAGGACCAGTTCGTCCGGCGTGTAGGTGCCGTCGGAAAAGTGCGTATGCAGATGGAGGTCAGCGAACATCATCCCGGTCGGCCCCTATTGAACAAGGCGCGCCGGACGCATCAGGTCGCCTTTGACCTTGTCCAGAATGCCATTGACGAACTTGCCGCTTTCTTCCGTGGAGAAACGCTTCGCGATATCGACCGCCTCATTGATGCTCACGACGGGCGGAATGTCTTCGCGGTGCCGCATCTCGTAGATGGCGAGGCGGAGGACGTTGCGGTCAACCACAGCCATTCGGTGGAGATCCCAGTTCTTGGCGTACTTCTTGATCTCCATGTCGATGTCGCCCAGGTGCTGGAGCGTCCCCCGGATGAGCGGTTCGGCAAACGCTCGGATGGCTGCCTCCTCGGCGGTCGGGGGCGGAAGTTCGACCTCCTGGCCCCAGCGTGCCACTCCCTTTTCCTCGGCCAGAGCCGCCGCCCGCTGGCTTTCCCAGAAGACGCGCAAGGCCTCTTCCAGATCCTCAGGCTGATTGAGGTCATGCTGGAAAAGGAATTGAACAGCGCGTTCCCGCGCTTCGCGTCTCATACCCATAGGGACAGAATGCTCGAGGAAAGGAGGTCCAGCAAAGGAATTCGATCAATATGTCGCGTAGTTTTCAAAACAGGAATTTTTTGTAGTTAGCAAAACAGGACAGAA
>CAZODO010000080.1:0-28499 GCA_964578605.1 uncultured Verrucomicrobiota bacterium | reverse complement strand
CCGAGATCACCACGGAGAACACGGAGCGCACGGAGGTCCGGAGAGAGGAAAACAGGCCTCAGAAAGAAAAGCAGAAAACCGGGTCCTTTTCAGGTTCAACCTCTCCTCCGTGAACTCCGTGTTCTCCGTGGTGGTCGCCCCTCCCGGTCCGCTTACCCCTTACCTCTTACCGCAGCCCCCTCCGTGAACTCCGTGGTGAGTCCTTCCCTCCACACCACTTGCCCCTTACCGCTTCCCCGCCCCCCCCCCCCAAGCCGGTTACAAACCGGCGCTCCATCCCCCTTGAAACGAGCCACGATTGGGACCAGTATACGATATCGTGCACTGTGGGCTTCTCAGTTACCGAGTAACGCACCGAGCAACAGTCGTGTTACCGGCTGTTGCGTTCGCAGTACTCGGGACCTCGCTGTTCGCCGCCAGCGTGGGGCTAGCCTGGAAGCCGAGCCCGAGCATCGGTGCCACCGGTTATAACGTCTATTACGGCATCAGCGGGAGCTTCACGAACCGGCAGGACGCCGGCAAGGTTCTCTCTACGCGCATCGACAACCTCGAACTCGGCAACACTTACTTCTTCTACGCCACAGCCTACGACGTCACCGGCGACGAAAGCGGCCCCTCCGAAATCGTGTTCCACACGGTCAATCCCCCGCCGACTGCAGCCACGGCGGAACCGCCAATGTCCCCCGACACGATCGCGCCCGCAAAGGACGATCGGGAGATGGAGGATGACGTCGATGTGCAGAACGAAGCCCCAGGACCCGACACGCGCCCGCCCACCGTGATCATCACGTCGCCGCAAGACTGGTCCACGACCACCACCGACTTCGCCGTCGGCCTTCTGGCCACCGACAACGTGCGCGTTGTCCTGATCGAGCTTTATCTCGACGGTCAACTCATCGGCACCAGCACCGCACCGAACCCGTTCTTCACCATCCGCGCCTCGGACCTGCCCCCCGGCCAACACACGCTCCAAGTGAACGCCACCGATGCAGCAGCCAATTACGGCTTTTCGAATGTTGTAACAGTGAGAAGATAGCGATCAGCGCTCAAAGATCAGACATGAACTCCGCATCCGAATCATACAAGGGCCGGCCGGCCATGGGTGACGGTTAATCCTCAATGGCGCGCCGAGGCCGACGCGCCCTGTCCTCTAAAAGCTGCGGCGCAGCCTCCGAAGAACTGCCACCCCGAACGGCAGCAGAAGCAAGGCTCCCGCAAGAAGCGTCCCCGGTTCGGGAACGGCCGATACAGCTGCATCCGGCCGATTGGACTGAAACGGGGTGATGCTTGGAAAGAGGTCGCCCGATTCCGGCCACCTGACCTCCGCTGCGAAAAGCGGCGTATCCCAAACTCTATAGGCGTAGAAGTCGAAATCCACAGGGGGCGCTACGGTGAAGCTGGTGGATGCCAGGAAAAGTCCACCCCAGTTCGCCGCGACGTAAATCGGCGCCGATACCGGCATGGGCCCAAGCACACTCGGCTCAGGCTGAAACTGGATCGTGGGAATCACGCTCCCGTGCGGAACAATCTCAATCTGGAAGAAACCTCTGTCGGAATTGAAGGTGAACCAACCGGATTCTGACGAGAAATCAAGCGCTCCGCGAACGACACTACTGGAAAGTGTCAAAACGACGGCCAACAACATCAGCCTGTTCTTCATTTCGTCTCCCGATTTTCCCCAGCCCAAGCAATCCCGGCCGCGTTATTCAGACTGGATAAGCACCACGGCTCCAACGGTCCAGACCCGCAACCTCGAGTTCATCCAGGTCCCGCAGCCTTCACGTGATTTCGTTTTTGGCACACCGGAGTGTAATGCGAAGCGGCTGTCCCGTCGATTCACCGATGGGACAAGTAAGTACACGTTTGGGACATACTGTCGAAGGTTGGAGCGCCGGTTTGCAGCCGGCTTTATGGGAACCCATCTGTCGTGTCGGTGAAGCGGGATAGAATGCAGCAGGAGCCGGGAAAGCCGCTTCCAAATCGGCGCTCCGAAAGGGCAACGGTTCAAGGCCCGTTCCGGCCCCAGTTCGCACAGCCTGTTAAGATCACAAGAGTCAAGTGCATAGTCCCAATTCTCAATGGCGCGCCGAGCCGACCCAGCCCTACCAAGCCGGTCGAACGCGTTCTGTCGCGCCCGAGAGCCCCACAATGGCATGTCCCAAAAGTGAGCGAAGATGTCCCATAACTGGATAGACCAACCGCCGCTGGGATGCTATAAGGACGATTGTAAACCGAGATCAAAATAACGTGTGCACTCGGTTAATGCGGCAATCACTCAAGAGAAAATGAGTTTTATGGGAAAACCACTCAGCGTTCGTGGTTTGATACTCGGAGCATCAATCCTCCTTGCCGTCGCCACGCCAGCTAACGCGGTAGTCACTTTGAACTTTGCAGCTTATCCCGGCTCGTCCGTCTCGTTTGACGGCTCAACGGACAGCTTTCAACTTAAGGACCTCTCATCGCCTCCAGGGTTTCAATGGTGGATCACGAGCGTAACCGGTGGAACAGAAGATTCCCTCGCAAAGTACGGTTTTATCAAGCCCAAGGATTCCAGCATAAGCTGGTTTTCCTGGGGCAACATAACGAAGGACGGCACGAAAGAGTACGCCAAAGTCAACACTCCAGGGCTTCTCAACATCTCTGACGGTTCAAAGACGCTCACAGCTGACGTCGACTGGATTCAAATCCATACCGATGGTGCGCAAGGTGGACTGAATCTCAACGCCGAAGTTAACCTGTCCAACATTAAATACGACGGGACCCTTTCAGATCTGTTGGCCTTTAAGGCCGTCAACAGCGGCATCGTCAACCTCACCTTCCAGTTTGCAAGTATAACAAGCTTAACAGCACTTTCCGAAGACACGGCCAAGACAACGGGAGCGTCGTACTCGGGAACCATAACGGCTGTTCCCGAACCTACCACGATTCTGGCTGGAGCCCTGTTACTGCTGCCATTTGGTGCCAGTGCCATTCGCTTGATCTCGAAGAAGCGGTAGCCGTTGCCAGAGCTGGACCTTTCCGATTGCCGTTAACGACCCTCTCCCACGCAGCCCGGGAAAGGGCCAGTCTTGTACGAGTGGCTCCGATAGGAACACTTGGCCCGGCACCGCCTAACCGCGCATTGCACGCTCGGATTGTCGCTCATCCTGCGGGCCATGTTACTGCTTCCCTTCGGTGTGAGTGCATTCAAGGGTCCTGAGAAGAAGGGCCGTCGAGAAGAATCTGAACTGAGAATTCCTGAGCAATTTGCCCTTTGTTCCAGGGACCGGGGCTGGGGAGAGCGTATGATTGGAGGGGCGGACTGCTTTGAACACAGGTGCTCCACCGCCGCTCAGATCATTAGAGTGGCAGATCCATCGCCTCTAAACGCACGCTAAACGCACGCTAAACGCATGGTAACCTCATGATGACATGCGTGTGCCATGTGTTTAGCATGAGTTTCACATGATTTAAGGCTGTATCCAGTGCGGATCGAGTTCCGCACCGCTCCATAAACCAAGCCGCAGGCTCCAGCCCGAACGGATCGCCAAAAGCAGGTCAAATATATTCCACCGTTGCCGGCGGTTTCGGCGTCAGGTCGTACAGGCAACGGTTCACCCCGGGAATCGAAGTGATTCGCTTGCTCAAGCGATGCAGGGTTCGCCAAGGCAACTCGGTGACGGTCGCCTTCCGGGCGTCCCGGCTTTCGACGCATCGCACGGCAATGATCTGCCCGTACTCCCGTTTGCCTTCGCGAATTCCCGTGGCGCGATCGACCAGGAGCACCGCGAGATATTGAAAGGCCCCGGTGCTCTTAAGTTCCTCTTCGACGATGGCCGTCGCCGCGCGGACGGTAGCCAGCCTCTCTTCTGTGACCTCGCCGACGATGCGGGTGGCCAGCGCCGGACCCGGGAAGGGAATTCGGTGGGTGACACTTTCGGGCAAACCCAGGAGTTTGGCGACGCGACGCACCCCGTCTTTGCGGAGGCTTGCCAAGGGTTCAAGCACCTTGTAGCCGAAGGCCTTCTGAGGATCGATGCCAATTTGCGAGAGAATATTATGCTGCCGCTTGATGCCCGCGACGGTCTCCTCGATATCAGTGAGAATCGTGCCATGGAGCAGGAACTTGGCTTTGGATCGTTTGACGGCCTTGGCAAAAACGTCGCGGTAAAAAGTGTCGGTGATGGCCTGGCGCTTTTTCTCCGGGTCGGTCACGCCCCGCAGGGCTTTGAGAAACGGTTGCCGGGCGTCCACGAGTTCGACGGGGATGCCAAGATCGGCGAACGTTTTGATCACGCGCTGAGGCTCGCCCTCGCGCATGATGGCATTATCGACGAGGATGGTTTTGAGCTGGTTCCCGAGGGCTTTGTGGGCCAGGGCGGTGACGACCGAGCTGTCCACGCCGCCGCTAAGGGCGTTGATGGCGATTCCATCGCCCACTTCCTTTCGGATCGCGGCGACCTGGTTGGAGATAAACTGTCTGTCGTTCATAATCAAGGCATTGCTTGAAGTGGAAGTCGCTAGCTAGAGCCGGTCCAATGAGCCGAATCCGGCGCCCTTATCGCATCCTTGTCCTGCGGTTTGCCGAAGAACGGCCTGATTCGACTCCGTGTGCGACAGAGGGTGGGACAAAGTCTCTCTCTTCATCTCAGGGAAAGACTCCAGTTAGTGCTGCATAGCGAACGCGTGCGAGGCTATCGAGCTGCCCGTCATCCCTCAAGGCAAAAGTCAAGACACGCGCGAATTTGTCCGCAGCGCCGCTCCTTACGAAAGGCGTTTCCGCCGGTTTTGCTCGATGAGGATATCGGCCATATCGATCAGCACGAAAGCGGACTGGCGGAGGGCCACCGCCACCAGGGCCGAGAGGATCAAGAGCCCCGCCCCAACAGCCAGCATGGGGATGGGCGCTTCGGCTGTTGGCCTTTGGGCGAACAGGAACACCGCCATCGTGATCCATGCGGCGGTCATCGCCAAATCGATACCAAGGCGGAGGACCTTGTAGCAGGATTGTTCCCGGACCTTCTCGAGGAACGCTTTGGGCGATTGCTCATTGAGGGCCGGCGGTGGTTCGGAGAAAAGCTCGTCGAGGGTTACCCACCGGCGGGAACGCTTGAGCTGGTCGGTCGTCCGGCCCATGTCCTCGATCGCCTCGTAATCGTTGGTGAACCTCGCCGCGGCGACCCAGCCGCGGATGGCCTCGAGGTCAAACGGACCCTCGATATCGGACGACGCGTCTTTGCGCACGTAGTATTTCATAAAGGTGCTTGACTCGTGCAGGCGAGCTTACCGTTGAGGGCTGCGGTTGACGAGCGGGAAGCAAGGCACCGGGCAGAGCCGGCGACCGCCCCTTGTCCTCCTGGCATCCAAACCCAACGGGTCCGGCGTTGCCTTTTGGCGGAAATGTGCGAAGAATGGTCTGTGAATTGGGGCAGAGAGCCCCTGCAAGCCTGACTCAGCGTTTTAGCATCGAATCGAGTGCTTCCAGGAGTCGGCCCGGGGGCTGAACGTGCGTCTGCGTCGCAGAAACGCCCCGTTTCAGGGAAATGAACTATTGACACCGGGGAGGGGTTCTGGTGTATTTGGCCCCTTTTCGACCAAAGACTATGTACGCCGTATTAGAAACAGGCAGCAAGCAGTACCGGGTCACCGCTGGCGACACGTTGGAAGTGGAGCGTTTGGCCGTCGAAGCGGGTCAACCCTACACGTTCGACCGCGTTTTAATGGTCAATAACGAGGGCAAAGTCTCGATTGGCGCGCCCGTTGTTGCCCATGCGACCGTGGTGGCCGATGTTGTCGAGCATCTGCGGGGGCCGAAGAAGATCGCGTTCAAGATGAGACGGCGCAAAGGATATCACCGCACGGTCGGGCATCGGCAGGAACTTACCAAGATTCGGATTAAAGAGATTAACGTTTAGCAGCGTATGGCACACAAGAAAGGTCAAGGCAGTGTCCGAAACGGGCGCGACAGCATCAGCAAGCGGTTGGGCGTGAAACATTTCGGCGGCGAATTCGTCACCGCAGGCAGCATCCTGATCCGGCAGCGCGGAACCAAGTTCGTGGCGGGCACGAACGTGGGGACGGGTCGCGATTGGACTCTGTTTGCCCTGGTGGACGGGAAGGTTTCGTTCGACAAGGACAGCCGCAGAATCAATGTGTCGCCCCAGGTGGAGGCGGCTGCCGCCGCGGCGAGCAACTAATCCAACGATTTTCGGATCAAGGGCGAGGCCGCCAGGACCTCGCCCTTTTGTTTGCATAGACCCCTGAATCAGCGAGGTTCCCCGCATGGCGAAAGACGAAGCCGGCTGCAAGTCGGCGCTCCGACGAATGGCCAAAATGTCGCACAGTATGGTGACAATTGGCCCCAAACTGTGCGACAATTGCACCCGCGCCGTGACTCTTAAGCAAGGCGAGCATGTTTGTTGATGAGGCAAAGATTTACGCCCAGGCCGGCCATGGCGGCAAAGGTTGCGTCGCGTTCCATCGCGAAGCGTTCATCACCAAAGGAGGCCCCAGCGGAGGCAACGGCGGCCGCGGCGGGGATGTCATCCTTCAAGCTGATCACGACCTCAACAACCTCATCGCGCAGTTCTACACGCCCCGGCTGATCGCCGAGGTGGGACACCCGGGTCTGGGCAAAGGCATGGATGGCCGGGCTGGCAAGGACCTGATCGTGAAAGTGCCCTGTGGAACGATGGTGTGGAGACTGCCGGACGAACCCGGGTCGCTTTCGGGGCCCGAAGAGGAGGTCGACCCTGATCCCGCCGAAGCCGAGGAGCGCACCCCTCTCAAGCTCGCAAGCCAAAGCCGCCCTGTGATCCGCGTCGCGGGTGCCGCGCGAGAAGTTGCGGAGAGGCCGGAAGCCCCTCCGCCAAAGGCACCCGCACGAAACGAAGCAACCGCGCGGCTGGTGGCAGACCTCGTGGACCACGGGACCCAATGGGTGCTCTGCAAAGGCGGCCGAGGCGGGCTCGGAAACCGGAATTTCGCCACCGCGCGCCGCCAGACTCCGCGATTCGCGCAACCGGGTGAACCCGGCGAATCGGGTCATTTCAAACTCGAACTGCGGCTGATCGCGGACGTGGGGCTCGTGGGATACCCGAACGCGGGAAAATCGACCCTGCTCTCGGCGATCTCGAAGGCGCGTCCCAAGATTGCCCCTTACCCCTTCACGACGCTGCATCCGCAGATTGGGATTATCGAGTATCCGGACCAGTTCCGGCTCGTGGCGTGTGATGTGCCCGGGCTGATCGAAGGCGCGCACCAGAATGTGGGGCTGGGCCACGCGTTCCTGCGTCACATTCAGCGATGCAAGATCCTCGCGGTCATCCTGGACATGGCGGGGACCGACGGACGGGCTCCCTGGGACGACTTCAAGCAGCTGCTTCGCGAACTCGAGCTGTTCGACCCGAGCTTGCTTGAACGGCCGCGTGTCGTCATTGGCAACAAAATGGACGAACCGAGCGCCGAGCCGAATTTGAAGTCATTCAAGCGCCGGATTCGGAAGACGCCTGTCCTGCCCATGGCGGCCGGGTTCGGTGAAGGGGTCGAAGCGTTCAAAGACCTGATTCGGAAACAGGTGGAGCTTGCGAGCGCCGGTTGACCGCGGGGATCGGGCTTAGTCGCGCTCGAGGGTGAACAGGCGCTTGGGGGCGTCCCGGCGGAGTTCGACATGCGAATCAGCAAACACGGCATTGGCGCGGCCCTTTCTCCCCTTGGTTCCTTTGACGCCGCGGTCGGTATCGGCACTGCGTTCGTTCCCGCCACTGTGCCGGTAACAGACGTTGGCACTGAGATCCCCATCCGGGTAAAGGCAAGCGTCCCATCCGTCCGTGTCCCCAAAGAAGACCGTTCCGGCCGCTTCCAGGATGTGCCGTGAGCCGATGTCGCGGCGGCCGCCATTGATGGAGCAATTCTGAGCGTAAGCAAGGTAACCCCAGAATCCGCCCTCGCGGAGCGCGTTCCCGAGGCGTTCTCCAGCCTGGGCCTTCTGCAAGCTGGACGGGCAAATGAAAACGCCCTTCCCGGAAACATTCGTTTTGCTGCCGAGGTAGGGCTGCAACTGGCGGTACCAGATCGGGAAGTCGGTCCCTTCGAACCCGTCTGCCGGCGGCCACCCGATCGGGTAGACCTGGTGGTCGTCGTCATACAGGATCATGGCGAGCGCGAGCTGGCGGAGGTTGTTCTGGCACTTGGCGGACTTGCCCTTGTCACGCGCCCGGGCCAGGACCGGCAAGAGGAGTCCGGCCAGGATGGCGATGATCGCGATGACCACCAGCAACTCGATCAGCGTGAAAGCGTGGTCCCTTTGAGCCGCTGTCCTGCGCATCCGCTGCCGCAATGATCTCATGCGCTATGAGCTTAACGCCTCGAAACGCCCTGCGTCCAGCATGACGGAGGTCAAAGGAAGTCAAATCAGCGAGCTTGCCTTCTGGAATCCAAAAGTGTAATCGGAGATCATGTTGAAAGCGGGCATCATCGGCCTTCCCAACGTCGGCAAATCCACGCTGTTCAACGGGGTCACTCGGACCCACAAGGCTCCCGCGGAGAACTATCCGTTCTGCACCATCGAACCCAACCTGGGAGTCGTGGCGGTTCCAGACCCGCGCCTGGACGAGCTTGCGAAGGTCGCGAGGGTCTCGAGTCGCATTCCAACCACGATCGAGTTCGTCGACATTGCGGGCCTTGTGAAAGGCGCTTCGCATGGCGAGGGATTGGGCAACAAGTTCCTGAGCCACATTCGGGAAGTTGACGCCATTATCCAGGTGGTCCGCTGCTTTGAAGACCCCGATATTCACCATGTCACGGGCTCGGTCGATCCGGTCCGGGACATCGAGATTGTGACCACGGAGTTGGTGCTTGCGGATTTGGAATCGATCAAGAAACGCCGCGAACGGCTTTCCAAGGAAGTCAAGCATGGCGACAAAGCCGCCCTGATCGAGAACCACCTCCTGGACAAACTGGAGCCGCATCTCAATTCCGGCAAGCCCGCCAACACCCTCGCGTTGTCCAAGGAAGAGCGGGAGGTGGGCAAACACCTCTTCCTGCTGACCGATAAACCGACCATTTTCGCGGCGAACGTGAAGGAAGATGACCTCGCCAAGCCCGAGTCCAATCCCTTTGTTGGGCCCGTCCGCGAATACGCCCGCACCCATCATGCGTGTGAAACCGTCGTTATCTCGGCGCAGTTAGAGAGTGACCTTGCGGATCTTCCGCCGGACGAAGCGCGCGATTACCTGCATGAACTCGGCATTGCCGAATCCGGCTCTTCGGCGCTCATCGCGGCCAGTTACCGGCTATTGGGTCTCCGGACATTCTTCACGTTCAACGAAAAGGAAGTCCGCGCCTGGACCCTTCACGCCGGGGAGACTGCGCCCAAGGCCGCCGGGACAGTTCACACCGATTTCGAACGCGGATTCATTCGGGCTGAAACGGTGACGTGCGAGGACCTGGTGCGATGCGGTTCGATGAGCGCCGCGCGCGAAAAAGGATGCTATCGGCTGGAAGGCCGGGAGTATGTGGTTCGCGACGGGGACGTTCTTCTCTTCAAGTTCCAGGTCTAGCGGCTGACGGGGAGTTTGGATCTGGCGCATTGACTTTCTGCATCGCGGGTTCAACGAAGGGCTGTGCAGGCCGGCAAAGGCGTTGCCAGGCCGCAAGGCTGGCCACCAGCGCGACGCCGGCGCAGACCAGGTAGGGCAGCGCCGCGTGCGATGCGTACAGGACATTGGCGAAGATCGGCCCCGCGATGCGCGCCAGGCTGGCCACACTCTGCGCCACCCCGAGCGTGATCCCCTGCTCCTCCGCCGAACTGCGCCGCGAAATCAGGCCGAAGGTCGGAGGCCGGTTGATGCCCGACCCGGCGCCGAAGACGGCCAGCACGATCATCAAACCGGCCAAGCCGCCCACCACCGGCAGGAGCGCGAGGCTCACGGCCATCAGCACCAGGCTGCCAAAGATGAGGCGCTGCTCTCCAAACCGCTGATTCAGCCGGCCCATCAGTCCGCCCTGGAGGACCGCGGCAAGCACGCCGCAATAGGTGAACAGGTAGCCGGCGTCGCTCTCGTCGTAGCCGAACTTTTCCTTGATCAGAAGGCTGAAGGTGCTTTCGAAACAGGCGAAACAAAACGTGGCCAGGAAGTAAATGCCCATCACGAACCCGATGGTCGGACGCGTGACGATCTGCAGCCATTGCGCCGAGGTCGGCCGCCCCGGCGCCCGGTCCGAAGACGGCCGCCAGCTTTCCGCCAGCACGAAACAGCCCAGCACAAAATTCGCGCCGCAAAACAGCGCGGCCGTCCACCCTGGTCCGGGCAGCCCAAACTGGTTAAACGTAAACGCCCCCAGCGCCGGCCCAAAGATGAACCCGAACCCGAACGCCATCCCAATCAATCCCATTCGCGCCGTTCTCTTCTCCGGCGGCGTGATATCCGCGATATAGGCATTGGCCACGGAAAGGTTCGCGCCGCAAATTCCGGCGAACACGCGGGACGCCAGCAAGAGCCACAGCCCGGGCCTCCCGGTCATCGTCGAAGCGACGGCAAACAGGGCGTAGGATATCGCCGAACCGGCATTGCTGATCAGGATCACTGGACGCCGGCCAATCCGATCCGAGAGTCGCCCCCAAGCTGGCGCGAACAGGAACTGCATGACCGAGAAGGAGGCGATAATCAGCCCGATCTCAAATCCGCTGGCGCCAAATCGCTTGCTGTAGACGGGAAGCAGCGGCATGACAATGCCGAAGCCGACCAGGTCTATAAAGACACTGAGAAAGATGATCAGCAACGATGGTCTCTTCATTCAGAACTGATGTCGGCTCCCAGACTACGGTATGCCGGTGAAAAACGCGAACGGAGACTTCGCCCATCCAGCGCCCCAAACGCCCCGGGCGCAGCGAATGCTTTTCTCGCGACGCGCCGCAAGGTTTGCTGTAAATTCCAGACCCCAATGAAGACGCTCATTGCTTTCTCATGCCTTTTGACCCTTCCGGCCCTGGCCCAGTTGCCCATGACCACCCCGGAATCCGCCGGGTTCGACCCCGCTCGCCTGGAGGTGATGCACGAGACGGTCAGACGCTTCGTCAATGACGGACAGCACGCCGGCATCGTCACCTTGCTGGCGCGGGACGGCAAGATTGTCGATTTCCAAACCTGCGGCTACCGCGACCTCGAGAAGAAACTGCCGATGGAACGTGACACCATCTGCCGGGTCTATTCGATGTCGAAGATCATCACCTGCGCCGCGACGCTCATCTTGTTTGAGGAAGGCCGATTTGACCTGGACGACCCGGTCTCAAAGTATCTTCCGGAGCTGAAAGACATGAAGGTCTGGGCAGGCGGCACCCAGGACGCGCCGAAGCTCGAAGCCCTTAAAAACCCGATCACGGTCAAGCACCTCCTGACCCACACCAGCGGGTTGATGTACGACTTCGGCGGCGAAGACGAACTGGCCAAACGATGGCTCAGCGCCGATCTTTGGAGTGGTCCCGGGTTGACCAACTTCATCGGCAAGCTCGCGAAACTGCCCCTTAAGCACCAGCCGGGCGAGGCTTTCACCTACGGGGTGAACCAGGATGTGCTTGGCGCCCTGATCGAGCGTGTCTCAGGAATGACTTTCGGAGCCTTTCTCGAGCAGCGCCTTTTCAAGCCGCTCGGGATGAAAGATACCGGCTTCGACATTCCCGAAAGCAAGCTGAACCGCCTCGCCAAGACCTACAAACACGGTCCAAATGGAGCGCTCGTCGAAGACGAACCAGTGATCGGAACCTGGCCGCAGGAAGGTCGCGGGGTCGAAGCAGGCGGTGCCGGGATTTTTTCCACGGCAGGTGATTTCGCCCGCTTTGCCCAGATGCTCTGCAACGCGGGCACTCTCGATGGGCAGCGGATTCTCGGAAGGAAGACGATTGAGCTCATGACCGCCGATCACATGGTGGACCTTCCCAACAACCAGGCCGCGTCCCGGGAGAAAGGGTTTGGCTTGGGGGTGGAAGTGACGACGGACCTTGGCCGCCTTTCCATGCCTTCATCCAAGGGGCAGTTCGGATGGTATGGAGCGGCCACCACCTATTGCCAGATCGATCCCAAGGAACGAATCGTCGCCATTGCCCTGGCGCAGCACTTTCCTTTCAACGAACACGGGTTCTTTGCCCGCTTCCAAACGGGATATTACCAGGCCCTGAAATAGGCCCTCTCCTGCCGGATCATGGGCATCAACGAAACCCTAGCAACCTTCGCACAAACATGTCTTCAAACTTCCTTAACGTCGCCGTGATCGGCGCCGGGCGCATCGGCAAAATCCACGCGGAAAACCTCGCCACGCGCGTGCGCGGCGCGCGGTTGGGCGGCGTCGCTGATATCGACCTTTCCGCCGCCCGCCAGTTGGCTGACCAGTGGCACGCCAGTGCCGTGACGGCGAACTACCAGGATTTGCTCAAAGATCCCGCGGTGAACGCCGTGGCCATCTGCTCAGCCACCAATACCCACGCCGAGATCATCGAAGCCGCCGCGGCGAAAGGAAAACACATCTTCTGCGAGAAACCCATCGACCTCGACCTGCGCCGCATCGACGACGCCTTGCGCGCCGTGGAGAAGGCCGGCGTGAAGTTTCAGGTCGGCTTCAACCGCCGCTTCGATCCCAGCTTCGCCAAGGCCCAGCAAATGATCGCGTCCGGAAAGATCGGTGTGCCGCACGTCCTCCGTATCACCAGCCGCGACCCGGGGCCGCCGCCTCTCTCTTATGTGCGGGTTTCCGGCGGGATTTTCCTGGACATGACCATCCACGACTTCGACATGGCGCGGTTCCTTACCGGGAGCGACGTGGAGGAAGTGTACGCGATCGGCGGCGCCATGATTGATCCCGAGATTGGAGCCGCAGGCGATGTGGACACCTGCGTGGTGACGATGCGTTTGAAGAACGGGATGTTGGCTACGATCGACAACAGCCGCAAAGCCGCTTATGGCTACGATCAGCGCATCGAGGTCTTCGGTTCGCAAGGGATGGTGACGGTCTCGAATCGCACCCCCGACAACCATTTCCATATCGATGCCGAAGGTGTCCATTCGTCCAAGCCGCAGCACTTCTTCCTGGATCGATACCAGGAGTCGTACGTCATCGAAATGCAGGCTTTCGTCGACTGCGTGATTGAAAACCGGACGCCGCCCGTCACCGGGCGCGACGGCCTTGCGCCCGCCCTCATTGGGTTGGCGGCCAAGAGATCCCTAAAAGAAGGAACCCCCATCCGCGTGGAGCGCCGTGCTTAAATGTTTGGAGCGCTTGGATGCTGCCGGCATGGACAGAGACAAATCGGTTCTGCCACAACTGAGAGGTCCCGTGCAGGCGGCGCAGCCGATCATACCCCCGGGTTCCGACGTTCCAACCGCAAATCGATGTCCAGTTCCGGGTGGAGATCCTCGAGCAGATACTTCCAAAGCCGCGCTGAAGCCGTGAGATCGGGGTCGCGTTGAACCAGCACCCCGGCCACGGCACGGGCAACATTGGCTTCTTTGCACAGCTCGTAGAGGCGCTTCCAATCGGCGGTGCTGCCCCGTTGGATCCAGTTCAGATAGGCCAGGGGATTGAAGGTGTCTGTGTTTCGAGCCGGGTTCATAATGGCGATTCAAAGCGACGGCGGTAGCGAGCCCTCCAATTCCCGTTTGAGCAGCACGCGCCCGATGCGCTGGCAGATACTGGCGATATACATCCAATCGTTAAACGGTGCCTTCAGGCCCTTATAGGAACGCAACGGAATGGCTGCCAGATCCACCGGCTCTGACTCACCTGCCTCAGCCAGCCTCGTAATCGCCGTCTGCGATTCATCGCTTGGGTAGAGCAGGTTCAGGGAAGCGAGGGCGTCGAGTGCTGCGGACTCGCCAAGGCGCTCTGCCAGCGCGGCCACGTCGATGTAGTCGCGAGTCGCGCGTCGCTCTGCCAGCAGAAACGCTTTCACACGCAGCATCTCCGGTGCGGTTGCTACCCAGAGTCCATCGACTTGGGTCGCCTGCAACTCGGCGACCCGGCGCCTCTGGCGCACCCCGAGTTCGACACCGTGGCGTTCGCCCAAGATGAGGACCGGAGGATTTCGACGATTGGTCTTCCATCCCTCCCAACACTCCAAAGCGGAGAGCACCTCCGCGTATCGTCCTTGCAGTTGGGGCGTGACTTCGTCCACATCTAGCGAGACGCGATGACGGCAATGGAGCGCTGCGGCCGTGCCACCAACGGCGACTAAACCCAGATCGGGGAAGAGTCCCTGCAAGGCCCGTCCTTCGGCAATCACCTGCTCGAACTCACGTTCGGACATACTGAAACGATAGCCGCCAGCCGCAGGTTTTGCACGTTCGTTCGCCAGCCTTCGCGCCGTGCGCGGCGAAACGTCCTCCATCGACTGTTGGCTGGAGAAAGCAAATCGTGGATATCCTCTCGACCGCAGACAAACGGATCCTTCGGGCCTGACCTGCTGCGCGTGCTTAAGCAAAGAGCGCAAACCGTTGACACGGACCCCGCAACGAAGCCAAACTGCCGGCAATCCAAGGGCACTGTCCCTAAAGCAGAGCGAAGGATGCCTTGCCTTCGCCAAAGTCGACCATGAAAACGCTAATTCTATCCGCCGTTGCGGGCCTCGTTGCCGCTGCCCAAGCAAGCGC
This sequence comes from uncultured Verrucomicrobiota bacterium, assembly GCA_964578605.1. Classification (GTDB taxonomy): domain Bacteria; phylum Verrucomicrobiota; class Verrucomicrobiia; order Limisphaerales; family SIBE01; genus JAXMHN01. Next base: position 13,881 of record CAZODO010000080.1, on the reverse strand, counting down.
GACCGAAGAACCCTTCTACCTGGACCTGAAATCGCTCTTCGATACAGATATCTTCCTGGAGCAAGGAGGTTCCGGCCTGACCGATCCGCTGGACCCGGCAAGGGACCGGCTCGATGCCAATAGCTTGCCGGGCTCGTTCCAAGACGGGAGTGCCGTGTCCACCCCGAGCGGAACGGCCCGGTTCAAGTTCGGCACCTTGAAGCAATCCGGCCTCGATGCGTTGGCCATCGACGGCCAGCTCCTCGACGTGCCCGACCTCGCCTTTGGATCCATTGACCTGGCGTTGCTCTCGGCGCCGGACAGCTACGGGAGCCCGTTCGGTTCCGTGGAATTCCGCTATACCGACGGCACCAAGGAATCGCGCCGCTTCGGGCCGGTCCCCGGCTGGATGGCGAGTCCGACCGCCTTTGATCATTCCCTCTTCCGCTATGTCGACAGCAGCAGCGTGACCACCCTGATCACTTTCCGCACGGATTTCGGCGATGAGGAAGCGGCTTACATTTACCAGGAGAGAGGCAATGGCAACTCCGGCGGACACCGGTTTATCGATGCTGCCGGGTACGCGCTTTACCGGCTGCCCATCCCCACCGACGTCAGCGCGGCGACCCTGGGCATCACGGTGGGAAATAACTTCGTCGTGTCTCTGGCGGCGGAGTTCCACGACCCGGAGGAATCCCTGACCGAAGGGTATACCGAAGTGGCGAACTCCATGACGCTGTACGACGGGTTCGAACACCGGGCGCTCCAGAATTTCAAGTTGTATGAGTTCGATCTGGCGCCGTTCCTGGCGAGCAAGACGGGCGAGATCTACGTCCTCATGACCGATGCCACTCCCAGCAACGGCTGGGGCCCTTACCTCGAGAACTTGAGTGTTTACACCGGCACCAACGTTACGTTCGAAGAGACGCTGGCTCCTGCCATCGACCGCTCGCGCGCGACGGTGTATGCCGAATTCCTGGCCAATGGCGGCGACGCCGAGAAACCTTACCTTTTCGACAACAGCGGTTCCGGCCCCTCGAACCGGGGGCATCGCTATGCGGATGGGACCGGCGCCATCACCTACCGGGTCGATCTGCCGGACGACGTGACGAACGCGAAGCTGACGGTCGATCTGGCCAACAATTTCGTCGTCTCGGTCGCAGGGCCCAGCAGCATCGTGCGCTACGCCCAAGTGGCCCCGGGCACCGCGGAGGAGAAGAACCTCCTGATTGACGAAGGCAACAGCATTTTGGGGGGGAATTACCGGTTTGCCGACGCGACGGCTTACATGATTTACCAGTTCGATCTCCCGGACGAAGTGACCACGGCGGTGGCCCGGATCACCGTCGGCAATACCTTCGTCGTCAGCCTCGCCTCGGGCACGGATGGCGAGTTCCAGGTCGTGAAGGACTGGGCCGCTGAAACTGGCGAAGAGACCCATGACAACAGTAATCTGGCCACCTACGACTTCCCGTTGGACAGCTTTTTTGCGAATAACCCGCAGAAGATTGTCCGCATCCAACTGTCGGATGGCCAGCCTGGCGACGGTTGGGGCCCTTATCTGACTGACATTTCCATAGCCAACGAAGCCGGAACGGGCGGCCAGGTATTCAATGAAGTGCTCAACTCCATGACGCTTTTCGGAGTGGATGTCCGCACCGAACTGAACAAAGGGTACTACACCATCGATTTAACTTCGCTCCTCACAGCCTCCAACCCCAAGAAAGAGGTCTTCGTCAAATTCACCGACCAGAGCACGGCAGACGGTTGGGGCCCTGGCATCTTCTGGATGGCCGTTTACAGCGGGACGTTGGATATCGACTCCGATGGCGTGGTGTTCGAGGGGCTCAAAGCGATGAATGGCGATCCCGAATTCAGCGGCGCAACCCTCCTTCACCGCCGTTACGCTATTGACAGCGCCAAGGTGCTGAAGGAAATCGCGTTGCCGCCGGATTCCTCAGCGGAATCAAGCAAGGTCTACCTGCTCGCGGCAACCCTTAACCCGGCCCAAGCGTCAGCGCAACCAACTCTGCAGGCTCAACGAGCCGGTGACAGCGTGCGCATCTCCTGGCCAGCAGCGGCGCCCGGCTTCGTGCTCCAGTCCGCTCCCGCCGTCAATGGACCCTGGACGCCGGAAACGGCCGCCGTTCAGACGGCGGGCAACGAATCAATCGTGAACGTCAGCCCAACCGGCCCGGTCAAATTCTACCGCCTGACCAAACCGTAAGTCGCGAGTGCTCCGCAATTGCCTCTCAGCCGGGCTCGGAAGCCCGGCTGATGCGCTTCAGCGAAGCGTCTCGAGCGGCGCGGTGATCGCGTTGGCTGCGATTTGGCCATAGACTGGGTGCTCGAAATCCTTGCCTGTATGCCCGGGCATGAAGTAAATAATCCAGCCTTTCTCAGCAGGCCGATACCAACCGGCGGTGTCTTGCATCCAGGTTTTGCCGGTGGAAGCGTCCTTGAATTTGAGTCCCATCAGGATCGTGCGAGGGCTGGTGAACAGATGGTTCAGGTAGACTTCCGTTTCGTTGAGGGTAAATGACGGGCGGGGCTCAAGTTTGGACTCCATTGCAAAGGGATAGGCGGTGGACTCCGTATAGGTAATGCGGTTGGTCGTGATGTAGTGGTCCCGCAGCTTGACCCATTCTACGGTCACGTCCTCAATCCACTTGTATCCGCCCTGTTCGAGGCGGCCTTGGCGCAGGTCCACCCCCAAGAGCGGGAACCATTCGCGGTTCTGGCGCTTCCCCGAGCTGATCGAATGGTGCAGAAGCACCAACCGTCCACCTGCCTTCGCGTACTCCACACAGGCGCGCTCGGCGGGCTCCGCCAGGCGTCCATGGATATAAACCACCACGGCCTCGAACGGGGCGAGAGCTTGCGGCAGGTCCGATTGGGCCACGAGTTTGCATTCCTTGGCGTCGTCGGCCTTAAGCCGCTTGGCGAGGATCTCCATGGCGGGAAATTCGTCCGCGATGATCAAAACCTCCGCCGTGGCATGGACGCAGGAAGCGCAAAAGAGGATCAAAGTGAAGGCCGCCAGTGTTCTTCGCATCACCGCATGGTACGGAAAGCCCCGCCTCGAATCAACATTGACACCCCGCCAAAAAGAGACGAAATCCTGCCCATGTTCAACCGCATACCGTTCCCGGCTGGTGGGGTGATCTCGCTGTAAGCGTCCATTATGCGAGCCTTCTTGCGCCTGCTGCTCAAGGTCTTCTACCGCTTTCGGGCGTTCAATACGGACGTCCTCAAAACTCCCGGGCCGGTGCTCCTGATCCCGAACCATGTCTCCTGGCTGGACTGGCTGTTCCTGGGCGTCTGCCTCGATAGCGACTGGAAGTTCGTCACGTCGAGCGTCACGGCCCAGACCAGTTGGTTGCACCGGTGGATCATGGTCAACCGCTTGACGTTCCCGATCGATACGAACTCGCCTTACGCCGTCAAACGCATGGCCGAATTCCTCGCAGCCGGCGGGCGCTTGGTCCTGTTCGCGGAGGGTCGGATCTCGATCACGGGTTCGCTCATGAAGCTATTCGACGGGACGGGCTTCCTCCTTTTCAAGACCCATTCGCGCGTCATCACCGGTTATGTGCGGGGCGCCAACCGGCTGCCCTGGGTTCGCCACCGGGGCTGGACCCAATGGTTTCCACGGGTTGACGTTCATTTCAGCGATGCTCAATTGCCGCCGCCGGCCAAGCACATGAGCACCGCCCAATCAAGGCAGCGCCTCACGCTGTGGCTCCAGGACCAAATGCGTCGCCAGCAGTTCGAGGTGGAGTTCGAGCACGGGCCGAAGACGCCCCTGGCCGCCATTGCCGCGGCCGCTACGCGCCGGCCCAAGGACCTCGTGCTTGAAGACGCTTCGCGCCAGCCCCTGAGTTACCGCCGGCTCATGACCGGGGTGAAGGTCCTCGCCGGACAATGGCCCACTCTCTTGGGACGCGAATCCGGGCAGCGTGTCGGCGTTCTCCTGCCCAACGTGAACGCCATGCCAGTGACCGTGCTCAGCCTTTGGTTCGCGAACAAGATCCCGGCCATCCTCAACTTCTCTACCGGCACCGCCACCATGCTGGCGTGCGCCCAACTGGCGGGCTTGAAATCCATCATCACGTCGCGTCTCTTTCTCGAACGGGCCAGGCTGAGCGTCGCACCGTTCGAATCCGCCGGGATTCAAGTCCTCTTTCTGGAAGACATCCGCGCCGGGATCAGCGGCCTGGCGAAGACCGCCGCCCTTTTCCTGCAATGGTTGAATCCGGCAGGCGCCATTCGCGATCCGGAGCCGGAAACAGCGGTAATCCTGTTCACAAGCGGTTCCGAGGGGGTGCCAAAGGGGGTCGAATTGACCCACCGCAACCTCATGGCCAACGCCTGGCAAATGCTGGCGATCATCGATGTGGAAGACAGCGACCGGATGTTCAATTCTCTGCCGCTGTTCCACAGTTTTGGGCTCACGGTCGGCACGTTGCTCCCCCTGGTCCGGGGCTTCTATGTGTTCCTTTACCCTTCCCCCCTTCATTACCGGCTGGTGCCGGTGGCTCTTTACGACCGCGCTTGCACGATCATGCTTGGCACAAACACCTTCCTGAACGGCTACGCCCGCAAAGCGCATCCGTATGATTTCCGCAGCGTTCGTTTGCTCTTCGCCGGGGCGGAAAAGCTCCAGGAACCGACGGCAGAGACCTGGGCGCGGCGTTTTGGCGTGCGCATCCTGGAGGGATACGGGGCGACCGAGTGCAGCCCGTGCATCAGTGTGAACACGCCAATGCAGCCGTGTTTTGCTTCAGCGGGCCGGTTCATGCCGGGAATAGAATATCGGCTCGAGCCGGTGGAAGGGGTGCAGGAAGGTGGCCGCCTGTTCGTCCGCGGCCCCAACATTATGAAGGGCTACCTCAACCAGGACGCCAACGCCGCGTTTCATAAGCTGAACGGCTGGTATGACACGGGCGATGTCGTGAGCGTGGGCGCCGATGGCTTCGTTCATATCCTTGGCCGAATGAAGCGCTTTGCGAAGGTCAGCGGCGAGATGGTCAGCCTTGCAGCGATCGAGGAAGCGCTCGCCGGCGCCTTTCCTGAGTTCGGCTTCCGTTGCGAGATCGCGGTGCTAAGCAAGCCGGACGAAGACCGGGGTGAAGTGCTGATCGCGGTGGCGAACGAACCGAAACTCAAGCTCGATCAGATCCGGGCGGTCTTGAGAGAAAAGGGGTTCTCGAACCTCGCGGTCCCCAAAGAACTCCGCTGCCTCCGGGAAATCCCGAAGCTCGGCACAGGAAAGGTGAACCATCGGGAGCTTGCGAAGCTGGTTTGACCACGCAAGCGCCTGATCAGCTCGCCGCGATCCGGTCGAACCCCTCCTCCACAAATTGCACATCCTGGATCCGGGCGAGCCTCGCATACAGGCCCTCCTGCAAGAGCAATTCCTCGTGCGTGCCGCGCTCGACGATTTCGCCGTGGCGCATCACGAGGATCTGGCTGGCTTTCCGGATGGTGCTGAGGCGATGGGCGATGACGAAACTCGTCCGGCGCGCCATGAGCCTTTCCAGCGCCTCTTGGATCAGCCTTTCGGTCGCCGTATCCACACTCGCCGTCGCTTCGTCCAGGATCAGAATCGGCGCGTTCTTCAGCAGCGCCCGCGCGATGCTCACCCGTTGCTTCTCGCCGACGCTCAGCTTCACACCGCGTTCGCCGACGTGCGCTTTGTAACCGTCTCGCAGGTGGGAGATGAACTCGTGGCAATTGGCCGCACGCGAGGCGGCGATCAATTCCTCGTCACTCGCGTCCAGTCTTCCATAGAAGATGTTCTCGCGGATCGTGCCGTTGAAGAGAAAGGGTTCCTGGCTCACGATCCCAACCTGGCTGCGCAGCGAATTCAGGGTGACCTGGCTGATGTCCTGGCCATCGATCAGGATGCGGCCCTGGGTGAGTTCATAAAATGCCGGCAGCAAATTGACCAGGGTCGACTTGCCCGAGCCGGTCGGCCCCACCAGCGCGATCATCTCTCCAGGCGCGGCCCGCAGCGAGATCTCCCTCAGCACGGTCCTCTCCCCGGTGTAACTGAACCCGACCTTCTCGTAGACGACCTCGCCGCGAACGGGAGTTCGCAAAGGAACCCGGCGCCGCCCCTCCCCCCGTTCTTCCGGGGTGTCAAGGATGTCGAAGACCCGTTCGCCCGCGGCGCGTGCGGCCTGCAGCATCTGGTTGAGCCCATGCAAGCGGCCGACCGGTTCGTAGAACAGCGCCAAATAAAAGGTGAATCCCACCAGTTCACCCAGAGTCAGGCTGCCGGCCAGCACCAAACGTCCCCCGATCCATACCACCAGCGCCATGCCCAGCGCGGCGGCGAAACTCATCGCCGGGGAATAGAGCGCCCAAACACGCATCACGCCCAGCGTGCTTTGGCGCAAGCCTTCGGCGCGTCCGGCGAACCGCTCGTCCTCATGGTCCTGGCGTCCGAACGCTTTGATCTGCCGAACACCTTGCAGATTGTCCATCAGCAGAGCGTTCATCGCGCTGGCGGCCAGGCGCTGCGCCCGGTACCGGCGGTGGGCGGTCACGGTGTACCAGAGGGCGCCGGCGGCCAGCAACGGCAGCGGGATGAGGGCCACCCATGCCAGCGTCGTGTTGGTGGAGAACAGAATCACCAGGACGCCAATGATGCTCAAGACCGCCACCGTCCCCTGCTCCGTGCCGTCGATGAGCACTCGCTCCACGGCATTCACATCCTCGATAACGCGCGTCATGAGATCCCCGGAAGCGCGCTGGTCGAAATAAGGAATAGGCAGCCGCTGCATCCGCGCGTAAACCGCGCGGCGCATGTCATAAATCACGTTTTGCTCGAAGGTGTTGTTGATCCGGATGCGCAGGCTGTTGAACAGATCGCGCAGCAGGAACGCGCCGATGAGCCCAAGCATCACCGGAGCGAGCAAATGCCCGCGCCGATTGCTGATCACTTCATCCACCACGAACTGGATCAGCTTTGGATAAACAAAAGCAAACGCGAGCGATAGCACCGCACAACCCACCGTGCCGAGGGCCATCAGCTTGTAGGGCCTGAGGTACACGGCGACACGGCGGACGATCTGCCAGGTCGATCTCGACCTCGCCGTCAGCGTCAAATCCACATTTCCGAACCGAGCTGCCTTCATGCTTGCACGCCTGTCTGCACGAACCGCACGCGATCCCCAACGCTTCTCCCGGCAGCCCACGCCGGACGGCGCTTCCGCAGAACGCGTTCAGTTTGCGGCATGTTTCCTCGCAAGTCAAAGTGACGGCAAGCAGCAGAGCGTGTCCAGGTCCACCGATTTTCGTTTTCCAACGAATCGTGAACCCCTAAAGTTCCCCGCAAGACTATGGCAACAAAAAACCAATATCGATTCTGCTTTGGCCCTTGGAACATCAGCGAAGGCGCCGATCCTTACGGGCCCGTCACCCGCCCCGCGCAGACGTTTGACTGGAAGCTCGAGCAGCTCAAGAAGCTCGGGTACGACGCCATGATGTTTCACGACGACGACGCCGTGCCGGATATCGACGGCAAGTCGGATCAACAGCTCCGCAAGGAAGCCAAGGAACTCAAGAAACGGCTGAGCGACGCCGGCATCGCTGCCGAGATGGTCGCCCCCCGGCTTTGGTTCAGCCCCAACACCATCGACGGCGCTTACACCAGCAACGATCCCAAATGCCGCAAATACGCCATCGAACGCTCCCTCCGTTGCATTGATATCGCCAAGGTCCTGGGCACCGACCTCATCGTCCTGTGGCTCGCGCGCGAAGGCAGCTACTTGCGCGAATCGAAGAACGGACGCCGTTCGGTCGAGTTGCTCGTCGAAGCCATCGACAAAATGCTCGCCCACGATCGCCGCATCCGGATCGCCATCGAACCCAAGCCGAACGAACCGATGGACCAGGCCTACATCCCAACCATCGGTCATGCCTTGGCCCTCGCCCAACTCACCCGCGACCCGAAACGCGTCGGCTGCCTTATCGAAACCGCGCACGCCATCCTGGCCGGCCTTGACCCGGCCGATGAGATCGATTTCGCCATGGCTTTCGACAAGCTCTGGTCGCTGCATCTGAACGATCAAAACGGGCTGAAATTCGACCAGGACAAGCCGTTCGGAAGCAATAATCTCCGGAGCGCTTTCAACCAGGTGCGCGCGCTCGAACGCAACAAATACGGCAGCAAGGGCGAATTCGTCTGCTTCGATGTCCATCCGTTCCGCCCCACCAAGGTCGAGCATTGGCTGGCGCATCTTGAGAACAGCCGCCGCACCTTCCTCCAGTTGCTCGAAAAAGCGCGCTCTTTCAATGAAAAGCAAGCGCAAGCGCTCATCGGCGACCGCAATTACGCCGCCCTTGACCAAATGGTCATCGAGCACCTCCTGGGCGTGTAGAACAACCCTGTGTCTGCGGGCTCCGGCCGGCAATCTCATCCGCGCGGCCGGGCCCATCCTCCTGCAGCCTTTCAAAAATGTGTTACCTGACGAACGGTCGTGCGGGAACCTTTGGCTCAATGACCCCGCCACAACCAGCGCACGCCACAAAGCAAAGGCCGGAGACCCGATTCTCATCAACCGTCGTCTCGACAACTCACAGCCGCTTGTTTATCCTGCGCTCAGGTTCGAGATACAGAGCGCGCGGAGTTAGGAATTGGAGTTGTCCATGAAAAGACTTTTCTGCTGTGGTGCCGTCGCCATCACTCTGACCGCCAGCGGAGCACTGGCAGGGGAAAGACCGAGCCCGCTGCCAACCACTCCTTCGAAACAAGGGCCTCAAACCGCGACGGTGAATCCACCCGGTGCGGAGCAAGCGAATTCGACCTCCGGAGGGCGACCGCTTACCCTTATGCTCCGCCGGGAATGGGAACCCCGCCAGCGGGCGTTCTCCTTCCTGGTGCCAGACGGTTGGGTGGTGGAGGGAGGCATGTTTTCGGTGGATCCGGTCCAGGCGGGCGGCGCCGGAAATTCCATCGATACCAAGTGCGACCTAACCGTGAAACGCGATGCGGCAGGATCCGTCATGGTCCGTTGGCTGCCGAGCTACAATTACGCCGACTTTTCCGGCAGCCCGGAGTTCGCCATGACCGCCAGTCTCTTCCCTTATGGCCGGAACTACAACGGAATGCAGGTGCGTCCCCTCCCCGCGGTGGAAGCCTTCCTCCTGGAGGGTCTCAGAGGATTGCGTCCCCAAGCAACGGGATTTCAGGTCGCGCAAAGAATTGACCTGCCTGAGTTGGTGCAGATCTGCGATTACCTGGCGCGCGGGCTCAATCAACAGGTGGCCATGCTCGGCAAGCCGCCCATGAAGTTCACCGCCGGCGGGCTCGTGGTCGATTATACGGAAGGAAGTGCCGCTTATCGGGAAGCCGTCGCCACAGCCCTGACCGATTGGCGAGCCACCGCCGCCATCTGGAACAACCAATTCACGTTCATGATGCGTGCGCCCCGGGCGGAAGCGGATCGGTGGAAACCGGTCTTGGACATCATTCGCCAATCCATTCAAATCAACCCGGAGTGGCTCGCTCGATACATCCAGGCGTCAGGAGAGCGCGGCGCCACCGCTGCGGAAACGCTCCGTTACCTGGCCCGCGTCGATCAGGAGATCTTCGAAAGGCGCAGCAAGACTCGCAGCGATATTCAGCACGAGAATTACCTATTGCTGACGGGCCAGGAAGAGTTCGTCAACCCGTTCACCAAGGAATTCGAACGCGACACCTCAGATTACAAGAATCGGTGGACCACGGCCACTGGCGACCGCTTCTATGCGGAATCGGAACTGGCTGACCCGAACCGGGTGCCCGAGATCAACAAACTCGAATGGAAACGAACGCCTGTCCGGCCCCGATGAACCCGTCCCCTCCCATGCAGTCGGTCGAGGCAACACACGCACACTGCCGGCGTTGCCAGCAGCCCCTGGACCCGGCGGACCGTTTCTGCCGACGCTGCGGCAAGTCGGTCCGCGGCGCCCGCTTCGCTAGCCTTATGCCCTTTTCGACTCTTACCCCCGAACAGGCGGCCGGCTATTGGCGGGGTTTCTTCCGCCCGTTCTTCATCACCGCGTTTATCTTCTTTGCCTTGTTCTTCATGGCAGCCGCTTGCCTGGTCGTCGTTTGGTTCCTGATGTTTCGGCCGTAACCGATCCCACAAAAACGGTGAGCCGCTCGTAAGCAACAGCATGCCTACGGTGACAAATTGTCGCCGTTTCACACACGCTGCCGGTTTCACGCTTAAATGGCGGGCGCTGAAAGTGACCCAAGTGGCGATCCGCCCGGCCGTGAGAAGGGGTATCCGTCCCGGAGAAGGCATTGTCCTGCCGGAAATTTTCGTTTCTTCGGGACTGGTCAACCTCCGCCGCGTCAGACCGTCAGGCGAAGACCCAAGTGCCGTGGTCCGCGGCTCGAGCTGTCTGGAACGCGAGCGCTGCAAACAAGCCTGCGGGCACGATCCAGCGGACGAACGGTGAGCGGTGGTTCATGGACTCTGAGAGGGCGAGTCGGTGTCCGGGTGCAGGAACTTCTGATAGTCGCGGTAGAGTTGGACGGCAGCGTCGCCGCCGGGCCGGCGCGACATCCAAGGGGCACACATCAGTCCCGGAAACTGGTAGTGGAGGGTCTTTTCGAAGTTGGCGAACCGGCTGAAGTCGCTGATCAGTCCCTGGATTGGGCGGGGATGTAGTTCGACGCCATGGCGAAAGACGAAACTCTCCAAGTCCATCCACAGGTGGCAGCCCGTCTCGTCGCACAAGGATTGCATCAACGTGGCCGCTTCCTCGCCGGACAGATCACCGGCGGGCATGCGGTGAAAACCGAAGGGGCAAAGGATGTCAAGATGCGGCAGTAGCTGCCGGTAAGTCGCCTCCGCACCGCGCAGACGGAAGCAATTCGGCGCCAGCATGACGGGCTTGTCCGGCGCCAGTCGCCGCAGGTACGGGGTGAACTCCCGGAAAAAACCGACGATTTCGCGGCGCTCCTCGGCGTCACCCAGCCCCCCGTCCTTCTCGGCGCTGACGTACCACCCATAAAACGATGGATGGTGCCCGTAGCGTTCCCAGAGTTCCGCCGCCACTTGCTTGTGCCAGCGCAGCGCACCGGGCGTGAAGTCAAAGAAGGCATACATGCCGACGCCTGGCATGACGTGCACCCCGAGTCTGTCCGCTTCCGAGAGGATGGCCTCCAACGGATCGCGTGCGGCAATCGCCATGCGGCCGGGGAACAACCGCGAAGGGTAGTAGGCTTTCCCCTGGTAGCCCTCGGTTTCGATCCGATGCCGTCCCCGGTGGGTGAAGTTCTGGAACATCATGGTGATGACCAGCACATTCTGCTCCACCTCGTGCATGGCCCGGACCAGCTCTCGCCACTCCGGGTCGGTCATCTTGCCCAGTTCCTCGTTAAACGGTTTCCCTTCAGCCGGGTCGTGGTGATACAGGTCCACCCACGCACCGGCCAGACCCCGCAAGGACCGTGCGTCCGACTTGATGACCTGGAGCGAACGCTCGCAGCGCAAGGTCTGGACCCGAGATCGGGCGACGAGCAGAATTCGATGGGATCCAGCCTGACCCTTGGTCGGCCAGCGAAATTGGATTCCCGCCGAGGCTTTCGGTGCCACCTCAACGGTGGCTTCATGGAGCCGCTGTTCGGGCGCTTCGGCATCCAAGTAAAACGCCACGGCGAACTGGTTTGTCGCGGTGCCGTCGTTCTGAACCGCAGCCCGCATGTCCAGCACGATCCGGTCGGTCACCGGCGACGGGGGAATCAGGGTCAGGCGGACGTGCTTTTCAGGAGCGACGCGGTCGAGGTCGTTGGCGCTGGAGCCGGAGAGGCGGAAACCGCCCGCCGAAAGCAATCCCGGCCCCAGGCACAGGATCAGGAGCCCGATGAACGGGCCGGCGCAACATCGAGGTTTCACATCACGTCTCGGTCCTTAATGGGTCAAAATGCGGCCTGATGATAGCGGCTCCGGTGCCCCATGGGAAGCGACTTCAAGCGAAGATGGGAAACGGCCCCCGGATATTGCACCCGCAGCTTCCTCGCCATGACTCTAAACCACCGCTGACCTCCGCAGCCCGTCAAGCCCCACATATTGCGTTCTGCGGGGCTGACCCCTTGACTTTCGCGACGTTCAACACGAACGGCACCTACTTGGCCAGATCGAGCCGCATTCCTTTTCCCTGTTTCGGCGAGTGCAAATCTCGGATGGATGCAAGCGAACCCAGCGAAACGAAAACATTCACAAAAATCGCCAAACCAAGCACCCGGAGGGTTGGCAGCAACACATCGTCTGGCGTGCCCCAAGATGGCTCAACGAGTTGAAGTACAGGTTCGACTAACAACGGCGACGTAATCGCCAGGGCCGTTAGTGCCCATGCCCTCCCTGCCGCCAATCGCCAATGCCGCACCTTCATCCGCCGCTCAACAGCAATAAGCAGAGGCTGCATGAGGAAGAAAATGCCCCACAGCAGGGAAATTCCCCACCGCTTGGTCGCCATATACAGCAGTAATACGTGACCGACCGCGCTGCCAAAGAATGCAGCGAACACCCCCAGGCCAGCTCCGCGTCGGGCAAGGGGCGCGAAGAAGTACTTGCCAAATACCAGCGCCGAAGCAGCCGGATTCCAGCGTTCGGCCCAAAACTCACGGATCGAAGCCGATAGATAAGGTGATCTCATCACGGGCGGTGCGCTGACACCCATCAGCGCGGTGAGGAAGTAGTGGCCAGCCGTTACTACCTCGGCAAACGCAAGAAGCAGGATTCCGCCTGCGAACCATCGCGCAAGGAGCCAAATGCCAGAGGCGGAAACAGCCTTCACAGCGGCAACGGCTGCGGCGAGAACCAGCGTGGCGACGATGAGCTGCCCCAGTGATACCGCGTCTAAACTGCGATCACGTCGCTTCACCTCGCGTGTGCCCAGCCAAGTGAAAACGTAGTCCAGCCGCCCCCGAACCGCAGCGGTTGGCGCGGGGAACAACTGCAATGAGGCGACAGCGAATGTAAAGGCCATGCAACACATCAGGAGAAGGCGGAATATAGGCAATGCCCACAGAAAACAAGGAACCGCCAAGAACAGCCCGGCCACAAGGACACCGGCACGCGCAGTAACCGGATGCAAAGAGAGGATCAGGACAAGCACCATGTTGACCAGCCAAGCCGTCACACCGACTTTGAGCGTGATGTGCGGTTCATAGAAGGGATTCGTCCGAGCGAGCACGCCAAGGACTATCCCGACAAAGGGCCAGATGAGATGCTCTCGGTCAGTTGATTTAGAACTGGCATTCATGGTAAGCGTCGAGACACCGAACCACCAATCTCCCCTCACAGCCGCCAGAGGAAGGCGTCCGCTGCGAATCGGGCGACTGGACTCCCGGTGATTTGGACAGCCGCCACGCTCTCTTATCACGTTGACACGTTCTCGCGGCACCTCGTGCGACCCACTCGACGAGACTGTGGACGGAGGAAACCGGCATACCCAAGGTCCGGGAGATGGCCCGTACGATAAAAAACGGACTTCGCATCAGAAGGTTGCAGCTTGAAATTCTGGCAGGCGTGCACCCGGAAAGCGGTCGGTCCACAGATCACGTCGCTGCAGTTCGACGCGGTGTCGCGTCTGACAAAAGCGGCTGGATGTGGTGCTGGAGGGTTTCCACCTGCTGGAGCAGCTTTTCGTATGCGGCTCTTTGGCTGATGAGAAGGAGGAGTTGGCCGATGGTGTCGTTGATGAGCTTGCAGCGCTCGGCTTTCGCGTTGCGGTTGATTTTCGAAACGGGCTTGGGCGGGGCGGCAAGGCCCAAGTCTTGCATGGCCTTTTTAACGATGCGGGCGGTGATTTTGCGGCCACCGGCGGTTTCCACGGCGCATGTCCAGGCCAGTTGGGCTTCTTCGGGCGTGAGGCCCACGAGAGGCCGAAGTTGCG
>CAZODO010000079.1:0-28816 GCA_964578605.1 uncultured Verrucomicrobiota bacterium | reverse complement strand
AACCTTGGTGTAGCAACTGTTTTGCTCACCTGCCAACACCCATGTCATCTACCTACCTGAGATTCAGACCGGGTAGCAGGGCGATGCGCTCCGTCGCGCGCCGTGGCTAACTTCCGCTTGACCGTGATTGACTCCGCTCAGAATTCATTCTGCCCAGTTTGCAGAGAGTCGAATCCCCCCTAAGAAACGCGCACCGCTGCATCCCGGTCCGGAAGCGAAAGGGTAAGATTCGCAAAATGGTTGTTTTTTGACGCAAGCTGGTGTTGCCGATCCGCAGCCCTTGCGTCATCTTGACCTCGAACTACCAACCAAACATGTGCTCGACCATGATTCGGCGCCGGGTGTCCTGTGAGCAGGTTGCGTCCTCCCCCACTTCTTTTGCCATCGATCAAGGCAATTCCCACTGCAAGCCTGAATTTCAGCGAAGGGCGGGGTTCACTCTGATCGAGCTACTCGTTGTCATCGCGATCATTGCGATCCTGGCCGGGATGCTCCTTCCGGCGTTGTCCAAGGCCAAGAGCAAGGCCATCAAGATCAAATGCACGAGCAATCTCAAGCAACTCGGGATTGCCTCGCTCATGTACGCCCATGACAACAACGATTGGTTTCCGTTGGTCCAAGACCCGGTGACCAAAGAGATCGGCGCATGGCCCTGGGATCTTCCGGCGTACGCGGCGAATATCATGACGGCCAATGGCGCGCAACGCCACATTCTCTATTGCCCGGGTTTTGCCAAACAGGACAACGACGAACTGTGGAAGTTCACGACGGACTCGGCGGCAGAGACAACGGTGCGCAATAGCGGCTACCGGGTGGCCGGATACGCGTTCGCCTGGAAGTACGCCGGGCGGGTCCGGGCAACCAACATCACCGAGAGTCTGAATCCGAAGCCTTGGACGCTTACCGGTGGCATTGAGTCCAACCCGGGCCTGGCGGAACGGGTCATCATCGCCGACGGCACGCTCTCGCAGGGCTCCAACGAAAAGGATCGCACCCGGAATCGCTACGTGAAGATCGATGGCGGCTGGAGAGGACATCAGGCAGCCCACTTGGGCGCCCGCAGCATGCCCGAGGGCGGCAACCTCCTGTTTGCCGATGGTCATGTGGAGTGGCGAAAGTTCGACAAGATGATCGTCCGCACCGATGGCGATCCGAGTTTCTGGTGGTAAGTCAGCCTTGGCAAGGCGGGTCGGCTCGGCCCGCTGCGGGGTGGGCCTAAGGAAAGTGGCAATGGACGACTGCAAAGGGCCGGCCCGTGCGGCCACTTTCACTTTCCCTATTCAAGATCCGCCAGCCAGCGTCGCGCCCGCGGGATGAACAACGCCCCCACGGTTTTCGGATCTCCCCGGTGGGCAAACGCGACCGTCGCGGTCCAGGCCGTCTCTCCAAGCAGCATCAGGGAATCCAGGTGGGCAATCACGCGAATGATATGCCGTTGGAGCTGGTCTTCGCGACGGCGGGCATGCTCATCCCGGGCGGCGGCAAGGCGCTCGTCGGCCTTGAGTTTCGCCCCTTCTGAATGGGAACGCTTCTGACGGTCACTGATCTCCTTCTCGTAGCCTGCAAAGTAGCTATCGACCCGCTCCAACTCGCGCCGGAGGACCTTTTGCTGGCGCTCGCGCACCTGAACAAGGTCGGGCCCGATGTCTTGCTCGATAGCGCGATGCAGGTGGTCGCGCCAGCGAGCCAGATCGACGCCAGGCCAGGGCACGTCGGATGCCGCAGGGGACAGCTCCAAGAAATCGAGGTCCTTGGCGAGCGGCACGTCGGGCAGGCCGTCGGGAAGCGAGATGGCGATGCGATGCACCGTCCAGTGCTGGTCGATGGCCTGAATTTCGCATCGCACAAGCGCGATCAGCGAGAAGTGCCAGCCGGTGGAAAAGCTGCTCTCGAGCCGCCAGCGGCTGCTTCCCGGAAATTGCGCGTGCCAGAGCTTCTCGGCCACGTCCGGAGCCGGCGCTTTGAGAGCGTCCGAGGCCAGGACCCGGCCCCGTTCCAGCGGAAGCGGGATGGGGCGAAGCGCCTCAGCCAGCCGGAAGGTCAAGGGGCACCCGGGAAACACCTCCGTATCCGCCCGGCGAGGCGCATTGTCGTCCGGCGCGACGAAGTGGATTTCCGTATCGAGCAGCTTCCCCTCGGGGTCCCAAAGCCGGGCCGCGGCGCCCTCGGCGACCAACTGGAGCCGATCATGCCAGGTGCGATCGCACACGGCTCCCAGAGCCCCCAGACCCTCTTCGTAAAAGTGAATGAGCGCGGATGGGGAGTTGGTAAGACGCTGCAGTTTCACAGGGATTCGTAATCTTTGGCGAAGAGGGTTTCGTCCAGGTCCTTGATCTTGCCATACTGTTCCCGGGCGGCGGCCAATTCCTCTCCCAGGGATTGCATGGCTTCGGCCAAGCCGCCTTCGGACTCCCGCCAGCGGCGCAGGACTTCCTCCGCGAACTCGTCGCTGCTGAAACGGTCGCCAAGGATCAGGCCCGTCTCGCCCACCACCAGCTCGAACAGGTTCAGTTTCTCCTGCAGGATCTCGAGAAGATGCTCCTGCAAGGTGCCCGCCTGAACCAGGTTGTAAATGCGAACCGGATGCTGCTGGCCCAGCCGGTGCAGGCGCCCGATTCGCTGTTCGATCTCCATCGGGTTCCAGGGCAGGTCGAAATTCACAAGGCGATGGCAGAATTGAAGATTGCGCCCCTCGGTTCCGCTGTGCGTCAACAGGAGCGCGCCCCCGCCACGGCGGAACTCCTCGGTGATAGGCTGGCGCTCGGCCGCCGGGGTTTGGCCGTGGATCACAAAGGTCCGAACGCCCGCGCCCTGCAGCTCGGCCGCAACCGCCGCTTGGGTCTTGAGGAACTGGGTGAAGATCACCACGCCGCCTTCGCCTTTGGTGAGCGGCTCAAGCAGGTGGCATTTCTTCTTCCAACTCGCGTCAGGCGCTTGAGTGGTCCAGGTCTGGGCTGCAGCGCGGTCTGGAAAGCTTTTCAAGGCTTCTCGCCACGCGGCGGGGCTGCTGCCGGCCGCCTGCAAAAGGAGCCGCCCCCACAAGCTGGCTTGGCTGTGGCTCAATTGCGACAAGGCTCGGCGCAGTGCCTCGTCCCACTGGGTCCAGAAAGCCCGCTCAGCCTCGTCCGGTTCGAACAGGACCGTTTCGGCGCGGCGGGGCGGGAGATTCAGGCCGGCGTTGGCCCGGGTATTGCGGATCATCACCTGGCCGAGAAGACGGCGCAATTCCTCCGGCTCGCGCGGTTCGTGAGGCCGCTTCGGGTTGATAAACCGGGCGCGAAACTCTTTGGGCGAAGGGAGCTGGCCGGGACGCAGGAGGGTCACGAGGTTGTAAAGCTCTTCCAGCGAGTTCTGGACCGGCGTCGCCGTCAGGAGAAGGAGGAACTGACGGGGAAGCGCACTGACCGCCTGCCAGGCCTGGGAGGTGCGGTTGCGGAGGTAATGGGCCTCGTCGACGATCAGCATGTCCCAGTTGACGGACCGGGCCACGGCCAGATGTGCCGGTTGCTTCAAGGTATGCAACGACGCGATAATCCCGTGATTCTCGCGCCAGAAACTCTCCGGATCGGCACGCGAATCACTGTCATGGGTGGTGACCGTGACGAGGTTGAACTTCTGGGACAGCTCTTCCTGCCACTGATCGACCAGCGACGGAACCGTCAGCACCAGGAACCGTTTCACCATCCCGCGCGTCAGGTACTCCTTGAGCACAAGACCCGCCTCGATCGTCTTGCCAAGACCCACCTCGTCCGAAAGCAGGGCACGGCCGCGCAAAGGGCCGATCGCCCGCAAAGCGGTTCGGATCTGATACTCAAGGTGCTGGATCGCGCAGTAAGGGAGCGCCAGAAGGTCGTCGGATTGATTCGACACCCACCAGAGCGCGGCCTGTTCGCGAAGTCGATAGTTATGGAAGTCGCACGTGAAAAGGAGGGTATCCTGCACTTCCAGGGCCGGAACCTCCAGATGGATGGGGACGTCCGGCAAAGGTGCGACTGGCTTTATTGGCACCGGGGCGGGCGGCTCGGAACGGTGCGCCTCGGCCTGCGCGGCGCGTTCGCGCCGCTTCTTTTCCTGCCGGCGCTCTTCGGCCCGCTGGCGTTCTCGGGCAAGCCGGACCCGAGCCAGGGTCTCCTCGCGTTGCTTGCGTTGCTTCTCTTCGCGCTTCCGCTCACGGCGAGCCTCGGTTTCGAAAAAGGCAGCCATGTTCGGAGGAATCCCGGGGGATAGCGGAGGAGCCGAACGGGCGAACTCCAAGTCCATTTGCTCGCCCATGAAGACGATTTGATTGGTGAGCTCTGCCCAGGGCGACTCCCCGATGTCCCATCCCTTCGCCAGGCCCCGTTGGGGACGCTGCGGATCGGAAGGATCAACACGGAGAGCCTCGATCGAAATATCCCGTTGTGCGACGGGAAACCGCTGCCGAAACCGGACCACCCGCGTCCGCACCGCGGTGCGGTGATGCGAAGTCGTTTCGCTGCAGTGGTTGCCCTGCTCGGTGAGTTCCCAGGTCAGCTCGTTCTCCCCCGTTGCCTTAACCCAGAGCCGAGCGGCGGCGATCGCCTGCATCCGTTCCGTCCAGGCCAGCTCAATCCCTCCATGGAAGAAATCCAAGGTGATCTTGAGGCGATACCGGCCTTGAGCGGGCTGGTCTTGAGAGCCATCAAACAGCTCGGGCTGGCGTGGATTTTTCGAACTCATCGCGAAACCGTTGGCAAGTCTCAGAGCTCCACCGAAGGCGCAGCGCCCAGGGTCCCTGATCGGGGGATGGCGAAGCTGAACGCGATCGTTTCGCTTTCGGTCCCGAGATAGCCGCCCCACCCCACGCGCACCTCGTCCACGCGCGCCAGGTCCAATTCGCCATCGTGATCCTTCGACCAGCCAGCGAGTTGGAAGCGGGTGAAGGGCAAGTAAGTGACGTCGCGTCCGGCGATCCCTAACGAACGGCCGGTGCTGGCAAGGAAGTCGCCTCCGTCCTTCTCATGCAAGATGACCAGGATTTGGGTCGGCGCCGTTTGCCCCTCAGGCACCCAGGTTTCTAACGACAGACAGTCGGCCTTCGTCAGATCGAGCAGGCCCGGGTACAGGAGCCGCGCAAACAGGAAGGTGTCGACCTGGCTCTTGCGCACAACCGCCGAGGTTGTCCAACCCTCGGCCGCCCCGGCGCTCTCATTGCGCAGCGACAGCGTGCCGGAGACGAATTCACCATGAGCCAAGGTGGCGCTTGCCGGTGCAAGGGGCTGACAAACCAGGTTGGGCAGAGCACCGGTTGTCACCGGGTGCCGTTTAACGGCGCGCTTGCTGGTGAATTGAAAACCCGCGGCGCCATAGGGCTCGAGCCTTAATGAAAGCGGTTGCTCTGTTGGCACATTGGCCAAGCGCCCTGACGCCAAGTCCAATCGTTGACCGGGGCCATCGGCGGCGAATTCGATCGTGCCTTCCCACGGCTTGCCGGAGTCGTTGATGAAGAAATAGACCTGGCGTCCTTCGATCTCCCGATGCGTGACACGGACGGGCGAGTGCTCGGGGCGGACCCTGACATCCGGGTTCAGCACGCCCTTGATCACCAGCGGCAGGAGGCCCTCCGAACCGGCTGGCAAGCAGATCCCGGCGCCGCCGTCCCCATGGCTTGCCACTCGCGCAGCAAGGGGTTCGCTCCCGAAGAGCTCTTTGCCCAAAGCTTCAACCCGGGCCGAAGGGAACTCGCGTTCGCTGTTGGCAGGCAGGGTGCCCAGGGTAATCGCCACCCCACCGGAGTGGACGAACCGCGCCAGGTTCTCCCAGGCATCCAGCGGCAGCGTGTCCACTCCAGGCAACACCAGCACGCGCCACTCGAGTTCGCCATGCTTAAGCGCGCCGGAAGCCACCTTGGCTTCGGCAAGCGTTCGGCTGTCAATGAATGTGAAGTCGCGCTGCGCGGTGAACAAGGCTTCGATCGCGCCGCGATAAAGGTTCTCGATCTGTGCCGCCCCGGGCGATTCACTGGCCCAGTGCCGGGCCGGAGTGAACTTGGTCCAAATGCTCTCGACCGGGTAAAGCACGGCGATGTCCGCGACCTGGTGCCCGCCACGCAGCAGGGCACAAGAGCGGCCGACCCACTCGTTGATCCGCCGCAATTGCTCATCCGTAAGGTCCGAGAAGCTGTAATAACTGGTGATGCTATTCACTCCGGACACGACCAGACGGTTGCAGGTGCCTCGAATCTCGGCTTCGGTCACGATGCGCTTCGGCCGGGCATCTCCTTGGGGACGCCAGACCTGCCCATGGTCGGACGTCTCGGACATGACCAGGGCGCGCCCGTCCAACTCCGCAGCGCTGGCCAACAACCGCGCAATGTGCCAAGGCACCTCTCCCGGCACGCTCGTCAGGCAATCAATGCTTGGAGCGTCCAACCTCCGGGCGCACCGGAAGAAGTCGCCGTAGAACGGAACGTGCGTGACCAACCCTTCCTCCATGAGAAGATGGCCTCCGGAGGGCACGTTATGTTGCCGGCACCAGGTTTGGATCTGGCCAAAGAAGTTCTCGGAGACCAGCTCGCCGACCGTCAACCAGAAGTCGTATCGAACCTTCGCTCCGTCCGGACCGGCATCGGCAATCAAAGCCGGAAGGATGCCGCCGTCCAAAGCATACCCACGCCGTTTCCTGAACGCGTCGGGCAGGTTGCTCGCCCAGGGCAACGGCCGGAAAGGCATCGGCTTGAGAAAACAGCTCATGAGCGAAGGCTCGTCCGTGAAGGTGCCCATGAAGAACCGGCCAAGATCCGAGCCCAGGTGCCGGGCATACCGGGCGTGCGTCACGTCGATAAACCGCGCCGTGGGTTCGGGCATGAGCAAGTTCACGTAGGGCATCTTCTGGTGCAGATTGCCGTCCGCGTGGGTGCCTTCGTAGAGAACATCTTCCGTCACAGCCATGACGTGCCACAGGCCTTCGGGCGCTTCCCAGACCAACCGCCGATCGCTAACGAACTTGCCAAGGTCCACCCTGGCAGACAGGTCCATCACCCCGCGCCGCACTGGCAACGCGGCGGCAAAAACCAGTTTGCCTGACGGAAGGCCCAACTCGACGGGTCCCGCGCCGGCTTCGACATTGGCAACCAGCAGCCCGCGGGCTTCCCATTCCGGATGATCGCGCAAAACAAGCCCGCCGGCATTGCCGGAAGGGTACCCTCGCTCGTCGTAAAGCCACATCGCCATCCCGCGCCGACGGGCTTCATTGACCGCGCGAACAAAGGCCTGCCATTTGGCGTCGCTCTCAAGGTATTGGTCGCCGGAGACGTTGCAGACCACTCCGCCGAAACCCTGGGCTTGAAGCCGGTCCATCGATCGGTCCTGGGCTTTCGGATCATCCGGCCAATTGTGAATGATCTTGAGGATCCGGGAATCCGTTGGCGGATCAGCCAGGCGCGCCTGATTCCCGGCACCGGACGGACCGATATACCGCCTGGCGATCACGGCGTTATCGAAGCTGACCCCGTTGACCTTCTGCTTCGTCCAGCGGTCTGTGATGTAGGTCTCCAGGGTCAGAGCATTGGCCTTGAGCTGGCCGTCACGCCGCCAGTTGATACCTTTCCAATGCCCCAGCAGCTTGCCATCAATCCAGAACGCTTGCTCTCCGTCCTCTTGCCCAGGGGTGTTGTGCTTGAGCATGAACTCAACGCAAATCCATTGGCCGCGCGGAATCACGGGAACGTCCGGCACGGCAAACGAGTTTCCCCAGAATTTCCCGTCGCGGGATGGAGCCATCTCATGCCAGTAGCTGTAGAAATTCCAGCGGCCGGGGGGCGGGTTCCGGCCCCAATCGCCCCAGGGTTCGATCGCGGTGGAGAAGCGTTCGTCACCGTTCGGCTTCAGTCCCGCGCCTCCAAAGCCGCTCCATTTGTCACGACCGCTCAGCCCGCGATTCGCACGCAACGTCACGAAATGATGCACGTAATCACACGCGGGATCGAATTTCGTGTAAAAGCGCACAAATACCGTATCTGCGGACTCAAACCATTTCGTAAGCCCGCCTCCCGTATCGGCACCCAGGTGGGACTCGACCCGCATGCAGCGGCGTCCCAGGTTCGGAAGGCCAGGCTCGGTAAAGCTGAGCACTTTGCCCCCGTCGTTGCGGGTTTCGTCCCAGCGCTCCCCCAGAGCGCCCGATTCAAAATCGTCGGCGAAAATGACATCAGGATGGGTCTGAATCCTGGCGTCCGCCTGAAAAGCAGCCGCGAGCCCAGCGCCTTCTGGCAAGAGTCTTTCCGCGGCGACGTTGGGGAAGTCGGCGGCGGAAACAGAGCCCGCCGCCACCATGAACGCGATGAGAATTGGGCAATAACGCATGGCAAATAATGCTCCGGGTGCTCTGGACCTGGAGACGCCAACGTCTTTAGCAGCCTGCCACGATTTGTCGATCATTCCCCGCAGGCCGAACAATCTCCATTCCGGTTCCTCGCTGTTTTCCGTGGAAAACGGGTTCTCTTTCGAATGGGCTCGTTGAGCCATTGAGGCCGAAGGCCTCGAGAGAGCAAGTCACCTGATCAGGTGCGCGATCTTTGACGGAGGATGCGCGCTTCTGACGCGCTGAAGAGGGTCTCCATCGCATCTGCATCCATATTACGTCTAAATTACAGCTAACGATGAACTCATTTTTTAGTAGGATATCATAGTTAAAACGTAGTGGAACCATAGTGAGATCTTAGTTGAATACGGGAGTGAGGCCGGGCGGATTCTAAATTCGGTCCCCTGCATCCAGAACTCCGGAAAAACGCTTGCGCGTCCAGCGCCGCCCTCCGAACATGCAAAGCATCAACGCCTGTGTGGGGCGGAATGGCAGGCATCGGGGGGCGGCTGGGGAGAACGCTGGCATGCTCCAAGCTTGAAGGTGGGCTGTTGGGAGAGAGGCGAGTGAAATGGAACGAATCACGATCATTGGCTTGTCCAACGCCGACATCTTTGCCGCGCTTCTCGGGATGCTGGTCATCGCAATTCTCGCGGCGGTCGGAGTGGTGGTATCGAGGCACCGG
This sequence comes from uncultured Verrucomicrobiota bacterium, assembly GCA_964578605.1. Taxonomy (GTDB): domain Bacteria; phylum Verrucomicrobiota; class Verrucomicrobiia; order Limisphaerales; family SIBE01; genus JAXMHN01. The sequence continues at coordinate 19,812 of CAZODO010000079.1, read as the reverse complement.
CGGCTCTCAAAGTCGAGCGCTCCCGTGCCGCGAGCGCAGTCGAAGCTGATTCCGAAGCTTTCAAGCGACGCGCTCGCAGGGTTGATTGTCCAAGCCCTGGTCGATGGGAAAATCCTTGAAGGGAGCAAGTTCGACGACGCGGCTCGCATTGCGGCGCGCAAGATTGATCTTCGCAAAGCGCTGGGCGATTATTGACGTGCGTTGCCCGGGAGCTTTGGCCGCCCGGTGAGGGCCGCGAAGTCCTGGGATTTTACCTGGAGGGTGCGGCTGTCAGCCTTTGAGATTGCAGAGATGCTTGCACCAGTTTTCCACCGAAGCCGGCGACGATTCGAACGGGTCTAGCAGGTTCAGCGAATTGATGCCCTCTGCGTCAATGACCTCCCAGTCCACGAAATAGCGGATGGGATGGTGCTTGAGCTGGTGCATGATATGGGAGCGGATCTGCGCGCGGGTATTCGACGGCGCCTGCCGTGCGGCTTCGGCAAGGCTGGCATGGGAGACATCCCAGGCGATCGGTGTCTGGGCGAGGGCCAAGCCAAGGTTGCGCGCGGGATCAATATGGTGGAACTCGAGATCCTGAGACCTGAGCCAGGGATCGATCCACGGGATCCTTTCGCGATCGACGAATTGCTGGAAGAGCCAGCGCTTGGTAATCCAATCCACCTTGCCAACCAACGCTTCCGGTTGTTTCCCGAGCGCGGTCAGGGTCTCCTGCCAGACGTCCAGGAGAATGTTTGTTTCTTCGTCACGGCCGTTAAACTCGGCGCGCGCGGCTTCGCAAAACTGGAAGAGCAACTCCACCGCGTTTTCGACGCGTCCGTCCGCGAGGGTGACAAGCCAGGGGCCGTCCGGCTGATGGGACATGCCCCGGAAACTGAGCACCGCATCGGCGAGCACCATGCGCGGCATCCGGTCCATCTCCAGAAGGTCCAGGACCAGGGACGTGGTGCCGACTTTAAGCAGGAGCGTGGCCGGCAGCACACTGGTATCGCCGTGCAGCAGATGGAGGCGGCGGTATTTGCGGGCGTCGGCGAGGGGTTCGTCGCGGGTGTTGATGATGGCCCGGTTGAACTGCACCCACTCGAACAGGTCGTTGTTGATGTAATCCGCCCGCTGGCTGATCTGGAAATGGTTGTCGGCCCCGGGGCGAACGAGGTCGCCGCGAAGCTCCGCGCCCGGGGTGGCGCCGACGCGGCCTGCTCCGACGTAAAGCTGGCGCAGCGTCAGGAAAGCAAGCAAGGAGAGAACGTTCGCCTCCGTCAGAGGCGCGGATCGGCGCACGAGATAATTCTCATGGCAACCAAAGGTGGCGCCGGAGTAATGATCAATGTTATTGCGAATGAAGCTCACCTGGTCCGCCAGACGCAACTCTTTCACGGCTTGCACAAGAATGGCGTCGCCGGCGCGGTCGTACCGGAGCACGTCGATGAGAGACAGGCATTCGGGCGTGCAGTATTCCAGGTGACCCATATCGACGTAGGCCCGCCCGCCATTGAAGAGAAACCCCCCGTTCCCGGCAGGCTCATCCCAGTCGCGCTGGTGCATGTCCGGAAGCCCGAAGCGTGCCCGATCGAAGATCCAGTTGCGCACCCTGCCTACGGCGCTTGGCGGCCCCGAGGGATCGTTGGTCAGGCAGCCATACTCGGTTTCCAAGCCTACAATGCGATTCATAGCGTCAGTGCGCGCAGAATAGCGTATTCGCCAGTGCTAGACTCCATAGGCTCAATCTAGCGCGACGCGGTGGGCGCGTCGAATGCATGAAACGGATTTGTGATGGAACGAGTGCGTGGCCGCCAGGCGGGAACCAACCGTCACCCGAAGACCGCCCTCAAAGGCCCAGGGCCTTCAACGAAAGCATCTGGAATCGGGCCAGGCGCGGGCTCGTGCGAGCCAGCCACCCGATCTCCACCACCCGGTTCTCGACGGCAGAACGCCAGCCGTTTTGGCGCTCTGCCACGGTCGTTTCGGCAAGCGTCTTGTTTTCCTGCACCGCCCACCAAGCTTGAAGGAAAGTATCGGTCACTTCCTTGAGACTGCTCTTGCCGGCCAGAGTCTCGTTGAGCCAGGTCTGGGTGAGGGTCTCGGTCTCGGGATTGCCCGCGGCCACCAGCGCCCCTTTCGTAACCAACTGAAAACCGCCGTCGAAATGAAGGCGGATGAGCAAATCCTGGTCCGGCGCGCACCCGACTTCGCCCAGCAACAATTCCAGCAGAAAGGGCGCGCTGAAGATCTGTTCGAAATTGTTCTTGAGCTGGGGGCTCAGCCCAAACCCAACCAGACGCCGCAAACTCACGTCCTCCGGCGCGCGTGTGAACGCCTCCGTATGCGCCGCGTCGATGGCGGCCTGGCGGATCTTTTCGATATCGGCCGGATGTCCGAGCCCCGCCAAGGCATGGCGATCGAAGAGTTCGAACACCTTGGAGTTGCCGCTGCCAACACCGAGAAAGACAATGCCGTCCCGCAGGCTTGCGAGAAACACAGGCGACCCGCCTTTCAGTTGCTCGCGAACATACTCACGGCGATTCCCAATTGCCTCCAGCCACCGATAGGGTTCTTCAATCATGCCTTGAGATAGTCAGCCTGCTGTTCGGCGGCGATCGTCTCCACCCCGGAGTGCCGCAAGACCTTGAGTGTAGCAAACGTGTGAGTTTCGGGATTGACCCCCCCAGTCGCAGCGTCGAACTCCGAAGCAATCATGAGCACACGCAGAGCGAATTGAACCGCCTGCTGCCGGTTCATTTGCGACGGCCGCGGGTCGCCATAGTGCTCCTGGAAACTCAGGATGCTGCGAATCGTCCCTGACCCTGAACCCGACGCAGCGTATCCCACGGCTTGGAATTGCGCACCCAGCGGATCGTAAAAGTAGATCTGCGGCCTGGCGGGGGTCGCGGCGCAATCAAGCCCGGCGAACAACGGCATCACGACGCCGACACCTTGCATGGTCATCGGGAGATTCTCGCGAAGAAGCCGCGCGAGCGCCCGAACCTTGGCCGGCAAACTCAGCGGCTGCAATTGGCTGCGACGATAGTATTCGAACGACGTCTGCAAAACGCGCGCCATCTCGAACGCCGTCGCCGGCACCCCGGCAATGGCAAGCAATGATGTCGCGTCGATTTCGATCACTTTGTCGACGCGGTCCGTTACAATGATATTGCCGGCCGTTGCGCGCCGATCACCCGCCATCAGCACCCCCTCTTGATAATGGAAGGCGAAGACGGTGGTGGCCTGGGTCTGGACGGGAACGGGAGCATGGCCCGGCGCACTTGGCAGCGGTTCGACGCTCAAGGGCGCGATGCGCTGGCCAGCAAGCAATGAGACGAAATCCCCCGCGATCCGTGACGGTTCGCTCATTGGCCTGTGCGCTGCCGGTAACGTTTCGCTTGATCAGGATCGACCTTGCGCATCCGCTTCATGAGTTCCTCGACGTTGGGCTTGTCGACTTTGGGTGCCGCGGGTCCGTCCCCACCGCCACCCGGCGCGGGCGTCAAGGGACGCTGTTTTTGAGCTTGGTCTGGCATAATTGTTGTCTGTTAAGTTGCCACGGTTGCAATGCTGCGCAAATCCTCGGGTGAACGCGCCGCATTTACGGTCTTAGCATACTTCAAGATCTCGTCGGGAGCGAACAGATCGAGCAACGAAATCTTCACTGGACTGCCGCTGCCCTGAAGCGTGATGTGATCCCATTGCGCTGAAGTGACAGAGTGCGCGAACTTCTGGATGCACTTGCCGCGAACGTAAGCGCGCGAGAAAGGCGGGTGCTTGATCGCATCGCGCACCGCGGATTCCTGCGGAACACCACGCATCGCGCCGGACTGCTCCAGCCCGTAGTAAAGCCCTTCCCCGAAGTCCAGCCGGTGGTATTCGAGATCGAAGCTGCGGAGCCACGGATCATCATCGGCCAGGGTCTGGGCGGCCTGGAACTCGCGAATCATCGCCAACTTGGCAACCCAATCCAGACGGTCTCGGCATCGCAGGTAATCGCTCTCCAGGTCCGTCAGGACGCGCTGCCACTCCGCAACCAATTGTGCCTTTTCCGGACTCGACAGATCGCACAGCTCCTTGACCGCCTGGAGATAAGTCCGCTGGATTTCGATTCCCGTCGCGGCGTGTTTGCCTTCGAGCTGAGTCTCCCAACGGAACTTCGGGTCGCGCGAAATCGCGACCAGGGCCGCCAACGGGTCCGCCAGCTTCGGATAGCCCCGCTTCGGATCGCGCACCAGGGCTTCCAGCGTGAGCGCCGTCGTTCCGACCTTCAACCAAGTGGAAAAGGGCGACATGTTGGCATCGCCCAAAATGACGTGGAAGCGCCGGTAAAGCTTCGGATTGGCATGGGGTTCGTCACGGGTGTTGATAATGGGCCTGCGCTGCATGGTATCGACACTCTGCAGCTCGCTAAAGAAGTCGCTTCGCTGTGATAGCTGGAAGCCTGGCGAGACGAACCTATCCTCCGCCTCGATGGCGAACTTGCCGGCGCCCGCGACAATCTGGCGCGTCACCAGGAAAGCCTGCATTCCTTGAGCCAAGAATTCCCAAGGGAGCGACCGCGGCAGAAGATAGTTCTCGTGACATCCATAGCTGTGCCCGAGAAAGTCCGTGTTGTTCTTGTAGATCCGAACCTGGATCTTCCGCTGTTCGGAGAGGTGCTGGGCGCACGCCATCAGGATCCGTTCGCCCGCGCGGTCGTGCAGCACCAACTCGCTCGGCGACTGGCACTCGGGGGTGCAATATTCCGGGTGCGCGTGGTCATTGTAGAACCGGGCCCCGTTGCCCAAGACGAGGTCGCTCTTGATCTCGACAAAACTCAGTTCCCGTTCGGCGTCCTGAGCGAAGTAATTCGCTTCGTCGGAGTCCTGGCGCAGTTCCCGGACGCGAAATCCGCGCATGTCCGCGTGCGGGTCCTCGCTTTCGTAGTCCCAGCACATCCAAACGCCGGGCTCGGTGGCGCTGCGGACGAGCGCGATGGATTCCGCGACCACGTCAATCTCATCCGTCCCGTCCCGCGAAATCCCGAATTCCGTCTCGAGACCGAATTGGATGGCAGGCGAAGTCATGCCGGCAATCTCCATTTAGGGCAAACGCTTGGGGAGGCAGCTTCGATCGCTATCGCACCGCATTCCGAAAGAAGCGCCGCGCAACGGGCGGCAGGGTCTTGAGATCAAACAATACCTCCGCCGACGGTCTCTTGCTTGCGAGGGCGAACCGGCCCAAGACGGATCACGTTGTCCGGATCGAAGTCGGTAAGCTTCATCCAGTCCTCGGTGACATCGGTCGTGGGGAACAGATCGTTTTCCTGGTACTCGGCGCGCATGGCCTGGATAAGGTCATCGCGGGTCAGGACGGTTTCCTCCTGGGTCTGAATAGACCGTTTGATCGCCAGCGCCTTCGCCCGTTCGACGATTGCGGCCACGATAGCACCGCTCGACAGGTCTCCCCGGTAAAGGACGTCCTTCTTGCCGCTTCGGTAGACCACTTCCAGGAACTGGTTCTCTGGCGCGCGCGCGAACTGGGCCTCAGTTACCGCAGCCGCGAGGTCCGCTTTCGGCTCCGCCAGCGGCAAGGTATCCGGGAGGTAAATCTCGAAGATCGTTTGCACACCCGCGCGATCCGGCCGATGCACCTTGATCTTTCGGTCGATACGCCCTGGGCGCAGGATGGCCGGATCGATCAGGTCGGCGCGGTTGGAAGCGAGAATGACCACCACGTTCTGCAGCGGCTCCAACCCGTCCATCTCCGTGCAGAACATCGGCACGAGGGTGCTCAGGATGCTATGGTAACGGCCGGCGCGCCGCGTCCCCAGGATCGACTCCGCCTCGTCGATGAACAGGAACGAGAGGGCGCCTTCGCTGGCGCGCTCGCGGCACTGGATGAACAGATCACGGACTTGGCGTTCCGACTCCCCGACCCACATGTTCAGAATTTCCGGACCCTTGACATGGAGGAAGAACTCGGGGTGATCGACCCCGGTCTCTTCCTGAATTTGGCGGCGGAGATTATAGGCGGTCGCTTTGCCAAGAAGGGTTTTGCCGCATCCCGGCGGCCCATAGAGCAGGAATCCCTTGGGCACGTTGTGCTGAAACCGCTTGAACAGGTCCTTATGGAGGAAAGGCAGTTCAATCGTGTCGCGGATGGCCTGAACGGCTTCGTCCTGGCCGCCGATGGACGACCAAGGCAACTCCGTCACGGTTTCCAGCGAGCGGTCGACCCGTTTCCCCATGCCCACCACTTCAAGGGCCACCCGCTGGTTCACGTCCAACCGGATTTCAAGGCCGGGTTTCAGTTTCTCTTTGGCCAGGAGCGCGGACCGGAGCAGGACGAGCGACATCAGGCCGCTTTCCTGCCCGATGCGCAGGCGGCCGTCCGAGAGCAATTCATCGATGCGCACGATCGGTCCGTTGCGATCGAAGCCCAACGCTTGCACCACGGCAAACGCCTCGTTGCACAAGACGCGCTGGCCGACCTGCAAACTCGACAACGGAATCTGCGGATCCACCCGGCAAACATAATCGTTGCCGCCCATGCACACGTGCGCCTTGTCCGGTTCCACCGGCATGATGAAGGTTCCCACGCGGAAGGCGGGAGAACGGAGCTTTTCGACGATCGCGTCCAGTTTCTCGATCGCTTCCTGGGCCTGGAAATTCATCTCCTCCATGCCGGCAATACGCTCGCGGAGATAGACCACATCCAGGATGGAAGGATGGCGCGGTGGCAGCTTGCTGACGATCAGGTCCACCAACTGCAAGGTGGAGAGCGTGTCCAACTCTTCCCGGGAGAGCAGATCACTCAACGGGGACTGGCTTTCAGAAGCACCAGCCGAGTTTCTGTTGATGCCGGTCGGTGGTATCGACTTCTTTTTCGGGTCGGCCATGCAGGAAGTTAACTCGCGTGAATCGTTTTGCAAATCGACCACAGAAAATAGCTTGGCGCGTGTTCCGAACGCGTGTTTTCCCTTTTGGACAGGCGAAAACCGAGGGCATTTCCATGCGCTCCGGCGGGCGTGCCCAGCGCCTGTCGACCGTCCAATCTTCGGCGGGTTGCGCGTGCTCCTAGTGGAGCGGTTGCGCTTCGGTCAAACCGCCGAATCGTGTCATTCTGATTGTGATTTCGAGCGGCCCGGCTACTCTCTTTCGCATGCCGATTTACGAGTTTCACTGCGGGAAATGCGGGGCAGACAGCGAGGTTCTGGTGCGGTCGACGCGCTGGGAAGGCACGGCGTGTCCGCATTGCGGATCGAAGAAGCTTTCGAAGAAACTGTCGGTGTTCGCCTCGAGTTCGGGAGACGCGATGCCCCGTGGTGAAACGCCTTGCGGCAGGGACGCCGGCTCGTGCGGTTGCTGCAAATCAGGCGTGCCGCACTGCCACTAGACGCGCGCGGGGGCGAGGCACACTTCGTGCGCGCTGAGTGCGCGAAGGTCGTTCACCACCCAGGCTGGCGTTGGCGAACAGGCCCGGAGGACCTCGCAATCATACCCGCCGGTGCCCACCGCCAGCATGCGAGCGCGGATGGCGTTTGCGCACGCGATATCCAGCGGCGTATCGCCAACCACAAGGATTTCATTCCCCGTCAAGTTGTCGTCCCCCAGGAGTTCCACGCCGCGCCGCTGCGCGATCGCTGCCAGGTGGTTCCGATCCTCGTGATCATCTCCAAACGCGCCGGTCTGGAAGAAGTCCCAGAGGCCGAAGTGCCGCAGCTTGATTTCCGCGCCCAAGCGAATGTTGCCGGTCAAGAGCCCGACGATGGGCGGAACCGGGAGCGCGCGCAGTCCCTCAAGGAACTCGAGCACGCCGGAGCAGGGTCCTCCGTGGGTCTGCGTCAACCGGTGTTCGAGGAGAAAGACGTAGGTGTCGAAGAACGCCTGAACGTTGACAGCCGTCTCGGGAATCCCGTGCTTCCGGAAACATTCCCGGACCAGGGAAGAGTCCGTGCGGCCCGCGAACGTGATGCCGCGCGTGGCGTCCTCGACCCCGAACACCATGGCAAAAGTGCGCGCGAAAGCCTGCACTCCCGCACCTCCCGTCCGGATCAGGGTGCCGTCGATATCGAACAGAGCAAGGCGGATCACGGCACGCTTCCCTATCCCGACTTCTCCCGGGGCGGGAGTTTCGCGCGTGCCCCTTCGAGCCATTTGCGTTGCGAAGGATAGAGCAGGTTGGCGTCGATAAGGTCGCTGACCGCCCAGGCCTGTTCGAACCGCCGGAGCTGAACCAGGATCTCGAACTGATCCAGGTTATAAAGTGTGAGCTGCGTGCGATTCAACCCGTTGGTCCGGACGCGGCCAAGCAACGCTTCCGCCTCGGCGGCGCGCCCGTTCAGGAGGAGCGCAGCGCTATGATTGACCACCGCGTGAAGCGAATTCGGGTTTTGGGCGTAGAGTTCGAGGGTCAGCTTGATGATCTCCTGGGGCTCCTCCCGGCTGATGATCATGGCCGCCGCGTAATTATTGGCGGCCACCGGGCTGTTGGGAGACAGTTCGTAGCCTCGGCTTGCCGCGCGGGTCAGCAATTCGGCATCCTTCAACTGGTCGGCGACGTTGAAGGTCAGATACCAGTAGGACGCGTCGCTTTTCAGGTCGCCTTCGAGCTGCGCCAAGACCTTTTTTGCCGCCGCCGCCCGCCCATATTCCACCAACTGATTGGCCACTTTGAACCCGATGCTGGCGAACGGAAACTCGCTCTCCGCCGCCTTGTCGAAGGCGGCATCTGCCGTGGGGCCGCGGCCCACGATCAGCTCGGCGCGCCCTTCGAGGAAATAGCTATAGCCGCCCAATTGATCGCGAATGCCATCCACGCTTCGCATTTGCATGGCGACCTTGCGGAGGTCGTCCCAGCGCTTGGCTTCGGCGAGATGCTCCGCATAGGTGACCCAGAACAAGACCGACCGCTCAAAGCGCTGGGCGTTCTGCTGCAAAAGCGCCAGCGCCTCGTCCCGCATCCCCAGCCGTGAATAGGCTTCCGCCAACCCCACCACGTCGCGCGCGGTCAAGGGCGGTTCAGAATATTCTTTCGCCAGGCGCCTGGCTTCTTCGCCCCGCCCTGACATGTCCAGCAGAATCCAATAAACCGTGTGGTCCGCGGCCTGATCGGCCCGCCAATCCTGCAGGGTTTTCAGCGCCTGCCCGTAGTCATCCGTTTTCAGTTCGCGGGCGCTGACGGCCAGTTTCAGCCGGTTGGCCAGGACGCGGCGAGCGGGATCCTGCAGTGCGGCTTCGAGCTTTTGGCGGGCGTCAGTGATCGTCCCGGGCGGCCCCCACCCGGCCAGGTAGGCGGCCCGGTACAACTGGAGTTCCGGATCCTCCTGAACGCGGGCGCTCAGTTCGTTCCACCGGGCGCCAAACTCCGCAATCTGCCCGTCCTTGAACAGCGCCTTCAAATACGCCGCCGCGAGCGGGGGCGTGAGCTTGCTCCGGTGTGGACCCAGCACGAAACGCAGGGCTTCGTTCAGGTCGAACTCTGAAAGCACCCGGCCCGCCAGTTCCAGGTCGGTGATGTTGGTCTTGGTCAACTTGATCAGCCAAAAAGCCTCCTGCGCGGCCTGCGCCGCACGGGCCTCGCGCTTGGGATCCGCCAAAAGCGTGTGCAGCGCGCCGCGCACCAAGTCGGCATCGGCCCGGTTGTTCGCCAGAGCCGCCTGCCAGGCATAATGCGCCTCGTCGTAATTGCCCGCGGCCACCGCCTTCTCTGCCGTCCTTCTCAGGGACCAGGCCTGGACCAGGTCCAACCCGCTCACTTTGACGACCGGGAGGAGATCCGCGTCCGAGGTGCGCCAGATTTTCGGCAGGAACAACGCGAGGAAGATCAGGAGCAAAAGGAAGGCGGCGATGGCCACGCGGAACCACTTCTCGAACAGAAGCAGCCGAAGCATTGGGTAATCATGGAGTCTCTGGGCCAACTCGTTCTTGCTCGGAAGAAGCTTCATACAAAAATCGGGCTCATTTCGAACGTCCTATGCGCAGATTCTAACGAGGTGTTTCTTCAAATCAAGGGTGATACCTTGGCGGACCCGGGATGGGCAGGATTTGGACGCGGTTTGGTTTGGAGCGCGAACCGAGTTAGGACCGCGCTGGGTTCGGTTTACACTCAAGACAAACTCATGATAAACACATTGTAAACTCATGTCCGCGTGCGCTTAGCGTGCGCTTAGCGTGCGTTTAGCATGTGTTTAGATCGGAGGAACGGCAGAAGGTCACCCAACTTGCCCCGAATTCATCGCGCTTGCTGACCCGCCCACCCTCAGGCACGATCCTCGCCACATGAGAAATTGGGCTCCCTGTTCCGCAAGCGGATCTGCCCCCGCTCCCGCAGCCTGAGGGCGCATCCGGCTATGACGAATCCGGGTTCGAGATCGCGTCCCCACTCCGCACGAGTCGGAATCCTTTACACCACCGTTCCGAAATCCAAGGCACTGCCCGAGGACGTGAAGGCAGCCGAGGACCTGACCGAGAACGCGCGGGCGGTTCAGAAAGCGCTCGAGGCGGGCGGCTATTGCGTCCGCGCCTGGCCTTTCCGCAGCGTGGCGGGGCTATGCGCCAGCGTGAAGGCGTTTCGGCCGGACGTGGTTTTCAACCTGGCGGAAGCCCCGATGGGTTCGTACGAGCGGGAAGCCGACGCGGCGGCGTTCCTGGAGTTGCTTGCTGTGCCCTACACGGGGAGCGGTCCGCTGGCCCTGGCGCTCTGCAAGAACAAAGCGCTTGCCAAGCAATTGCTGGCGGCCAATGGCATCCCCACGCCGCAGGCGCGCGTTTTCAGCCGGGTGCCGCCGGCGCGCCTGCCCCTGGCGTTCCCTTTGGTGGTGAAACCGCTCTGCGAGGACGGCTCGTTCGGCATTACCGAGGAGAGCGTCGTCAAGAACTTCGCCCAATTGCGGCGCGGCGTCGCGAGACTGCTCAAGGATCAGGGGCAGCCGGCGTTGGTCGAGGAGTTCGTTGGGGGGAGAGAATTCAACGTCTCGGTCGTGGGGAACGGCACGGCGGCGGCGCCTTATCGCGTGCTGCCGCCGGGCGAGTACGTGTATCACAGCCCGCGCTGGCGAATCTGCACCTTCGACGCGAAGTGGAATGTCGAGCACCCTTCCTACGCTGCCGTGGAGGCCGTGTATCCGGCCGGGGTGGAAAAGGGGCCCTTGAAGGAACTGGAACGGCTGACCGTTCAAGCGGCGGCGCTCTTCGGGTTGAAGGGCTATGCGCGGCTCGACTTCCGGCTGGATCGGCGCGGGACCCCGCAACTGCTCGATGTCAACCCGAACCCGGATTTGGCGCCGGGCATGGGCCTGGCACGCGCAGCGGAAACCGCGGGAATGCCGTATGGTGAATTGCTGGGAATGATCGTGCGGTTGGCACTGGAGAAGAAGAAGCCATGACCCCCATCCGGCGAATCACGGCGGCGGATCGCCAGCCCATTCTGGACCTGCTGGCAAGCACGGCGGCCTTTCAGCCGCACGAGCTGGATGTGGCGATGGAGTTGGTGGACACCGCCCTTGCCAAGCCGGACCAGCAGGATTACCTCCCTTACGTGCTCGAGGCGGACGGCGCCATCAAGGCTTACGCCTGCTTTGGCCGCAATCCCATGACGCGGTTCACCTACGATCTCTACTGGCTGGCGACCCGCGCGGACCAAATGCGCCGGGGTTTCGGCCGGGTGATCTTCGACTTTGTCGAGCGGGAGATCCGAGCGCGAGGGGGGCGGTTGCTGGTGATTGAGACATCCTCCAAGCCTTCCTACGCGGGGAGCCGGGCGTTCTATTTGCGAGTGGGCTGCGAGTTTGGGGCCAGCTTGCCCGACTTTTACGACATTGGGGATGACCGGGTGATCTATTACAAGCGGTTGGGACCCTGACGCCGTGGGCGGAGATGCCCTCCTGCGGCTGCCCTCGAGGTTAACCCAGCCACCAAGAGCGGTGAGATTATCCGCGGAGTCCGATTGACTTTGAGCTGAGATCCGGTTGAACTCCGGAACAACGAAGGTGCCATGAGCAAAGCAATGGTTTTCGACATCGAACAGTTCGTTCCGAGCCTCCGCCAGGAGTTGGAGGAGCATCCACTGGATTTGAAGGCAGTCCTTCGTGCAGCTGTCCCCGTCAAGGACCCGGAAAAGAACCCCAAGCCGGTGCCGAATCCGGTAGAACGCAACGTTCTTTATCTTACGGACGGCAAGAATTTCTGCGTCTGGGTCCCGGAGTCGCTCGCATCCCTCTTCCGAGGCGACAAAGAAGCCCCCCGAGTCAGTGACGTCCCGGATCTTTACTCACCGGAGGTCATGATCCTCGAAACGCATGTGATCGAAATCAGCAATATCTTTGGTCCGCCCCGGGACGAGGAGATGAAGGAGATCTACTCTCAGATGCGGCGCCACCCCGATGGCCGCAGCCAGGGGTTCCTTCACGATTACATGTGGCGGGCGGCGGCGCTGATGCTCGGGACGCGGCCGCTTAGCAGGGGCGAGTACGAAGCCATTTTATCCCGATTGGAGCGCTCCTGTCGCACGTTTGGCATGGGGCCAACCTCCCGCAATTACGCAGAATCATTGCAACATTTGCTCCGCCAGAATCAACTGGCGGACTGACGCACGGCCGACCCCGTTTGATGGCACGCCGGATCGGAACGGGCGCGTGAGCGCGGGTGCGCCGCCATGTCCCTTTTCTGTAGGTCCTTGTCCCAAACCTGCATCGACGCCTGAGCGGCGTTGAGAGAACCTGTCCTTGAATTTTCTGACTGACGAATTTGGATTAGGTTAAGAAAGAGAAGGTTGACAATGCGAACCGCATTAAGGCTGGTTTGCCCCCTGATGTTGATCGGCCTGCTGTTGACGGCTTGCGAAACCGCTGGCAACTCGGCGCCCTCACCGCTGTTTGACCAGGCGCTCATGATGAACGGCCACTACAACCTCGTGTACCCGGAACGCAACTAAGGCGGCTCCCTGGCGTCTGAGGTGTCCCTTAATCCCCGGGGAGTCGGCCCTGGCGGCCCAGCCTGCTGCTGGCGGGGAGCGAAAGCGCGTTGTGCGCCGTGCGTTTGCGCTCTGGCGAGCTTCTGATACGCTCCGCCGGTGCAAGAGGACCACCGCCAGGATGCAACCCCAGGCCCCACCGGCGCCCCGCCGGGGGCCGCAAGGTCCCGAACAGGCTTGGCCTATGGGCTGGCGGCTTACACCATTTGGGGATTCATCCCGGTCTACTTCCGGGCGGTAGCCCACGTGCCGCCGCTCATTGTGCTCTGCCACCGAATTGTCTGGTCGGCGGCGTTCATGGCGATCGTGGTGTCCGTCTGCCGCGAATGGGGACCGGTCATGGCCGCCGTGCGGGTGCGCCGGAAGTTCGCCTTTCTCCTTGCGGGCGCGATGCTGATTGCGGCGAACTGGCTGATCTTCATTTACGCCGTTTCCAGCAAGCAGGTGCTTCAAGCAAGTCTCGGCTATTTCATCAATCCGCTCTTCTCGGTGGCTTTGGGCGTGTTTTTCCTGCGGGAACGCCTCCGGCGCCTCCAATGGGTTGCGGTGTGGATCGCCGGGTGCGCCGTTGGGAACATGGCGTGGAAGGGTGCGGGGTTCCCGTGGATTGCCGTTTCCCTCGCGGCGACCTTCGGCGTGTACGGACTGGTGAGGAAAAAGGTGGATATCAACTCCTTGCACGGATTATTGATCGAATCCGCCGTGCTGGTGCCGTTTGCCGTAGCGGCCTTGGCAATGCTGCCCATGCAGGTGAAGACGACTGGAACATTGGGGCTGCTTTCCCTCTCGGGGATCATCACGGCCGTGCCCCTGCTCTTCTTTGGAGCCGCTTTGCGGCGCCTGAGGCTTTCCACCCTTGGCTTTCTCCAATACGTCGGCCCCACGCTGCAGTTCCTGGTCGCAACGTTCCTTTTCGGAGAGGCACTCGACGCAGTCAAGCTTGTCAGCTTCGCCCTTTGCTGGACGGCCATTGCCGTTTATGTGGCCGATTCGATCCTTGTGCTCTATCCGCAGCTTGTCGGCAGCCGTCTGGAATGAACGGTTGCGAGCCCCGGCACGGCCTTTGGCGCCGCGAGGTTCCAAGAAGAACTTGGTTTTTGTGCCCCACAAAGTAGATTACGCGCATGAAAACGTCCGCCCTCGGGCTTGCGGCAGCCCTGCTCGTCCTGGCAGGCTGTTCCAAGCAAGAGACATCTCCCCCTCCGGCAGTTGAGAGCGCCAGCGGCAATCCTGTGACAGCGCCCGCGGATTACCTGGGAGCCGTTGGCAAAGCCAAAAGGGTCGCGGAAAAGACGGTGGATGCCGCTTCGCTCAACCAGGCTGTCCAGCTCTTCTACGCGCAGGAAGACCGGTTCCCTAAAGACCTCAACGAACTCGTGACCGACCAGTACCTTCCTGCCATTCCTCCGCCGCCGGCGGGCATGCGCTGGGAGTACAACCCGCAGACCGGCACCCTGCGGGCGGTTCAAGCCCAGTGATGGTGGCGTGAGCGGCCTCAAGGAACCGGAGGCGGATCCTGAAAGCACCGCAGAGGCGTGACATCGTGCAATGACTGGCTGAGCGTCCCCAGGGTCCATTTGCGCCCGGTCCGGGTCAGATAGCCCTGCTCGTTGAGCAACTCGACGATCTTGCCGGGTTTCATGCCTTCGCGCTTCTTTTCCTTCACGATCTCCATGGCCTTCAGAAACTGCTCACGGTGCCTAACCTTGCAAGGGATGATCGGCTGGAAAACGGGCGGGACGTAAGATCGGCGCTTGTCTTCCTTGGCCTGCCATTGAAGGTCGTTCCATCGCTCGAGAATGGGCATGTAAGCGGCGACCTCTCCGAGCGGATTGCCAGCGACCTCGCGCGCGATGGCCTCGAAATCGAACACAAAATCGCTCTTATACACCCAGCGGACGTTCGCCTTGGTCCCGTGGCGGATGGCGGACCGGCCGCTTCTGGAGTATTGGGCCAGCACCTCGAGAGAGTAGGGATCGAGCCATTCCAGACACTCCTCCTGGGAGAGCCCGGCATCCTTCAGCCAACGCGCGAGGAACTCGGTCACGAGCACCCGGTTCGCTCGCCTTTCCGGCGGGGTCCACTTCTCGAGTCGAGGACCAGCCACCAAAAGATCCTGGAGCCAGGATGGGATGGCCCTCTTCCCGGCCAAAACGTGTTCGAGCTTCTTAAGAAAGTCGCCTTCCATAGTTCAGCGTTACGGGAGAATTCCAGCCTCCCGCCGCACCGTTGTCAACCTCGCCGGGATATTTTTGCGTCGAAGTGACTGCCCGCAAAAGATCCGCCTCGACGTGCCGGTCGGGCGGTGCGTAATTAGGGGAAAGTGATATGGCACAGCAACCAAACTCCGCAGCACGGATCGGGATTATCATGGGCAGTCAATCGGATTGGGAGACGATGCGCCATGCTGCCGTCCAGTTGGACACTCTCCACGTGCCTTATGATGTCCAAGTGATGTCGGCGCACCGGACCCCTGATCTTGTGTTCGACTATGCGGCAGGAGCGGCAAGCCGGGGGCTGGAAGTCATCATCGCGGCGGCAGGCGGGGCCGCGCATCTGGCGGGAGTCGTCGCAGCCAAGACGTCCCTGCCGGTGCTGGGTGTCCCCATGGAATCGAAAGCGCTCCAGGGGCTGGATTCTCTGTTGTCCATGGTGCAGATGCCCGGGGGAGTGCCCGTCGGGACGCTGGCGATCGGCAAGCCAGGCGCGATCAACGCCGCGCTGCTCGCCACGTCGATCCTGGGGATCAAGTACCCGGAATATCGGGCCGCTTACGAAGCCTTTCGGCGCCAGCAAACCGAGCGCGGGCTGGCGAACCGGGAACTCCCGAAAGTGGAAACGGTTTAGATCGAGGCTCCCTTCACCGCTGCGCGACGGGCGAGCCGAGCACTTCCAGCGCGCGCAGCGTGGCGGCGCTGCGGGTTTCGACCCCGAGGTTTTCGAACACCTCGAGCATGTGCTTCTTGACGGTGGATTCGCTGATCCCGAGGATCGTCGCGATATCCGCGTTTGTTTTGCCTTGGGCGACCCACAGCAGGACTTCGGCAACGCGCGGTGTGAGCCCCAGGGAAAGCAACGGTTCGTAGGAGGAGAAGTTGGGTTTGAACTCTTGCTGGGCCTGCTGATCCCGGCGCTGGAGGCGGGCTGCGATGGCGCCGAGGAGATCGGCCTTGGCCACGGGCTTCGTCAGGTAATCGTCGGCACCGAGATTCATGCCCGCGCGCACATCCGGTTTCTCCCCTTTTGCGGTGAGGAAGATGAACGGCGTCGTGACGGTGGCCGGGTCTTGACGCAGGGCCTGGAGGACGTCGTAGCCGTCCATCTCTGGCATCATGACATCGCAGAGAATCAGGTCAGGCTTTTCCCGTTTGGCGAGAGCGATTCCGACTTTGCCGTTCTCGGCACCGGTGGCGCTAAACTTCTCCATCTTGAGGATGGTGAGCAGGTTCCGCCGCATCTCCGGCTCGTCTTCGATAATCAGGATTCTTGCCATAAAACCTCACTTGGATTGCGCACACACGGGCAACCGGACGGTCACGGTCGTGCCAACGCCCACTTTGCTATCCACTCGAATCCGTCCGCGGTGCAGTTCCACACTGCGCTTGACGATCACGAGGCCGAGGCCCGAACCGGGCCGCTGCCCGACGTTCCGTCCCCGGTGGAACGCCTTGAAAAGCCATTCAACATCCCCAGGCGGAATCCCAATTCCCTGGTCCTGGAAGGTGCAGACCAACTCAGCACCCTCCGGGAAAAGGGTTATCCGCACCGGGTGCCCCGGCTCCGAGTACTTGACCGCGTTACTCAAGAGGTTGGTGAAGATGTGCCTGAGCAAGCGCTCGTCAGCCTGGGTTTCAAGCGGACTGGGGGTATCGAGTTCGATCGGGCACCGGCGGTCCGTCGCCGAGAGCATCTCGTCCACGAGCCTCCGGGCAAACGCCGCCATATCCAGGGGCGCTGTCTGGCAGTCCATCCTGCCGGCCTCGAACTTCCCCAGCAGCAGGACTTCCTCCATCAAATCCGCCATGCGACGCGTGTTCTTCGCGATGGACTGCAAATGACGCTGGCGCTCGTCCTTATCGAGCTGCTCCAGGTAATCCTGCAGAATCTCCGCCGACGACATAATGATGCCCAGCGGCGTGCGGAATTCGTGGGAGACCATGGAAACAAAGTTGCTCTTTAGCTGCCCCAACTCCTTTTCCCGGGCCAGAGCGCGAAGCAGTTCCGCCTCCGCGTTCTTTCGGTCGGTAATATCGTTAATGACCGCCTGGATGATGTGGTGGCCCCCCATCGGAATGCGGGTAAGGAAGACCTCGATGGGAACGTCCTCCCCCCGGGGACTGCGGGCGACCCATTCGAACCGCTCGTGGCCTTTCTCGATGCAGGCTTCGATATGGCGGCGGGCAAGCACCTCGGCTGGCTCGCCGTTCGGCTGGATGGGTGCGGACGTCTCCGCGGGATGACGGCCAATCAGGTCTTCGGCTCGATCGTATCTCAGAATCCGCAGGGCCGCGGGGTTCACCTCGAGGTACTTCTCCCGATCGTGGAGCATCACGCCGTGGCTGCTGGCTTCGAACAGCGCCCGAAACTTCTCCTCGGACTCGCGCAGGGCCTCTTCCGAGCGCGCTCTCTGGGCGGCTTCGTGCGCCAGCGAGACCATGGTGGCGAGAGACGAGGCGAAATCGATCTCCTCGGGTGTCCATTCCCGAGGGGCGCCCACGTGTTCGTGGCAAAGGACCCCGATCACACGTCCGTGCAGCCAGACGGGCACATCGAGCATGGACGCGATGTTCAGCGGTTTAAGGTAACTCTCGGCGAGCCCGGAAGTGACCGGATGCGTCAACGCCCGGCTTGCCGCAACCGGCCGCTTGACGGAAAGCCCCTCGAAGTAAGGCGGGCAATCCTGTTGACGGAGACGCAACGCCGAAGCGGCGCGGTTCACCCCTCCTTCGTCATTCAGATACATCAACTCGCAAACGAGGGCCAAGCCGCTTTCGTCCTCTTCCAGCTTCCAGAACCCGACCCGCGCCACATCGAGAGACTCGGCGCTCAACCGGCAGACCCGCTCCAACGCGGCCGCAAAGTCCGATTTGTCGAGCTGCGCGAGTTCCAGAAGAACATCCCGGTGGCGGGCCACCTGTTCCGTGCGGCGCCGGAGGGCCTGCTCGGCCCGCTTCCGGTCAATCGCCAGCGCCGTTTGCTCCGCAACGAAGGTCAGAATCCGCTTCTCCTCCTCTCCATAGGCTTGCTCTTCCCGGTAATCCTGAACCGCCATGATCCCGATCGTTTGGCCCTGGATGTTCAACGGCGCGCCCAGCCAAACGGCGGCCGGGGTCCCGACTTCTTCGTACGGGATCTCCTGCCTTTCTTCGATGAGGAACGCGATCCCTGAACTCCCTTTCCGGATGGAAGAATGGCGATTGACGAGCAAAGGCTTGCCGGTCCTAAGAACAGAGCTGGTCAAGCCGGTCGTCAGCTTCCTCGGTTGCGGAGGCGGATCCATTTCGTCCACGAAATACGGGAAGCTGAACAGCTCACTGACCGGATCGTAAAGCGCGATGTAGAAATTGCTGGCCAGCATCAAACCTTGAATGGTGGCGTGAATCTGCCGGTAAAGACTGTCCAGATCGCCGGTCGTGTGAATGGATTCCGAAATCTCGTAAATGGCTCGCTGGATTCGTTCCTGCCGATGGCGCTCGGAGTTGTCGATCACACTCCCCCGAACCAGCCGCCGGCCTTGCGCCGGCAATCGCACCAGGCGAATCTCGCAAGGGAAAATCCTGTCGCCGGCATCCCGGTGCCACCACTCGAACACCGGCGTGCCGCCGTTAAGCGCTTCTTCAAGCCGCTGGCGCGCCGCGTCCCGCGACAGGCGCCCGTCAGGCTGGAACGTGGGGCTCACATCCCCCGGGCCGATCCGGAGCAACTCGTCGCGGCTCAGCCCGTACAGACGGACCGCGTTCTGGTTCACCTCCGCAAACCGCCCGGTGTCAAAATCAAAGACGACGATCGCATCCGGCGCGTGTTCCACCACCGTCCGTGCCTGGGCCTCGCTCTCTTTGAGCAAGGCCTCCGTGCGCTGGCGTTCCTGGATCTCGGTGCGCAACTGCTGATTCGTCTCGACCAGCGCGTAGGTCCTCTCCGCAATGCGTTGCTCCAACTCCGCGTTCAATTGCCGAATGCGGGCTTCCTTTTCGCTCTGGCACCGGGCGGACTCGGCCTCCTTGCGCTCGGTGATGTCGCGCCAGACCAGCACGTGCACCGGGCGAGGTTCATTGCTCAGAACCGTGGCGAGCACTTCGACCGGCAATTCCTGGCCGTCGCACCGCCGGGCCCACCACTCGAAGCGCAAGCTCCGCTGCTTCTTCACCCTCGCAGAAATCGTGGCGACCCGGTCCCTTGAAAGGGTGCCGTCGGGCTGCTGATGGGGAGCAAGCTCCTCCGGCCGCAGGTTGATAATCCGGTGCTTGTTCGAGCAGCGAAGCAGATCCACTGCGGCCTGGTTGCAGTCCGAGAAGACGCCCAATTCCGGGTCGAAAAGAAAAATGGCGTCCGCGCTGCGCTCGAAGAACTGCGCAAACACGCCGCCGCCATCCTTTAGACCGGCCAGCCCTGGGCTGGGCCTTTCGGTCCATTTACGTCCTGGCACCTCGGGGGTATTCACAAACCATGAGATTTCAACGGCCTTTGACCAAGAACCTTATGGTACATCGACCGCCTTGCCTGGGTGATTCGTGCAAGTGCTCTACGGGTGAAGAGCGAGCCCTATTCTCGCTCTCCACGGCACCGCGTCAAGGGCAAGCTAAGACAAATCGGTTGCTCGTGCGCATCTCAGCTTTTTCTGAGGGGCCAGGGTGTGAAGGATCATCGGAGAGG
>CAZODO010000078.1:0-29915 GCA_964578605.1 uncultured Verrucomicrobiota bacterium | reverse complement strand
AATGTTTGAAGAAAGAGAGAGCAAACCAACGGCGGTCGACGGAGCGACCGGCCCTGAGAACTACTACCCAGCTATCCGCAACCGCCTCTCACACGCCGCAGCCGTTCGGAGCTCGGATTCGGAACTCGGACTTCTTTCGGCACCTTTGGTCTTCGGTCTTCGGTCTTTCCCTCGCCTCGCTCCTCCCGTGTTCCCGCCTGTTTCCATCCGCTCTAAACACGGTCGTCACTCGGTGATCACTCGGTGATCACTCGTTCGCGAACGGGTGATCTACGGGTGATCTACGGGTGATCTACGGGTGATCTACGGGTGATGACCGGAGGGACCGCGTCGTTACCCGGATTAAGCGCACAGGAGGCGCCCCGACGCCGCTTTCGTGGGTGCAAACCCTCCGGAGAGGGGCGTTTGTCGGGGTTGTGGCGGGTTTCATCTTGCCGCGGATCAAAAGAGATCCGGGTCAGGCCGATTCGTGCCTTGCCGTCCTTGGATCGTGCACTGATATCCGAATCATTCACTTAGAGCTATGCCGCCATCGCAACAGCGCCAAACCGATGTTCACCGCGAGGGCGGAATTTCCATGAGCGGTCCGTCCGGGATTCCCTGTTTGTTCGATGCGGTTTTCTGCCTTTACAAACGTCAGTTTTCATCAAGTGAAGGAGGGGTTGGATCGAGATGAGTCAGTTGGAGTTCCAGCGAGAAAGCGATCTGGGTTCCAGCGTTCTGAGGGGCGCGAATTACCTCTTGATCAAGCATTCGGACGGGACGCTGGGGCAATATGTTCATCTGCTCCAGAATGGGACCCACTTGAGAGTCGGGCAGCAGGTTCAAACGGGTGAAACCATTGGGTTATCGGGAAATACCGCCCACTCAACCGGGCCGCACCTGCATTTCTCGGTGTTCAGCGCCCGGGATGGCAAGCATCGCCAAACCATCCCGGTGCGGTTTCAGACGGCGGATGGATATGGAGTGCTGCTGGCTTAGGGCAGGACCTACCGCACGACGGGAATGGCGAGTGATCGATATGGCGGCACAAGGAGCCTGCGAGCTGCGAGATTTCGGAACCCCCGGGGGCTTGGTCGCCAAGCCGGAGCTTTTGAGCGCATTTAAGGCAACTCACGTCGAAAGGCACGACAAGGACGCGACTCGCGGTTCGCCTTCGTCAGCGCAAGCTTGCGGTGGGGGCGCCCACCCCGTTTACTTCCCCTGCATCCGTGGCGCACCGCAGCAATCTGGCGGATGCGCCTTCGGAATGGCGCCTGAATATGTGGTTATGGCCGAGTTGAATGGGCAATCTCCTTCCCCTGCGCGTGAGCGGGAAGTCTTTCTCGACGCGCTGGAACAGCCCACGCCGGAACAGCGCGCCGCCTACCTTGACCGGGTGTGCCAGGGCGACGCGGCGCTGCGCAAGGCGGTTGAGGCCTTGCTGCAGAACCACCAGACCGACCAGTTCCTCGAGACGCCTGCCCTCGGTTCCGGACCGGCACCCGGGGTCTTGCACGCGCTGGCGGACACGGCCGTCGCGGCGGACGCCGAAAAGCCCGGCGACCGGATCGGGCGTTACAAGCTTCTCCAGGAGATTGGCGAAGGGGCGTGCGGCACGGTGTTCATGGCGGAGCAAGAAGAGCCGGTTCGCCGCCGGGTCGCGCTCAAGGTGATCAAGCCCGGCATGGACACCAAGACCGTCATCGCGCGCTTCGAAGCGGAGCGCCAGGCGCTCGCGCTCATGGACCATCCGAATATCGCCAAGGTCTTTGACGCGGGCACCAGCGAGACCGGGCGCCCGTTCTTTGTCATGGAACTGGTGCGGGGAATCCGGATTACGGAATACTGCGATCAGAACCACCTGTCGACGGTGGAACGGCTGGACCTGTTCGTGCAGGTGTGCCATGCGATCGAACACGCGCACCAAAAGGCGGTCATCCATCGCGATATCAAGCCGTCGAACATCCTTGTCACCCTGCATGACGGCGTGCCGGTGCCGAAGGTGATCGATTTCGGGATTGCCAAAGCCATTGAACAACGGCTCACGGACAAGACGGTCTTCACCCAGTTCCAGGCGTTTATCGGGACGCCGGCCTATACCAGCCCCGAGCAAGCCGAAATGAGCGGCCTGGATATCGACACCCGCTCCGACATCTACAGCCTGGGGGTCCTGCTGTATGAACTGCTGACGGGCGAGACTCCGTTCGATCCGAAGCACCTGTTGGACTCCGGTTTGGACGAAATGCGGCGCATTATCCGCGAAGAAGAACCCCAGCGGCCTTCGACCCGCTTGAGCACCATGGGCGTGGCGGCGGCTAATACCCTCACGCGCTCGCGCCAGATCGCTGTTCCTGCACTCGTCCAGGTGGTCAAGGGCGACCTGGACTGGATCGTCATGAAGTGCCTGGAAAAGGATCGCACCCGCCGATACCCCACCGCCAGCGCCCTCGCCGCCGATATCGACCGTTACCTCAAGAACGAGCCGGTGCTCGCGCGCTCTCCGAGCACCGCTTACCGCATCCAGAAATTCATCCGCCGCAACCGGGTGATGGTGACCGCCAGCGCCGCGGTGGCCGTGACCCTGGTCGCCGCGCTGGTGCTTAGCACTTGGCTGGCGGTCCGCGCCAAGCGGGCGGAGCGGGAGCAGGCCCGCATGCGTGCCGATGCCGAACTGGCGCGCCAGAATGCCGAGACGCACCGGAAAGACGCCGACCACGAACGCCTGGTGGCCTTGCGCCGCGCCTACACGTCGGACATGAACCTGGTGCAACAGGCGCTCGCTGCCAACAATTACGGGCGTGTTATCGACCTCCTCTCGCGGCACCGCCCGGCGGAGCCGGCAAGAACCGCGTCGGCAAATGACCCAGCTGCGCCGGAAGGGGGCCGGTCCCCGCGTGATTTTCGGCAGTGGGAATGGCGGTACTTCTGGAATCTTTCCCGGAGCGACGCCGCGTTCGCGCTCGAGCAGCAGGCTGCGCCCATCGGTGGAATGGCTGTCAGTCCGAGCGGACGGCTTCTCGTGACCGCCGACCGCTCGGGGGCGATCAAGCTTTGGGATCTTACCTCCCGCCGGGAGATTGCCTCCATCCCCAACCGGGGCTTTGGCACCTTTGCGTTTTCAAGGGATGGCGCCCACCTGGCCGTGGTAACCGGGCGCGGCCGCCGCGGCACGGCCATCAAGATTTGGACCGTCGCCACCCGCGAGTTCGGCGAGGAACTCGCGTCCGAATCAGACATCGAATTGCTCGCGTTCAGCCTGGATAACAGCCGGTTGTTCGGGTTCGGACCCGAGGGCACCCTCCGGTCGTGGGATCTCGCGTCGCGAACCGTCCGCTCGCGCGAGGTCGTCCCGTTGGAGGATCGGCGTCAGCGGCACACCGCCGCTTTTTCCCCGGACGCAAAATGGCTGGCCGTCTCTCATGCGGGCGGCATCCAGATTTTCGACGTTGAAACAGGCGACGCCAAGACCAGCATCAAGGCTCCCGATGGGGACCGTCTGGCGTTGGCGTTCTCGCCGGACGGGGAGTTGCTGGCGGCAGGCGCGTCCTTTTCCGCCACGTCGACGGCGATCAAGGTCTTTTCCGCCAAG
The DNA here is from genome assembly GCA_964578605.1 of uncultured Verrucomicrobiota bacterium. GTDB lineage: Bacteria > Verrucomicrobiota > Verrucomicrobiia > Limisphaerales > SIBE01 > JAXMHN01. Next base: position 26,344 of record CAZODO010000078.1, on the reverse strand, counting down.
GACGGTGTTTTGCTTGGAGAGCTTTCGGGGCATGTATCCTGGATTGCCACCCTGACCTTCACGCCGGATGGGACCCGGCTGATCTCGGCGGGAGCGGACCAATCGATTCGCATTTGGGATGTGGCGGAACGCCGGCCATTCGCCTCGTTGCGGGGGCATCTGTCGGAGATCTATGCGGTGGCCGTGAGCCCCGATGGCAAAACCATCCTGAGCGGCTGCAAGGACGGGACCCTCTTTGGCTGGGACCTCCAGGCTCTGAAACCGAAACCGCCGTTCGAGACCGTGCCGGCCGGAGTGATGAACCTCGAGTTCTTCCCGGGGGGCAAAGCCATGCTCAGCGTCGACACCAACGGGTCTGTCAGCCTTTGGAATCCCGATTTCCTGGAGCAGCATGAGGTCATCGGGAACCTGGGCTCCGACGTCGCCAGCATCCTGCTCTCGCCGGATGGCACGCGAGTTTACGCCGGAACACGCTCAGGCGGCCTCCGCGTGCTCGATTGGGCCACGCGGCTGGTGATCACCAATTTGACCGGAAATGTCGGCCACGGCCGTCGTCCGGGGCCCGCGCCCGGGCCCGGTCCGGGCGGGCCGCCCCCTGGAGGTTTCTTTGGCACCATTGGCCTTGTGGACAACGGGCGAACCTTGGTGACTTCCGGTTCGGGCGGGATCGTGCGCCTGCTTGACACGGCGTCCTGGCAGATCAAGAGCGAATGGCGCCTTGGCGAGGGTGGGGGATGGTTTCCACCCCAGTTCGAGCTGAGTCCCGATCAACAGACCCTGGCTGTCGGTGCCATGGAGGCCACGGAACTCCGTGATGTCTTCACCGGCAACCTGCAAGCCAGTTTGGCTGCCTCCCAGAACTGGGGCGTGTCCGGTTTGGCCTTCTCACCCAACGGGAGCCTGCTGGCGACCTCGTCCATCGATGGCAACGTGCATGTTTGGGACGTCAAGCAGCAAAAGCTCTTGGACGTGGTGCGCGGCCATCTCCTCGGGGTCCATGGCGTGGCGTTTTCGCATGACGGAGAACGGCTGGCGACGATTAGCTACGGCAAGGAGGCGGTCAAACTGTGGGACGTCGAGACGCGACACGAAGTCGCCACCCTCGCCGGCGAAGGCGGCCTTTTCCACTCCGTGAAATTCTCCCCCGACGACCGCCTGATCATCGCCATCAACATGGAAAAGAACGCCTATGTCTGGCGGGCGCCTTCCATGACCGACATCGCGGCATGGGAACGAGATCGGCAAGATCTCGCGCCGCCCTTCTCCCCCAGGAGCGGTTCGCCTTAGGGCTTCGGCGGGGCGTTCGTGTCGGGAAGGGCGCGCCGGACGACGAAGTTCGTGATCCCGAACTCGCTAAGCTGGGAGACGTTGGTGAGCATCTCGCCGTCCTTCTCGAGCAACGACCGGATGGCCAGAGGCTCCTTTCGTTCCATGTTCTCCCAGTCGAAGTCCGGCATCAGCGCCTTGAGGTATTTGGGCTCGACCAGGATTTCGTCGCCTTCGTTCAAAGCGCCCGGTTCCTGGGCCACTTCCACCAGCGCTTGCTCTTCCTGGGCGGCGCCTTGACCCGGGGCCAACACGCCGCTTGGGCTTGGCGGCAGCCCTCCCTGGGCGGGAGCGGCGCCGGCGGTTGGGGCGATCTTTGCTGCCTGCTGGCGCAATTTCTCGTTCTCCTGGCGCAAACGCGAGGCCTCTTGGTACTGGCTCCTGAGCTTGGCCAAATCCTGGTTCTCCTTGTTAAGACGCTGCACTTCCTCGTTCTCGCTGCGCGCCTGGGGCAGAGCCTGGTTCTCGGCACGAAGCCGTTCGATTTCCTCCTGTTGCGCGGCTGCAGCGGGGTCCGGTCCGGCGGTTGGCCCGCAGGCCGATAAGATCAGAACCGGTGCGAGCGCGAAAGCCAGCCAACCGGCGTGTTTAGCATGTAAAACGTTTCGTTTCATATTCGCTGCCAGCCTATTGAACCCCAAACGAACCCATTGTACTCGGCGCCGCTTACGGTAGGAGCCCGCGTCGGCGCGAGCCAAGGAAAAACCGTCTCGAAAAGGAGAGAGGCGGCTGGTTACCCCTCCAGCCGCCTCGGATACACGTCCTGTCCTGAGTTGGGCGCATTCTAGCAAGAGAGATCCCCGTGTGCAATCAGGTGAATTCACGATAAATATCTCAGGGTGCAACTACTCACCGGTCCGGCTGCCCCGGTTCTTGGCATCATGATCCTCAGACCTGGCATGCGGGCCGTCGGCTGGTGCACCGGCGGTGTATTCAAAGGTAAAACAATATTTCTAAATGATTACTTCATTGTTGGCTCATCTATCCATATAGCAACCATATAGCAACTATATCAGAAAGATCTGGTATTACCGGATGGACCTTGGCAGGTTCGCGGTTGTCGGGCGAGTCTCTATCCGCGCTATTCAGGAATCCGCGGTGTTGAGGATGAAGGGTTAGGTCTCAGATGCCCAACCCCGCAACGGCGGCTCTCACGCCTTGCCCCTGGGGCCGGACTGGAATCTCAGGACGCCGGAGTCTACTCTTGCGTATGAGCAACACCGCGAAACTCGAACTCGAAGGGAGAGTCAACGAGCTGCCAGTTGTCATCGGGACGGAGGGCGAGCGAGCTATTGACATCTCGGAACTCCGCGACCGGACGGGCTTCATCACCCTGGATTCCGGTTATCCAAACACGGGCTCCTGCTCCAGCGCGATCACGTTTATCGATGGCGAAAAGGGTATCCTGCGATACCGCGGCATCCCGATCGAGGTGCTCGCTCAGCGGTCCACCTTTGTGGAAACCGCGTACCTCCTGATCTACGGCAACCTCCCCACGCGCGCGCGGTTGGGGACGTTCTCGGATCTGCTCACGCAGAACCAGAATTTGCATGAGGACATGCGCCATCACTTCGAGGGGTTCCCCCCGAACGCGCACCCGATGGCGATTCTTTCGGCCATGATCAACGCGAGCAGCTGCTTTTACCCGGGCCTCATGACCTCGGCCAACCGGGACCGGTTCGATGTCCATGCCGCCCGGCTCTTATCCCAGGTGCGAACGATCGCGGCGTTCTCCTACCGCAAATCGCGCGGGCTCCCGATCATTTACCCGCGGCGGCGGTATGATTACACCTCGAACCTGCTTCACATGATGTTCTCCGAGCCTTACGAGGAGTATGTCTTGAAGCCCGAGGTGGTGAAAGCGCTGGACCTCATCCTGCTCTTGCATGCGGATCACGAACAGAATTGCTCGACCTCGACGGTGCGCATGGTGGCGTCGAGCCAGGCGAACCTGTTCGCGAGCGCGGCGGCGGGGGTGTGCGCGCTCTGGGGCCCGCTCCATGGAGGGGCCAACCAAGCGGTGATCCAGATGCTGGAGGAGATCCACCAATCCGGGGATGACGGGAAGCGGTTTATCGAAGCGGCGAAGGACAAGAATAGCGGCAAGCGCCTGATGGGCTTTGGGCACCGGGTCTACAAGAACTATGATCCGCGGGCCAAGATCATCCAGGCGGCGTGCGACAAGTTGCTCAACGCGTTGCATATCACCGACCCGCTTCTGGCAATCGCGCGCGAGCTCGAATCGGCCGCGCTCAAAGACGATTACTTCATTGAGCGCAAGCTATACCCGAACGTGGATTTCTATAGCGGCATTATCATGCGGGCGGTCGGAATCCCGACGGAGATGTTCCCGGTGATGTTCGCCATCGGGCGCATGCCGGGCTGGATCGCGAACTTTAAGGAGATCCTCGATGATCCGAAGTCGCGGATTTATCGTCCGCGCCAGATCTACGTGGGGCCGACAGAACGGTCTTACGTCGCAATCGACGAAAGGGAAGGGGCCTGACCGGTCCAGGCCCGAGGATCGGGCCGGACCGGCCAGAGTGAAAGAGGACGGCTACAGTTCCTTGATCTGCACGTGGCGGAAGCAGACCGGGTCGCTATGCCCTGCGAAGCCGAAATGACCCTGGGTGCGGTCTTTGCCGGGGTGCGGGCTGCCGCCCATGAAGTCTTTGGCTTCGGCAAGGTCGCAATTGAGGATCACGGTGCCGTTGAGTTCGACTTTGATGGTGGAGCCTTTCACGGTGACTTCCTGGAAGTTCCATTCACCGACCGGCCGTTGATAACCGCGCTGGGCGCCGAACATGCCATAGGCCGAGCCGTGGACCTGGCGGGGGTCAAGCTTCGAGCCTGTCACCTTCTCGTAGTTCTCGTCCAGAACCTGCAGTTCGCACATGCCGACATAGGCGGTGTCGCCTCGGCCAGGGTAACGGATGGCGAGCCCGTTATTGCCGCCCGGGGGCAGCTTGAACTCGAACCGGACGGCGAAATCGGCGTATTCCTTGGTGGTGTAGATCGTGCCCCCTTTGCCGCGCTGGCAGCAAATGGCGCTGTCTTTAACCTCGTACTCGCGGACCGGGCCTTCCCATCCGGCGAAGTCCTTGCCATTGAAAACGGGCTCGAACCCTTCTTCGCCATGGGTGGCCAGGATGCGGTTCGCTTCGTCGGCCCCGATCTCGCGGATGAAAACGTTGCGCCAGCGGATCTCGCCGCCGTGCGTCTGGAGCTGGATGGGGCCTTGGGCTGGGACCGGCGTCTTGCGGTCGTAGTAATTCTCCAGGATGGCGTGCTTGACCACCTGCTTCTGGTTCAACCAGATGCTCACGCGGGAGCCGACCATGACAATCCGGAAGGCGTTCCATTCGCCAAACGGTTTGTCGGCCAAAACGAGCGGATCTTTGCCGGGGGCGCCGGCGCTGTTGTTCCAGAGGCCGCCGGAGCCTTTATCGGCGCCAATGGAGAACTTCGCTTGTTCGGTGTAATCCCAGATTTGGACCTGGGGCACGCCGCGCAGGTAAATGCCTGAGTCCGCTTTCGGGACGGTGCGGTACTCGATGAGGAGTTCGAAATCGCCGTAGTCCTTCTCGGTGGTGGCGTAGGAGCCGTGGCCGTCGTTGACAAACTCACCATTCTCGGCGCGCCAGTGCTCCTTCATGCTCGCGGTCCATTTGGCGATCTGCTCGGCGCGCTGGTCCTCGGGCATGGCCAGCAGCTTGCGGTGGTCGAACGTATCGCCTCCGCGCCATCCGGTCAGGTCTTTGCCGTTAAAGAGCGGGGTGAACCCTGCCGGGGGCTGACCCTGGGCCGAAGCGGCCGTTTGGAAGGTGAACAGGGTGGCCCCGAGGGCTGCCGCCATGGCGAACAGGTTCGGTCTGTTGATTACAGCGAATTTCATAGATTGGGACGGTCATACCGTGCGGACATCGAAAGGTCAATTGGGGAGTGGCGCAGGAGGATCGAAACCGCGGCCCGAGAAAGGCGCGCTCGACGAGATCAGTTGACCTTCACTCTAGGCCCTTTAGACTGCGTCCAGGTTATGGATCTACTGGCGCTTTCTCGCATCCAATTCGCGGCCACCATTTCCTTTCATTACGTTTATCCGCCGGTGAGCATTGGCCTGGGCATCATGCTTGTGATTATGGAAGGGCTCTGGCTCAAGACCAGGAACCCGCTCTATCACACCATGGCCCGGTTTTGGACGAAGATCTTCGCCCTGACCTTCGCCATCGGCGTGGCCACGGGGATTGTGATGGAGTTCGAGTTCGGCACCAATTGGGCCGCTTACTCCCGGTTTGTGGGGGACGTCTTTGGAAGCGCGTTGGCGGCCGAGGGGATCTTCGCGTTCTTTCTCGAATCGGGGTTCCTGGCGTTGCTGTTGTTTGGTTGGGACAAGGTTGGGCCCAAGTTGCATTTCTTTGCGACCTGCATGGTGTGCCTGGGGGCCCATTTTAGCGCCGTCTGGATTGTGGTGGCCAATTCCTGGATGCAAACACCGGCCGGATACCACATCGTCGGGGAGGGACTGGCTGCCCGGGCGGAAATCACCGACTTCTGGCAGATGGTGTTCAACCCCTCTTCCATGGATCGGCTGTTCCACACCCTGGCAGGGGCTTGGCAGGCCGGGGCGTTCCTCGTGGTGAGCGTGAGCGCCTGGTACATCCTCCGGAAGCGACATGCCAAGTTCGCACACTCGTCCCTCCGGATCGGCCTCGTGGTCGGGTTCATCGCGGCGGCGCTCCAGATTGTGAGCGGCCATTCCAGTGCCGTGGGGGTTGCCCGGAATCAGCCCGCCAAACTGGCAGCGTTCGAGGGTTTGTACCAAACCACGGGGCGGGCGCCCCTGACGCTCATTGGATGGGTGGACGAACGGGCGGAAACCACGCGCGGAATCAACGTGCCGGGATTGCTTAGCCTCCTGGCTCATAGTTCCATCGATCAGCCGGTGACGGGTTTGCGCGAGTTCAGGCCCGAGGATCGGCCGCCGGTCGCGTGGTCGTTCCTGTTCTTTCACGGGATGGTCATGATCGGGATGGGGCTGGTCCTGACGGCGGCGCTGGGCTTGTTTTACTCGTGGCGCGGTTCCCTCCCAGACCGGCGCTGGCTGCTTTGGCTATTGGTGCTGTCGGTGCTGGGTCCGCAACTGGCCAACCAGGCAGGGTGGTTTGCGGCCGAGGTGGGGCGCCAACCTTGGATTGTTTACGGCGTGATGCGGACCGCCGATGGGCTGTCCACGGTCGTCAAAGCGGAAGCGGTCCTGGCGTCCCTCCTTATGTTTACGGTGGTTTACTTGCTGCTCTTCGCCGTCTTCGTTTACCTGCTCAACGACAAAATCCAGCACGGGCCGGACTTGGGAGAAGCGGAACCTTCCCTGGATGCTGCCCGTGCCGACACGCCGCGCGCATGAATTTCGGCAATCTCGACCTCAACACAGTGTGGTTCATCCTGATCGGCGTGCTCTTCGCCGGGTACGCCATGCTGGACGGCTTTGACCTGGGCGTGGGCGCGTTGCACCTCTTCGCGAAAACGGACGAGGAACGGCGCCTGATGCTCAATTCCATCGGACCCGTTTGGGATGGCAATGAAGTCTGGCTGGTGACGGGCGGCGGCGCGCTCTTCGCCGCGTTCCCCATGGTTTACGCCACCGTGTTCTCGGGGTTTTACATCCCGTTCATCCTGCTTCTGGTGGCCTTGATATTCAGGGCGGTGGCCATCGAATTCCGCAGCAAGCAACCCATGCGCTGGTGGAGGCAGATGTGGGACGTGGGGTTTGCGGCCGGAAGCGTGCTGTCGAGCCTTCTCATCGGGGTGGCCATGGGCAACATCGCCTGGGGCATCGCCCTCGATGAGCGGCACGAGTTTGCCGGCGGTTTCTATGACCTGCTCCATCCTTACGCCCTGCTGCTGGGAATCACCACTCTAGCGCTCTTCATGATGCATGGGGCGATCTACGCTCTGATGAAGATCCCCGGGGAGCTTCACGAAAAGCTCCGCGGCTGGATTACCAACTGCATCATTTTCTTCATTATCTGCTACGCAATCACCACGATGGCAACGCTGCTTTATGTGCCCCACATGGCAGCGCGGGTGCGGTCCGAGCCGTGGTTGTTCAGCGTGGCGGTGCTGAACATGCTGGCGATCGCGAATATCCCGCGCCAGATCCACAGGGGGAGCGATGGGTGGGCCTTCATCTCGTCCTGTGCCGCCATGGGAGCCCTCATGATGCTTTTTGGAATGGAGTTGTTCCCAAATCTGGTGCTAAGCCAGCCGAACCCCGCCAACAGCCTGACGATTCGCAACGCCGCCTCCTCTCAGAAGACGCTCGGAATCATGCTGACCATTGCGATCATCGGAATCCCCTTGGTTCTGGCCTATACCGCTAGCATTTATTGGGTCTTTCGAGGCAAAGTGAAGCTCACGGCGACAAGCTACTGAGTGCTACCCGCTCTTGATGTAGTTCCAGCCGTTTTCCTGGCGCCGCACGACTTCGGCCACGCCGGAGTCCACGGTGACCGCTTCCGGGAGCAGGTCTGCCTTGGTCAGGTTGCGTCGGCGCATCGTGTTCTCGCAGGCCAGGAAGGATACGGTGACGCTTGCCAGGGCCTTGACGCGCGCGGCGATTTCCGGACTGGGCCGATGGAGCAAGTCCAGTCCTTCCCCATGCGCGATCACGACGATTGGTGTTGCCGGTCCGAACGCTTTGATGAGATTCTCGACGTTATTAAGCAGAGTCTGCTGCTGCTTGACGCTTTCGCCGACGAACTCGATGACGACCTTATGCTTTCGTCCCCGGACAAAGGCCGGTGCGGCCATTCCGAGAAGGGTGCAGGTCCCCAGGCACACGGCTGCAACAATGAAGCTGTTCATCAACGCTTTTCATACTCCTGTTCTCGCCTCGGTTCAAGGGAGGTGCGGCTGTAACTTTCCCCGGTTTTGGGGCTCCTGACTGGCGGTGACCGAGAGAATTTGAAACCACATTGAATCTATGCCCATGGAACGAATCATTCGGATGTTTGCCGGAACCTTTATCCTGCTGAGCCTGCTGTTGGCCCATTATCACAGCTTGAACTGGTTATGGTTCACCGCGTTTGTCGGCGTCAATCTATTGCAGTCCTCCTTTTCCAACTTCTGTCCCTTGGAGATCATCCTGAGGAAACTGGGCGTCGGCACTTGCTGTGGAACGAAGCCAACGGCCCCTTCCTGCTGCTCAAAATGAACAAGCTCGCGACGATCGCCGGGATATGGTTGCTGACCGGAACGGCAGGCGTCGCTTCGGAACCCTGGACCCTGGAGCGTGCGCTGGAGGAAGGATTGCAGCGCAACCCGGATGCCAGACTGGCGCGGCAACGCATCGCTGCGGCTCAGGCAGGATTGGAGCAGGCCGAAGCGGCTTTCTGGCCCAGGCTCCAGCTCCAGTCCAGTTACACCCGCACAGATAATCCGATGAACGTCTTTGGCAGCATTCTCAATCAGCGGGCCTACAGTCCAAAACTGGACTTCAATGACGTCCCGGATGTCGATAACCTCAATGTCAAGGGCTTGGTAACGATGCCGCTTTACGCCGGTGGACGTAACACCGCTCTGCGCCAAGCCGGCAAAGCCAGTCTGCAAGCTGCCCGGAAGGAGGACGAGGCCGTTCGCAACGCCCTCGGGTTCGAAATCGCTCGCGCCTTCCATACCGTCCTCAAGACCCGCGAATTCGTTCGGGCGATGGAAGCGGTCGTCAACGCCTTCGAGAAGAACGTGGCCGTGGCGCACAAACGTCTCGAAGGCGGGGCGCTCTTGCGGACCGAGGTGCTGGACCTGGAAGTTCGCCTGGCTCAAGCGCGCGAAGATCTCGTGCGCGCCCGCAATGCCCAAACCCTCGCTGAACGCACCTTGCGAAACCTTGTCGGCATCGAACAAGGCGAGTTCACCGCCAGTGACACCTTTCCCACGGTTGCGGCGGTCGACTCGAGCGACTTCTCGCAACGCCCTGAACTTGGCGCTGCCCGGCATCGCGAGCGCGCCGCTGAGGAGCAACTGCGCGGCGCCAAGGCCGGCTACCTCCCCCGGGTGAGCGCGTTCGGTAGCGTCGATTACGACTACGGCTGGAAATTTGATCGGGATGGTGCGAGTTACACCGTCGGCGCGCTCGTGCAATGGGACATCTGGGATGGCCGCCTCACACGCGCCAAGGTCCGCGAAGCATCCGCCAACCTTGAGTCGGCCCAGGAAGAGGAACGGAAGGTCCGGCTCGCGTTGGATCTCGAAGTGGAGCGGGCCCGGTTGGACCTCAAGACCGCCAACGAGCGCTTGAGTGCCACCAGCCAGGCCGTGGCCCAGGCCGCCGAAAGCGCCGAACTCACTCGAGCCCGGTTCGAACAAGGCGTGGCTCTTTCTACCCAGGTTATCGACGCTGAAACGGCTTTGGTTTCGGCCCGCGTCCGCCGAGCGGAAGCGGAAGCGGATCAGAGGATCGCGACCGCGGCCCTGCGCAAAGCCCTGGCCCTCCCCCAACTCGACGCTCAGAACGCTTCTGGAACACGATGAAACGCGCAGATTTTCCTTTCACCTTGGCGGCCTTCTCCGGACTCCTGGCCGCGGCGGCCCTCTTCGCCGGCTGCGACGGCCCTGATGAGAGCGCGAAATCTCCCGGTGCGCAACGACCAACGGCCCAAGTCCGGGTGCATGTGGCTCAGGCAAAGGCGCAAAAGGCTACGATGGAAGTCGCCGGAACCGTTCGGGCCAAGTTGCGCTCCACCCTTGAAGCCAAGGTCAGCGGGCGAATTCAGGAAATGCCCGTGCTCCTCGGCCAGCGTATTAAAAAAGGACAACTCGTTGCCCGCCTTGACGCCGCGGAGATCCAGGCCCGGATGGACCAGGCGCAAGCCTCGTTGGAACAAGCCGAACGCGACTGGAAACGCGTCTCGTCGTTGTTCGAAAACCAGGCGGTTACGCGCTCCGAGTATGATGCTGCCGAGTCCCGTCAACGTGTCGCCAGGGCGGCGGTCGCCGAAGCGCAAGCCATGCTGCGGTACGTGGAGGTCATCGCGCCCTTTGACGCCGTGGTAACTCAGAAGCTGGTTGATGTCGGGGATCTTGCCTCGCCTGGCAAACCGTTGATCGAGATCGAAGACCCGTCTGAACTCCAGATGGACGCCGACGTCCCGGAGTCCCTGGCCTCGCGGATCGAGCCGGGAGGCCGGTTGACCGTGCGTGTGGAAGCGATTGGCCGCGAGATCGAAGGCCAAGTGGCTGAGATCGCGCCGACTGCCGATCCCGCCAGCCGAACGTTCAGGGTCAAAGTCAATCTGCCGGGTGTTCCTGGCGTGCGTTCGGGACAGTTTGCGCGGTTGCTGGTTCCGGACGGCGAGAGTGCCGTGATCCATGTCCCCGCAACGGCGGTCATTCAGCGCGGGCAGCTTGAGATCGCTTTCGTAGTTACCAACCGCCAGGCCCATCTCCAATTGGTCCGGACTGGCAAACGAACGGGGGACGAAGTGGAGATCCTCTCAGGTCTCAACCCCGGCGATCCGGTCGTGGTTGAGGGCGCGGCCTTGCTCACGGACGGCCAGCCTGTGGAGGCGCAGTAATTCCCGTTCTTCCGATGAAGCCTGCGAATACCACTCCTCTGCCTTCGGACCTCGGTTTGGCCGGACGCGTCGCGCGCGCGTTCATCGACTCCAAACTGACGCCGCTGATCGTCATTACCTCCATTCTGCTGGGCATTGCGGCCGTTGTTCTGCTTCCGCGCGAAGAGGAGCCGCAGATCAAGGTCCCGATGATCGACGTGATGGTGTCGATGCCCGGGTTCAGCGCGAAGGAAGTCGAAGAGCGCGCCACCCGGCCGATGGAGAAGCTGCTCTGGGAGATCCCGGGGGTTGAGTATATCTATTCGACTTCGCGCCCGGAAGAGAGCTTGGCCATCGTGCGTTTCAAGGTCGGCGAGGACATGGAGAACAGCCTGGTCAAGCTCAACCAGAAGATGGAAGGGAACTTCGACCGAATCCCCAGCGGCGTCTCTCGGCCGTTAATCAAGCCCCGGTCCATCGACGATGTGCCCATCCTGGCGCTGACGTTCCACAGCGCCCGCCATGACCATCTGATCCTCCGGCGCCTGGTCGCGCAGGTGGACGATGCCGTCAAGCAGGTTCCGTTGGTCGCGGAAACCACCATTCTTGGCGGCGCGCGACGCCAGGTCCGCGTTTTGCTCGATCCCGCCAAGCTCGCGTCCCGCAACCTGAGCCTGGCGGAGATCGTGCCCATGCTTTCGCAGGCCAACCGCGAGGTCGCGGCGGGCGGTTTGGTCACCCAGAACCTTGAGATCCGCGTCCTGACCGGCCGGTTCCTTACCGATGCCCGCGAAGTGGGCAACGTCGTTGTGGGCGTGATGGGTGGCAAGCCGGTTTACCTGCGCGAGGTTGCCGCAATCGAGGACGGCGCCGCCGAGCCATCCCAATACGTGTTCTTTGGCAAAGGCGCGGCTCAAAGCGAAGCGGGTGCGGAAGAACCCGCCGTCACTTTGAGCATCGCCAAGCGTCCCGGGGCGAACGCCATCGCCGTCGCGGAGAACGTGCTCAAGAAGGTCGAGACCCTCCGGGGCAAAACCATCCCCAACGACGTCCAGGTTTCCATCACCCGCCACTATGGCGAAACGGCCGCGGAGAAGTCGAACGAACTGCTCCTTCACATGGGAATTGCGGTCATCGGCGTTTCGCTGCTGATCTGGCTGACCCTTGGCTGGCGTGAATCGGGCATCGTGGCCATCGCCATTCCTTCCACCCTCGCGCTGACGTTGCTGGTCTTTTACCTTTACGGCTACACGCTCAACCGGATCACGCTGTTCGCCTTGATCTTTTCCATCGGCATCCTGGTCGATGACGCGATTGTGGTGGTCGAAAACATCGTCCGCCATTTCCACATGCCCTCGAACCGGGGCCGATCCTGGTCCGCGATCGCGGTCGAGGCGGTCAATGAAGTGGGCAACCCGACCATCCTGGCGACGTTCGCCGTCATCGCGGCGGTCCTGCCGATGGCCTTTGTGGGCGGCCTGATGGGACCTTACATGCGGCCCATCCCTATTGGATCGAGTGCCGCCATGTTCTTCTCCCTGGCCATCGCGTTTATCGTGACGCCGTGGGCCGCCATTCGCATCCTGCACTGGGGCCGCAAATACGCCTCGCTCACCTCCGGCACGGCACCTGCCCCAGCCGCCGGTGCGCACTCGTCGTTCGCGCACGAGGAGGATTTCTTCACCCGGAGCTACCGGCTGATCATGGCCCCGCTCATCACGCATCGCGGCTGGCGCATCGCCTTTCTCGCCGGGATTGTTGTCGTGCTGCTTGGTGCCATGGCCCTGATGGGCATCGGATACGTGAAGGTGAAGATGCTGCCCTTCGACAACAAGAGCGAGTTCCAGGTGATCCTCAACATGCCCGAAGGCAGCGCCCTGGAGCAGACCACGCGGGCCGCGCGCGAGATCGCCGCCGCCATCCGCACGGAACCGGAAGTGACCGACTACCAGGTTTACGCGGGCGTGGCGGCGCCATTCAATTTCAACGGCCTGGTCCGGCACTACTTCATGCGCCGGGGTGGCAGCGTGGCCGATATCCAGGTCAATCTCCTGCCAAAAGGCGAGCGAAAGGCTCAGAGCCACGATATTGCCAAGCGCGTTCGCCCGCGGGTCGCCGAGATCGCCGCCCGGTACGGGGCGCGGGTGGCCATCGCGGAAGTCCCGCCCGGTCCGCCCGTGCTCCAGACTTTGGTGGCGGAGATCTACGGGCCGGACGAAGAGAGCCGGCTGGAGCTTGCGCGGAAGGTCATCGGCATCTTCCAAAGCACCGAGGGAGTCGTGGATACGGACTGGTACATCGAAGCCGATCATCCCGAGACGCGCTTCGTCATTGACAAAGAAAAGGCCGCCCTTAGCGGGATCAGCCCCGAGACGATTTCCGAGACCCTGCGGATCGCCACCTCCGGCCAGCCCGTCGGCCTGCTCCATGTTCCTCGGGAAAAGGAAGACGTGGACATCTTCCTGCATTTGCCTCGCGACCGTCGAACCTCTCCCGAGGAGTTGCTTTCGTTGAAAGTGCGAGCTGCCCGTGATCCCTCGGCGCCCCTGGTCCCGCTGCGCGAGTTGGTGAAAGTGGACCATGGCATGGTGGACAAGAGCATTTACCACAAGAACCTCATGCCGGTCACCTACGTCATCGGCGACGTCGCGGGAGTGGTCGAGAGCCCCGTCTACGCCATTCTGAATATGAACAAGGCCTTGCGGGCGCTGGACACCCGCGAGTTTGGCGGCTCCGGCGCTGTTTTGAAGATCTACAACGCCGCCCAGCCCTTCACCGACGCTCAGCCCGCCATGAAATGGGACGGCGAATGGCATATCACCCTCGAAGTCTTCCGAGATCTCGGCAGTGCCTTCGCCGCCGTCTGCGTGCTGATCTTCGTTCTGATGGTCGGCTGGTTCCGGTCTTTCCTGACCCCGCTGATTGTCATGGCGGCCATTCCGTTCTCGCTGGTCGGCATTCTGCCTGCCCACGGTTTAATGGGCGCCTTTTTTACCGCGACCTCAATGATCGGTTTTATGGCCGGCGCTGGGATCGTCGTCCGCAATTCCATTATCCTGGTCGATTTCATCGAATTGCGGCTGGACGAAGGGATGCCGCTGCAGGAAGCCGTTATTGACGCCGGGGCCGTGCGTTTCCGGCCGATGCTCCTCACCGCGATGGCGGTGGTCGTGGGAGCGGCGGTGATCCTCGCGGACCCCATCTTCCAGGGGTTGGCCATCTCGCTGATGGCCGGGGAAATCGCTTCCCTCCTGATCAGCCGGATGGCGGTGCCGGTCTTGTACTACATGGCCTATCGCCGCCGAAACGAACCTGGTGACGCCGCCCCGGATATCCGAAACCCGAACGCCGAGATCCGAGAGAAGTCCTAAGCGGGCTTTGCGCCAAGCGCCAGCATCTGGCAAAAACCGACGGAGTGACGTTTCGGGTTGCTCCGGAGAGGGCCTTCCCGTTAACTGAACGATATGTCAGCGACGGCCGCGCGGACCCAGTCGATGGCCTCCGGTTCCGAGGAGGTTCAGGTTTATTTGAACCGGTGTTCTGAGCGGGTGAACCGCGCCCTCGACCGTTATCTCCCTTCGGAACGCGTCAAGCCCGGGACGATCCACAAAGCGATGCGGTACTCCTTGTTTGCAGGGGGCAAACGGATGCGGCCGGCCTTGTGCCTCGGGGCTGCCGAGGCGTGTGGCGGAAAGGCATCCGACGCCATGCCGCTGGCTTGCGCGGTCGAATGCATCCATACCTATTCGCTGATCCACGACGATCTGCCGGCGATGGATAACGATGATTTCCGCCGGGGCAAACCGACCAACCACAAGATCTTCGGCGAAGGCGTGGCGGTGCTTGCGGGCGACGCCTTGCTCACCCAGGCGTTCGAGATCGCCGCCAAAGCCAAAGGCTGGGCACGGTACTCGCACCGGGCGATTGTGCTGGAGTTGGCGAAGGCCTCCGGTTCCCTTCAATTGATCGCAGGCCAGGTGGCGGACCTTGAAGCCGAAGGGAAACGCATCTCGGAAAAGGAGCTGCGTTTCATCCACGAGCGGAAGACATCCGCGCTTCTCTGTTGCGCCGTGCGGTTGGGAGGCATGAGCGCGAATTGCGCTCCCGGACAGCTTGCCGCCCTGACGCGGTTTGGGTATTACGTGGGCCTGGCCTTCCAGGTGATCGACGACATTCTCGATGTGACCCAGAGCAGTGCGCAGCTGGGCAAGACCGCCGGCAAGGACGCCGCGGCGCACAAAGCCACCTACCCGGCGATCGTCGGTTTGGATCGGTCCCGCGCCATCGCCAAGCGACTCACGGAGCAGGCCTTCGACGCACTTCGACCTTTTCGCGGTTCAGCCACGACGCTCGAAGGACTGGCGAAGTTCCTTTTGGAACGCCAGCGCTAAGCGATCCCTTCCAGTTCCCGCCACCGCGGATCGCGCGGATGGCACGGATGGGAGCACGGCCAATTCGGTGGCTGCAACGACCTCAGCACGCTTTATCCGCGGTATTTGCGCGATCCGCGGTCTTCACGCGGCTTCACGTCCGCTTCTTTTCGTTGGCGTCAAAGTCGCGTTTGCGCTTTTGGACGGCCTGTTTTAGCAGAAACTCGATTTGCCCATTGACGCTTCGGAGTTCCGCCTGCGCCCAGGCTTCCAGTTCCTTCCACAACTCGGGATCAATCCGCAGGAGAAAGGATTTCCTGGCTTCCACAAGGTTAGCTGTAGAGGGTTCCGGTGTTGACGACCGGGGTCACCTCCGCTTCGCCGCAAAGGACCACCAGCAGGTTGCTCACCATGGCCGCCTTCCGCTCGTCGTCCAGCTTGACGACGTCCTTCTCCGCCAAATCTTTCAAGGCCATCTCCACCATGCTGACGGCGCCATGGACGATTTTCTGGCGCGCGGCAATCACGGCTTCGGCTTGTTGCCTGCGGAGCATGGCCTGGGCAATCTCCGGCGCGTACGCCAGGTGGGTCAACCGCGCTTCCTCGACGAACACCCCGGCTTTTGAGAGGCGTTCCTGGAGTTCCACCTTGAGGGCGGCGGACACTTCGTCGGCGCTGCTGCGCAACGTGATTTCGTGCTCCTCGCCTTGATCATAGGCGTAGGAGTTGGCCAGGTGCCGCACGGCCGATTCGCTCTGGATCTTGACGTAATGCTCGTAATCTTCGACGTCGAAGATCGCCTGGGCGGTATCTTCAACTCGCCAGACGACGACCGCCGCGATTTCAATCGGGTTGCCTCGCTTGTCGTTCACCTTGAGCTTCTCGCCGTTCAAATTCCGCGAGCGCAACGACACCTTCCGCTTCGTGTAGAACGGATTGGTCCAGTGAAAGCCGCTCTCGCGCGCGGTTCCCTTGTAGGCGCCGAACAGGATGAGCACCCGGGCTTCGTTGGGCTGCAAAGTGAAATGCCCGGCAACCAGCGAGAGGAAGGCGAGAACAGCGATGAAAATACCGCTCAAGAGCCGCAAGACCGAGAGCTCCTGCCCCAGGCTTTCGTGGACGTAGATGGTCCGAATGAAGGTCCAGATCCCGAAAGCGAGAAGAGCCAGGTTTACCGGGAGCATGATCCAGCCATTGAGCACCCGGAGGGGGCGTTCGCGGTTGGTGTGAGAGGAGGCCGGGGTTTGCATAGGCGTATGGTTCAATATTTGCGAGTTTAACCGAAGTCACCGACGCTATCGTGATGATATCATAATGGAATCAAGCGCTGCTGGCAAGACCTTTGTTTCTGCCGTTTCCAAAGGCGCGCGACGAGCGGCAGGGGCGGCACCTTCCCGGGGTCTGCTCCCGGATATAACACGTATATAACAGGTATTTAACACGTATTTAACTCGTTGTCGGATCGAGTTAAATACCTGTGATATTCCTGTGAAAACCGTGTGAAATAGGTGGGCGTCAGGCCAATCGCAGCCCGTCACCCCTCCGTATCCGACGACGGTTTTCGCCTGACCCATGGGAGGTGCGCCAACGCAGCATCAGGCCATGCTGAATTGCCAAAGGGCGATCCTTGGATTTGTTGCGGGCCTGCGCGCGACCCGGGGTGCCTGAGGGCAGGGGAGTGTCGAAGTTCGGATTCCGGCGTTCACGCACGGCGGATTTGTGCCCGGATTCACGAAGCACAGCGAGGGGTTCGAAAGGCCGCCCACGGGGTTACCGCCCGTGGGCGGCCGAAGCCTTCTCTAAACCAGGATCCGACCTCCGCCGCCGGAGAAGGGCGATGACGGCGTTGTGCGCGGAGGCGGGCTCAATCGACCAGTTCGGTAAACCGGAGTTGGGCCTGGTACTTGCCGAACAGCACGAGGGTGCCTGTCCCGCCGGAGTCATCGCGGTCCGCGGTCAGCTTGATGCCGTCGGAGGTTCTGCCCTCGATGGACCTCAGAGCGGCGGTTGCCACGGGTTCGGTGGATTTGCCTAAGACGACCATTTGCAGGGCACCCGAGCTGGTCTTTCGGACGCCGAGGGTGCATTGCGCGACACGGACCTCGCCCTCCGGGTGGCTGACATCGACCATGCGCAAGCTGCCCGAGTCGACTGGCTGCCCCTGATGCACGAGGGTGAGCATGTGGAGCCACAGTTGCCCAACGGGAACGATCTTCTCGCCGGCCTTGGCGATGGCCTCGGCGTTGAGTTTGGCTTCGGGAAGGAAAAGGCCGCCGTAATCGCCGTCGCGCACCGCGATGGGGCGCTTCAGGTCGACGTCAGTGGGTATCGGGGTGCCCTGCAACTGGTCCAGGTTGACGCTGGCGAGGAAGGCGAGCTTTAGAGCCTCGTCGCGCGGGAGTTGTTCCTGGGCGCTGGTGAGTTGGAGAGACGCGGCGAGCGCGATGATGAGAAGCGATTTGTTCATGTGTGTTTGTGTCTTGTTCGATATGCCTGTCGATTCAGTGTTGGTAACGCCGGAGTGGGAGGGCAGGTTACACGCGCGCATCAAGGTTTTGGGGCCGAGGGGGCGTTGCTGGCATCGGTGGCCGGCTTCACCTCGAGCAGGTCGAGCGTGAGGTCGGTAGGAGCGGGTTTCATCTGTTGAAAAGCCTGGAGCTGTTCGGGGGACAGCTCTTTTTCCACGTCCGCGATCAGGCGCCAGATCACGTTGGTGCTGCGGGCGATGGTCTCGAGCCGGATCTGCTGCAACTCGCGGACTGCGGCATCGAGGGAGCCCTGGATTTTCACCGCTTGCTCCGAACTCGGTTTGACGATGCGGTCGAACTCGCGCGCGACATGCTCGTTCCAGCTTCCGGGATCGTTGCGGATTTCGATCTGCTTGCGCGCCGTGCGATGACCGACCAGGAACCCGGCCAGCGCGCTCACGACGACGAGTGCCGCCAGGAGCAAGAGAACTTTGCGCGCGCTGAGAGTTTTCATAGACGCCAGACAATCTGAGCCACAGTGTTCTCGACGCCCGAGTCCAAGGACGGGGACCGGCGCAAGTAAGGCCCCTCGAAGAGCGCGCAGACCAATAATACCGGGACGGCCACGCCGAGGACGCGCAACGTGAGGCTTCCCCAGAGTTCGTCTGCGGATTGGGCGGAAGCGTGCGCGCGCGCCAGCACCCGGGTGACAAAGCCGAACGGCACGGCCTCATCGGGCGGGCTGGCTTCGCGGGCGTGCTGCGCGAGGGTTTTCCATTGGCGATCGAAGTCTTTCATAGAAATTCACTGCGGTTGATTGCCCCGGCGAGCTTCCGCAGCTTCTGGCGGGCGCGGAAGGCCCGGACTTTGACCAAGGAAACATTCCACCCCGTGAGGGCGGCGATCTCTTTGACCGGCCGCTCCTCCAGATCCAGCATCATGATCACCAGGCGGTCCTCCGGGGCGAGTTGGGCGAGCAGCCTTTCGAGCAACTCGCGAGCGCTTTCGGCGGGCGAATGAGGCGGAACCGATTCGTCCCTGACGACAAACTCCAGCCAGGCCGCTTCGCCCTCGGAAAGATCCGCCATGCGCACTTCGGGGCGCCGACGTTCGGCTCGGAGGGCATCCAGGCAGGTCCGCACCGCGAGGCGTGAGATCCAATGTTCCAGTGGGATGCCGCGCCGTTCCTGGTACTGGTCGAGTTTCGAAAGGGCTTTGACAAAGATCTCCTGGGCCAGGTCTTCCTCCGACATGCGATGGGGGAGATGGTTGCGCACGATTCGAATGACGAGCGGATAGAGCGCTTCGATAAGCGCCTTCGCCGCGTCCGAGTCGCCCTCCCGCACTCTCTGCAGGCACGCTCGTGAATCGATCTCGCCAAGCGACATTGACCATTTAGCCACTATTCACCCCATTAATAACGCCCCGTCTTGGCCGCGGGTTACAGAACGGGAACGTCGGTGTTCGGTGAAGCCGCTCGCAATTCTCCCGTGAAGCTGGAACAGACAGGCGCAGTCGGAACAATTTGTTCCCATCGATTTACACCGATGTAGATCAACGGCTTACACCGAAAAGATGAAAACTGCCGGCCAAGACCGGATTTAAACTTCCGGGTATTTCCACGGGCCGCGGTACTCTCGGCGAAGCATTTGGTTCGCTTCGGGATCGCCAATGACCTTTTCCTGCTCGGCGTCCCATTCGATGCCTCGGCCGAGCTTCAAGGAGAGCATTCCCAGCAGGCTGACGGTGGTGGAGCGATGGCCTTCTTCGATGTCGCAAACAGGCCGGCTGCCCGTCTTGATGGCCTGCAACAGGTCCGCCCAGAGCTCCTTGATGTTCTGCTGATCGGGTTCGTTAAGCTTGGGAGCCTCATGAATCACAGGCTTCCGGGAGTCGACCGGGTAAAAGGTCCAGCCGGTCTGCCATGACATGTGGAAGGTGCCCTCCGTGCCATAGAAATAACACCCGACGCTCTCGCCCTTTTCGGCGTTGTTGCCGGCGAATTGGCGGTGTTCCCAGCTCAGATCAAAGCGGTCAAATTTGTAAGTCGCGATCTGGTGATCCGGAGCATCGCTCGTTTGCTCTTGGTCCGTGAGGATGGGCGCGCCTTTGATCGGCCGCCCGCCGATCGAAAACACCTTGCGCGGGGCCGTTTCGTCCATGATCCAGAGGATCTGGTCCATCCAGTGGATGCCCCAATCTCCGAGGGTGCCATTGGCATAATCGAGGTAGCTGCGGAACCCGCGCGGATGGATCGCGCCACGCCAGAGATGGTTCGGATCGCGAGGATCGCCGCCGTTGTAAGGTCTGAGCGGGGCCGGCCCGCACCACAGATCCCAGTCAAGCTCCTTCGGGACTTCGCCATTCTGCAGGGGGGCTTCCGGCCCTCCGCCATAATGCACGAAGGCGCGGATCATCCCGATCTTTCCCGCCTTGCCTGAGCGGATGAACTCGCGTCCGGAAAGGTTATGAGGGGAGACGCGCCGGTGGGTGCCGACCTGGACTGCTTTGCCGGCGGCGCGGGCGGCTTTCACCATGGCGCGGCCTTCGAGGATGGTGTGACCCACGGGTTTTTCGACGTAAACATGCGCACCGGCCTGGACGGCGGCAATCGTGATGAGTGGGTGCCAATGATCTGGCGTGGCCACGATGCAGATGTCCGGTTTCTGTTCACCGAGCAGTTCTCGGAAATCGCGATAGGTTCTTGGCTGGTTGCCGGTTTCCTTGCGCACCCGGTCTCTCGTAGGTTCAAGCAGGCGCTGATCCACGTCGCAAAGCCCGGTGATCTGGCATTGGCCGGACGCCATGGCCTCACCCAGGATGTTGTTCCCCCACCAACCACAGCCAACCAGGGCCGTTCGATACTTTCTGGACGACTCCGCACCAAGGATTGGGAGAGTGCTGATGGCCAGTCCGGCAACAGTCGAGCGTTTGAGGAATTCGCGGCGGTTCATAGCATGTAAACGATTAGCAGCCTTCGGAATTGTTCTCCGTTGAACCCTGGACAAGCCGCGTACAACTCGTCAAGCGAATATCCAGCAAGTCTCATCTTCTTCGGAGCGCCGGCTTGCAGCCGGCTTGGCCTTTCGCCGCCATCACAGACTAACGGTGCCCAAAGCCGGCGCTCCGAATTTGCAGGTCAAGGCTCCAGCCTGAGCCAATCCAATTCCACGAGCACGCCGGCGCGGCTGCCCGGATCGAGGCGCAATCGCGTGATCCAGCCGCGCCACCGAGGGTTCTGCGCGACGGGCACTCGGTACTCGTGCCACTCTCCGTCGGCCGCTAAGGAAAAGCGCGCGCTGTTGGCTTCGCTTTCGGGCAGGCGGTCCGTCCGCCAGAATAGCTGGGCAGCGCCGATCGAAGAAGATGGCCCTGGCGCTTCAATTCTCAGGCGCATTGTCACCGCGGAGAATTCGGCCGCGCGAGCGCGCATCGGCGGGCCGAAATAGGCCGGGTCATGGCCCGTGGTCTTGGCGGCGAGAGTGCCATCGCCGGCCCGTGGCACCGTAAGATCCATCACATTGTCCCAACCTTCCGTGCCGCTGGTGAAGTCCCAAGCGGTCCGGCCCGGGGCCTGGGGGCGGATCTCGCGAAGGGCAAGTCCCACGTCGGCCGGGACGAGGTCAAGGTGACGCGTCGGGGCGTCCGTAAAGACCTCCCGGATAGCGTCCAGGTAACCGAACCCGAACTCGCGGTGCGGCTCGATATAAGAGCCTTCGCCCCACTCGTTCCATGCTTCGATGATCACGAAGTTGATCGAGGGCCGCTTTGCCGCGCTTGATTCGAGCAGTTGACGGGCGTCTTGAAGATGCCGTTTGAACAGTTCCGGCGTGCGGCCATAGCGCACCAGGTTGTTGTCCCCATGCCACGGACGGCTATCCCATCCGCCGCAAAGCGGGAGCGCCAGGGGGACGGGCGATTCCGAGATCAGATGGCGCCAATGACGCTGGAAACCATCTATCAGCGTTTCATAGGGGCCGCTCAACTCGCCGGGGGGCAGTCCCAGGCCAGGCCAATTGTAGGCCGTGACGGCATCGTATCCTTCCGCGGCCGCGGCGCGGGCCTGGCCGGCGTCGGCCACACAGGCCAACAGGTAAAGGCCGGGCAGCCCCGCCTTGCGACATTCGGCGCGCATGGCATCCAACCCTTCTTTGACCTTGGCGCTGCCCAAGTCCGAGGTGAGCCGGTCCGGGCTGAAGATAATCATGACGGGTTTGCCATCGGCGAGCAGGTATTCCGGTCGGCGGAAATAGTTCTGGATCCAGTATTGCGTCACGGCGAGGCAATCCTCGAGCGACGAAGTGCCTGGGGGGTTGTGATTCGCCCAGAGCAGACAGAACTTGAGGAGCGACCGGTAGCGCGCGTTGAAATAGCCATCGTGCAGCGCATGCTCCAGTTGCCGCGCCCCTCGCGACCAGTACCAGTCGTAGGCAAAAAAGGTAATGCCATGTTCGACGGCCCATTTGATGTGCCAATCCGCCACTTCGGGATGGCCCTCTTCGTACCAGCCAAGCGCTGGCCGGCGTTCGGGAAAGCGCTGCAGCGGGTGCCATTGGCTGGCCGACCGCCACCCCGGAAAGTAGTAGACGCCCACCTCATAAGGCCCACGGACAGGTTGCGGCGGCGGCACATAATCGGCCGGTTCGACGCCGGCCGGGGCGGTGATCTCCAGCATCGTTTCCTCGGTCGCTGGTTCGGTGTTGCTCGAAACGACCTCCACTTGCGCCTGCGCGCGAAGCGGAACATCCGATTGGATCGTCCAAGTGAAGGTGGCTTCCTCATCGAACCTCAACAATCGCGCGACGTCCGGGGCAGGGGAGGCGACAACGCGGACTTGCGGGGGCAGCCGTAGATGTGCGCTGACGTTTGTGGCAATCTCGCCTCCTTTGTTCACCACCACGGCGCTCAGCGTGACCGGCATGCCCGTGCGCGGAAAGACACGATCCACCACGAACGAGGCCACTTCCAACGCCGGCGGCCCCACCGGCTCGACCCCGAGGTTCAACGATCGCACCGAGGCCAAAGGCGCCTGGCGCATCGCCTTTCGCTCGCCCTGTTCAGGAAGCGCCACGGCTTCCGTCGGCCGTAGCGCCAGTGCGACCACGCTTCCTCGCCAACCCTGGGCCGCGAGCATGTCGATGGTGTACGAGTGTTGGCGTCCGTCGGCGCGGATGGGGAACGAATAGCTCTGGAGACCGGGCGCCTGATCGGTGGCAAAGAGCACCGTGCCACGCTGGCCCTTCCGAACAGTCATCACCACGGATAGAAAGGGCATTTCCTCCGCCTGGACCTGTACCGGGGGCGCCAGGAGCGTTCCTTCGGGCGAAGTGCTCGGCAGGTCCAACCCTCCGAGGCCGGGCCGGATCTCCGCGCCATGGATCCCTTGCCAACCCTGCGTGCCTTTCGTGAAATCGAAGCGAGCCTCCTCAGTCCTCGGAGGCATTGATAACTCGACGATGCGAATGGAATCGATGGCGAAGGCTGCCCCGGCGCAGGGATCAAGTCGCAAGCGCGTGATCGTGCCCTCCCGCTGCCAGAAGGGAAGCAGCCGGTAAACGTGCCATTGGCCGTCTCCGATCACCTGGAACCGAGTGGTCTTTTCCTGCGAAAAGCCGCCATACCGGCCTTGGTTCGTGTTACTCCAGAACAACTCGGCCATTCCGTCATGGTCCGCTTTGACCCGCAGTTCCACCTGCTGCCATGGGGAAGCCTGGATCTGGATGGGTGCCAGCAACTCGAGGATGGGGTCGGAGCCCTCCCCACGAGCGTGCAAGACGCCGTCGGTGACACGCACGTTCGTCAGTTCTGCGTTGGGACGCCAGCCCTCCAGGTCGCCATCCCGATCAAATTCCCAGCTGATAACCGGGCGAACCTGGGAGGCCGCCGGGTTCGACGCTCGTGGCGGCTGGCGATCGGTCGCCTGCCCCGAAACGCGTCCTGCCACGAGTGCGACAGGAAGTGCGACTGCGGCAAGCAACACTCGGGCGCCGAACCGCGACAAACGGCGGAGGAAGCAAGGCTGGCGGGCGCTCGTTTGCCCTTTTTCCAGTTCAGATGCACGCACCGAAAGGTTTGCGAATCGTATTGCAGAAAGCAAAGCGGCCATGGACGCAGAAGATCATATTCAGCGACTCCACGCAATCCGAACGCCCGTGAGGCGGTGGGATGGGTTCTCCGCCCGCTCTGGTTGCTGGGGCCTGGCGTTCTACTCCGGCCCGCGCGCGATCTCGTACAGCATCCGCGCGCCATTTTCGGCGTCGCCAGCCACGTCGGCTGTAAAGACCAGGTTGCCGGAGCGAACGGCCGAATCCAATTGGGCAAGGCGTTTGCCGGTCGGTGCGAGCGCCCAGACGCGGAACTTCTCGGGTTCCTGCAAGCGCACGCTGATTTCCGCCTTGCCGGCCCGCACCAGGTGAGGCATGCGGCCCCAATCCAGCAGGGTCTTGCGGTCAGGTTCGGCATAGCGAATGCCGGTATTCTGGAGGTCGGTCAGGTGAGTGACCAGCAGCCGTTGACTGCGTTCGATGGGTTCGCTATCGAGCGCGTTAACCCAGGCGGTGGCGTCGGCGCCCTCGATGCGGATGCGGACGCCGCCCTTCGAAGCTTCGATCGTTTGGCCCACCGGGGCATAACCGCCCGCGGTGCGCGGGGTGTTCAACACGAGCACGTCACGCGGGGCATCGATCGTGATTTCGCCCGTCTCGCTCCGGAACAGGTTTCGATCCGGGCGGGTCGGGTCGGCGCTGTTGATGATGCCGCGCGACCGGAGCAATTCGAGCATCCGGGAGTCGTCGACTGTGTAGGGGTCAAGCCGAACGGTCTTGGCGGCCGGGTAAGCCTCGGCGGGGGTGGTCCACGCGAGCGGGATGATAATGTCGGCGGCGAGGGTGTCGGGGGAGTCGGTGACCTGGGTGCCGACCCGGGTGATCCAAGCGGTCCAATGCCATCTCGGATGCAGGCTTGGGATCCGGGCGGCGGGTTCCGCCAGATCCGCGCCCGTCATGGCAAGCACGAGGCTGTGTGGCGCGGGTTGGAGATCGCCGCGGAGGAACAGGCAGAGCGAAGCGCGTTCGGCGGCTTGGCTGAGCGGATCGCTCGCGAGATCGAAATAGCCCATGCGCGAAGGGGTGAACATGGCCTGGCGGCTGTGGCTGTAGGCGAACCGCCAGATGCCACCCCAGTCCT
Organism: uncultured Verrucomicrobiota bacterium; assembly: GCA_964578605.1. GTDB lineage: Bacteria > Verrucomicrobiota > Verrucomicrobiia > Limisphaerales > SIBE01 > JAXMHN01. The sequence goes on along the minus strand of CAZODO010000078.1, from coordinate 1,444 downwards.
GCAATGCTCCCATGGCGCCCGTAAGGATACCGCCGACTCCGCGAAAACGGCCTGGACCGGAGTAATTGTATTCAGTGATGGTGAAGGGCTTGTCGAGAAGCCGGGTGAAGGACTTGCTCCGCCCGCCGGTAGCACCGCCGGCAATGGGGCTGGTATTAGGGCATCGGCTTGGCAACCGCCAGGATTGCTCCAGAAACTCCGGGTGATCGACGTAGAAATGGTCATCGACGTAGTCGTATTCGGCGCGCGCGGCCTGGTCGGTGACGTAGTAAGTCCAGGAATTGGCATTGCTGATGAGGGCGCGGCAACCAAGTTCGTTTTCCAGGAACGTTCTCATCCGCTGGATCATGTCCCGCTCGGTATCGGAAAGGAACCGGACGGTATCGCGGGCCCTGGGCGTATTGGCACGGAAGTTTTCGGGGAACGCGACGGTGCCGTTGGCGGCGTCTTCGCTGCCTTGGAGATCGTTATTCCACGCCAGTTTGAGACCTTGCCGATCCGGATACTGCTTGAGCAGCCAGCAGTTCCAGGCGGCGGTCCATTCCGGGATGGACCGGACGTCTCTATAGAAGTTGCCGAAATTCCCTTCATTGATCATCGAAAGCCAGGCGACGGCGGGGTCTTCGGCGTAGCTCTTCCCGGTGTAGGGATTGGTGTGACCCAGGAACGCGCGCGTGAACGCTTTCCAGTTGTCGTAAGCGCCCTGATGCACGGGGACAAGGATCTTGAAGGTGTCCATGGGGATGGGGCCGTCGCGGTCAATTCCGACCTCCCGATAGGGCACGCTCCGCGAAACGAAGAGGTCCGTGGTCAGGAAAATGCCGCGTTTAATCAAGGCCGCAGCCAGGTAATCGAATTTATCGAGCTGATCCGGATTGAGCGCGGTGCTCGACTCGCGGGTGGTCAGGTCCCGTTCGTAATGGTGGATACGGAGGGTGTTATATCCAAGGCGCACCAGTCGCTCTGCCAACCGATCGGCTTCTTCCCGGGTGACGTAGTGGGCGCCGAAGCAGAGATTGACGCCGTAAAAGCGCTGCGCCTTGTCCGGAGAGTTGGCGAACGCGAATTGGCCCTCCGGCCGGGCAACGACGCGTCCGTGCTTGCCGGCCGGGGCGTCGACGAAGCCCATGTGCGAGAAGTCGAGGGCCGATCCGGGTTCGATATCCAGTTCGGCGCGCAGCGGAATCCAGTCGGTCCCGGCTTCGATCGTGACCGGACTATCGCCCGCGGCAGCATTTGTGTTCATGGAACTTGCGCCCAGAACAGAAAGAATTGCAGCGCCCGTTGCGAACAAACCAAGCCAAGCCGTTGACAGGTAGGGTTGCATGGCGTTGACCATGCAGACAAGCCCGCACGTTTTCAAGAGTAGAGCGAGAACGCTCCTTCGCGCGTATGGTGGATTCGTATTTGAAGGAGGGGACTGAATCGCGGGGAGTTGCAGATG
>CAZODO010000077.1:0-30686 GCA_964578605.1 uncultured Verrucomicrobiota bacterium | reverse complement strand
AACTCCCCGCGATTCAGTCCCCTCCTTCAAATACGAATCCACCATACCCAAGCACAGCAGCAACGAAAAACTGCTTGACGCTTCGGACGGGCCGGGCGTAGAAGGGCATGGGATTTCGAATTATGCTCAGCGTTCTCTCTTTCAGCGCACTCACGCACACCTTAAGAGCTAGATGGCGCATGGAGGTTTGCAGACGGCCGTCAGGATCGGAGGGATTCGGGGTCAGGCCTGCTTTTAGGCTGGGGGTTCTTTTGGCGCTGGCGCTCTGGCCCGTATCGGTGCTCATAGCGGGAACGGTGACCAACTCCGATCCGGCGGCGGTGGCTGAGGCAATTGAGGCGGGGGGAACGATCAGGCTGGCGTTTGATGGGACGGTCAAACTCACCAACACGCTGGCGATCGCGAAGGATACGACGATTGATGCCACCGGACACGCCGTGACGTTTGATGGGGACAACAAGGTGCGCCACTTCACGGTCCAGAAGGGAGCAAGGCTTCAGCTCTTGGGTTTATCGCTGATCAACGGGCGGCATGCCGGCGCCGAGGGGCAGACTTATGAGGACGGTGAAGTGGGTCACGGGGGATCGATCTGCAACCAGGGGGGCTGGCTCGAATTGACCGGCTGCCAGTTCATCAATAACAGCTCCCGCGGAGGCGACGGAGGCCCTCCGGACCCCAGCGGCGACATCTTTTCCCCGAATACGTCCACGAGCGGCGCGCCGGCCTATGGCGGGGCCATCTATTCCTCCGGCGGCCGGTTGCGGGTTGAGGGCTGCGTTTTCACCGGCAACAGTTGTGCCGGGGGGACGGGCCGCACCAGCACCTTCTCCGGTGTGCGGGGGGAAAGTGCCTGGGGAGGGGCGATTTACAGCAGCAACACTGTGGCGGCGCTGATCGGCGGAGTTTTTCGGAGCAATATCGTGCAGGCCGGCCGGACCGTGAGCAGCGGCGGCGGCAGCGCGGGGGGCGGGGCTCTTGCGGATGTGGATGGCGAAGCTTTCATTTCTTCCGGGGTTTTTGCGGACAACCAGGTTATTGGCACCACGAGAGCTGAATACTTGTCTTCGGAGACGGGAAGCGCCAACGGCGGGGCGGTTTATCATGGAAGCGGCATGATGCGAGTGGAAGGAACTCTGTTTGAGCGGAACACCGTCCTGGGAGGCGACGGGTTCAACCGGGGTCTTAACTTCCGCTTTTCAGCGCGGGGCAATGGCGGGGCGCTCTTCAACGGAACCGGCCAGTTGGACTTGCGCACCAGCACGCTGGCTCTTAACCAGGCGCTGGGTGGAAATGGGGAGGGCGACCGTGTGCCGGGTGTGGGGGGCGCTGGTTCCGGAGGAGGCATCTTTAATCTCGGCCAGCTGACGGTGGTCAACTGCACGCTCGCCCAGAATCTGGCCCAGGGCGGATCGGAAATCTCACAGGGCTTTAATGGGGTGAGCGGTGGATCGGCTTACGGCGGAGCCATTTTTAGCGAATCCGGAGAAGTTCTTCTGCTCCACGCAACGCTGGCCGAGAACATGGTCGCGATCGGTGAAGGCAGGGGGGGGCAACCGGAAGCCCTGGGCAGTTCCCTCCGCGTGACCGAGGGCGCGGTCACGCTCATCAGCGCGGTTCTATCCTGCGCGAACGCTCAAACCAATGTCTCGGGGGCGATCATTGACGGCGGGCATAATCTCAGTTCGGATGCCAGCGCCCGCTTCACTTCGGAGAGCAGCCGGGCCAACCTGGACCCGCTGCTGGGACCCCTGGCCGGCAATGGCGGGCCGACGCCGACCATGGCGCTGCTGCCCGGCAGCCCGGCCATTGACGCTGGGGACGACGCGGCCGCCCCGCCGGGGGACCAGCGCGGGTTGGGCCGCCCGGTTGGGGCGCATTCGGACATTGGCGCCTTCGAGGTGGGGCTCTCGGGAACGCCGCGGATCACGGCCGGGCCCCGGGACGCGACAGTTGGAGCTGGGCAAACGGTGTCCTTTTCGGTGTATGTGGACGCTCTTCCCGTCTCGTATCAATGGCAGAGGGACGATGCCGATCTGCCAGGGGCAACCCACGCGGTATTGACGCTGGAGAAGGCGGAGCTTTCGCAGGCGGGACAGTACCGGGCCATCGTGAGCAACCCTTCCGGATCGGTGACGAGCAGCCCGGCGACGCTGACGGTCCTTCCGCCGACGCCGCCTGAGATCCTGGCGCAGCCCGAAGGGTGGGCGGTTCCCGCCGGGCAGCCGCTGGTGTTGTCGGTGACGGCCACCAATCTGTTGCCCCTCCGGTATCAGTGGCAGCGCGAGGGGACGGGTATTCCCGGAGCCCGCGACCCTCTGCTTGTGTTTGCGGCGGTGAGCCCGGACGACGCGGGAACCTACACGGTCGTGGTGAGCACGGAGTTCATGAGCACAAACAGCGCGCCCGCGGTGGTAACGGTGCTGTCGGCGGAGTTCCCGTCCATTCTGGAGGAGCCGGATGATTTGGCAGTCAAGCAAGGCCAGAACGCCGCGTTTACGGTCGTGGCGCGAGGGGGCGCGCCGCTGGAGTTCCAATGGTTCTTCGAGGGCCTGGAGCTTCCGGGGGCCACGAATTCAACGCTTTCCCTGGAGAGTGTGCGTCTGACCCGGTCTGGCAATTACCGTGTGAGGATCCGGAATTCGTTTGGGGAAGTGATGAGCCCGCCCGCGATGCTCAGTGTCGAGCCGACAACGGTCGATCCATGGTTCGTCTCCGCAGTCGCGGGCCCACGTGCGCTCGGCGTGCAAAAGGATGGAAAAGCGGTGACCGTCGCCTGGTTCGGCCGTCACGGAGTATTCCGGCTCAACGCCGACGGAAGCGTCGACTCCAGTTTTGCTTTTTCCCCCGCGAAAGAAGCAACAACGCTGGACATTCGGGCCTGTCTTTTTGGGTCTGATGATAGCATGATCGTGAGATATAGTCATGATTCTACGCATTACTTCTTACGCCGATTTAATCGCGACGGGAACTTGGACCCGAGTTTTGAAGCTGTCCTCCCGCAAGGAGGTCTGGGTTTGTTTGTGCTGCAGCCCGATGGCAAGGTCGTGGCGGCGAACAGCGGTCGCCGGACGATCATCCGTTATAACTTTGATGGAACTCTTGATTCAGCGTTTGCGCCTCAGGTGACCGAGCCGGGCTCTCTGGGCCGCCTGATCGTTCAACCGGACGGGCAGTTGCTGGTCGGCATTGTTGGAACCAACTATAACCCGGCAGAGCAATTGGTTCGATTTGACGCGGCAGGCGTTCGCGATCCTCAGTACAACGTCACCTTTCACTGGGTCAATGCGGTGGCGTCACAGCGCGATGGAAAGCTCCTGGCCGGCGGCTTCTTCAATTCGGTCAACGGGGTGGCGGCCACGAACCTGGTCCGGATTCACGATGACGGCAGTGTTGACGCCAGCTTTCATCCTCCCAGCCTGGCGGGCGAAGTCTCGTCGATCGCAATGGATGACGCAGGAAACATTTACGCTGGCGGGCGTTTCCCTGGAGGCCTGGTTCGGCTGGCACCCGACGGCACTCTGGATCCCACCTTTCACCCGGAAGTCGAGGGAGGCGGAGTGTGGTTCATCGTGCCGGTCGGCGAGGATCGGGTGCTGATCGGAGGCGCGTTCACTCACGTAGACGGAGTTCCCCGGCCAGGCTTGGCGAGGTTGTTCGTGTCGAGTCCAGTTCCGCGCATCACGGAACTTCTCCGGCTGGGCTCCACAGTCCGCCTTTCAGTCCGGGCGGAGGAGGGCAGCCGGTGCGTGGTGGAATGCGCAGACTCGCTGCGAGCAGGATCGTGGACAGCCCTTGAGTCCATCACCGGCAACGGCTCCGCGCAGGTCGTCGCTCACACCAATGTCGCCGCCGCCCAGTTGTTCTATCGTGTCCGGGTGGAGTGAGCCTGGCAGGCGGCAACAGGATCCAGGGGTTCGCAGGTCAGCCTTTGAAACGGAGGCAATTAACGAGGAGGCCGCCGCTTGAACATGGATTCAAGTGGGTGATCGCACTTGGGGGGGCGGCAGACATTTGGTGACCGCTGTCGAGGGGATGCTGATGTTATAACAAACGTTATAACGGCGGTTCAAAAAGCGACTCTAGATTTTTATAAATGCCTGCCAATCAAACGGCTGCGAATGGTGACAAATTGGCGACATTTTTCGCCGCCACCCTTTTCCCAGGCTCCCAGCACTCCCCGGCGTGAGTCTTTGCGGCTGAGCTTTGAGTTTTGGTTTCGCAGAGCAAGTTGCTGGTGGAGTGGATGTCTCAATTAAAGCTCGCCAAAGCCGGACGAAGTAGCCCCTTCTACTTGGACGTCGCCAAACGCTCAAGCATGGCGGCAATTCGGGACCGATGCGTCAGCAACGTCCGCGGATCCGTCGTGAAGTGGGTGAGATCCTTCGAGACATCCGGAGGCACCGTCAGCAGCGCACGCGCTTCTTTGGCCAACTCACCGCCCGTCGCGCTTGTTTCCAGGCGCTCGACCGCTTGTTGGAGCATCCAGAAGTATTCGTAGTCTTCCATGCCGTCGCGCAGGTTCTCCCATCGGAGCGAGTTGATAGGATCGTCAAGCGAAGGATCGGTCGCTTTGTTGGGGTCGCGCCGGGGCGGGTAGAGGAAGCGGCCGTCGCCATTCCCCCAATAACCCACGTGACCGACTTCGAAGCTGTATCCGGACACATAGCTCATGGGATCAACCCACGGGTCTTGAAGTTCGGGGGTGCGGAAGACGAGGGGGCTATTCCAGTAAACCGTGGCCCAGATCAAGATACCTGAAACCCCATACTGCCACGATTGCCAGGGCCAAAGCCGAAGCTCCGTTCCGGGATGATCGATGAATTCGGTGACGTAAGGCGCTTTGGGTCCGGTGCAGATGTACCACCAGACCGCTTCGCCTGCGGCCCGTCGCTCTTGCACCTTCTCGGGCGTCCATTCGGGAGTCAGCGCACACCAGATGTCGACGTTGCCCATGAGCTTGGGCTCGGGTTGTTCTGTCAGCATGCGGCGGATTCCGGGCGCAGCCGCCTTGAGGCGCTGCATTCCCGCGGCAACGAACTCGTAGTCCTTGGGATCAGGCTCATCAAACCAGTAGGTGAACGCTTTGGACAGCCAGCCTTTTTCGCTCAGGTGCCGCTCGATCTGGCTGAGGTAATCCTGGAACAAACGGGCGTGTTGGGGTGTCCCCTCCTGGAAGCCTTCCAGTTCGCCGAGATGCCGGCTGTCGAATGTGCCGCCGCCCATGCCACGCAAGGCGAGTTGGAACGTGCTGAAATGGTGGTCGTCCAGCCATTGCCGCGCCGCACGATCGAAAAGCACAAAGTCGACTTGGGCGCGCTTGTTGACGCCTTCGCCAGTGAAACGGATGCCGATCGGCGCGTAATCGTAGAAAGAGTAGGGGCTGATCCGGTGTTCAGCGAAGTTGCGAAGGTACTTCTCAAAAACCGCTTCCTGATCCTCCCGCCGTGTCAACCGATGGTACTGGTTGATCACCTCAGTGCCGAGTCCAAGCGCGCTGTCTAGATGCGTCTCCTCCGGAAGGGCGAACCCGAACACGTGCACTGTGACGGGGACGTCTACCGAGCAAAGGCTGGTTTCGAGATGGAGCGTGCCTGCGTAATCGCCGGGTTCGGTTGCGCGCGGGACCTGGAAGGTGATCCAAAGCGGCTGGTTCTGATCGGCTGCGAGCTTCAGGGGAGTCTGAAGCGGCGGCAGCGGATCGGGATACCAACCGGCCGAACAAGAGTCATCGGTCGGCCGCGTCACCTGGACATAGGCCACTTCGTGAATGCGCACCTCAATCGGTGCTCCCGTGGAGCTCTCCTTTCGCAACGGACTCATCTTCGCCGACAGCAATTGCGCTTCCCGGTCGGGGCGCAAGATGACTTGGACCGGCTCAAACTCGCCACGGGCCGCCGACACCTGGACAGGCTCGATTTGGCCAGAGGCGCTCTTGGAGGGCGCCTGGCGGTCGCGTCCGATCTTCCAACCGCTCTCGCACCACCAAATGGTCAAACCATCCCTTTCCGCGAGCCAGTGTCCGGCGCGATCATCGTTGAGGACGGATGCGACCTCCCCGGCCGTCGCGGTTTCAACCGTCGCCGCTCCAAGTGGCATGAGGAGCGCGGCGAGCGCCCATCCGGCCAGCGCGTTTCCGCTCGTTCCGGTGGAGCGTTGGAATGGCGACAGGGAGAGGTAGAATGGTCTTCTGGAGAGCATAGGCATCGAATTGGGCTACAGTGGAAGGGTTTTGAGATACTGGACGGATCTGGCGAGGCCTGCAGCCATCTCGTCAGGCGCAGGGTGGCCATGCATGAACGGATTGACGTATCGGCCATATCGGATCTGGGCCAGGGCTACGAGCCAAGGCTTGAAATCCGTCGGGCCATGACCAGGCAATTGGCCCATATCAGGCGCATTCTGCCAGGCGTAGAAGAAGAAGAGTTGCGGGCCGCAAACCCGAATCGCTTCCGGGACCGAAGCGCCCATGGCCTGCAGATGGTAAGGCGCCAGCGCAATCCCAAGCCGAGGCGACTGATTCAACTCCACGAAGGCTTTCAGCGAATCCACCGAATCCAAGAGGGCGTGTCCGTGATTTTCGATGGCCAAATACGAACCGTGCTTTTCGGCAAGCGCCACGAGCGGTTTCAGACTCTCGAGATAATCCTTCATCCGGGTCTGGAGTTCCTCAGGTTTGCACGGGGCCGTGCTGCCTTCGATGGCGACTCCCCCACCCGCCTTTCCGAGCAGCTCAGCGTATCGGGCATACCCGCCGACATACGTAGAAAAGCTGCAAAGCTTGAGTTTGTGACTGGCGAGCAACTCTTTGAGGCCTTCGGCTCCAAGCCGCTTGGCGGCATCATCCAGGTGCGGGCAGTTTTCGTATCCAGACCAGATATCGACGGCTTCGAACCCCAGTTGGGCAATGCGCTCGCAGGCCTTCTCGATCGGCAAGTCTTTGAACTGGATGGACGACGTGGCCAGGCGCATCTGCCAGCCCGACTCGGAGCTAGCGGTTGCGGAGCGGGGTTGCACAAGGTTGGCGGCCGCGGCCGCAGCCGCGATCGTGAGGAATTGGCGTCGGTTCATAAGATAAGCACCGCTTCGTTTAGAGGACGTAAGGATACCGCTGTGGCCGGCCCAGCAACCGGTTGGCCTGCTCGTCGCCGACCACTTCCTGCTTGTCACCGTCCCAGACCAACTTCCGGCCGAGGATGTAGGAGATATTGCCGAGATTGCAGAGCGTAGCAGTGCGATGACCAATCTCAATGTCCACCGCCGGCCGAAGGTGCCCCTCGCGGATGGATTTAAACCAATCGGCTTTGTGGTTCATATTGAAATCTTCGTACTCGTCCGTGCGATAGACCTCTTTCCCGCCGGGCGGCAGCTTGAAAGCAATCGCTTCCGGATTGGCTGGGCGATACCCGCCTTCCCATTCAAGAATGAGGTTGCCATGTTCGCCCCAGAAGACGTTGCCAAACTCCGTCTTGCCAAGCTGGTTGCCTGGCTGCCCCCATTCCAAGGTCCAATCGGGGTTCTTGAAGTGGTAAACGACGTCCATGTCCACCGGGCAATCCCACAGGCCTTTGGTCGGGGCCTTACCCTTCGCTTCAACCGTAAACGACGTTTGCTGATCGGCGTCCATGCACCACAGGATCGTGCTGAACTGGTGGGCACCCCGATCCCGGATCTGGCCGCCTCCGCTCTCCAAGACCCAACGGAAGTTCGCCGGGTGATAACGGCGGTTGAAGGGGCGCCAGGGCAGCGGCCCGAGCCACAGGTCCCAGTCCAGTCCGTCCGTGGGCGGGCTGTCAGGGACGGGGTTCTCATCCACGGGGTTAGCGTAATGCCAGCATGAAACCTTATTCACCTTGCCGATGATCCCATTGCGGATGGCGCGGCAGGTATGCCAACCGCCCAACGCCGTCCTGGCCTGGGCGCCCACTTGCACCGCCACCTTGTTCGCGCGTGCGGCGTTGACCATCGCCTGCCCTTCACGCACCGTTACCGAAGCGGGCTTTTCCACATAAACATGCTTGCCCGTTTCGCAGGCGTGGACGGTTTGGGTGGCATGCCAATGATCCGGGGTTGCGATCAGGACGGCATCGATATCCTTCCGTTCGATGATATGGCGGTAATCGACATATCCGGCCACGACTCCGCCCGCGTTGTTAACAGCAGCTTCCAAACGGTTTTCATCGGCGTCACAAACAGCCGCAATCCGCACCTTACCCTCCTGCTGGAACCGCAGCATGTTGTTCAGGTGCGACATGCCCATGCCGCCCACGCCGATATGCGCCACGACAAACCGGCCGTTTGCCCCGACCCGGCCCGACGCGGCAAGGGTGCCCGAAGGCACGAGATGGATGGCGCTGAGAGCGGCGGCTGAGGTTGCCAGGAATTGGCGGCGGCTAAGACTCTTTGATTGCGGGTAACGCATGGCGTAGACGGGGTCAGGCTCGCACTCGTTGCGAACCGGGTTTTGGACTCCAACACGATTTCCGGAGGCCGAACTCTGATCCCGCGCTGTTGGCGTGAGCAAACACGGCTTTCGGCATTCCAATGGTTCAACTTGAAGCCTGACCGGCTTGCAGTCTGGAACCATTGATCTTGGTCAAGGAAATCATCGTGGTTAACCGTCAGGTTGACGTCGAGCCCAGCCGAGTCAAACCCGAACTGGCCGGACTCTCGAATGGATGCGTTTCACATCAAATTCGGCCCCGCGCTCGCGCCGCCGCCGCGTGAGGCCTCTCCTGCCCCCCGATTCGAAGCATGCGCCTCAAACTGATTAGCTGCGACATATTCGAGCGCGAGGTCAAGGCTGCAGCCGCCCGCTCGAACAATCATATCGAATTCGAGTTTCTTTCCAAATCCCCGCATCAACTGAGCGATTCCGACAAGGTGGAGTACGTCCAAGCTGCGGTCGACCGTGCCCCCCGGACGACGTTCCACGCTGTCCTGCTGCTGACCGGCAGTTGCAAGGACGGGATGGCCGGACTCCGCGCTGGGTCCATCCCCTTGGTCCTTCCCCGAGCCAGGGATTGCATCAGCTTGGTGCTGCGACCGCCCGCAACCAAGCCTTCCCAGCCGTTGGCCCAAGCCCACCAGGCGATGGCCGGCTCCCTTCGGTCTCGCCATGTGCCCGGGCGGAACGTCCGGGATCATGGCCCCACCTGGTCTTTGCCGCAGCCTCCCAAACTTGAAGAAGCCCGCAAACCTGCACTGCTTGGCCACACCTGGAAATGGCGGCAGCAGTTCGGTCGGCCTGTCGCTCGAAGCAGCCGGCGCCAGACCAGCTCGGTGCTGGAGTTGCTCGTGAACGGATACTGGAACTACACGGATTTCCTGGTCGTCGCCCCACGCTGGCGCGTGGTTATCAACGACGAGGGAACCCTTGCCGCTGAGGAGTGCACATCATGACTGGACGCGAACGAATCCTTCACCATATCGACAACCGCCCCGTGGACCGGCTGCCCGTGATGCCGATTACCATGCAGTTTGCCTGCGATTTGATCGGCGCCAGGTATCGCCAGTACGAAACCGACTACCGCGTGCTTGCCGAAGGCCAATTGCGCGTCGCGGAACAGTTTGACTTCGATTATGTCAACACCATGTCCGATCCGGGACGAGAAGCGGCCGATTGCGGCGCCGTCCTTGAATACCCCGAGAACTCGCCTGCGGCCCTGGTCGAGGACGGCGCGGTTCTGGGCGACAAGGCCCGGTTGGCGAGTCTCAAGATCCCAGATCCACTCGGCGGCGGTCGCATGACCAACGGCATCAAGGGGATCGCACTTCTGCGCGAAAAGGTCGGCTCCGACAAGGTGGTGGAAGGCTGGATCGAAGGCCCCATGGCCGAAGGCGCCGACCTCCGCGGCATCAACACCATCATGCTCGATTTCTACGACGACCCGCAATTCGTCCGCGACCTGTTCGAGTTCATCGTGGAAATGGAACTGCGCTTTGCCAAAGCCCAGATCGAAGCGGGCATCGATCTGATGGGCGTCGGCGATGCCGCCGCTTCCCTTGTCGGCCCCCAGATTTACGAAGAGTTCATTTGGCCCTACGAAAAGAAGCTAATTGATGGTCTCCACGCCCTGGGGACAAAAGCCCGATTGCACATCTGCGGCAACACCCGCTTCGCTCTCAAGGGCATGGGCGAACTCGGATGCGACATTGTCGATCTCGACTTCCTGTCCCCGGTCGCCGAAGGCCGCGCCAAAATGGGCCCCAACCAGGTCATTTTGGGCAATGTCAACCCTTTCGCGGTTGTGCGTGAGGGCAAGCCAGAGGATGTGTTCAAGGCTATCGCGGAATGCCATCGGCAAGCCGGGCCCCGCTACATTATCGGCCCAGGCTGCGAGATCACTCGCGACAGCCCGCACGAGAACATTCGGATGTTCGCCGAATACTCGCGGTCAACGGCAGCAAGCAATCCGTAAGACGGCGCGGCCAATTCCCTGCCATCCGCAAACGGGTCGGCTATCTGGCTTCATCGCTCAGCAACATCTTGTACGCGAGGATGATACGCGTTTGATGACTTTTTGTCATCAAACCGTTGTGCTCCCCGCTCCGGATAACTCTGCCGCTCGGGCTGGTTGTCTCAAGGCATTCGTCGCAGCATCGTCTTCGCGCGCTTAATCCAAAAACGCTCATGGCGCCTCTCGAATGCCGGGGCGTGGACGTCGTCCGCCACCGCTTCCTGGAGTCTCGCTTTGGCCAGGTTGGACTGCCCCGCTTCCAGGTGAAGGACCGCCAATTCCACTCGGGGGCGCGCGTAGGAGTAGTTTTCCGCCACGGTTTGCCAGGTCTGGACCGCTCTGTCCCTTTGTCCCAAGGCGGAAAACGTCTCGGCGAGCGCCATTAACGTGTACCCATAATCATGCTTGGGATTTTGCCGGCACACTTCCTCAAGCAAAGGAAGCGCTTCCTGCGCCCGCCCCAACCGCAGCAGGGTTTGACCCAGGTGCGCCCGTGTGTCGGCATCTTCCGCATCCCGTTCGAGCGCGTTTCGATAACATGTCTCGGCGTCAACAAACTTGCCCTGTTGGAAGTAAATGTCGCCCAACTGCGAATGGTGATGCGCTTTATCGAGGTGATGGATCCGGGCCTGAAGTTCCTTGATGCGGCGGCGATCCACGGCGCCAGGGAGTTCAAACCGAGCCGAGGCGAGCGCCGGTCCCGTGCGGTAGACCAGGATGAAGTAAAGAACCGCGTTTAACAGCGGGAAGATGACAATGAACACGACCCAGAGCCATTCCTGGCGCCGAATCGCGTCGACCAACATCCAAAGCTGGAATGCCACCGCCACCCAGGCCAGCGGTGAACTGAGCCACTCCTGATAGTTCAGCAGAGAGCCCATAGCGAAACCAAGCTGCCGTTCGTCATGCGCTCAAGGACGGTATCAGAAGGCCGACTTGCCGTCTCCAAAATTAAGCGGACACCAGGGCCCAGGATCGCCCCGGTCGCACTGGAAGGATGGCGCCACAATCGCGTTCACGCCGAACGATTGCCGGAGCTGGTCAATTGACTTGGACCCCTGCTTTGTTAGCCTTGAGGACGTCTATGGGAAACCGGCTGGCAAAGCTCCGCAAATTCACCCAGCAAGCCCATGCCTTCCTGGAAGAGCGGACGCTGCCGTTGCCCGACGACGCCAGTCTCACGCCCGGAAGGCACGTCCTCCTTTTCTGCGCCCGCGTGTATCATAGTTTCTGGCGCAACCGGTGCCCCGTTCGCGCCGCGGCGCTGGCTTACACGAACTTGCTTGCCCTAGTGCCCCTGCTCGCCGTGGCGGTGAGCGTGTCCGCCGGGCTGCTGAAAAGCCAGGGCGAACAATCCATCCAGGACTGGATTCGCGAAGGCATCACTCAGGCGGCTCCGATGCTCGGCCTCACTCGGGCCAGTCAAGGCTCGCCGATGTTCACCGCCGCCGATTTCGCGAACCGGGACCTGGACCGCCTCATCGTGCGCTTGGAGATGGGGACCAACGCGGTTTCCTGGTTCCTTTGGGATGTCCGCTTTTCCGATGCCGCCAAGACGGTCCTGACCAACACCACCCTTCCTCTCCAGGAACGGCAATTCACCTTGACCTCTGAATTCAACCGCGTGGTGCAGGGTGAATCCATCTGGGAAACAACCCGCTTTGCCAAAATCCCGCTCTCTTCCACAACGCAAAGGCTCCTGGCGCGAAACCCGGCCGGAGGGGAACTCGCCCAATTGAACCACTCGCTCCTGTCGGATGCCTACCGGGTTGGGGGCGACGTCCTGGATACCGTCACCTCCCAAATTACCGATTTCGTGACGAACTTCCAGAGCGGCAAACTGGGTGTCACAGCGGTCCTGGCCTTGGTATTCGTCGCCATCTCGTTGCTTTCGACCATCGAAACGACCTTCAACGATATTTGGGGCGTGTCGCGCGGGCGTGGCTGGTTTGCGCGCGTGGTGCAGTACTGGGCCGCCCTGACCTTGGGGCCCCTCTTTTTCTTCTCCGCCGTCACACTGACCACCTACGCGAAGATCTCGCAGCAAGTGCTTGAACAGGTGCCGCTGGCGGGCGTTTTCATGCCTTTCCTTGTGCCCATCGTGATCCTGAGCCTGGGCTGCGCTCTCCTGTACCTGGTCATGCCGAACACGAAAGTGCCCTGGCGCGCCGCTTTGCTTGGCGGGCTCGTGGCGGGAACGCTGCTCCAGTTGAACAGCTACTTCAACGTGGTCTACGTCTCCCGGGTGTTCACCTACAAACAGATCTACGGCAGCATGGCCGCGTTGCCCCTCTTCCTCCTGGGCCTTTATCTCTCGTGGCTGCTCGTCCTCCTCGGCGCCCAAGTCACTTACACCTTCCAGAACCGGCAGGCCTATGCCCAGGAACGACGCGCGGAATCCGTCAGCCAGCGCGGGCGCGAGTTCCTCGCCGTTCGTCTGATGACCCATATCGGGAAATGCTTCCGAGCCGGCCAGCCGCCGCCCACCCTGACCGCGATGGCCGAACAACTCAGAGTGCCCTTGCGATTGGTCGGGCAAATCACGACCAGGCTGGGAAACGCCGGCTTGATCCTTGACGTGTCCGGCGTCGAGAACGCCTGCGCGCCCGGGCGTCCTCTCGAGCAAATCACCGTCTGGAACATTTTGGAAGCCCTTCGGACGAACAAAGGGCAGGAACTGGCCACCTGCGACGATCCCGCCCTGGAGGTTGTCACCGCCGAGTTCGACGCGGTGGAACAGTCCTGGCGTCAAGCCGCCGATTCCCTCACCTTGGCCGACCTTGTCAACCGCGCCAATGACCGGGCCAAGACCCGCGCCAAAGAACTCGCGCCGACTCATTGAATACGGAGCGCCGCTTTGCCAGCGGCTTGGCTCTCTACGCCGTCTCGCGCCTGGGTGCCGGGAGAGGGAAGCGAATGAGTCGATCGGTGCCGGAAGCCGGTTAGAAAGCCGCTTACAAAGCGGTGCACCGAATGGGAAATCCGAAAGCCGAACTTTCCACTGGCATTGCGGCGCGGGGTTTACAACACTCCGTCAAACGCAATCAACACCATGACGGCTCCCCACGCGACATCCACCGGCCGCCTGCCGTTCCGCCCCCTGGCGCTGGCACTGATCCTCGTTTCCGCTTTTGGTTCAAGCCTTCCTGCGGTCGCCGCGACTGCCGCATCCGAAACTCCTCCCATGCGAATCACTGAACAGAACTTCGGCTCCATGCCCGACGGCACGTCCGTCGCCCTTTTCACCCTCCGGAACGAGCGGGGAATGCTCGTGAAGGTCATGAGTTGCGGCGCGATCATCACCGAGGTCCAGGTGCCCGACCGGGACGGCACGAAGGCGAACGTGGTGCTGGGCGCCGACACCTTTGAGGCTTACACGAAGGGTTACCCGGCTGCCGCTGCCGTCATCGGGCGCGTCGCCAATCGCATCGCCAAAGCACGGTTCACCCTGGAAGGCGTCGAATACCGCCTTGCCGCCAATTCCGGCCCCAACCACATTCACGGCGGGAACAAAGGCTTCGCCCAAAAGGTCTGGAAAGGCGAAGCCCTGCCTTCCAGCCCGGGCGAAGCCGCCGTCCGGTTTACCTATTTCAGCAAGGATGGCGAGGAAGGGTATCCCGGCAATTTCACAGCGTCTGTCACGTATACCCTGACCGACGCCAACGAACTCCGGCTGGATTACGAGGCCCGCACCGACAAGACCACCATCGTCAACCTGACCAACCACGCTTACTTCAATCTTGCCGGGTCAGGCGACATCCTCGATCACGAGCTTTGGCTCGCCGCCACCGAATACACCCCCGCCGACGCCCAACTCATCCCGACGGGCGAGATCGCCAGCGTCAAAGGCACGCCCCTGGATTTCACCACGCCCACCGCCATCGGCGCGCGCATTGAGCAGCTCAAACCGCGCGTGAACGGATATGACCACAACTTCGTGCTCCGTTCCGGCGGCCCGGCGCCGACTCTATGCGCCCGGGCTCGCGATCCCAAGACGGGCCGCGTCATGGAAGTGCTTACCACCGAGCCCGGCGTCCAGCTTTACACCGGCAATCACCTCCGCAACCCACCCGGCACCGGCGGCGTGGTCTTCGGAAGCAAACACCCCGCTTTCTGCCTTGAAACGCAGCATTACCCCGACTCGATCAACCATCCCAGCTTCCCTTCGACGGTGCTAAGGCCAGAGGCGCCATTCAAGAGCACCACGGTGTTCAAGTTCTCCGCCAAGTGAGCGGTTGCGGAGGATTTCACCAACCGCTCACTCACGACACCCGCCTCGGAGTTCGGATTCGGGAACTCGGATTTCTTTCGGTGCCTTCGGATTTCGGTCTTCGGACTTCACGTTGCCACGCGGGGATCGCCGATCCTTTGCGACCCTGAGGCGGCAATCCTTCAGTGGCTTCGATATTGATAGATAGTTCCTATATGGTTGCTATATGATTACCATATGATAATATTATGGCAAGAATTTATCATCATTATGTTTTCTAACTGGTAACCGGCGGATCGGCTGCGGGTCGGTCCCCGCTCCATGTGCGCTGAAGGACTACCCGCGCCGATGAAGAATTCGAGTTGCTGCGACAGCCGCTTCCACCAAGCTTTTTGCCTTTTCACGACCGCCCGACCGGCGTAAGAAGGAACTCGCAATGAGAGAATCCCCCAATGCAAAAGGTCACATCACAGGGCGCCGTCATTTTCTCGGACAACTTGCGGGACTGGCTGGCGTGGCGGTCCTGGACAGCCAGCGAGCTTTTGCCGCGGATTCTTCGACGCCAGCGACGCCGCTGCCAACGATCCAGTTGGGCAAACACCAAATCAGCCGGTTGTTGGCAGGCTCTAATCCCATCCTCGGGTATTCCTACCTTGGACCCCACACCGACCGGCACATGCGCGAATACTTCACTCCGGAGCGGACGGTTGAGTTTCTGGAGCGTTGCGAGCGCGCGGGAATCACCGCCCACCAATTCGCCGACCCGTCCCGGGCGGTTCCCTACCTGCGCCCGTTGCGGGAGCGAGGAAGCAAAATGCAGTTCATTTGCCTGCATGCCGAACGTGAGAAGATCCGCGAGGCCGTCAATCTGGCGCAACCGATGGCCATGGTGCATCACGGAGGGCTCACGGATCGGCTCTTTGCCGAGGGGAAGCAGGATGTCGTGCACGATTACCTCAAGGCCGCTCACGATGCCGGCATGATGGCGGGGATGTCGGCGCACAACCCGGACTGCATTCGGCGGGCGGCGGATGAGGGTTGGGAGGTGGACTTCTTCATGGCCTGCTTTTACCACCTGACGCGTGCGATGGTGCAGAAAGACCTCGATGTGCCCACGTTGCAGATCGATTATCCCTTCTTCAAAGACGATCCCAAGCGCATGACCGAGGTGATACGACAGGTCAAGCAACCTTGCCTCGGGTTCAAGATTCTTGGCGCCGGCCGGCTCTGTTCGAACCAGCAGATGGTCCGGGGAGCGTTCGAGTTTGCGTTTCAGAATATCAAACCCACGGACGGGGTCATTGTGGGCATGTTCCCTTGGGCCTTCGACGAAGTGAATGCGAATGCCCAGTTCACCAGGGAATCAGGGGCGCGGAGCGCGACGACGTAGTTCAAGGGCGGGTTTATAAACTCGGGAGCACTCTATAGTCCGCGGTTCCGCTGATTCATGTCACTCTCTGTGCCACAGTATGATCACAACGACTACACCAACGATCGAAGGCCGGCCCGTCCGGCAGTACTTCGGCATTGTCACGGGCGAGTCCATCATCGGGGCCAATTTGTTCCGGGATTTCTTTGCTTCGGTGCGGGACGTGGTCGGCGGACGATCGGGCTCCTACGAAAAGGTCTTGGCCAGCGCACGCGAAATGGCGCTGAAGGAAATGGAAGCCCGGGCGGCGGCTTTGGGCGCGGACGCCGTGATTGGAGTCGACCTGGATTACGAAGTGCTTGGCGCCAATAACGGCATGCTCATGGTCTCCGCCAGCGGCACCGCCGTGCAGCTTGGGCAGGGCTAATCGATGCGCCCCCGCCGGTCCGCTTTTCTTTCCGTCGCTCTGAACGTCCTGCTCGGCGCGGCTGTTTGGTATTTCGTCAGATCCGATAACCCGCTGGGGTTTGTCATGGCACCTCGGGCCGCGCACGAGGCCCAGACCCCCGGCAAGACAGGCCAGGAACAGTCCAAACCCACGCCGACCAAGTCGGATTGGTCCACCGTCCAATCCGATGACCTGCGGGAGTACGTCCGGAACCTGGAGAAAGCCGGATGCCCTCCGGACGCCCAACGGCAGATTATCACCGCGGAGTTGGACCGCCACTTCTACGAACGTCGTGCCGCGCTTCCATTCAACACCAATTACTGGGCCTCAGCCCGCGAACGCGCGATTGACCGGGAACGCACGTTGCGGCAGGAGCGCGAATTGGAAGGCGACCTGAAACAGGTCATGCGCGATCTGGCCTGCGCGGACTGGGACCGCCCGGATCGGCGTGAGTCCCCGGATAAAGCGGTTGAGGCGGTCTTCTTGCTGTGCGATTTCCTCACGGACGAGAAGGTTGCGATGCTGGGCAGCCTGCTCCAGGAGTATCAAGCGGAGCGATACCGGAACCCGTCGTTTGACATGGCTGGCCCAGAGGATATCGCGGAACGAAAGGCAAAGGCCGAGGACTTTCGAAAGAGGCTTGCGGCAGCGCTCACCCCGGCTGAACTGGAAGAGCTGCGGCTGCGCTGGCATGCTGTGGACTTGACGGACGTCTGGAGCGTCGCGACTCAGTTCGGCAGCGACATGACCGGCGCGGAAGTGCGCGAGGTCTTGCGGATCACGCGGAGCAACAGTGACCCCCTCGACCATTTCCTGCGAGAGGAGAGCGAACGGGCTCCAAAAGACGCCGCGCGTCACGAGGAAGAGCATGCCGCCCTGCGGGCGCTTTTAGGCGAGGAACGCTTTCAAGCTTATCTCGAAGCGCAATACCCGGAGTTCAAGTTGCTGCACCGTTATGTCACCAGGGAACTCAAGCTGCCCAGCGCCACGGCCGTCGCGGTTCATGCCGTGCGGCGCACAGCCGAGGAACAAGCCGGGGCGCTGCGGCGGGATCCAGCCCTTTCCTACGAGCAGCGGCAAGCAGCGCTGGACGCCGTGCACGCCGAGGTCACCCGACACTTGGCATCAGCCATGGGCCCGGACAAACTTGCGGCGTATACAAAAGACCAGGGCGCCTGGATCGAGCCGCTCCGAAGACCGTGACGCCCATGAGAAAGCTCCTTGTTATTTCGGCAGCGCTGAACCTGGTCTTGGCCAGCTGGGTGGTCGCGCTTCTGGCCCAGGCACTCATGAACTTGAGGCCGAGTGTGGCCGAGACTGCAGCCTTGGCCCGAGGGCAGCGTCCGCAGAGGCAAACCGCCTCGGCGCCTCAGCCCCCTCCGGTGGCCGACGAACAGCAGCTGAGTTGGGCGCGCATCCAATCAGAAGATCCGCGAGCTTACTTCCACAACCTGCAGCGTGCGGGTTGCCCCGAGCACATCCTGCGGGCACTCGTGCTTGGGCAAATCAATGAGGATTACCGCAGCAACGCCATACCCTTGATCCGCCAAATGGGGAAACGCTTTTGGGAACAAGTCGTCATCATTAAGACACCCAAGGAACTGCCTCCCGACTCGGAGGAAGTCCAGGCCAGGGGTAAGTTGGGCGAACTCCAGATCCACCGGCGCGAGTTGATGATGCAGTTGTTGGGAGAGGATCCGTGGGACAGGTCGAGGCCGAGCGGCGATCCTGACGTGCGGGAGAGGCGAGCCCTGATGAGCTTCGTGCCCCCCGAAAAGCTCGATGCCGCCGTGGTCTGGGAAGCGCGGCGGTCGGAGAGCATCATGGCCGTTTACCGCCTCCACCTTCCGCAAGAGGAACAGCAAGTCGAACTTGAACTCACCCGGTCCCAACTGGACGACGAAGCCAAGAGGCTGTTCTCGCCCGCGGAATGGCAAGAATACCAACTGCGCACGTCGAAGTTTTCGGGCTTTCCCGGGGAGTTGTATGGCGTGGATTTGACCGAGACGGAAGCCCGCGCCCTGGTTTCTATTCGGGCGGGAGACCCGGGAGATGGGGAGCTGTCACCGGCAACGGAGCAGAAGGTCGAAACGCTCCTGGGCGAGGCGCGGTTTCAAGCGTTCAAGCGGGCGCAGGACGACGAGTTCAAGAGCTTATACCTTCTGACACTCAAACTGAACTTGCCCGAACAGGCCGCCGCAGATGCGTATGCCGTTAAACAAGCGGCAGAACAGGCTGCGAGGCAGATGCGTTCGAACCGCGGGCTGGACGAAGCTTCGTTGCGCAAGAGCCTGGCAGCCCTTCGAACCCAAACGGAAGCGCGGTTGACTCAGCACATCGGGGCGCAGGGATTGGAGACTCTCCAGCGCAACGATGGAGGGTGGCTGCGCCGATTGGAGCAGGTCAGCGAGCAGTCGCCTTGAACCGAAGTGCCGTTCGGACCGCTCGACTTTCGGAGCTGTTCAGCTGATTCTGGAACAATCGACCGTCTTAAAATCAGGGCTTCCGTTTGGCTCATCTTGGCGAGCCGTTCGTTTGACCCGTGCACCTTCGGTGCCCGCCCGCCAGGCAATCCCATGTCAAAGCGTAAACGCCGGACGCGCGGTCCGGCGTTTCCGTCTGTAAGGTACCCTTCCGAGAGCAGCTTACTGCACTTTGCCGGTCGCGGCCCATTCGCATCCGCGTTGGATCAGCTTCTGCACAGTGCCGATGGCTTTACCATCGTGGCCAAAAGCCTCATGGAACACGCGGCCCTTGCCATACTCGTGGATGAACGCGAGCGGTTCCGTCTTGTGGCTCCAGTCGGAGTCGGCCGTCACCAGCACGTGGATGGGGACATCGCCTTGGAGTTTCGCGTAGAGTTCGTCGTCGATTTCGAAGTCCTCCAAGCCCTGCGTGATGGGGTGCTGCGTGTCCGCCATCTTCACCTTGAAGACGCTGCGCGGACCATGGCCGGAGACGCCCATCACCCAATACCGGCCGCAAAGCTTCTTGAACTCATCCCACTCCTTGTAGGAGGCGCTCGCGAGGTGCGACACAGCGAACCCCTTGCCGTTCTTGACGAAATTCACCAGGTTTTCCTTGGCTTCGGGCGTTAAGGTCGGGGTCTTTGCATTGAAGGAAGTGAGAAAGACGAGGTCGTATCGCGCGAGGCTGGACTGAGCTTCCAGAATGCCAGCGTCCTCCGAGACTTTGACGTCGAACTTCCCCGAGGCCACGAGCGCGTCGCGCGTGGCTGCGGAAATTTCCCGCCAGTTATGCGACGGCGCGACATCGTCGCCGGTGATCAGAAGCACGTGAATCTTCTTCGCCCCGCCTTCGGCCGCCTGCAACGGGGAAACAAATCCTGCCAGGGCGGCGGCGGCCAGGAGGGTGCCTATCCATCGAATGGGTGTGGTCATGCGGCCGATTTTAGAAGACGTTCTCGCGGGAGGCAATGCTTTTGGAGCGGCCCGAAGATACCCCGGGCCGGGAATCCCGGAATGGGACTCAGCTCGCCGGCTTTTCCGCATCCGAACCGCCGTGCTCCGCCTGCATCTTTTTCAGGTCCTGGGACAGAAACTCCGCCACATCCTTGAACTTGGGCACGTTCTCCGGGTTCAGATCCATGAGCAGGCGATGCGCCTCCAGGCAGGTCTGGGAGATTTCCTGGCGCGACGCGTGAACCTCTTCCGCGGCGGTGAGGTTGTCCTCGCTCGAAACCTGGCAGTAGACCGGGCAGAACAGGTCGGCAATACCAAGGTTCTCGAGGAGATCGACCACCCGCGGGTTCGGGTTCAACAGGTGCAACTGGCTTGGTTTCGCGTCCGTCCGATTCGCGGGCACCGGTTCCTGCGATTCGGACAGCTTGACGGCTGTGCCGGCGAGCACGCCGAGGAAGGTGCTGTCCATGGTGACGCATTGCGTCAGATCCAGCGCAAACTTCCGAAAGCCGCGCTCCCGAAGTTCAGAAACCAAGTGCTTGAACCCAACGCTCGTGGTGAAGTTGGCGCGTCCATTCACCTTGACGATGGCCGAATGATCGGCCACCGCGACCTGCAAGCCTGGCAACGTATCCGCCATGGACGGTTCTCCTGTCCGGGTTCGAGCACACTCGGCGCCGCATCCATCCGGGGTGAAGCCTGCGGGCGCCTTTGCCGGTCAAGTTACCTGTCTTCGGCCGGTTCGGCCAATGATTTTTATGAGGGTTTGTTGCAGGACGGAAGCGCTCTCGAGGCTGCTGAGGACCAGGCATCGGTTGCACTCCAGCAGCAGCGCCATCGCGCTGGAAAGCTCCTCGAGCGTGTACTGCTTCGAATGCGCCAAAGCTCGAAAGAGCACATAGGGGTTCATCGCCAGCGGGTTGAACCGCCGGTCGGCCGGAAGCTCGCTGCCCGGGATCTGCTCCAACTGCGCCCGGAACCGCCCATAGTCTTGGGTGAACTTGAGCCATCCCTCCCGCACCATCTCCTTCAAGAAGATCATCACCCGCACCTTGCTGATCAGGCCGTAGAGCAGGCCGATCTCGTTCTTCTGGCGGTTGCGCTTCATCTCCCAGAGTTCGTCATCGAGGGTCTCGAGGGCCCGTTGCAGGTTCCGTTCTCCAAGGGCGTCTCCCAGGGCAAACGCGCGGCTCTGCTTGTTATGCGTAACGATGGCCTCGACGTCCTTGAGTTCGATCTCGGAACGCTCGCCGACGTAGGTCACCACTTTCTCAATCTCGCTGTGCAACTGCCTCGAATTCGGCCCCACGGACGCCACCAATTTGGCCAGCGCCTCCCCCGCGATCTCTTTGTTAAAGCTTCTCAGCAAACGTCGGCTCGCCTCCTCGGCGCGAGCGCCCCAGTCCCGGTCCTCCACCGACCACCCGTCCAGCGTCTCGACCGTTCCGATCTTCTCCAGCGCTTTATAAAAGACCTTGCGCTTGTCCACCTTTCCCGCCGAGACGAGGAACCGGACCTTGTCCCAGGAAAACGCCTTAAGTTCCTGGGCAAGTTCAGCGAGGTTTGCAGTGACCGCTTGAGTGGCGGCGGCGCGCTCGTCGCCCAAAAAGGTGCAGTCCTTAAGCCAAACGACTTTCCCGGCCGAAAAGAAAGGCAGGGTTTGCAGGGCTTCGCGCAGCTTGCCGAGAGCCTGGAGGGCCTCCCCGCTGTTATTGACGGAGGCGTCAATGATCTCCTGGTCCAGGCTTTCCGATCCTCGGCTCCATTCCTGGAACAATTGCCTGGACCGCTGCTTCACCGCGAACTCGTCTTCGCCGCAAACCAGGATGACCGCGTCCGTTTTCTGGGGACGAGCGGAGGCCATGGACGGCAGCGGCCTAAGCCGTTTCGGATTCCCCGCCGTTCTCGTTGATCCGGTTGAGAATCTCGGTCATATCTTCGACCTCTTCAAACAAGGTCGCCGAGACGTAAATCGGCCGCTTCTGGGCCGTGGCCAGCGCCAGGCAATCGCTGGGACGGGCGTCGATCTCGACGATCTTTCGCCCCAGTTCATTCTGCTGCTGCAAGATAAGCCGGGCGTAATAGGTGGAGTTCTTGAGCTCGGTGATCACCACGCGCTCCACGGAAATGCTGAACCCTTTGAAGATGTTTGCGATCAGGTCATGCGTCAGCGGACGCTCTTTCGGCGTGTCTCGCAGAAACATCCCGATGATCGCCCCCATGTTGTGCTCGACCTGAATGACGAAGACCTTGTCGTCATTCCCAACAAAAATCGCGCATCCGCTGTTCGCCGGCAGAATTCCACGAATGGAAATCGGCACAACATCTCTGTTCATACGGACACTTTAAGAGGCGAGGGCGAAAAAACAAGCTAATCGCTGGAGCAGACGGCGAACGATCGCAGCGGCAATCGAGGCGTGCACGATCTCGCTTTTGCGCGGGGCCCAAGCGCTGCTGAGACTCCGCAAAGCAAGCCGCACGGGGGTCCGCTTACGGGCTTCTCGCCAGGACGTCGCGCAGCTCACGCGAGCCTGGGTCGAGGGCGAGCGACTCCTTGCCAGCGGCATCGCCTTCCCGGCTCAGTCCAACGGCCTGCACCAACCAGATGCATTCAATCTATACGCATGTCAAACACATGCTAAACGCACGCTACACGCACGCTAAACACATATCGACATGATTTTATCCTGCGTTTGACATGCGTTTATCGTGATTTTAATTCGACACGACCCCCTATTCATCGCTTATCTATCGCCTATCGGCCTTGGTTCCTGAACGGCTCACTTCCCTGTTGCCTTCGGTCATCGCCAGTGTTCACCATGCCGCCCGGTGAATTCTCGCGGAAAACTGGTGGAGCTCGAACGGTTGCCCGACTGGCGCGCCCCGCTCCGGGCCTCAGGACGGCGGCTGGTGGTGACCAATGGCTGTTTCGATATTCTTCATGCGGGGCATATCAGTTATCTGGAAGCCGCCCGCAGCCATGGCGACGCCCTCCTCATTGGGCTGAATGGGGATCACTCCGTGCGCGAACTCAAAGGCGCGGGCCGCCCAATCAACAGCGAATCGGACCGGGCCGTCGTGCTCGCTGCGCTGGAATGCGTCGATGCCGTGTGCATCTTCCCTGAGAAACACGCCACCCGATTCCTGTCGCTCGCGCAGCCTGATGTCTATGTCAAAGGCGGGGATTACACGGTGGAAACGCTCAACCAGGAAGAGCGCCGCGCCGTCGAACAAGCCGGGGGCCGCATCCTTATCATTCCGTTCCTGCCCGGAAAATCCACCACGGCGCTCCTGCAGAAGATCGCCGGGCTGTAGTAGGGTCCCTGGCTTTTAGGGAGGGTTTTACGTGATGAATTTGAGCGAGATCCAGGAAACGATTGCCGGCAAGATGCGCACCGCCGGGGTGGGGCTTCCGACCATCAACGCTTTTCTTGGGGCGGTGCGAAGGGTGGCTGCAGGCGAACGCGGCCTGCTTCCAGAGTCGCGCATCGAGCCGGTGCGAGACTTGCCGCGGTTCGAAGATCTCCACGACTCGACGCAGGCGGTCCGGTCGCTTCTGCATCAACTGGCTGTGATCAGGCTGAATGGCGGATTGGGCACGAGCATGGGCCTCGACCGCGCCAAGTCACTCATCAAGGTGAAGGGCGAGGACACCTTCCTGGATTTCATCGTGCACCAGGTATTTGCTTTGCGGGGAGGGGCTAGACCTGGCGATCCGGTATTCTACCTGATGAACAGCTTTGCGACACAGAAGGACACACTGAATTACCTCCGAAAGTATGCGGCGTTGAGCGGGAATGGCCGCCTGGATTTTCTCCAGAACAAAGTGCCCAAGCTGGCGGCCGAGACGCTGTTGCCGGTGTCGTGGCCGCCGCAACCCGAGCTGGAATGGTGCCCGCCGGGCCATGGCGATCTTTACCCCTCCCTGCTGGGTTCGGGTCTCCTGGACGAACTCCTGGCAAAAGGCGTGCGATACTTGTTCGTCTCCAATTCGGACAACCTTGGCGCCACAGCAGACGTCCGGATGCTGCAATACTTCGCCGAGTCGGGTTTGTCCTTCCTGATGGAGGTTGCCGAACGCACTGCGGCGGATCGCAAAGGCGGACACCTGGCGCGGAGCAAAGAGAGCGGGCGCTTGGTGTTGCGGGAGTCGGCTCAATGTCCCAAGGAAGACGAAGCACCCTTCCAGGAAATCGAACGCCACCTGTTCTTTAACACGAACAATCTTTGGCTCCGCGTGGACTCTCTCCAACAGGAACTCCATCGCAAGGGCGGGAGCCTGCCTCTCCCCCTGATCACCAATGCCAAAACGGTCGATCCCAAGAAGCCTGACTCGCCCAAGGTGCTCCAATTGGAATCGGCCATGGGCGCGGCGATTGAATGCTTTGAGCGCAGCGGAGCGGTGGTCGTGCCGCGCAGCCGGTTCTCGCCCGTCAAGACCACGGCAGACCTGCTGGCGCTCCGGTCCGATGCCTACCGGGTGACGGACGACTCTCGCCTGGTGCTATCCGAGGCCAGGGCGGGAGCGCCTCCGGTGATCGAACTGGATGCGAAGCACTGCAAAGTCCTGCCGGATTTTGACCGCACGTTCGCGCGTGGCGTGCCGTCGTTGGCGGGCTGTGATGCCTTCAAAACTTCGGGCCCGCTGGAGTTCGACGCGGGCGTTGTGTGCGAAGGGCGCGTGGAGTTTGTCAACCGGACGTCCGAACCCAAGCGCGTGAAGGCGGGGAAATACCGCGACGCCAGGATTGAGCTCTAGTCCGTTCGCGGGGCCGTATCCGCCACCGCGAGACGTTACTTGCGAACGCGGTCGCTCGTGGATGGCCACAAGCCTAACGGATCGGGACGGTCCGCTGTGCTTCCCAGCGCTTGCCGAGGACCAGGAGCGACTTCGCACTGAGTTGCTTCTCAGCCATCGGGAAGACGATGCGCTCCTCTTTATCGAAATGTTTCCGGCAGAGGACGACCACTTCCAGGAGACGCTGCTTGGCATCGTTAATGCGCCTGGCGGCACTGACGCGCTGCAGGTCGTGCTCGATCTGGTCGTGTTCTTCGTGGAAATTCTCGGCCTGCCCCATTTGCGCAAAGGCCGCGTCGAGGGGGTCGATCAAGAGCTCATCCTCGGCCTTCGAATGGGTGCTCAGCATCGTATCGAGCAACGACGCGAGCCCGCGCACCTCCGCGAGAGTCTTGGTGCTGGGAAGGACGCGCTCCACGTAATCGAAGAGGTTGTGGAAAACGACGTGTTCGGCCAGGAGCGCTTCGGTAATCTTCATACGTTGATAACCGGCCCATTTTGGGCGGAAGAGCGACGCGAAGCAATGGAATAGCGCGACGGGACGCACTTCTCGGTTCCAGGCCCTTCGCATGCTCTCGTTCAGGCGCCGTTTTCGGGAGGTTCGATTTGGATTCACAGGAGACTGGCGCGCGCTATAACCTGCCGTCACATACCCGTATGAAACCCATCCTGAACCGCCGTCAGTTCCTGGCGCTTGCCGCCAGTGGCCTCGTAACAACCGCCCTGACCGGCCCCGCACCTCTGATCGCCGACGACTCCAGCCTTGAGGTGGGGCGACAGATCTACAAGTCCCTCAAATGGGATATGATCCGTTACGAGGGCAGCGTGTTGGACAAGTTCAGGCTCCTCAAGGAATTGGGCTACGACGGAGTGGAAATCGATAGCCCCGGCGGCGTCGACAAAGGCGAAGCCATCGCCGCCAGCCAAGCGACGGGACTCCCGATCGAAGGCGTCGTCAACTCGACCCATTGGGAGGTCCGGCATTCAGATCCCGACCCCGCAGTGCGAGCCCAAGCCCTAAAGAACATGGAGACCGCCCTTCGCGATGCGAAACGAGTCGGAGCCGATTCGGTGCTCCTGGTGCCGGGGAAGGTCAACAAGGACAAAGACGAAGATCATGACCAGGTCTGGCACCGTTCCATCGCGGAGATCCGTAAGATCCTGCCCGTCGCCGAAGAGGTGAACATCAAGATCCTGATCGAGAACGTCGGCAACGGGTTCTGCACCACGCCGGAGCTGATGGCGCAGTACGTCGACGAGATCCACCATCCGCTGGTGGCGATCCACTTTGATATTGGCAATCACATCACCGTCAGCCCGCCCGCGCATTGGATCCGGGTCCTGGGCAAACGCATTCAGAAGCTGGACGTCAAGGACCGCGCCAAGGGGCGGAAAGGGGTCCAGATCGGGGACGGTGACGCCGGTTGGCCGGAGGTTCGCAAAGCCTTGAAGGAACTGGGCTACCGCGGCTGGGCCGCAGCGGAGGTTACCGGAGGCGGGCGCGCCCAATTGGCCGACATTCTCGCGCGAATGAACCGAGTCCTCGGCCGATCCGACGGCAATCCCCGGTCTTTGAGGGCCTGAGGATCTGTGTCGTTCCCGCGGATCTTGGGACTGCGCCAGGGCGCTGAATCTTTGTTGCACCGAGGGACGGTGTGTGGCAGCCTCACGCCCGCGTCTCAAGGACGATGCTGGGGCCGACAAGATCGGGGAACAACATTAAAGACTTACCATGGCTGCAAAGGATGTACTCGTGGTTGATGATGAGTCGCTGGTCAGAGAACTCCTCGACGGTTTGCTCAGGCATTGTGGTCTGAGTGCGCATCTCGCCTCCAATGGCACGGAGGCGCTCGAGCGCTTTCAGAAAAAGCATTTCGATCTCGTCATCACGGACCTGCATATGCCCGGCATGAGCGGCGCGGAATTGGCCGCGGAAATAAAGGAGCAGCAGCCTGGAACACCGGTCCTCCTGATCACGGGCGATCACCGTGCTTCGACGAAGCTCCCGGTAGATCACGTTCTGAAAAAACCTTTCTCGCTTCGCCAACTTAGGGCAGCGTTGTCGAGCCTGCTTTGACGGCCATGAAATTTGCCATCTGCAACGAGATCTTCGGCGGCTGGAAACTCCCTGACACCTTTGCCTATGCCGCCCGCGCTGGATATGACGCCGTCGAGATTGCCCCCTTTACCATCGCCAAGCACGTGACGGAGATCGGCGCTTCCCAGCGCCAGGAGATTCGCACCCTTGCTGCCGGGAATGGCTTGGGCATCTCCGGAATTCATTGGGTTCTTGCGCAGACGGAAGGCCTGCATCTCACCCATCCCGAGGCAGCGATCCGCGACCGTACCAGCCGGTATTTGGTTGAGTTGGTGGACTTTTGTGCGGACCTGGGCGGAGGCTTCATGGTCGTGGGGTCGCCAAAGCAGCGCAGCCTCCTGGAAGGGGTGCGGAAAGAGCAGGCATGGGATTGGGCCGCCGCCGTCTTTCGCGCCCCCGTGGCGCGCGCCGGAGAACGCGGCGTGACCGTCTGTTTTGAGCCCCTGGCCTCTGCGGAGACCAACTTCATCAACACAGCGGCGGAAGCCATCGCATTCACGCGGCCGTTGGAGTCGCCCCATTTCAAGATCATCCTGGATGTGAAGGCCATGTCTTCCGAGGCGAAACCGGTGCCCCAGATCATCCGGGAATCCTGGCCTCATTTCGCCTATTTCCACGCGAATGACACCAACTTGAAGGGCCCCGGTTTTGGGCAGGTGGACTTCCGCCCCATCGCGGCGGCGCTGAAAGAAACCGGCTACCGCGGCTACGTTTCGGTGGAAGTGTTCGACTTCGAAGAAGGCCCCGAAGTGATCGCGTCAAAGAGCATCGAATATCTTCGGCG
Organism: uncultured Verrucomicrobiota bacterium; assembly: GCA_964578605.1. Taxonomy (GTDB): domain Bacteria; phylum Verrucomicrobiota; class Verrucomicrobiia; order Limisphaerales; family SIBE01; genus JAXMHN01. The sequence goes on along the minus strand of CAZODO010000077.1, from coordinate 3,100 downwards.
CGTCTTTGCCTGAGCCTTCAATCGACTCTTCGGAATTCGGCGCTGTTGAAAAGGGCACCGCACACGGGTTCCCATCCATGCGACGGCGAAGCGGCCGGATCAGACGTTGCTTTAGGGGCACTCGGGCTTGCCTCCAACCACGCGGTCGCCTGTCTCAATTCGCCAGGGGTGGGCTCGCGTCCCAGCGCCTGCTGGTAAACGGCCGTCACCTGCTCCCCTGCGTTGGGCGACGCCCCCCGGAGGAGCGCAACTGCCCACGCCGCCAGCCGCGCCTCTCGATACCGTTCTGCCATCCGGAACTCCGCGGCGCCTGCGGAACTGGACAGCGTGGTTTCGACGCCGCCCTTGGAAACCTCCGCCACCAGGGCTTGGAGGACCGGGAATTCGCGGTCCCGAAGGACCGGCAGGTAAAGCGACCGGCGGCGGCTTGACTCCGTAACGCGCCGAACGTTTAGGGCCAACGTTCCAGACGCAGCCGCGCTGGTGGATGCCCAGGGCCCTCCCACGCCCTCGTCCAGTTGCCCGCTCAACGCCAGCAGCGCGTCGCGGAGTTCGCCTGGTCCAAGCGGCTTGGGGTTCATTCGCCAGAGAAGCCTGTTCCATGGGTCCTGGGCGGGAACAGACGCCGCAACGGTCCCCTGTTGATACGTGCTCGACAGCAGGAGGGCCCGGATCAGAGCTTTCACGGACCAGCCACGTTCCATGAAACGTTGCGCCAGATGATCAAGCAGCTCCGGATGCGTGGGCGGTTCGCTGCGCCGTCCAAAGTCGTCCGGTGTCCGGACGAGCCCTTCGCCAAAGAGGTGGCGCCAGATCCGGTTCACCGCCACCCGGGCCGTGAGCGGGTTGTCCGGCCGCGCGATCCAGTTCGCCAGCTCCAGTCGGCCGCTGCTTTCATCGGTGATGACATAGAGCGTGGACGGCGGCGTGCCGAGCGCCTCCGGGAAGCCCCGCGGCACCACCGGCCCCAGCTTGTCCGGGTTGCCGCCGACGCGCAGCCGGGCGTCGCGAATCAGCCCGTCACGCACCGCGAGAGCCTGGGGAATGACCGGCCGTTTGGACCAGAATTCGCGCACCTCTTTTTCGAGCTGCCAGTAATTCACCAGGGCCGTGTCTGGTGAGGTGTCCGGCTCCTGGTTCGCGCGCAATGCAGCCGCTTCGGCCGGAACGAGCCGCACGGCGTCAATCACCACAAATCCCTTCGTGCCCGCGTTCGAGATCGAAACCCAGCCGCCCGTGCCCGCGGCGAAAGGGAACTTTCCGACCGGTGCGAAGACCTTGTCCACCGGCGGCTGGAGGGTTTGGTTCAGAATGACGAGGTTGGTGCCAGCCTTCGATCGAATGGTGACCGGCACATTAGTAGCCCGGTTGGCGCGCGGCGTGTAAGAGATCAGCACTTCATAAAGGCCATCCTCGGGCACGTCGGGCACAAACCTCACGGACTTCTTCCCTTTATCGGCATTGCCATCGTGCAGGTAGTTGCGATCCACGAAATTGGTCGAGTAGCTCGATTCCTTCCAGGCGCCCTGGACCTCGGCCGCCAGGTTATCCACCACCAAACCCTCGAGCGAGGTGGAGTCAATCTCGCCCGGAAAGGTCGCCTGCAACTCCCGGGCTTCCCGGAGCTGGAGTTTCAATTCCTCGAACCGGCTCTCAAACTCGCTCAGTTCGATCAACTGTTCCTGGGTGGCCAGAGAACGTTCCAGCCATTGCGGGCCTCCCTGCCGGCCGCGCTCGGCCGGCGGAGCGAGGCTATCCGTGCTGGTGAAAATCCCGGCCAGGGCATAGTAATCGCGCATCGAGATCGGATCCGCCTTGTGATTGGCCGTGCGGGCTTCGGCCACCGTCAGTCCCAAAAACGCGCGAGTCACACGTTCCACTTGCTGGTCTGCCACCTCGAAAATCACCCGTTCCCGCAGCCGTTCCGCCGGCATTTTCAGCCCCACGATCAGAAAGCCGGTGGCGATCAAGCGTTCGCGCGCGATGGCATCCTCGGCGCTGGGCAGGAGGTCTCCAGCCAGTTGCTCGACGACGAACTGGTCGTAAGGTTTGTCGGCGTTGAAGGCCCCGACCACATAATCCCGGTACCGCCACGCATTCTCATTGAAGGCCCCCATCCCGGTCCGCGTTTGTTCGAGATCGGCATACCCGACGCTCTCCAGCCAATGACCGCCCCAACGCTCGCCAAAGTGCGGGGATGCCAGGAGCCGATCCACCACCTTCGCGAAGGCCTGGGGTGACCTGTCCGCAAGAAACAACTCTATTTCGCTCCGGGTGGGGGGCAATCCCGTCAGGTCAAAGCTGGCTCGGCGAATCAGCGCCAGCGGGTTCGCGGGCTTCGCCGGACGCAATCCGCTCCGCTCCAGCCGGGCCAGAACGAACAGGTCGAGGGGGTCTTGCCCCCAGCCAACCTCCCGGACGGCCGGGATGCGGGGCGAACGCACGGGCTGGAAAGCCCAAGGGACCAGGGCGGCGCCTTCCCCTCGCAGCATTCCGGCGCCTGCAAGCGCGCAAAAGACTGCCAGCAGCCCAACCTGCATGCGACGACCGTTCACACCGTGATTGGACAACACCCTGCGGGTGACGTTCCAGTCCAAACTGGAGGATTGGACCTCGGCAGCAATGAAATCTGCAGGTGGGCGGGTCGGGTCGGCTCGGCCCGGCGTGGGGGATTGGAATTCCCTATTCCCAACGGCTGGCCCGGCGGTCCGGCCCTGCCTTTTCTGAGCAAAGTGAGATCACCCCGGAACAGGATTGCGCGCACTGCGCCCTTGAACCTCGCGTTGCGCAAATAGTTGGTAATCAAGCCAACCATTTTGAGGTTCATGGGCAGAATGACTGCAAGGGCCCGATGAACCAGAAAGGCGGAAACGACGTAAAACCACCGCACTGATCCTAATGTTTAACTATTGTTCCACTATATTTACACTATGTTTTTACTATTCCATCTTAGTATAAACATGGTTTAAAAATAGCTAAATGATAGCTATACACTGTATTCGTCGCGTAATTGAAATGAAAGCGCCGTCTTCGCCGATTCCACTCGCAGAGGTCTGAGCAAACCGCCACCCTCAAAGAGGCGGTTTTGTAAGTGTCTGTA
>CAZODO010000076.1:0-30912 GCA_964578605.1 uncultured Verrucomicrobiota bacterium | reverse complement strand
TGACCACCCGCACCAGCGGCAACAAACTGCTCCACCCAGGCAACTCCACCTTCAACTCCAACGTGTTGCCAGGATTCAGCACGCCCAGTTGAAAGGAGTCCACGTCCAGGCGGCCACCTTGCCGGAACATTATTGTTCCCGCGACACGCCCGACCAGTGTAGCTCCCACCGTGGTAAAGGTGACCGGGCTGGCTCGGGCGGGATCGTCGTTGATGTAATCGCGGTCCGACTCCAAATCCATGCTCCGGGCGAGAATGACGGTGAGATCGTAGCCGCCCGTGCTGGCGCCATGCGGGGCCACACGGACGTAATAGGTGCCGCTCGTGGGAACGCGGTAATAGCTGATTAAATCGTCGCTGTAGGGGCCGCTGTCATTGTCGCTGTCCACGACGCCATCGGCGGAATTGGTCAGGCGGGTGTAGGCTTCCAAACCGCTGTTGGGAGTATCGACACTCACCGCCACCAGGTCTCCTGCCAAGGCAGAAAATCCCCAGTAATCCAGGTCATTCGCCGGATCCAGACTATCCGAAGCATTTCCCACAAAGAGGCCGGGGATGGTGGGATCGCTCTTCAGCTCCAGCGGTTGCGCTGTGGCAACGGAGTTATCCGACGGTTGGGCTGCGAGATTCAAACTGGCCAACCCAACCGCCCTCCCGGACTCGGCAGGCAAATCCTGGACCAGATCTTCCAGCTCCATCCCTTGGTCTGCGAAATTGAACCCCTCGTCAAAAGCGGCGGCAGAATCAGCGACGCAAATCTCCCCAGGGTCGACCTCGAGAACAATGCCGCTCACCGAAGAGTCGTCGTCGGAAGGAGCGCAGCCCAAGTCCGGCTGGATAGCCGCTGAAAGAAGAATCCGCGGCTCCAGCTGTTCAAGCCTGAACTCGCTGCTCTTTAGTGCTTTTTGCAAGAGCTCTGCCCTTCCCCAGGAAGCGCCAAAACCACCCGTCGTTGCCACTCACTGCGCACGAGCCCAACCCAAAGCGGAACTGCAGCAACCGAACCACAACTACTCACGGATCGATTCCGCGTTTGGTTGTGCCAGGATTGATGGTTAAACTAAAGCCGCTTGCGCGTCAAGCGTGTTTCCTAATTCGCCCGCTTCTGCGAATTGACTCAGGCTAAAAGCGACCCTTGAAACAATTCCCAGAGAGAATTCGCGCATTGACCCCCCGAACCTTCGGAGCGACAAAGGGTTGCGGCACAGTGTGCGACGAAGGTTCTTGGGGAGGGAGGGGCCGGTTGCTTCACGGATAACAGGCGCCTGTTCGATTTCTTGGGTCAGGACGGTTGGTCGATCCGAAGATCCCACGTATTTAACCCGCATTTAACAGGTATTTCACTCGATGGGTGGACGAGTTATATACCTGTTAAATACGTGTTATATCCCTGAGGAGGCGGGGTGGGGACGGGCGCTGGATCGGCCGGGCGGTGAGCCTGAAATCCCTCTCGCGCTGGCAGACGCCGCCTGGGCCGGCGTGAGGTCAAGGAGCGGTTGTCCAGCCATGGCTCATTTTCAGGGCGGGTCGACTCGGCCCGCCATGGGTGATTGATTGGTGACCTTGAGATGCCCTATGCCCAATGGCCGGCCCGGCGACCCGGCCCTGCCCTTCTTGGGCAAAATGAGCAATGGCTGGCGTTTGCTGGCCCAGTCTTGCCGTTCCCGGCTGTCCTGAGGCAAATTGGGAAGGCATGCGCGAAACGATTAGAGCCTGGAACGAAAGCATTGAGACGTTCGTTCTGGAGGTGATCTTTGAACAGCGCCCCGGGAAACGAGCGGCGCTGGCGCGTTGCGCTCTCTTTTTCCTGTCGAAATTATTCCAGGGCGCGGTGGCGGTCCGTCAGTTCCTTTATAGCGTTCGCATCCTTCGAGATTCGACGCTGGGGGTGCAGGTGATCGCGATTGGCAACCTGACGGTGGGCGGCACCGGGAAGACGCCCGTGGTGGAGAAGTTCGCGCGCGAGTTGCGCGACCAGGGCCGGATGGTGGCGATCCTCTCGCGCGGTTACCGATCGAAACCGCCTCCGCTACGAAAGCGCTTGCTGAACAAAGCGCTCTTCCGCGACGAGAGCACCCCGCCCCGGGTGGTTTCGGATGGCAAATCGCTGCTCTTGGATTCGGACGCGGCGGGGGACGAGCCCTACATGCTGGCGTCCAATCTCCGGGACGTGGTCGTGCTGGTGGACAAGGACCGGGTGAAAAGCGGGCGCTACGCGATCGAGAAGTTCGGATGCGACACGCTGTTGCTGGACGACGGCTTTCAATACTGGAAATTGCGGGGGCGCCGGCGGGACATTGTCCTGATCGATTACCAGCAACCGTTCGGCAACGAGTACCTTTTGCCTCGGGGAACGCTGCGGGAACCGCCGTCCCATCTCTCGCGGGCGAGCACGATTTTCATCACCAAGAGCAATGGGAATACCGAAGCCTTGCGCCGGCGCATTCAGCAGTACAATCCGCACGCCAGCATCATCGAATGCGTCCATCACCCGCTTTATTTTGAGGATGTCTTCACCGGGGAACGCCAGGGGTTACACTTCCTGACCAACAAGAAAGTGGCGTCGCTGAGCGGCATTGCCCAACCGGAGAGCTTTGAGCAGAGCTTGCTCGATCTGGGGGGGGACCTGGTGTATTCGAAGCGTTTTGCGGATCATCACCGCTTCTCGCAGCAGGAGATCCTGAACGTCATCAATCGCGGCAAGAAGCGCCAGGCCCAGGTGATTCTGACGACCCAGAAGGATGCCGTCCGCTTTCCCAAGCTCGACCGCCGCGATCTGCCGATCTATTTCATGCGCGTGGAAATCAAGATTCTTCGCGGCGCGACCGACTTCCAGGATTGCGTGCGGCGGATTTGCTTCCGCTGAGCCATGGAACGCGTGTTCTATTGCGCGGTGGCGTGCCTCTTGAAGGGGCTCCAGGCCTTGCCGCTGCGTTGGGTGGCGTGGATCGGCCGCCAGGGCGGGGGACTGGCCTTCCGGCTGGATGCCCGGCACCGGAAAGTGGCCTTGCGCAACCTGGCGCGGTCCTTTGGAACCGAGATGTCGCCGGCGGAAATCCAGGCGCTGGCGCGAGAGCACTTTCGCAGGTTGGGCGAGAATTACGCGTCGGCCATCAAGACCGCCGCCATGAGCTGGAGTGAACTGAAACCTTGCGTCGAGTTCGCCCACGCGGAGAGAATTTTGCCGGCGGGCGAGGAAGGAGGCTCCCGGAGTTGCGTGGTGGCGATCGGGCATTTTGGGAACTTTGAGCTATACGCGCGCTTTGGGCAGGCGTTTCCCGGCTATCAATGCGCCACCACCTATCGCGCGCTCAAGCAGCCATCGATGAACCGGTTGCTCCAGGAAATGCGCGCCCGGTCCGGGTGCCTGTTCTTCGAGCGGCGAACGGAATCGCGGGCATTGAAAGCGGCGCTTGCCACGCAGCCTCTGTTGCTGGGATTGCTCGCGGACCAGCATGCCGGGCGAGCCGGGGTGCCGGTGGTCTTCTTTGGCCAGGTCTGCTCGGCGAGTGCCGCTCCGGCCATTCTCGCCTTGCGTTATCGCTGCCCGCTTCTTACCGGGTTCTGCTACCGGGTGGGTCTGGGGCGATGGCGCATCGAGCCCGGGGAGCGGATTCCCACGCACGCGGAGGGACGTCCCCGGCCAGTGCAAGAGATTACCGCCGATATCAATCGGGCGTTCGAAGCGGCCATCCGGCGGGACCCAGCCAATTGGTTTTGGGTGCATAACCGCTGGAAAACATCCAGGTCAAACAGGACCGGCGCGACGCTGGACGAACCTGTGGAGCGCCGGGTGAAGTCAGAACCGGCTTCGTCACCCCGCTGAGCAACCCGAAGCCATGAAACCGTTGATCCGGACCCGCTCGGCTTTGCCAATGCGAATCCTTGTCCGCAGTGTCAACTGGCTGGGAGACGCCGTCATGACTACGCCGGCCTTGCTGCGTTTGAGAGAGGCGCATCCCGAGGCCTTCATTGGGTTGCTTGTGCCGGAACACCTGGCTGGCCTTTGGACGAGCCACCCGGCCATCAGCATGGTCTTCCCGTTCTCTCCCAGGGAGCGGCTCCGAGCGATCGCCACGCGCTTGAAAGATCTGCGGTTCGGCGTGGGCTTGGCTCTTCCGACGTCCTTTCGGTCGGCGCTCGAGCTCTGGCTGACAAAGATCCCGCACCGCCTCGGGTATGGAGGACAATTCCGAAGTTGGCTCTTGACCAGACCGATCGAGGAGCGCCCCGGGACGGTGCTGATGGAGAAGCGCAGCCGGCGGGAGGTCCTGCGGCTGACCTCGAAACGAAGCGCGCAAGAGGGCGGTTTCGTGCCGCACGCCGTGGCAGTCCCGGCGACGGCTCACCAAATGCACCATTACCTGCACCTGGTCAGTGAACTTGGCGCAAGCTCGGCGCCCGTTCCGCCCAAGGTGGTGGTCAGCGCGACCGAAGTTGAGGAATGCCTTGGCCGCTTGAAGTTGGATGCGGATTCGGGGCGGCCGTTGTTCGGCTTGAATCCCGGGGCGCAATATGGCCCCGCCAAACGCTGGCCTGCTGAGAGTTTCATTGCGGTCGCGCGCGAGATTCAGAGGCACGTTGCTTGCCATTGGCTGGTGCTGGGCGGCAAGAGCGATGCCGATCTCGCAGCCCGGATCACGGCGGGGATTGCGGAAGCGGCGCCGGGTGAGACGGCGAACAGCCCCGCGGTGGTCAACCTTGCGGGAGCAACGTCGTTGCGGGACCTATGCGCGGTGCTCAAGGCATGCCGCGTCCTGCTCACCAACGACAGCGGCCCCATGCACGTTGCCGCAGCGCTCGGAACGCCTGTCGTTGCGCTCTTCGGAAGCACCTCGCCCGAACTGACCGGACCGGGCCTGCCCGGGGACCCCCGCCATCGACTGCTGATGCGGCGCGTGCCATGCGCGCCCTGTTTCCTGCGCCAATGCCCGATTGACCTGCGCTGCCTTCACGGAATCACGGTGGACGAGGCGGTTGCCGCGGTCCTGGAGAGCGCAGACAGCCTGGTCAGCGCGCGGCGGGGTTAGCGCCAGTTCCGCGGGTGCTTTCGATCTGCTGGATCGCCCATTGGGCATGCTCGGCGATGAGCGGTTCGGTCTCGGCAGCAGCCTGGTGCAGGGCGGGAAGGGCGGTTGAATCGCTGACGTTGCCAAGCGCCACGCAAACGTTGCGCAACAGGCCGCGACGTTTGGAGCGCAGGATCGGGGTTCCGGCGAACCGGCGCTTGAATTCGGTGTCGTCGAGGGCGAGAAGGTCAAGCAGATCCGGCGCAGCCAGGTCATTCCTGGCGTGTTCGCGCATCAACCGGCCGTCTTGGGCGAACCGGTTCCACGGGCATGCGGCGAGGCAATCGTCGCATCCAAAGATCCGGTTGCCGATCAGGGGGCGCTGGGGCTCGGGAATGGACCCTTTCAATTCAATCGTGAGATAGGAGATGCACCGGCGGGCATCAAGTTGGAAAGGGGCCGTGATGGCGCCAGTCGGGCAAGCGGCCAAGCAGCGAGCGCAAGTGCCGCACCGGTTTGGTTCGGGCGCATCCGGCTCGAGCCGGAGGGTGGTGATGATCTCCGCGAGCAGGAACCAGTTGCCCAACCTTCGGCTGACGAGGTTGGTGTGCTTGCCAATAAACCCAAGGCCGGCACGCTGGGCAAGGTCGCGCTCAAGGACAGGGCCGGTATCCGTATACCAAAGCGAACGCGTTCCTGGCCCACCCAGTTCGTTGACACGCTGCGCAAGGGCGGTTAAAGGGCTCCGGAGGATTTCGTGGTAATCGGCGTGCCTCGCGTAGCGCGCAACGATGCCACAGGGACCCGGTCCAGGCGGCGGTTCTGAGGCGGAGGGGGCCTGGGTGGCGTAGCCTGCGGCCAGCGTGATGACGCTTCGCGCTTCCGCCAGGACGCGTTGCGGGTCGATCCGCTTCGGAGCGTTGCGTTGCAGGTAACCCATTTCGCCGTGAGATCCAGACGCAAGCCAGCGCATGAAGCGCTCCGCCGTGGCGGGGGACGCAGCCGAAGTCACCGCGAAAGCGTCAAATCCCAGGTCAAGAGCGAGGGTTTTCAGGAGGGACTTCATCGGCTGCAGCGTGCCGAACCAGGTGGAATTGGTGAACCACCTGTTGCGCGACCTCGCGCACGGAGCGCAGTTCCGTGCTGATGAGGACGTCGGCTTGGCGGTAGCAGGGATCGCGCTCGGCCAGGAGGCGCTGGATCTTGGCTTGCGGATCCGGATCATGGAGCAACGGCCGGTGGCTTTGGTGGCGGACTCTATCCCAAATGGTTGCTGCGGAGGCCCAAAGGCACACGACCAAGGCGTGAGACCTCAGGCTCGCGAGATTCCGCGGGTTCGCAGCAAGTCCCCCGCCCGTGGCAATAACCGTTTGGCGAAGGCTGGCCAACTCCGTAACGATCGCCCATTCGTATTCGCGAAACCGCGCTTCGCCTTCGGTTTCGAAGATCTCGCTGATCCGCTTGCCTGTCTTGGCTTGGATCAAGTCGTCCGTATCCACCATGGTGAACCGTAACAAGCTGGCGACCACATGGCCAACGGAGGTTTTGCCGGTGCCCATGAAGCCGATCAGGGCGATGTTTTCGATATGCCGGAGTTCCTGCACTTCTCTGGCTTAGCGCAAGAAAGGCTTTCCAGCACGCGCAAACCTCCGTCGCTGCGCACGCAAGGCTGGCGGTCCGGACATGCGGCGCCTTGCCTCCCTCCAAAATTTCGTTTTCCAAACGAGCGCTTCGTGGTTAATAACTTCCCATGCCAGACTCCTTGCGAGCCGGTGAGCGAATACTCAGAGGAATCCCCGTCTCGGGGGGGGTTTGTCGGGGTAAGATCCTCGTTCTCGGCAAGCACAATCTCACTGTCCCGGCTCACTCGGTCACGGAGGCCGAGTTGCCCGGAGAGTGGCACCGGCTTGAGAAAGCCCTCGTCCAGACCCGCCAGCAAATCCTGGAAGTGCAACGCAAGGTCGGGCAGGCCATGGGGGCCGAGGACGCCGGGATCTTCGAGGCGCACCTGCTGGTGTTGGAGGACCGCACGCTTATCGACGAGGTCACGCGGCTAATGGATCGCGAGAAGATCAATGTCGAACAGGCTTTTCAACAGGTCGCCGAACGCTACGCGAAGACGCTCGAAGCCATCGATGACGAGTATCTCCGCGAACGCGCTTCCGACATGCGCGATGTCACGGCCCGCGTTTTGAACAATCTCATGAACCGGCCGCACGACATCGATCTGCGCCACCTTGACCAGCCCTGCATTCTCGTCAGCTACGATCTCTCTCCCTCCATTACCGCGACGCTGGATCGGGCCAAGATCCTCGGCTTTGCGACCGATATCGGCAGCAAGACATCCCACACCGCGATTATGGCGCGTTCGATGCAGATCCCGGCGGTAGTGGGTCTGCATGACGCGAGCCGCCATTTAGCGACGGGTGATTACGTCTTGCTGGACGGGTTTAACGGCTTTCTGGTGGTCAATCCGACCGACCAGACCTTGTTTGACTACGGCCAGCTGGAGCGGCGGCGGGTCACCCTCCAGGACAAGCTTCGCGACCTGGCCAGCCAGCCTGCCGTGACGCTGGACGGGGTGCGTGTGCGCCTGGCCGCCAATATCGAGCAGGCCAGCGATGCCCCCGCGGCTCTCGGCAACGGCGCCGAAGGTGTCGGGCTCTTCAGAACCGAGTACCTCTTTATCAACCGCGACACCTCCCCCAGTGAAGAAGAGCAGTTCCAGGCCTACCGCGCCGTGGTTCTCGCCTTGAAGCCGGACCCGGTCGTGATTCGCACCCTGGACCTCGGCGGCGACAAATTCCTCTCGCATCTGCATCTCCCTCCGGAAATGAACCCCTTTCTCGGATGGCGGGCGATACGGTTTTGCCTCCAGGAGCGTGACCTCTTCCGGGATCAATTGCGGGCCATCCTCCGCGCCAGCGCCGAGGGCGCGGTCAAAGTGATGTACCCGATGATCTCGTGCCTCGAGGAGCTGATCAAGGCCAACGAGCTTCTCGATCAATGCCGGGCCGAGTTGCGCGCCGAGCATCTCCCCTTCGACGAGCATTTGCAGATCGGCGCCATGATCGAAATCCCCTCGGCCGCGATCATTGCGGATGCGTTGGCCAAGCGGGTGAATTTCTTTAGCATCGGCACCAACGACCTTATTCAGTACTCGCTGGCCGTGGACCGCCTGAACGAGAAGATCGCCCATCTGTACGAGCCGGCCCATCCCGCCATCCTGAACCTCATCAAAATGACCGTGGATGCCGCCCGGCGCCAGGGCATTCCCGTGACCGTCTGCGGCGAAATGGCGGGCGACCCCGTTTACGTCCCGCTTCTGCTGGGATTGGGTGTGGAAGAACTCAGCACCGCGCCTCCGGCCATTCCGCAGCTCAAGTTCCTCATTCGCCGCTTGAAGCTGGCCGAAGCCCGTGATCTGGCTCAGCTCGCGCTCTGTTGCGAGTCCGGTTCGGAAATTCTCGGGCGGGCGCAAGCTCTCGCTTACCGGGTGGCGCCGGAGCTATTCGACGAAGCGGAAGAGAAGGCGCCCGGCTGATCCGCTTGTTTCTGCCCGGCGTGTTCCTGGATCAAGTCCCGCATCGCGGAATGCCTCCGGATCAACGCCAGCGCCTGCCCCAAAAGCGTCTTGCCGGGCTCGACCCGGTGCCATGGAGAAGCGCCTGAGGGATGCGGCAGCGGCACGAGATCAAATCTCCAGCCCGCATAGCTCACGTCAAATTGGCGCCCCACAACCTGGTCCAGCCGCGGCGCCGCAAGGAACCGTTCCATGGCCAACCGCCCCACCGCGATCACCAGGCGCGGCTCGAGGATCTCCAGTTCGCGTTCGAACCAGGCTGCGCAATTCCTTGCTTCCTCCCTGGACGGAACACGGTCGCCTCCGGTGGCCTTCTTTCCCGGGAAGCACCGGCATACCGCGGCGAAATAGATCCCCGCGCGAACGCTTTCCTCAGAAAGACCGCAGCTTTCTTCAAACCAGCGGAAGAGGGTTTTCCCAGCCGTCCAGGCGAACGGGCGTCGCAGGAGAGGTTCCTTGTCGCCGGGCGCCTGCCCGACAAGGATCACCTTGGTGACGACGGGACCGCCGGTCACCACGGGCTTGTGCATAAAGGGGCAACGGCGGCAGGCCAGCAACGCTTCGATATGGGCGGCCAGCAGGCGGTGACACCTGGCCCTGCCGGTCTCCCCTGGTCCAATCTGCACAGCCGGTCTTAGGACAGCGCTCCCCCGTCGTCCAGGCGCTCAAGCCAGCGCATATTGCCTGGTGTTCTCGACACTTCCCGCCGCGGGACGGCTCTCCACAATTTCCGGTTCCCGGGGATTGCGGAAATCCACTTTCCCAAACGCCAGGTACCGGTAGAACACATCGGTGTTTTCGACAAAACCTTGGAAATGCTCCGCACCGGGCCCGATAGCGAGGATCGGAACGAAATCGCTTGTATGCGCGCTGCCGGTGAAGCCCACCCCCACATGGTTCGCCATGATCTGGCCCAGGGCGGCGGTGTCCGAATTGAGGCCCTCGTAGAGCGGGGCGCCCTTCTTCGCCAGGAAAGGAGCCAGCCGGGCGGCGCGCCGCTCGGACAGCTTGTAGCCGGTGCTCTCGTGGACGATGTCGATAATCTCCTTGAGCGGTCTCACGAACACGACTTCTTTGTCCTTTTTGTCGCCGGCCTTGATCGCGGGAGGCGTGTCCGGGTGCGCCTCGGGACTGAGCGCTCTCGCCTTCTCGTCCTTGGCCAGAAAGTCCCCGATTTTGACGATCTCCGACTTCCTCAGCAGGCTGAGCATCTCGGGGAAGGAACGCCGCGCTTGGAGGAGATTCCGGAACAGCGCCGGGCTCTGGGTGTAGGAGTCGCCCATGCCATTCAAGCCGAGATTGCTGTTGCCATGGTCGGTCGTGATCACCAGCAGGGTGTCCGGGACGTTCTTCTGGAAGTCCAGGCACACGTCGATGGCTTCGTCGAAAGCGATCTGGTCATAGAACGTGGCGGCCGCATCCGAATTATGCGCCGCATGATCCACGCGGGCGCCTTCGACCTGGAGGATGAAATGAGAGCTGCGGCCGAGCCACTCGAGCGCGCGCGCCGTCATCCCTGCCAACGTGGGCACCAGATCGCGTTTCTGGGCGTCCTGGCGATGATCCAGCGTAAAGGGCAGGTGGCTGCTGTCGAACACCCCGAGCCAGCGCCGGTCGGTCGAGGCGTCTTCGAGTTCCTGGCGCTTGGTCATCACCGTGTAGCCGGCGCACTGGTATTCGGCCAGCAGATTGCGCTTGTCCGAGCGGGACTTGGGATCAAAAAACTTTCGCCCGCCCCCGAGCAGGAGGTCGATCCGGCGCTTGAGGTACTGCTCCGCGATGATATCCGCCTTGCCGCGATCGTTCGTGTTCGCTGCAAACCCCGCCGGGGTGGCGTGAGTGATCTCGGCGGTGGTCACCAGGCCGCGGCGCCATCCGTTCTCCCCATAGAGCGTGTAAAGAGTGGCCAGGTCGCGGCCGTCCCGCATCTGGTTGAGCTTGCCGTTCATCACCCGTGTTCCGCAGCCCCAACTCGAACTCGCCGCCGAGGAGTCGGTCACGAGCGAATTCAAGGATCGCATGTTCATCAGCCCGTTCCGAGTCGCCGGGCGGCCGTAAAGCGCCGTCCAGGTCAGCCCGCGTCCGCGCAAGATCCGGGAGAAATGATCGGCGCACGTCAAGGTTCCCACGCTCATGCCATCGGCGACCAGGTGAATGATATGGCGGGGTCGCTGCCGGGTCCGGATATGGAGTTGCTCGGCCGACGCGCCGATATGGGGAAATCCGAAAGCAGCCGCAGCCAGGGCGGACGAGCCAAAGAACTTTCGCCGAGATAACATAGGAATGATTTACCGGCTTTTGGGGATCAAATCAATGGCCTGGAGCAGGACGGCAGCAATTCTCACTGTGCAATCTGCAATCGGGTTGGGCAGCGCGCTCGGTCGCGGCCGTATTTCAGACGGTTTTCACTCGTATTCAACAGGCATATTACACGTCTCAGAGACCTGTTAAATACGTGTTAAATACGTGTTATATACGTGTATAACCCGGAGGCAAGCGCGAAGGACGTGGAGAGGATTCAACGATCGAAAGCAATGTAAGCCGTTGAAGGAAAGGTTGTTAAGTCTTGAGAGTGGCCCCAGAATCGGACTTAGCCCTGGCGCGGGGCTATCACAAGGCCGGAGGCGCGAAGCTCGTTGACCAATTCCGCGGACAACCGGGCCAGCAGGGGCTGTAGCCTGTCGCTCAACGCGGTCCCGGGCGCAAGAGATTCAGGGACAACGCCTAACAAATGAATCTCCTCCGGACAGCGGCCGCGCAAACGGGCCAGCAGAAGCATTTCCTGCAATCCCGCCTGGTGAGGGGAGAGCTTGAGCGGCAGGTGTTTAAGAAAGAAATCCTCCTTTTCAAAGCGCCGGCAGGTGCCGGGCGGGTCCCCCGGGCTCTCGATGCAGTCGATAAGGTAAACGGAATGGGCGTCTTCGATCTTGTGTGTGATCAGGATGCCCAGCGTGCCGGCATCGAGCAGTTCGACATTAGGCGGGAAGCCATAATGGCGTTCGAGGAACCGGATGAAATGCACGCCGAACCCTTCGTCCGAAAGGAGGAGATTGCCGGCGCCGCAGATCAGGATGCGGTCACACGGCGAGATGGCAGGTTCGGAGCACACGCCTTTGGAGGGATTGGGTGAACGCGGGGCTTTCAGGGGCCTGAACGGGGCGGTGGATGCCGCCGACCCGAGGCTCGGCCGCCGACCCCCCGGAAGGGTGGCAAGTGCGCCTGGTTCCCAATCGCCGCGAGGCCGGGGTTGTTCTAGAGAACACGCACTTTTGTGATCTCGTTGCCTTGCGGGTCGATGGCATGGACGGCGCAGGCGATGCACGGATCGAACGAATGGACCGTTCGAAGGACTTCCAGCGGCTTTTCGGCCTGCGCGATGGCCTGGCCGGTGAGCGAGGCTTCGTACGGACCGACCCGCCCGTTTTCATCGCGCGGGGAAGCGTTCCAGGTGCTGGGGACGACCGCCTGGTAGTTCGCGATCTTCTTGTCCTTGATGGCCACCCAGTGCGACAAGCTGCCGCGGGGCGCCTCGTGAAAGCCGACCCCCTGGAATTCACCGCCCGGGATCGGAGTCGGGTTCGCGTAAACCTTGTCGCCGGAAGCGAGGTTGGCGATGAGTTTGTCCAAATACTCCAGCGAAAGATCGGCCAGGATGCACGCGCGCATGCCCCGGGCGAGCATTCGGCCCATGGTGGAATGGTAATCCTTGAGGGTGATATCGAGCCGCTCGTTGGCGGCGTCCACCAGCTTGCGCACGCGCGCGTTGTCGGCTGCGTAATTGACCAGGATCTGCGCCAGAGGCCCCACTTGGAGGGGTTCGCCCGCCAGCCGCGGCGCTTTGCACCAGGAGTACTTGCCGTCGGGCTGAAAATCCGTGTAGGCAGGCTCGGTAAGCCCGCCCCAGGGATGGACCGGTTCGGGGTTGCGGTACCAGGAGCAGGCGGAGGATTCGCGGACATTAGCGATGAGGTAATCGTCCCGGTGATCCTTGACGGGACGCATCTTGTCCAGGTCTGCCCCGGTGATGACCCCGCCCGTGAGGGCGAATTGGGTGGCTTTGGCATCTTCGGGGAATTCCGGGACGGCCAGGTAATTGACGACGCCGGCGCCGATGTCGAACCAGTTTCTATAAGCACCGGCAATGGCCAGCAGGTCCGGGTAGTACACCTTGTGAACGAATCCGCGCGTCTCTTCCATCAAAGAGCGCATCAGGGAGAGGCGTTCAAGATTGAGGGCGGCCATGTGGTCGGGGCTGATCGCGGTGGCCACGCCTCCGACCACGAGGTTCTGCACGTGCGGGTTCTTGCCACCGATCACCGCGACCGCCTGGGCGGCTTTGCGCTGGAAATCCAGGGCGTTGAGGTAATGCGTGACCGCGAGGAGGTTGATCTCAGGCGGGAGTTTCATCTCCGGATGCCCCCAGTATCCCGAGGCGAAAATCCCGAGCTGGCCGCCTTCGACAAAGCGGGTGAGCCGGTCTTTGACCGCTTTGAACTCGGTCGGGCTGTTGCCGGGCCAGTCCGAAATGCTGTGCGCAATTTGCGCCGCTTTCGCCGGGTCGGCCTGGAGGGCCGAAAGGAGGTCCACCCAATCGAGCGCCGACAGATGATAGAAATGCACCACGTGGTCCTGCACCGAATGCTGGGCCATCATGATATTCCGGATCAGTTGGGCGTTCAGGGGGACCTCGACCTTGAGCGCGTGCTCGACCGCGCGGATCGAGGCCACCGCGTGCACGGTCGTGCAAACGCCGCAGAACCGTTGGGCGAACGCCCAGGCATCCTGGGGGTCGCGCCCTTTCAGGATGGTCTCGATCCCGCGCCACATCTGGGCGGAGGACCAGGCTTTGGTCACCTGGTCGTTATCGACCTCAACGTCGATGCGGAGGTGGCCTTCGATTCGGGTGATGGGATCCAGGGTGATGGTGCGGGCCATAATTCAGCAGAGAGGGGGATTAGGCAGGCCGGAGCTGAGCAGGTGGGGAAGCAGGGTTCAACGTGTCGGCGGCCGATACGGCATCCGCTTCCACTTTCGGCAAGACCGGGACCAGTTTCACGAAGATTTGATAGCCGAGCAGTTCCATGGCGACAATCCCGACGCTGATCATAATCTCGGCCAAAGAGGGGAAATAAACCCAGCCATTGCCCGGGTTGAACCCGATCAGGTAAACGTTAAAACGGTAAAGCGCGCCTCCCAGCACAATGAGCGCCGCGGAGACGAACAACCACCGGGGCGACACCCGGTTCCGGGGGGCCATGAGGATCGCCGAACCCACGACGAGCAACAAGATCTCAACCACGAACGACAGCGAGTGCCCGCCCGAAGTGAACACCGCCCCCAGGCGGTCCCGCCAGGCCAGATCCCCAACCACGATGATCAACCAGATCGTCGCCAGCCAGGGAATGATCCCGGCCACCCCGGAGAGCACATGCACTTCGTACGGACGGCGGAACGCGTGCGAGGAGATGATCGATTCGAAGATCGCAATGCCGTAGCCGATATAAATGCAGTTGATCAGGAACAGCAGCGGAAGAAAGGGCGTGTGCCAGAGCGGATGCAGCTTGCTGCCGGCGATCAGGAGCATCGAACCCAAAGACGATTGGTGCATGGTCGGAAGCGTGATGCCAAGCACGATAAAAACGATCAGCACCTTCTCCAGCCTGGACCGCAGCCAACCTGCCACCGTCTGGACCTGCCCGACCTTGTTCAGCACTTCGTCCCGGTGCGAGCGGGTCCACCGCTCAAACCGTGCCATGGCGGCGCGAAGCCGGTCCCAACGGCTGGTTTCCATGCTGTAAAGAATCGCGGGCAGGAACTCGATGATCAGCACGAGGGAGTAGGCCATGACGCACAGCGCGACTTCAAACATCGCCGAATTGGCCTGCCACTTGGAGGGCACGAAGAAGTTGTAGGCATTCCACGGCCGCCCAATGTCCACCATGACCGAAAACCCGGCCAGACCATACCCGAACATGCTCGTCAGCACACAGGATCGAATGAGCGGGTGATACTTCATCCGGTTGCGGATGTAGACGAGGATGGCCAGGGCGTATCCGCCACACGCGATGGCGGTGCCCGTGGCAACATCATAGGTGATCCAGATGCCCCACGGATAACCGTCATTCAAGTTGGATACGGCTCCGATGCCGCGAGCATACCGCACCAAGATGAGCGCCATCCCGATCAGCGACAGGAACAGGAGGACGTAAAACGATTTGGTGAGGATCTTGCCTTGCTGCTTCTGAAACTCGAGGTGGCCCATCGGCTTACCTTTCTTCCCTGGGCGGCGCGGGATTCGCTTCGACCTTCTTCTGATTTCGAACCGCAACGTACCAGAGGGTGGCAAACAAGGCGATCGGCGCGATCATGCCCTTGTAGATGGTGTGTTGGATCTTCTCCGAGAACTCGGCTGGCGACGCGGCGCCCAGCTTGGGCAATCCCAGTGCCGTAAACGGCATGCCCGCCAAGAGCATCACGTTGGTTCCCCCGATTTCATGCTCGCCATAGATGTGCGGCACGTACTTGTTGGGGGACGCCTGCAGGCGCGCCTTGGCTTGCTTGAGCAGATCCTCGCGCCTTCCGAATAGGAGCGCGCCGGTCGGGCAAACTTCGGCGCAGGCGGAAATCCCCTTGGTCTTGAAGTTGGTGCTCATGCAAAGGTCGCACTTCACGATCTGCGGGATTGTCCGGTCCCACTGGAACTTCGGGATATTGAACGGGCAGGCGATCTGGCAATAGCGGCAGCCGATGCAGACATCCTTGCGATACTGCACCGCGCCGGTTTCGGGATCTTTGACCATGGCCCGAACAGGACAGGCGGAAACGCACGCGGGCTTTTGGCAGTGCATGCAAGCATGTTTGACGTAGGACCAAACGCCGCCATCCTCTCGCGCCAGCTTGATAATCGTCCGCGTATTGCCGGACAAGTCTCGCGGCGCGTCCCAGAGTTTGTCCTGGTCGAAATCCGCTTTTTCGAACTCAAGCGCGCCGAGGCTGGCGTTGGTGCGTTTGCAGGCGGCCATGCAAGCCTTGCAGCCCACGCACAAGGTGGCGTCGTACAGCATGCCCAACTCGGCGTTGTTAGGCGTGTGTGCCGCCCCCTCACAGGGAACGGTCGCCGCCACCAAGCCCGTCCCAGCCGCCCCTAATGATCCCAAGAAACGTCGCCGTGTCTGCTTCATGATTGTTCTGTTTTCCCTTTTTCGTCCTCGTGTTTGGCGCCGGAAATCGCGGTGTCCGGCACCGCGCTCGGCAGCTTTTTCGCCAGCATCAAGCCGGCGCCAACCGCGGTTCCCGCCGCCAGCCCCACCAACCCGGTGGTCAGCGGGTCCGGTCCTTGGCCCTTCTTCACCAAGTCCGCCGACGCATAGCTGTCGAACGGCGTCGGTTCGTGGATCTGCACTTTCGCCTCGATCGGCAACTTGAAGAGGATGTCCGGTTCGGTGCACCCGATGCAGGGATGGCCCAGTGAAATCGGCCATACCCCGACGTCGTTAAACCGCATGACGGAACAGTTGGCGTAGGTCGCCGGACCTTTGCATCCCAGCTTGTAAAGGCAGTAACCGGCCCGGTGCCCGGCATCGCCATACGCCTGGGCGAACCGGCCGGCGTCAAAGTGGGGACGCCGTTCGCAATGCTCGTGTATCCGGCGGCCATAGGCAAATTTCGGCCGCCCCAGGGCATCGACTTCGGGCAGGCGCTTGAACGTGAGGTAGTACAGAACCGTCGAGAGGAAATTGTAGGGATTCGGCGGGCACCCGGGGATATTGATGACCGGCTTGTCTTTGACCAGTTCCCGCACCCCAACGGCGCCGGTGGGGTTGGGCGCCGCGGCCTGGATTCCGCCGTAGCTTGAACAGGTCCCGATGCAGAGAATCGCCACCGCGCCCGCCGCCGTCTCGCTGAGCGATTGCATCGCCGTCTTGCCTCCGACCTTGCAGAAGATGCCGTTTTGAGCGGTTGGAATGGCGCCTTCGACCACCAGGATGTAAGCGCCTTTGTGCGCGGTCATCGCTTCGTGGAGGGAGTGTTCGGCCTGGGCGCCCGAACCGGCCATAAGCGTTTCGTGGTAATCGAGCGATATCAGGTCCAGCAGCAGCGACGTCACGCTGGGGTGATTCGACCGAAGCAGAGACTCCGAGCACCCTGTGCACTCTTGGAAATGCAGCCAGATGACCGGCGGTTTGGCTGAGGCTTGCGCCGCGGCCATGACCTGGCGCCTCATCGAGAAAGGCAGGCCCATGATCGCCGTTAACGTCGTGCAAAGCTTGATGAAATCTCTCCTGTGCATGGCCTTCGCAGGTCGATTAGATAGCGTCATCTCGCGGCGGTGTTCCATGAGAGAGAACCATAAGACAGGACTCAGCTCTCCGCAACCTCCGTTTGCGGTAAAACCGCATGAAATTTAAGGCTGCGAAAGCCGGGCTTATGGGGGAGCGCTTCCCGCGTGTTTTGCGAAGCGAATCGCGGCGCGGGCGCGGGCAACCTTGGCAGAACTTGCCGATCCACGGCATGAGATGAACGACCGAGGGTCGCCGCACTTCTCCAAGAGAACCCAGACGCGCTCGAAGACTGGCCGGGGGCGGTTGGCCGGGATTCGTTTCGCGCCCAGGGTCAAATTACATGCCCTTGATCTTCTGCAGGTCCAGGTCGCTCATGGCACCCGGTTCAATGGCGCGGATCGTATTGACGACCTGCATCACGACACTGCGATCATCGTCCTGCATGAGTTCGTTCAGCGCCGGCAGCGCAGCTTTGGCCGCTGGGCCGATCTCCATCAGGGCATAGGCGGACATTCTGCGGATGTCGGGATCAGAATCTTTGAGATGCTCGATCAACTGGGGCACAGCGGAGGCCGCCCCTTCTTTATGGGTGGCGATAGCGATGAGCGCGTTGATCCGCGCGTCTTTGTCGCCTGTCTTGGCCGCGTCCAGTTGGGTTTGGAGATCGGCCGAGCTTCCGCCGGCGCCGCCGCTACCCTTCCCGCAACCGGAGACAAACAACGTTAAAGCAGCGCAGGTGAAGGCCAGCAGCAGAACGTTCAGGTAACGACGTTTCATGGCCTGTGAGGCTATCACTGCCCGCCCGTTCAAACAACATAATTCGCCGCGCCCGACCACGATCGCCTGCGCTATTGGAGCATCATATCTTCCATGAGCGACAGGGCGGTCGCTTCGGCAATCTCGCGGATTCCGAAATTGCGCATAGCGCGGCCAGCGCTTGGGCCCTGGCCGATCAGATCGGCGGCCGTGGCCTGCCCGACGATCCGGGAGTCTCTCAGGCGAATGGCCGTTGCTTGAATATCGGGCGCCGCATAGGTCGCCACACCTGACCAATCGGGAACCTGGACGTCCTTGGACGAAACCAGGATCTCCAGCACGACATCAGCCACTTGCGACAGCGCTTCCCGTTCCTTCCGGGCCTGGTCGCTTCCGGGTTCGACCGCGAAACTGTCAACGGGCCTGCCTGCGAGCATTTGCGTGGCGACCCGCTGGTCGGCCAAATGGACGCCCGCCAGGCGCAAGGGACGGCCAAACAGACGTTCCACATCGCGCATGGTCTGTTTGTCGGCCAGGGGCACCTCTTTGGCATCGCGGACCCGGTAGATATTGGTGCTGGCGACGCGATCGGTTCGAGGCGGGGCCGGGTTGGTCCCGGGCATTGGCGCCATCTGTCCGAGCCCGGTTGCTGCGGTTGGGTCATTGGCAACCCGGGTGGTTTCGACGACCCGTTTGTGGGAGGTCAATCGCATTCCGGCATTCTCGTCCACCAAGTCGCGGTTGACGGCGATGACGACCCGCGGGGTGCCCATTTTCTGGTAAGCGTCTTTAAACCGGCTGACAATGGACTGGGCCTGCTCCGGCGAGATCAGGTAAGTCCGGCCGCCGGCCATCGGTTTCTGATCGTAAATGTAAACCGGCGCGGGGTTGGGGGCGGTGGCCACCTGGGGATAGACCGGCGGCGGCGGGGGTAACGGCTTGGTATCCTGGGCCTGGGTGGCCGCTGAAAGCAGCCCCGCCGACAGCCCGAGCATGAACAGATTCCGTTTCATAACTTTGCTGGCGTCGCCTGTTGTGAAATCCAAAGGAACTACCGCGCGCCGCGGACGCGAACGGTATACGTGCTCGGGGTAGCGTTCATCGCGGTGAACTTGACGGTCTCCTGCCCGTTCTCGGTCAGGATAAGCGTTTGCCAGGGGGTTTCGTCCACGACGAACCCTTGCACGTCTTTGAACAGGCACTGGACCTGCACTTCAATCCGCCGGTTCTCCAGGTTTTGTATGTTCGCGCCGACCTGGAGGCGTCCGTCCTGCGTCCGGCCTTCCTGCAGCCCTGTGCAGGTAACGGACTTCTGCGCGCGCCGGTCCATCAAGGCAAACTTGGCCGTCGTTTCGTAGTTATACTTGGTCGTGTCCACGGGCGGGAGGGCGCCGCGGCTCGTCTTGCAGCCTGGCAGCAGGACACTCGCCGCAACTAGTGCGATCAGACTGATGGCTCGAATATTCATAATATTTCTTACGGCGGAAGGTCGCTTAAGAAAACGACCGCATCTCGGTTAGGGACGACGGTGATCGTCACCGTTCGGGTTAGCCCAGAGAGAGGACGCCCGGCGTTGTCCAGGAATTCGATGGTCGCGTTGTGCGGGCCGGGAGCGAGCTGAACGGCGGCGAAAGAGAGGTGCTGGGGCAGGTTGTCCCAGGCGCGCGTGTCGGCGGTGGGGGTGGTTACCGAAGAAACGATCTTGCTGACGAGGCCGGCTGCGGCCAATCCCAGTCCCACTTGCTGCGCGGTGGGGTCATGGGAAGCCCCCGCAACCACCAGGCCGCCAATCAAACCGGCATCGCCTGCCGTGTCGGTGGCGCTCTTGAATGCCGCCTTATTGCCCAGGATCTGGTCCATGACCCGCCCGCCGCGCGTCGTCGCCTGGAAGGTCAAATCGTCATAGGCCCGCAATCCCAGCGTCACCCCCGGGTTCCCGTCGATCTTGATGGAAACGGATTGCGCGGCCGACCGGCCCGGAATGAACCGCAGTTGTTGGTTGTACTCCCCCGTCGCGTATTTGAGCGGTCCTTTGCCGAACTCCAGGAAGAAGAGCACATTGGCGTTCGGGTTGTACTCAGGGGGCTTGCCAAACTGGCTGGACGCCGCCGCGCGCTGGAACGCGTTCGATCCGTCTCCGCCCAGCTTGGCGGTGGCCAGGCCCTCGAGATAATCCAGGAGGACGTAATCGGCGGCATACTGCTTGTTCTCGGCATCGGCATCCTGGAGCTGGGCGCTGCGGTAGCAGGCGCGGGCATTGTCAATCTCGCCGTCCATCCAGTAGAGAATCCCTCGGTAATAGTACGCCATCACCCGCTCGTAAGGTTCCCCGCGAAAGACCTTCTTGGACTCCTCGGAAAACAGGCTGCGGGCTTTCTTGGCCGACCGGTCGTTGGCGAAATTGCCGCCAATGGTCAGCAAAGCGTCATCCAGCAGGCGTTTGGCTTCGTCAAATTGCGCGCGGCGCATGGCCGAGGCTGCGGTCCGGACCTGCCAAAGGGCCCGATCCTCCGGCGGCCCGCTCGCGATCATCGCCTTGCCATCCACGAGGGCGTCGCCGGTGCGCACCACCGCCGGCGCCGACGATCGCGGGGTGGCGCAGCCGGCCACGGCGAGCGACATCACCAAGGCCCAAAGGCAAGGAAAGCGTTTCATCCGAGCCCACCTGATCGAGCCGTGCGCCTCACCGGTAGGCGGCGTCTTCGAGCCCCTGCTTCTTGATGCGGTGCGAGCCTTCCCAGATCATTTCGCTGGTGTTCGGATCGATCAACTGGAAGCTATAAAGGACGTAATCGCTCGTTCCGGCCGACATCCGGGTCGTCAGGCTCGTCAATTCTCCCGTCAACATCAGGTCGGCGCCCATGAACCGGTTCACGCTGGAATCCGTGCTGCTCGTTACCGCGCCGGACTGTTTCATCTCACGTTCCCGCTCCAGGTCCGCCATGCGGTCCCGAGCCAGGAAGATGACTTTGCCTGCCGCCCGTTCGTTCAACATGGCCCGGATCTCCCGGAGGAAAAGCTCGTTATTGATCGTAAACCGGGTGTCATTCTTTACCGGCAAGGTGACAATCCGCGGAACGCCCCGGGCATTGGCGACTTGGGGCACGCCCAGGATGCCGCGCGCCATTTTGTCCGCCACCGTGACGAGGTCTTGCGACTCGATCCCGGTGCCCACGACGAATCCCTTCTCGTCCGCGCGCATCTCGGTCGTCGGGATCCCTGACGGGTTCCGGACACCGGTGGTGGCGCATCCGGCGAGCAAACTGGCCGCTGCGCACAAAGAGACAGGCAGTGCAAACTTGGAGAACGCGAGTTTCATGGAATTAAATATACCGTCGATCCGGTCGAGTGAAAACGACCCGCCTCAAAACCGCGACGTGAAAAAGGTCGAAGATCCAACGCCTTCAACCCCGCCGGTCGGAGTGTTCGCTCGTGCCGTTGAAGCCGTCTGCTTCATGTTCTCAGGCTGCCCGATTGGACGCAGGCGGTTCAAGCGTATTCACAACCGGTACCAATCGTCCGCGCAACTCCCTTATCGAAATCGTAATCGTCATCGCCGCCACACGTGTTTGGAGTTCTTGGGTCTTGCGGGTGGCGCGCCAATGGTGCAGGCAGTGAACGTTCGGTCATCCCGGGAGGGAGACATGGCGCGGAAAGCCCGAGGACCGAAGACCGAAGGCGCCGAAAGAATTCCGAGGTCCGAATCCGAGTTCCTAGACGGCTATGGTGGTGAGGTGGGCGGTGACTGATCGCTGGTGAGCAATGGGTCCCGGAGGGACGGCTGACAATACGGGGTTTCAACTCCGGGTGTTTGGTTATTAATGGTTTAAGTCCCGCAATGGACGCATGAATTCGCCGCCTAAAGCCCGATGTTCAACCGTCCCGTTCGGGACCAATTCAACTGCCGATTCGAAACTCGGCGTTGAAACGGCGAGCGATTTTCACGCCGTCCCCTACCGGGACTGTCTCCTGATCCCCGCAGGTGCCTCCGTAGTGCCTCCGTAGTGCCTCCGTAGTGGCTCGCTTCGGTTACGGGAGCACTTCGGACGGATTCCGGACGCGCCACGGGGCTATTGCCAATCCTCCCCCTAGCGTGAAGTCCGAAGGCCGAAGGCCGAAGGAACCGAAAGAAATCCGAAATCCGAAGGCCGAAATCCGAAGGTCGAAGGCCGAAGTCCAGGTCCCCAACAACTTGCGTTGGAACCCTGGCCTTGAACCTGCTATTGGTTCGCACACGGATGAATACTCTCTTGACGCAGGTTCTCCTTGTCGCGTTCGGGTTCGCTCTGGCGTTTCCCGCTCGCGGGCAAGTGGTTATCAGCGAGTTCCTGGCCGGGAACTCCTCGAACCTCACCGACCAGGACGGCGCTCATTCGGACTGGATCGAGCTGCACAACCCGGGGAATGCCCCCGTGAACCTCCAAGGCTGGTCCCTTGCCGACAACGAAGACTCTATCGGATGGAAGCTTCCGAGCCTCGAATTGGCGCCCGGGGCGTATGCGATCGTGTTCGCCTCCGGCAAAGACCGCGCGGTTGCCGGCGCCGAGTTGCACGCGAATTTCAGCCTGAGCATCGATGGCGAGTACCTGGCGTTGATCCAACCGGGCGGCACTGTGGCGATGGAGTTCGAACCCGGGTTCCCCAAACAACTGCAGGACGTTTCCTACGGCTCATTTCAAGGCGCATGGCAGTACTTCACCCAGCCAACGCCCGGCGCGGCGAATACGCGGGGCATGGACGGCCTGGTGGGGGACACGAAATTCAGCCATGACCGCGGGTTTTACGAAGCGCCTTTCGATCTGGTGATCCGGACCGAGACCCTTGGAGCGGCCATTTACTACACCACCAACGGGACGGTGCCGAGCGCGACCAACGGGGTGGTTTACAGCGGCCCCATCCGAATTGCCGGCACGACGGTGCTCCGGGCGGCGGCGTTCAAGGAGGGTTATCTGCCGTCGTCGATCGATACGCAGACTTACCTGTTTCTCGAAGACGTGATTCGGCAGTCTCCGGTTGGCAAGGCGCCGCCGGGTTGGCCATCGAGCTGGGGATCGAACACGGTCGATTACGGCATGGACCCGGCCGTGGTGGACAATCCCCTTTACAGCAGCACGATCAAAGAGGATTTGCGCACGATTTCCTCCATCTCGCTCGTGATGAATCTCAGTGATCTTTTCGACTCGCGGCGCGGCATTTACGCGAACCCGGGCCAGGACGGCATTAACTGGGAGCGGCCGTGTTCGGTGGAGCTGATCAACCCCGACGGATCGAAGGGGTTCCAGGTCAACGCGGGCGTTCGAATCCGGGGCGGATACAGCCGGAGCACGAGCAATCCGAAGCATGCCTTTCGGTTGTTCTTCCGCGAGGAGTATGGGGACGCGAAGCTGGTCTACCCGCTGTTTGGGGACAAGGGCGCGAGCGAGTTTGACGCGTTGGACCTGCGAACCTTTCAGAATTACTCGTGGAGCTTCGAGGGGGACAGTCGCGGGGTGTTCATTCGCGACCAGTTCTCGAGAGACGCGCAGTTGGCCATGGGGCACCAGGGGGAACGCGGGGATTACCATCACCTTTATATCAATGGCCAGTACTGGGGGCTCTTTAACACCGCCGAACGCCCGGAGGCCTCCTATGGCGAGACCTATTACGGCGGGAATAAGGAGGATTACGACGTGGTGAAAGTGGCCGCCGACAGCGGCTACATCATTTATGCGACGGACGGAAATTTGGAGGCTTGGACAAGGTTGTGGAACGCTGCGAAGGCCGGGCTAAGCTCGGATGCGGCTTACCAGAAGATCCAAGGCAACCATCCGGACGGGACGCGAAATCCCGAGTACGAGGTGCTGTTGGATGTCGATAACCTGATCGATTACATGCTCGTCATTCTGTATGGCGGGAACCTGGATGCGCCCATCTCGAACTTCCTCGGCAACACGTCGCCCAACAACTTCTTCGCCCTGCGCAATCGCGATGGCCGCCATGGGTTCCAGTTCTTTGCCCATGACGCCGAACACACGTTGCTCAACGTGAGCGAAAGCAGGATCGGCCCGTATTCGGCCGGCTCCACGTTGTCAAAGAGCAACCCGCAATGGATCTGGCAGCAATGCTGGACCAACCCGGAATTCCGCTTGCGAGTGGCCGACCGCGTGCAGAAGCACTTCTTCAATGAGGGTGTGCTAACGCCGCAGGGCGCGACCAATTTGTTCCTGAAACGCGTGGCCGAGATCGACCGCGCGGTTGTCGGGGAATCCGCCCGGTGGGGCGACTCCAAACGCAGTGCGCCGCGGACGCGCAACGTCGAATGGATCGCGGAGGTGAATCGCATTGCCAAGACTTACATGGCCCAGCGGACCGGGACCGTGCTCAACCAGCTTCGGTCGAAGAACCTGTTCCCGAACCTGGCGGCGCCTTCGTTCAGCCAGCATGGCGGCAATATCCAGAAGGGCTACCCGCTCTCGATGAGCGCGCCTGCGGGCACGATCTATTACACGTTGAACGGGGCGGATCCGCGGTTGATCGGAGGTGAGCGGTCGCCTTCGGCCTTGGTTTATGGCAGCCCGGTGCCCTTGACCGAAAGTGTCACCGTCAAGGCGCGGGCCCTGGATGGCGCAACCTGGAGCGCCTTGAACGAAGCGGAGTTTACCGTGATCCAGACGTTCACCGAACTCTCGATAACGGAGCTGATGTTCAATCCCGCACCGGACCCGGCCACGGACCGCGACGAGTTTGAATTCCTGGAATTGAAGAACGCCAGCGCGACTGAAATGGACCTGGGCGGGGTGCATTTCACGGACGGCATTACGTTTGAGTTCCCGAAAGGGACAAGGCTTGGCGCGGGCCAGTTCGCCGTGCTGGTGGCCAATCCGGCGGCATTCGCAGCGCGCTACCCCGGGCTTCCGGTCAGCGGCGTGTACTCGGGCCGCCTGGCGAACAGCGGGGAAACCGTAGCTTACGCCCACGCCGTTGGCACCCCGATCTTCTCCGTGACATTTGGTGACACCGCGCCATGGCCAATCTCGGCGGACGGTGACGGGTTTTCCCTCGTGCCCATGGACGCGAACCGGAATGACGAGCCAAGTGATCCCTCGAACTGGCGCGCGAGCTCGCGGATCGGGGGATCACCCGGCGCCGATGACGCACCTCCCGGCATCCAACCCGTGTGGGTCAACGAAGTCCTGACACACACGGACGCTGCGGACGTGGACAAGGTGGAGTTGTTCAACCCCGGACCCGAAAGCGCGGACCTCAGCTATTGGTATCTTTCCGACTCCCGTTCGACGCCGAAGAAATTCCGGATTCCAGCCGGGACGGTCATTCCCCCGGGCGGTTACAGGGTGTTTGCGGAAGCGGATTTCAACCCGCCCGGCGGCGAATCCAGCTTCGCCTTCGACGCGACGGGCGAGGAGGTGTTCCTGCACTCGGCGGATGCCGCGGGGAATCTCACGGGATTCAGCGACGGCTTCGTGTTTGAGGCGGCAGCGAGCGGGGTGACCTTCGGCCGGTATGTTACGAGTGCGGGCCAGATCCATTATCCAGCTCAACGGGCGCCGACCTTGGGTGCGGAAAATGCCGGGCCGCTCGTGGGGCCGGTGGTCATTAACGAGATCGAGTATCGGCCCGCGACTGGAAGCGAGGAGTTCGTCGAGCTGAAGAACATCACGGCCAGCTCCGTCCCGCTCTTCGACCCCAGCCGACCCACAAATACGTGGAGGCTGGACGGGGTGGGATTCCAGTTCCCGCCGAGCAGCGAGGTTCCGGCGCAGGGCTTGGCGTTGGTGGTGGCGAACGATCCGGCGATGTTTCGGGCCCGGTATGGCGTTCCTGCGAGCGTGCCGATCTTTGGACCGTACACGGGCGCTTTGCAGGACGGCGGGGAAGAGCTTCGTTTGCAGAGGCCCGACGCGCCGACTGCGAACACGGGCGGCGGCGAGACCGTTCCGCTCGTGACGGTGGATGCGGTCCGATACAGTGACAAGGCCCCTTGGCCGGCGAACGCCGCCGGGCTTGGATCGTCCCTCGAACGCATTAACCCGGCGGCTTACGGCGATGACCCAGCCAATTGGCGCGCCAGCTTCCTTTCACCTTCGCCCGGATTCGAGAATGACGGCAACCGCGTCCCGCGAGTCAATGCCGGCACGGATTTGACCTTGCAGGCCACGGTCTTTCCGCTCATGGGCAACGTGGGCGGGACAGCGGTCGATGACGGCCAGCCCAACCCGCCGGGGAACCTGATGATTGCCTGGACCCAGGTCAGCGGGCCCGGGCCGGTCGTGTTCGGAAGCGCCGGCCAGCTTCAAACGACCGTGAGTTTCCCTGGGATTGGAACTTACGTGTTGCGCCTGACAGCCGATGATGGGGCGTTGCAGGGAGCGGATGAAGTCTCGGTTACGATTGAACGCACGCCGTCCGCCGTGGCGTTCATCCCTCAGGGAGCGGTTTGGAAGTACTTGGATGACGGCTCGAACCAGGGCGCGTTATGGCGCACGCCGGAGTTCGACGACAGCGTGTGGAGATCCGGACCGGCCGTGCTGGGATATGGCGAAGGTTCCGAAAGGACGGTCATCGAGTACGGTCCGGACCGTTCGAACAAGTATGTGACTTCCTATTTCCGGCACCCTTTCAATGTCGCAAGCGCGGCGTCGGTCAAAGAGCTCACCGTCCGGGTCCTGCGCGACGATGGGGCGATCGTTTACCTCAATGGGATCGAGGTGTTCCGCAGCAATATGCCCGCAGGCGATATTGGCCCGACGACCTTCGCCAGCAGCGTTGTGGGAGGCGGGGATGAATCGACGTTTTACGACCGGCCAGTGAATCCGTCGGCGCTGCGCGACGGCGCCAACGTGATGGCGGTGGAGATTCACCAGGCCAACGCCGCAAGCACGGATTTGAGCTTCGACCTGGAATTGAACGGGCTGGTTTCGCCCGACAACCAGCCGCCTGCCGTCGAGGCCGGGCAGGACCTGGCGGTCGTGTTTGGGGCTGACGTGCCGCTCCAGGGGGCCGCGCTCGATGACGGTTTGCCCGATCCGCCCGGACAGCTCGCGATCAGTTGGTCCAAAGTCGCCGGACCAGGTGAGGTGGTCTTCGCCCAGCCGGGTTCCGCCGTCACGACTGCGCGGTTCAGTGCCCCCGGGACCTACACCCTGCGCCTTTCCGCCAAGGACGGCTCCTTCTCCCGCGAAGACGAAATGACGGTGACGGTCACCGGCGAATCTTACGAGCAATGGAAGGCAGGGTTCTTCACGGCAGCGGAGTTGGCCGACGAGACGATCTGCGGCGAACCCGCCGATCCTGACGAAGATGGGCATTCGAACCTGGCGGAGTTCAACGCCGGCACCGATCCCAAGGATCCCGCCAGCGTCTTAAAAGCGGCATGGGTCGGATGGAACGGCGCTGCGGATGAGCCATTGATCCTGCGCTTCGAAGCGAAGCCAAACCGAAGCTACACCGTGCAGCTCCAGGATGAAATTGGCGGTCCTTGGTTGAAGCTCGCTGATGTTCCGGCAATTCCAGGGGGCGGAACTGCCGAGGTCAAAGACTTCGCCCCGAGCGCGTCCGGAACCCGGTTTTACCGGATCATAACGCCCCAGCAGCTTTGATTGAGACGCTCATTGCCGCTAAGGAACGTTGATGGGAGAAAGCCCGCGGTCAACCGCGGGTCCACCGAATCGTGAAGGAATTGCCGTCAGCGAACTCCAAAGCACGGTCCGAGACCCTCCAAGCTTGGCCAGAGCAGGCCGGTGAAATTTGTGCACAATTTGTCACCATCACAAACGGTTGATCACAAGGGTATTACGAGATCCGAAGTCTCGTTTTTGGCGGATGTTTTACATTTGTTATAACATCGCGCCCCTGGGGACTCTCCAACGTTCCGGCCGGTGCGGGTGCTGGTGCTCAAGGAACTGGCCCGGGGAGCGCGCTCGGCGATTCTGTGGCCGCTTGGCCCGGCGCGCCTGACCAGGGTCGTTCGGGCCATGTGTCGCGCGCTTGTCGAGGCTTCTCCGGAGGGGCAGGGTCGTTCTCATGCGCAACGAATTCACGGCGGTGATCGAGCGGGCTTTGGAAGGGGGTTATTGGGCCTTCTGCCCGGAGATCCCAGGGGCCAACGGTCAGGGGGAGACAGTCGAGGAGTGCCGACAGAACCTTCGTGAGGCGATCGCCCTAATCCTGCAAGACCGTCGCGAGGACGGGCGAGAGGGAAGCAGTGCCTCGCCATCTGGAAATCAAGAATCAGCTCGCACGGAGGATTTGCAGAGGGTTGACGGTCCCGGACATTTAAACGCCTGAACCACCGAGTGCAATAAACGGCGGGATTGCACCTTGGTGAACTCCGATCACTCTTGGCCCGCCGTCATTGACCCCTATCGTTCGGCGAGGAAATCGCTAAGGATTCCACGGTTCAAGTGTCTGACCTAGTATGAGAGCGATTCTATTTGGAGCCGTTGCCACTGCTGCCCTCCAGTTGCTTATGATGAGGCCTTCGGCGTTCGCGGCACTTCCGGATGGGGCGGCGGTCTTAAGAGCCGTGACCACCAACGATGCGCTGCTCGCGGCGGGGGTCACCCTCGAAGGAACGGTCATTACGTTACCCGGAAAAAGCCGGGCATTGGGTTCCGTGGGTTCCCCGTCCAATGGGCTCCCCGCACGCGAGGAACCCAAGAGGACCCTGCCTGCCGCCAGGTACAAATGGAAGTTCACTGGGGTGAGCAGCCACAGAATCGCCTACGACACGGAGGTTGTAGAGGTTTTGACGTGGGAAGACTGGCTGCTGCCAGGGGCAAACATCCCTCAGCCCACTGATCAACAAGGATGGATGTACGGGCGCGTCTTGGCTTTCATCAGCCCCGAAGCGACTGGTTTCTACAATCTAATGGGTCCCCTCAAGCCCGGCGTTTGGTCCGCTCCACAAATCATGGTGCGCGACGGTGTGAGCGGGTCCATCAACCTGTACCGGCCCAATCCTCTGACCCTGTCTGATTATCTCGACCTTCCTTTATTGCTGGTCGGGCGAGGATATGCCAAGCACCTCGAGAGCATCAGTTCGGTGGAGGCACTGGCTGACGGCCGTCTTTCCGTGCAAGCCAAGGGCAAGCCGTTCTACACCCGCGCCACCAAATGGGAGTTGGTCGTCGAGCCGGCCGCGTCTTATCTGGTGCGCTCCGCCACCTATTATGTGGACGATAGCGAGCGCACTATAGAGAAGTCGCGATTCGTCATCACCACTTCCGGCCTGCAGTGGTTCGGCTCATTGGCGGTTCCCGAGAAATTTGAACAGCGCGATCCTTTGGGGGACCAGGAGCAGCCCTTTCTAAGGTCTGGCAGGGTGAGTTCGGCGTCGCTCAAAGGCGACGAGCAATTCTTCAACGAGACCGTGGCCATGTTCCAACCGCCCTTCCCGGTTTCCACTGAGGTTGCGGACAATCGGACGAATCCGCCGGGGAGATTGAGTTTTCCAGCCGGGGAGGTGCTGGACCGGAATTCACTGCGCTGAACAAACCGGATGCAGCGAACCCCGCGATGACGCGTCTCAGTTGCATTGCGGAAGCCACTGGCACGGGGTCGCTGATTCGGAGTGCTCGCCGCCAACACCGCCTCAAAGGACCATGCCTTCTGGGCGGACGAGGCGCCATTCGCCGATGCAGTTGCGTTCGCGGGCGCTCGGTTGGTGGGGCACCAACAGGTGACCGACGCCTACCTGTTGGGTTTGGCCCTCCGCAGAGGGGGCGTCCTCGCCACGCTGCCACGACCGGGCGTTCTTGCTGAAACCCACGCGTGACCGCAATGCGTAGGGACCGATGATCTGGCGGCGTTCAAGAAGCATTTAGAAGCGAGCCTGGAGAAGGCGCTCGTGGCGGGGAAACTCCGAAGGAGCCGCTTTGGCGTCCTTGCTGCCGGTGTGTCGGGCTGGTAGACTCTAACGCATGGTCTCCGGGAATTCTCGGCGTCGAAAGGGCCGCCCTGCAGGCGCATTTTGTGCAAGGAGGCTGCGTTCTGCCCTGGCAAGCTGTCTGGCGTCGTTTCTCGGATCGTTCAAAAACCAACCTCCGTCGGCGCAGAAACGTCCATGAAACCAACATTAATCCTCTCACTTGCCCTGGCAGTGTGTTCGGTTGTGGGCACGGTTCAAGCCCAGCCGGTTTACACCTTGGATCCGCCGGTTCCGATCAACGACTACATCTCTTTAGGCGAATTCAACACGAACGATGTTGTGGAAGGTTGGGGGTTCAACCAGGGAGCGGTTGCGCTCGCTGCGAACAATGGACTGCTCCGCGTCACAACCACCGGCGGTGATCCCTGGTTTTACAGGTCGGGAATTCAAGGGTTGGCCGAGGATTTCCTCATCGTCCAGCTCCGCGCCCGGGTCCTCGCTGGCGAACGTGGCGGTTGGGAGATGTTCTGGGGCTCATCTGCCGGCGGACAAGGCGGCTTTTCCGGGGCTCGCAGGATTGGCTACGACTTGGGATTTGAAGATGGGGAGTTTCACATCCTGGAGTATGACTTCAGCGCCGCGTTGGACGGCAGCATTCTCACGGACTTCCGGATCGATCCCGGCCAGAACGCGGGCAATCGCATTGAAATCGATTCCGTGCGCGTTGGCAAAGTCTCTCCCGACACGGATGGGGACGGACTGCCCGACACGGTGGAGACGGGGACGGGGGTCTTTGTGGGGCCGCGCGACACCGGCACTGACCCCAATGTGGCGGATTCGGACGGCGACGGCGCCAGCGACGCCATGGAGGTGACTTACGGCACGGATCCGAACAATGCTGCCCAGTTCCCGGTGCCCTCAATTGATCGCTATTCGGCGAATCCAGCGGCCTACATCGTGGGTGTCACCATCGAACCCAATATGGCTACGACCAGCAGCGGTGATCCGACTTCATTTCAAGTGAGCCCGGCGCTGCCGCAAGGCCTGCAGTTGGACCCTTCCAGCGGACAGATTACCGGCACGCCCACTCAGGCCGAGGCCGCCCAGGATTACACCGTCACGGCGAACTTCGCGGGCGGCAAGAGTGCGACTGCCATCCTGAACATTGAAGTGCGTGATCCCTACATCGACTTCACGGTGGCCACACGCGCACTCAAGAAGGACGCTCAAGTGGCTCCTTTCGCTCCCGATATCTACGGCCCGGCGCCCATTTCGTTCCGGGTGCAGCCGCCATTGCCCGAAGGTTTGGAGATGGATCCCACGACGGGCGAAATCTTCGGCGCTCCGGTGACCGCCGGTCCACTAGTACACCACGGCGGAAATTCGTCTGGGTAGAATCGCTGTAAGCTATTGATGG
>CAZODO010000075.1:22401-30928 GCA_964578605.1 uncultured Verrucomicrobiota bacterium | reverse complement strand
CACCCGTAGTTCACCCGTAGTTCACCCGTAGTTCACCCGTAGATGACCCGTTCGGGAACGGGTGATCCACGGGTGATCAACGGGTCATCAACGGGGCGTCCCCGGACCCAGCGGCCATTGGTACGCTTCCTGCCCCTCACCAAGACCACAGGAGGATTGAAGAAAAGCTATGGCTCTACTCGAAACAAACTTCGCTGCCGGCCAACTCAAAGGCTCCGTCGGCGAAATGGTTATCGTCCGATACAAACGCGGCGTCAAAATCGTCCGCCGCAAGCCCGTTCGCACCAGCGAACGTACCGCCTTTGGAAAGACGGCCTTTCCGAATCCGATACGAGGTGGACCGGGTTAAGAGCTCTTTCCCTTCCTGCCTCTACGGACTGTAAGGCCGCAAGTTCCACTCCTCCGTAACTCCCGGCGGGAGATTGCGCAGGAACCGGGAACGTTGCTGGAACATCTCGCCCGTGTAAGCCGCAACGGGCCGGAGGACGGGGTAGCTCAGGTAGAGTTCATCTTTCGCCCGGGTGACGGCGACGTAGAACAAGCGCCGTTCCTCTTCCTCGCTTTCGGGGCGTTCGAGGGCGCGGGTGGTTGGGAACAGGCCGTCGCATAGCATGATGACAAAGACGACCCTGAACTCGAGCCCTTTGGCCTGGTGAATGGTGGACAGCCGGATTTGTTCCGAGTCCTTGGTCGGGTGCTTTTCGTCCTCGGTATCGACGCTCGAGAGCAGGGCCATCTGGGTTAGGAACTCCTCCACGGTCTTGAACTGCACGGCGAAGCTGGCCAGTTGCTGCAGGTCCTCCAAACGCGTCTGCGAGTTGGGGTAGTTCTCACGCAGGTAATCCTTGTACCCGGCTTCCAGGATGTGCTGGATCATCTTGGACGACACGTTCCGGATCGGATCGCTCTCCAGTTGGGCGACGGTGGCGCTGAGTTGCGCCCAGGCAGCCGCCGCTTTGCTCGGAACCGGCATGCAGGCCTGCAACGCCGAGGCAATCCGCGGGGCGTTCGGCGTGTTTTCGGCCGGTGACTCCATCTTTTCCAGGGCGGGGCTGAACTTGGCCCAGAGCTTCTCCGCTCCTTTGCCGCCGATGCCTGGAAGGAGGAGCACGACTCGTTTGAAGGCCAGTTCGTCGCGCGGGTTGGTGGCCAGCTTGATATGGGCGACCACGTCCTTGATATGAGCCTGTTCGAAGAACCGGATGCCGCTGGTGATGCTGAATGGGATGTTTCGTTTGGTCAGCTCAAGCTGCAATTCCAAGGCGTGGTAATGTGAGCGGTAAAGGACGGCCATTTCGTTCAGCTCAATCCCTTCGTCGCGCAGTTCCAGGGCCCGCTGCGCCACGAACGCCGCTTGTTGCGCGGGATCGCCGCAGACCACGACGATGGGTTTGATGCCCGATTTCCGCGCAGGAGCCAGTTCCTTGGTGAATTGCTGAATGTTCGGCGCGATGGCAGCGTTCGCCAGGGCCAGGATCTCCGGCGTGCTGCGGTAATTGGTCTCGATCTTGTAGAGCTTGGCTTCGGGATAACGTTCCGGGAAACGGAGGATGTTCTGGAAATGGGCGCCCCGCCACGAGTAAATGCTTTGCGAATCGTCGCCCACGACCATGACGTTGTGATGCTTGGCGGCAAGGAGGTCAACGAGGTCGCTCTGAATGCGGTTGGTGTCCTGGTATTCGTCCACGAGGATGAACTGGAACCGGCTTTGATACTGCTCCGCGATGTCGGCCTCCTTCTGCAGCAAGCGCAAGAGGAAGATCAGCAGATCGTCAAAATCCATCACGTTCGCCGTGCGTTTGCGTTCGACGAACCGCTGCCGCACCCGCTCGATGTCGTCCGCGCGGTCCAGGAAGAAGTCGAATTGGGACTCGAGGATCGCCGCGACGGGTTTCTCGGTGTTTGCCGCCAGCGAAAAGATGTCCGCGAGCACATCCGGCTTGGGAAAGCGCGACGCTTTGACGTCGATCTGGGCGTCCGCAATGCTCGCTTTGAGAAGGTCCTTGGCATCTTCGCGGTCGAGGATGGTGAAGTCCGGCCGGTACCCGAGCCGGTCCGCGTGCCTTCGGAGGAGGCGCGCCGCCACCGAATGGAAGGTGCCGCCCCAGAGCGACGACAGGTTGCCCCCCAGGAGATCCGCGACCCGGCGCATCATCTCCTTGGCGGCCTTGTTGGTAAACGTGAGCAGGAGGACGCGCTCTGGAGGGATGCCTTGCTCGATGAGGTAAGCCACGCGGTAGGTCAGCGTGCGCGTCTTGCCTGAACCCGCCCCGGCAATCACGAGGGCCGGACCCGGCGCTGCCGTGACCGCGGCACATTGCTGTTCGTTCAGTTCACGTGCGTAATCGATCTGCAGTTCGACCGGAGCTCGAAAGGGTTGCAGCACATACTCGCGCGCCATGGCGAAAGGTTACTGGCAAAAGGCTAAATAGAAACGAAAAGTTGGGATTGCGGCTTTTCGGCTTCGCGGGCAACAATCTTCGCAACAACGCCCAGTTATGAGCACATTGTCTCCCCTGATCCTCCGGACCTTGGCCCTTGTTGGGGCCGGACTCCTGGCTTCCATAAGCCCCTCCCGCGGCGCCGGCAAAACGGAGATCCCTATCGGCATCGATACCGGGGATCTGCGTGGCCAGGACCACCGGGCGCTCCAGGCCGCGGTGGACTACGCGGCGGGACTCGGAGGCGGGACCGTCCGGATTGGCCCCGGGCGATACAGCATGCGCAACGCCCTCTTCCTGCGTTCGGGCGTCAACGTCGTGGGCGTCCCGGGCCAGACGGTGCTGGTGGCGTGCGACGGCTATGAGTCGCGCCTTGCCGCGGATGGCGACTGCAATGAGCGCCAGATCACAGTCGAGGACGCTTCCGGATTCCGCGTGGGCGACGGTGTCTCCATCCAGGACCAACGCAAGGGCGGGTTTGAGGTGACCACAGCGACTTTAACCGAGCAACTGGATGCGAACACGTTCCGGATCTCGGCGCCGCTCTACTTGGATTACATGGTTTCCGACAAGGCATCGGCACGGCTTGTATTCCCTGTCGTTGGCGGATGGAACATTTCCAACGTGGTTGTCGAGGGGGTCACCGTTGAAGGCAATCGTGAGCGCAGCCAACCCCTAAACGGGTGCCGGGGGGCGGGCGTTTACCTGTTCGAATGCGCGGACGTTGCCTTCAGGAATTGCACGGTTCGGAACTACAACGGCGATGGCGTCAGCTTCCAGGTTTCCCAGCGCGTCGTGGTGGAGGATTGCCGCTCGGAAGGCAACGCCGGGCTGGGGCTTCACCCCGGAAGCGGCTCACAGCATCCGGTTGTCCGGCACAACGTATCGATCGGCAACGATGGTGATGGCCTGTTTGTCTGCTGGCGGGTCAAGGACGGCCGGTTCGAGGAAAACGTGGTCCAAGGCAACAAAGGCGCCGGCATCTCGATCGGGCACAAGGATAGCGACAACCTCTTTCTCAAGAATGCCGTGCTCTCCAATAGCCTGGCCGGGGTCCTGTTCCGTAACGAGACCGAACCGATGGGCGCCCACCGAAATGTCTTCCGCGAGAACGCGATTCTCGACAACGGGTTTGGGCGGGAGGGCCGCGGGGCGAGCGAGTCGGTGGTCATCCGCGGCGTTCACAAGGACGTGAGGTTTCTCAACAACACCATCGGGTATTCGGCGCCTCGAGAAGGGGGCAAAGCGGCCATTCGAGCCAGCGCGGATGCCACGGGATTGCTGCTCGAGGGAAACGATCTGCGCCATGTGGAACAGGAAGTGATCCGCGACACCCGGCGGTAACACCGCTCAAGTCCAGACTGGAAGCACGGGGAGCCCGATGCCATAGTCGGGCGTGTGAGATCGATTCCTGAGTGGCAATCCCTTGTTTTCACCGGGTGGATCCTGGGTTCAGCCCTCCTTTCCGGCGCCGAGGTGGGACAACCGGCCGAGATCCTGCCTCCGCTGGGCACGCATATCTTCCTGACCGAAGCTGATTTCGCCGGAACCACGAGCTATTCCGCAAACGACCGGGTGGTTTCGACTTCTTACTTTTACTGGTACGACGTCTATTCGCAGGCGCACCTGGTCAATTCCGATGGAAGCGACGCCATGACCGATCACCCCCCGACGACGGGTTTCTCCTACATCTCCAAGGCGTGGCACAAGACCCAAATGCTCGACATGATGGCGGCGGGCATCGACGTCTTGCTGCCGGTCTATTGGGGCGCGCCTTCGGAGCGCCTGGCAGGCAAGCCGCCAGGACAGCAGTCCTGGAGTTTCGCCGGCCTGGTGCCCCTGGTCCGGGCTCGAGAGGAACTTCTCGCCGAAGGAAAGGCTCCGCCGAAGATCGGGATGTTCTATGACACCTCGA
Source organism: uncultured Verrucomicrobiota bacterium (assembly GCA_964578605.1). Taxonomy (GTDB): domain Bacteria; phylum Verrucomicrobiota; class Verrucomicrobiia; order Limisphaerales; family SIBE01; genus JAXMHN01. The sequence continues at coordinate 26,572 of CAZODO010000075.1, read as the reverse complement.
CCCTCCAGTACAACAGTTGGGGACGGCATATCGATCTGACCACCGATTACGGCCGCCGCTGGTTTTATGAGAGCGTGCGCGATTTCTTCTCGCTGATCCCGCCGAAGCACTGGGCGATGATCGAGGGCAAGCCCATCGTGTTCCTTTACAGCGCCAGTTTCGCGGTGCGGCACGACCAGAGCTGCGTCGATTACCTGAACGCCACATTCGCCCGCGAGTTCGGCGGCCGCGCGCCTTACATCGTCCGTGAAATCTCCTGGAACGTCCGGTCCGAACAGGTTTACGCCTGGGGCGGAGCGCTCGGGTTGAAGAACCCAGGGGTAGCTTCGCTCGGGCCTGGATACGATCATTCTGCCGTGCCCGGCCGGACGCCGCTCATCGTCGATCGCGAAGACGGCCAATTCTTCGCGCGGAACTGGGAGAAGTTCCTGCGCCGCCCCTCCAACCTGATGACCGTGGAGACCTGGAACGAATATCACGAAGGCACCGACATTGCCGCGTCGAAGGAGTATGGCCGGAAGTATATTGAACTGAACCGGAAGTATGTGGATATGTTCAAGCAAGGGATCGTTCCGCCACGGCCGCAGGGTCCTTACACGGACGCCCGCAGCGTGTCGGTCACGCTGGGAGCTACGAACCAGGAAAAGGGCCTCGTCCAGTTCGATCATGCCGATGGCGTCACCGCGCCGGCAACCGTTGCCGGGAGCGCCTGCCGTTCTTCCCAGAAGACCGAGCATGGCGGACGCTATGTCTATTTCCGGATCGATGACTCGTTCAAGACCGACTCCAAGATGGACGTTTCCGTCAGCGTGGAATTCTACGACGCCTCTGCGGGACGGCTGGGTCTCGAGTACGACGGCAGCGATACGAACGCTCCGTTTGCCGGCGCTTACACCTCGAGCCCGACGGGGGTGAACCTGTCCGGGTTCAAGACTTGGAAGACGGCGACCTTTTCGCTCCCGAATGCCGTGTTTACCGGCGCCCAAAATGGCGGGGCGGACTTCCGGTTGACGCTCAACGCGTCTGAGTTTTATGTCCGCCGCGTGGAGTTGGTGCGTCCCGGGCTGCGAGCCGAAGCCTGGTCGAGCGAAGAAGGGTTCCGGCTCGCCCTGTTTGGGGACGGCGCGCTCCGGTGCCAGTTGGAGCGGTCCACGAACCTGCGGGATTGGCGCGTGGTGACTTTGTTGCGGCCGGATCTGAATGGCGAGCTTTACACCGATGCCGGCGCCAGGCTGAACCCGCATTGCTGGTACCGCGCGCGTTTTGCGTATGAGTAGGGCGCTGTCCTCTCAGGGCAAGTAAAGCTGGCTGCAAACCGGCGCTCCGCCCAATAGACAACCTTCGAGCGAATCAACGCCAAGCGCGGCGACTCTGGAGAGCTCTGCCCTGGCGTTGAGAACCTGGGGGAAAGCACCGCCGGTTGCCTCGGAAGGACTATTCGAACGACGTGCCTAAAAATCTTTCCTATTGACCTATTCTTATACAGTCGGTATAAACATTATTCCTGCGAAATAGTCGGCATTGAGCTGGCGAATCGTCGGGAAACTCGGACCGCCTTTAACACCAGCGTTCGTTGGACTGGTCGAGTTAGGGCAAGCGGGTGGTTCGAGGGGGAGCTTGCACCCAGCCTCTGGAGTCATTTGCCCCCGGGGGAAAGCAGTCTGCAGGGTCGCTAGGCCAGTTGGCGTTGCAATCAAACCATGAATGATCTCCAGGCCACCGAATGGGCGGTCAAGCGGCATTAGTGCCACCCCACAGAAGCGGCTGTGACCATGGGGTTTAGGTGCTTTGCCTGCCCAGCCTGTTCCCTGCCTATCAGCTGACGGAAATCAGGATAAGCAAATGAAGTCTCTACGGTTTCTTCTCGGGATGGTGGTGTTGTGTGCCTCAACACAAGCAGCAACGTACTACATCGATTATGCCGGTGGATCAGACACCCACGGCGGGACGTCAAAGGAGGCACCTTGGAAGCTTGCTCCGGGCATGAAGGGTTTCAAGGGCGTCTACCGGCACGTCGCGGGTGACCGATTCATCTTCAAAGGAGGCGTCACTTGGCCGGTGGACTGTTTTCAGATGAAGATTACGGTCGGGGGAAGCAGCGATACCAATTGCGACTATTACGGCGCCGACCCGGCCTGGTTTGCGGGGAATGGGTTTAAGCGGCCGCTGTTCGACTTTCAGCACACCCTGGTGGGACCGGGCTGGACGGCAGCCGCCGGGGTTCTGGTCGAAGGCTGCAAACATATCCGGTTTGAGAATATTGAACTGGCCCGGCACCGCACGCCGCTGGCGGTCGATGGCCTGGTCACCTGGGGTTCCGCCACGATCTGCCTTAGCGCGTGCAGCAACTTCACCCTGAGCAATTGCGTCATCCGGGATTGGGACATGCCGACGCCGATTCCCGCGGGAAGCAGTGGCGGCGGTGGCATCTGCCGGGTGAGCGATGGGATTAACAACGTGGTGACTTCCTGCACGTTCCATCAGCAGGGGGTGGCGGTCCGATCGGGCACGGCGCTATGGAATATCAACGTGGTTGCCTATACCGAGATTCATGATACCGCCACGGCCGTCATGTCGGCGCAATTGGTCCATCACTGTCATATTCATCATCTTGCCGACCCGACGGATGTGGCTGCGCACTCGAATGTGATGCTCTGTAATGGCGGTTTGCGGGCGCATGACAACCTGATCCACGATATTTCTCCGATCGCCCAAGTGATCTTCGTGAATCCCGGTTACTATGGATATGCGGCGAACGATTGGATTTACAACAACGTCATCTATAACGTTGCCCAACCCTGCATCGCGATCGATACGGACGGTTTGAATGCGCCCGGCAGCGGTTGTCACATTCTGAATAACACCCTGGTTGGCGCGTACGGAAAAGGCTCGTGTATTCGCGTGGGATACCGGGCGAACGGAGAGTTCTCCCTTCTCGAAACGAGGAACAATCATTACATCACCTCCACGACACCGGTCCTCAAGAATGACTTGAGCCGCAACGCGGCCATTGTCACGACGTCTCTTGACGGCCCGAACTTGCTCCAGACTCCAGCCCAGGCGGCGGCTGACGGCTATGCACTCTCCAATGCCTACCAGCCCGTCGCGTCCGGGAAGCCGACCGTCAACACGGGCACGAGCCTGGCAGCGGTATTCACGACCGATATTACCGGCGCGGACCGGGGGCTGTTGGGAGCATGGGATCTCGGGGCCTACGAGTTTGGCGGGACCACGCCCGCGGCCCCTCCCGGAGTAATCGCCCAGGACGCAGCGGCCCGTTCTGTGGACGAAACAACCGGGGTCATCACTCTCACCGTTCACCGGACCGGCGGTTCAGCCGGAGCGGTATCATGCGCGTTTGGAACGGTGGATGGGACGGCCAAGGCCGGCGTGAACTTCACCGCGGCTTCGGGAACCCTCTCCTGGGCCGATGGCGACAGCGCCAGCAAGATGATCACCGTTGGTATCCGGAATACCTCGATGGTGGAGAATAAGGATTTTGAGGTCCAACTCGCCATCCTGTCGGGGAGTGCGAGCCTGGGAAGCCCTGCCAGCACTCTTGTGACGATCCTTGGGAGCGGAACGCTTCCAGAACCGCCGCTCACACCTGTGGAAGGGCTGGTAAACCCGGGGTTCGAATCAGAATGGGTCGGCTGGACAGCAAGCGGGAACCTGATGGTCTTGAGCTTGCCTTACCGAGCAACGGAAGGCGCCTACACGGCCGTGTTTAACGCGGGACAATCCGTGCCCAACGGAGTCATCTCCCAAAGCTTTAGCACTGTTGCGGGTCAGGACTATCTCCTGCGCTTCGATGTCGGGGCCTTGGCATACAACTTTGACGAACAGCGCGTCCGGGTCACTGTTCGCGGCGGGAGCATCCTGCTCTCGAAGACCATCTCCGTGTTTGGCGGGGGAGGGGGATCGAGCAAGTGGGCTCCACAAAGCGTGAAATTCGTCGCGGATAGTTCCGTCACCACCCTGACCTTCGAGGACGTTTCACCGTTTACGATGAATCTGGATTTGCTGGTCGACAATGTTCAGTTGAGTTCGAGTGGCCCTCCGCCTGTTCAACCGCCCGCGATCACGACCCAGCCGGAGAGTGTGACCGTGATTGAGGGGGATGCGGTGACATTCACGGTGGAGGCGAGCGGAACGGGGCCGTTGAGTTACC
>CAZODO010000075.1:0-22301 GCA_964578605.1 uncultured Verrucomicrobiota bacterium | reverse complement strand
TATCGAGCAGCGCGGGTTCGACCGTGAGTGCGGAAGCGGAACTGATTGTTACGGCGGTGCCGCCGCCACCGGAACCGCCCGCGATCACGACCCAGCCGGAGAGTGTGACCGTGATTGAAGGGGATGCGGTGACATTCACGGTGGAGGCGAGCGGAACGGGGCCGTTGAGTTACCAATGGCAGTTTAACGGGACCGATATTGCTGGAGCCACTGAAGCCAGTTTGACCCTGGACAGTGCGCGAGGGGCGGATGCCGGGCTTTACCTGGTGGTGGTATCGAGCAGCGCGGGTTCGACCGTGAGTGCGGAAGCGGAACTGATTGTTACGGCATCCGAGCCGGAGAATCCTGATGAGCCAGTCACCCCTGGACCATTGATTGCGAACGGGAGCTTTGAGCTAGGGGAGGCCGGTTGGAGCGTCTTTGGCAACTACGTCTTTGCTGGAGCCCCCTTCTATGTGCCTACGGACGGCGAGTTCGTGGCCGCATTCAATGGGGGCCAGGCAACGCCCAACGGGGTGTTTTCGCAAAGTTTCGACACTGAGGCGGGCCAGGTATACCTGCTGACGTTTGATTCTGGTGTGCTGGCCTTCAACTACTACGAGCAGCGAATGCAAGTGATCGTTGAAGCGGACGGAGCAGTGTTGTTATCCAAGACGATCTCGATGTTTGGCAAAGGGGGCGGTTTGACGGTGTGGTCGCCGCAAACGTTCGTGTTTGTCGCCAATGGCCCGAGCGCCACGTTGACCTTCCAAGACGTTTCGCCGATCACTACAAGCGTCGATCTGTTACTGGACAACGTGCGGGTGAACGTCATAGCACCGGTGGCGATCACCACCCAGCCGGCGAGCGCGACCGTCACGGTCGGCGAGCCGGTGGCCTTGAGCGTTGAGGCGACCGGGACGGGCATCCTGAGCTATCAATGGCGGTTCAATGGCAATCCAATTCCGGGAGCGACGGCGAGCACCTACGCCATGACCATGGTGCAAACTTCAAATGCCGGCACCTACGATGTGGTGGTGTCTGACGGATTCACTTCGGCGGCCAGCGAACCTGCGGTGCTGACCGTCACCAGGCCGATGGCGCTCAACGGGTTTATCAACGGCAGTTTCGAGGAGGGCTATACGGGCTGGATCGCAACCGGGAATCAGATAGTCAATGGGGCGCAATGGTATGTCGGAGCGGAGGGCGATTACCTGATCGCCTTCAATGCAGGCAACAGATCGCCCAACGGAGTCCTGACTCAGAGCTTCGCCACGGTCGCTGGGCAAACTTACATCCTCCGCTGCAGCATCGGCGTTTTCGCTTACAATTGGTACGAGCAGCGAATGCTCGTGACGGTCGAGGGAATGAACACCCTATTGTCCAAGACGGTCTCCATATTCGGGGCTGGAGGCGGGTCGACACGCTGGGCACCGCAGACCTTCTCCTTCGTGGCGGACAGTGCGACCACGACCCTCACGTTTAGCGACCTATCGCCGTATACGGACGCTCTTGACTTGATTCTGGACAAGGTTGAGGTCGTCCCAAGCAACTGACACCATTCAATCGCGTTCTGGTATCAGTGATAGACCTCGGTCCGTTCGCCGCGTTTCCGGGCCTCCCGCCGGGCGGCGCGGATCGCGGCGATCCAGCTTGCGGCCGGATAGGCAATCACCGCGGCCGCGAGCGACACCAGGTAAGGGCAAGTCCACTGGCCAACGCAGGTCCCATACAGCCAAACTCCCAGCCCGGCCGCCAAGGTTGCATAGGCCCCGGCCTGTCCGCCGCCGCGAGCGTAGAGGCCTATGCACATCAACACAAATATCCCGGCGCTCCCGATTCCGTTGGCCTGTTGCACCAGATCGAACACGCTGGTCGCACCCAAAGCGAGCGCGTACGCCGCAATCCCAAAGACCACCACGCCCGCGCGCGCAAGCAACAGCTTCCCGCGATCGCTCGTCGCCGGCCGGAACGAAGCGATGAGATTGTGCGACACCAGTGAGGAGGCTGCGAGCAAGGTGCTATCGACCGTGGACAGGATTGCCGAAATGAGCGCTCCAACGAACAAGATGTAAACCACCGAATGCAGTTGGGCCCGCGCAAGTTCTGGCAGGAAATGTTCGGCATCTTCAAGGTCCGGAAGCAGCTGGGGCCCAATCATTCCGAGGAACGCCGGGATGAGCCCCACCGCCAGGTAAATGCCTCCGCCCATCAGCGTTGCACGGCGCGCGATCTCAGGTGATTTGGCTCCCAATATCCGGGCAATCACCTCTTGGGCAACCACCGAACCCAGGATCATCACTGCCCACAGCTCTGCCGTCGCCCAGCCCGACCCGTTCGCTCCGCCCCAGAAGGTGAACCGCATGGCATCCTGCTTCGCCCACGCCTCAGCCAGCCGAACCTCCGGATTGAACGCCAGTGCGCCAACCAACAGAACAAGGGCGGCAATGATCGCGATCCCTTGAATGAAATCCGTGATGACGTCCGCGAAGAGGCCGCCCGTGCACGTGTAGACAATAACGAAAGCGGTGGCGACCGTGAGGCAGGTGACGATCCCCATATCCGATGCTGAGTGCAGCACGCCGCCAAATGCCCGGATCTGAGCCGCTGCCCAGAAGAGTGAAGTGGGCGCCATCAGGAGCGCTGCGAACCGCTCCACGCCGGGCGAAAAGCGCATTCGGAACAGGTCTGCCAAGGTCGTCAAGCCCCGCCGCCACAAGGGTGCAGCAAAAAGCAGCCCGCACAGGAGCAGAGCCACCGTGTAGCCGAACGGGTCCGTGGCACCGCCGGCCAGCCCTTCGGCGTAGAATTTCCCAGCGGCACCGACGCACGTTTCAGCCCCGAACCAGGTGGCGAACACGGAGAAGGTCACCAGCCCCAGCCCCAGCCTGCGCCCGGCGACAAGGTAATCGGCCTCGGAGCGGATCGATCTGGAGACCAGAACGCCCACAACCAGCTGGACGGTTATGTAGATGAACACTCCGATCAGAACGGAGTTCATGAGCGGCAAGGACACCGCACGCGCCCGCCAATGTCAAACCCGAGGTACAACTCACGCTTATCGGTGGCGAGTAAGGGTGAACCGCAGCCGGTGGTGTGAACAATTTGTTCTCATTCCGTCAAGGTCTTGAGCGCCAGGAACTTAACCCCACTGATGACTTTTTGTCAGCAGACTGTGCACCATTTGGCCGTCCGATCGGCGCTTCCCATGGCGAGGCTTGCCGGTTCTTGCCAGGGCCGAAAACGTGCGAGGCGCCCTCTAATCCGTTGCCGCCGATTTTTCGCTTTGATTCGAGCTCCGTTCCCGCCAACATCCGCCTTCGATCCGCCCCGCCAAGGCGCCGGGTGCGGGCAGAATCGCATGAAACGAACGCATCATTGCAACCAGCTTCGCCGCGAGCATATCGGCCAGACCGTGACGCTCGACGGCTGGGTTCATTCTCGCCGGGACCTCGGAGGGCTCATTTTCATTGACGTGCGGGACCGCGAAGGGCGGACGCAAACGGTTTTCGACCCCTCTGACCTGCCGCCAGAGCTCTTCGAACGCGCCGCGGCGTTGCGCAGCGAGTGCGTCATCCGCGTGGAAGGGCAGGTTCGCCAGCGTCCAGAGGGCACGATCAATCCGAAGATTCCCACAGGCGAAGTCGAAGTGGCGGTAAGAACCCTGGAATTGCTGAACTACGCCGACGTGCTCCCGTTTCCCGTGGATGACCCGGAGGTGGCCAACAAGGTCAACGAAGAGATGCGTCTCCAGTACCGTTACCTTGACCTGCGGCGTCCCGAGATGATCCGCAACCTCAAGGTTCGGAGCAAAGTCGCCACCGCCACCCGAGTGTTCATGGAGGAGCAAGGGTTCCTGGAGATCGAGACGCCCACGCTTTTCAAATCAACTCCGGAAGGCGCCCGCGAGTTTATCGTTCCCAGCCGGGTGCATCCGGGGAAGTTCTATGCCCTGCCACAGTCGCCTCAACAATTCAAACAGATCCTGATGGTCGGCGGGGTCGAACGTTACTTTCAGATCGCCCGGTGCTATCGCGACGAGGACTTGCGCGCGGACCGGCAGCCTGAGTTCACCCAGATCGACATCGAGATGTCGTTCATCGAGCGGGAGGACATTTACGCTCTTATTGAGGGGCTTCTGCAGCGCGTTTGGAAGACCGCGCTCGACATCGACATTCCGGTCCCATTCCGCCGGATCTCCTTTGAAGAAGCGATCAACCGCTATGGGATCGACAAGCCAGACACGCGCTTCGGACTCGAACTGGCCGACTTTACGGAGGAGTTTCGAACCAGCCAGTTCAAGGTGTTCAGCGGCGCGATTGCGAGCGGCGGCGTCGTGAAGGCGCTCAATGCGAAGAAACTTGCCGGGGCCACGCAGGGCCAACTCGAGGCGATGACCGACATCGCCAAAAGCTTCGGCGCCAAAGGGCTCGCCAGCATCAAGGTGGAAGGTGGAGAGTGGAAGTCGCCGATCGTCAAGTTTTTCACTCCAGCTGAGCGAGAGGCGCTTGCGAAGAAGCTGGCCATTGAAGAAGGCGACCTCATTATGTTTGCCGCCGATCAATGGCTCAATGCCTGCGAAATTCTCGGCAAGATCCGCCTTTACTGCGCGGATGTCCTGAAAGGGCAGGGGAAGCTCGTCATTGACCCTGCGCGATTTGATTTCCTTTGGGTCGTCGATTTCCCCTTGCTTAGCTTCGACAAGGAACAGAATCGCTGGTATTCGAGCCATCATCCGTTTACGGCGCCTTTGGCGGAAGACATCCCGCTTCTCAAAACCGATCCCCGGAAGGTTCGCGGCCAACATTACGACATCGTCGTCAATGGCGTCGAATTGGGCGGCGGTTCCATCCGTATTCATCAGCCAGACGTCCAGAAGATGATTTTTGAGGAGATCCTGCAGATCCCGCCCGACGAGACGCAATTGCGCTTCGGTTACATGCTCGAAGCTTTCCGGTATGGTGCGCCTCCGCACGGTGGGATTGCGCTCGGGTTCGACCGCTTAAACGCCATTCTTTGCGGGACACCGAGCATCCGTGACGTGATCGCGTTTCCGAAAACGGCTAAAGGCACCGACCTGATGACCGATTCTCCAGCCCCGGTCGCCCCGCGGCAGTTGCGCGACCTGCATCTTGAGCTGAAGGTCGCGAAGAAAGACGGTCCGGCCGGGACCTAACAAACGTTCAGGTTCCTTCGCGATTGGCTGCGTCACTTCGGCAAGAGCCCCGCCAGGTGCCGGAACACTTCCACATACGCGTTGCCCCATGCGTCCGGACGGAAGAGTTGAACGGCGGAATTTGGCTCGCCCACGAACGGGCGAAGCAACCACCCCAATTGGATTCCCACGAAGATGTAAAGGCCCAACCACGCCCGGAGGAGGACCTGGTGTTTGCGGCTGCGTTGCACCAGGGGTCTGAACCGGCGCCGGAGCGACGCTTGTGTAGCCAGGCTCGCGACTGCAAACGCCAGGCCGTTAAAGAGGATGGCCGCGTGATAATTCCCGGAGGATAGGTACCAGAGGACCGTCAGGGGGGCCAGCGAACACAGGGCGAGGGTCATCTCCACCTGGGCAGCCAAGAGGAACCGCAGCGTATCGTCAAAGTCCGAACGCAATCCTGCCACCGTGTTCAGCACGAAGTAACTTGGCAGGCACAGGCTGAAGGTCCCGAGCAGCAAGAGAGGGACTTTGCTGGCCGAGTACAACAACTGCAAGAGCCGTTCCGTGCGAAGGCCGCCAAAGGAGCCCATCACGGTGCCGTAAACCATCCCGAAAAGGCACACGAAAGCCACCAGGCGAACGAGCGACCTCCTCGTTTCATGCGGCGCGCCGGAATCTCTCCGGGCTCGAAGCACGCCGTTAGGATGGTCAATCCAAGGCCACATCTACCAGCCCACAAGATGGTTCAAATGGTTCCAGATCGCTTCGAAGAAGTTGGACTCGCGGGATCGGAAGAAGCTGAAGGGCTGATCGGGGCTTCCCAGAAACGGTCGCAAGAGCCACCCCATCTGAGCGCCCACGAGCCCAAAAACCACCATCCAGCAGAGGAAAACGAACTTCACCGGCGCGCCCGGAACGGCTTTCCCAGCCGGGTCGAGCGGCGTTGCCGGTGCGGACGCGCCGTCTGGCGGCATGAGCGGCGGAGCGGAACCGTCCGTTTCCTGCCGGCCCGTGGGAATCCGGCGCAACGTTTTGAGCAGGAAACCGAGCCCGAACGCGCCGGCGACGGCGAACATGAGCACGTTCAAGAGCAGCATGAACGAATAGCTCGTCGTGCTCATGGAGAAGAACGCGACGATCGGGCCAAAAGACGCCAAAACCGCCATATTCAAGGCCACTGCGCACGTGAGGAAACGCCACAGGGCTCCCGCCGATAGCCTGGAACCGACCAGGGCATTGAACACGTACAAAGACGGAAAGGTGACCAGCAAAGTCAAAAGGAATAGCGCCGGCACCTTCACGGCGCCGGAAAGCAACTGGAGCAGCGATCCGGCGTCGCCCCGAAGCAGCGGGTAGAGACCCATGCACAGGCCGTAAACGACCCCCAACACAACGATGGCGACCTGCAACCGGTCCGAGCCCAGTTCGACCCCAGGCTCGCCAATCGCCGGAGTGCGCCTGGTTTCCCCCCGCAAAAGACGGTCCAGTTCCTTAACCCAGAGGAAGCCCGACGGCTTTTCGACTGGAGGGGCGAGGCGGGATGTCACATCAGCGGCTTCTTTCATAGTCAGGTGGTCAGCAGAGTGTTTCGGACCGGGCCAGGCGCTTCAAAGGTCTCGGGTAGTGGACAGGAACATCGCGGACCCGTTCAAAACGCCGCGACAGACCGCGAAGGCGTCAACCCCGCTCGGGACGGTCTAAAGTCGCCTGCCGGCGAAAGAGAAGGGGTGATAAGCGCCTGGTTTGCGCTGGATTGGCGGCATTTTGTGATTGCCGGACGAAACGGTTTGACTTGAGGTGGGGCAGGTGGATAATGACCGGCACCAAATCGACCTATGGCCAAACTTGTCGTACTAAGCGAAGGATTGACCGGGAAGAGCTACGAACTGAAAGCGGAAAAGACCACGGTTGGCCGTGTGGACGATAACAATTTTCAGATCGCAGAAGGCTCTGTGTCAAGCCACCATTGTGAAGTCCTGCTGCGAGGAAAGGACGTCGTCGTTCGGGATCTGAACTCCACGAACGGCACCTTTATTAACGGCGAGCGCGTCACGACCGAGAAAGCGCTGAAGCCGGGCCAGATTCTTCGCCTTGGCCAGATCGAGATGCGGCTCGAGACTGGCGAACCCATCCCCGAATCCAAGAAGCAGTTCGATCAAACCCGCGTGATTGGCGGGGTGAAGCTTGGCGATTTCGAGCAGGGCGCGCGGCCGGTGTTCGACAAGGACTCGCCTTTCGCCAAGAAGAGCAACAAGACGGCCGTTATTTTTATCACCATCGGGATCGTCCTGGCCTTCATTATCCTGGTGTTCCTGTTCATTGCCTACCAGAAGCTGTCCGGATAGCAGCCGATCGGCCTAACCTCGCAACCACGTGGCGAGCGCTTTGGCGGCGTAGGTGATCAGGATGTCCGCCCCTGCGCGCCGTATGGCCAGATGGGCTTCCATCGTGACCGCCTTCTCGTCGATCCATCCCTGCTGTGCGGCAGCCTTGATCATCGAATACTCCGCACTGACCGCGTAAGCGGCGGTCGGGTAGCCAAACTCCGTCTTCACTCGGTAAATAATATCGAGGTAAGCAAGGGCTGGCTTGACCATCACGATGTCCGCCCCTTCTTGAATGTCCAGCGCCACTTCTCGCAAGGCCTCCCGGGCATTCGGAGCGTCCATTTGATAACTGCGCCGATCCCCGAATTTCGGCGCCGATTCCGCGGCTTCACGGAACGGCCCATAGAAGGCCGAAGCAAACTTCGCCGCGTAGGCCAGAATGGGTGTCTCCGGAAAGCCGTTGGCATCGAGTTGCTCGCGGATGGCGCGGACGCGTCCGTCCATCATGTCGCTGGGCGCCACGAGGTCGGCGCCCGCTGCCGCATGGGAAACGGCGGTCCGGGCCAAGAGCGGCAGCGTGGCGTCATTGAGAATGCGCCCGTGCTGGCCGTCAAACGCCACGATCCCGCAATGGCCATGGCTCATGTATTCGCAAAGGCAAACGTCGGTGATCACCAGAAGCTCGGGCAGTTCCTTCTTAAGGAGGCGAACGGCCGTTTGGACAATCCCGTCATCCGCGTAGGCGCCTGTGGCCTGGTCATTCTTCGTGTCCGGGATTCCAAACAGCAACACAGCCGGCACGCCGGCTTTGAACGCTTCCCCGGCGTCGCGCACCGCTTCGTCCGGTGACAATTGAAACACCTCCGGCATGGCTGCGATCGGCCGGCGCAGGTTTCGCCCTGAGCGGACGAAGAGCGGCAGAACGAGTTGGCTTGGGTTCAGGCTCGTCTCGGCCACCATTCGCCGAAGAGCGGCCGATTGCCGCAAGCGCCGGAGCCGGGTGGCTGGGAATGGACTGGCGGATGGCAGGCTCATGGGCGGAGATTCTAGTCCGCGGCGGACGCCAAGTGAATGCCAAACCTTGGCAGCGCCTTCCGGCGGCAGGGTGGGGCGGCTTGGCTTGCGCATAATCCATGGGCATCTGCCAAAGCCGGCCCGGCGGTCCGGCTCTACCTGGCTCGGTCAGGCTTTGGCTTGCCCGGCTCGGAGCTGGGCTTCGCGATAGACGTTCAAGAAGAGAGCACTTTCCGCCGCGGTCTGCTGGATAATTTGCGACAGGCTGCCAAGATCCGCCCAATTCACCACCGCATGGACGCTTTGGGCAAAGGCTTGAAGCGCGTTCAACGTTTGGAAGTTGTGACCCAAAAGGATGATCGTGGCGTGCCGCCGATGGCTCATGGGCAGGCGCTGGAGCATGCGCAACGTTTCGTTCTCTTCGGGGGTTTGGCAGGCAAACTGTTCCTCCAATAGCACGACCTGGAACTGGACATTGCTGAAACGGGTGGCGAAATCCTCGTGATTCGCCGCGACCAGGACCTTGTAATTCAGCTCTCGAAGCACGTCTTTGCACGCCTCGATCACGTCGGGAGCCGACAGCGCCAGCAGGGCGGGTTTGTAGCTGGGGTTGAGGAAGTCCAGGTCGATCGCCATAGGTCACTTGAGCTTGAGCGTCAAAACGGCGGGTCTGCCGTCGCCTTTCGCGGACACTTCCTCGAGTTTCCGCATCCGAAGATTGCCAAGGCTGGTCGTCGATTCGCCCCGCTTCTTCTTGAGGTTGTCAATGCCACGCGAGACGGGCCCTCGTTTCGTGCAATAGAGCAGGGCCGTTTCCTCCGAGAGGATGCCCTCTTCGAACGCTTCCAGGCAGGCGGCATCGAAGGTCCGCCATCCGAACGGGTAACTGGCTTCGATGATTTCGTAGAAGCTCCGCCCTTCGCTCTCCCCCTGGATGATGCTCTCGCGCGTGCGGAGGTTGGAGCCCATGATTTCCAGCAACGCGTATCGCCCGCCTCCGAGCTTGGGAGCAAGCCGCTGGCTCACGACCCAGCGCAGCGTATCGGCAAGGCGATAGCGCACCTGTTCCTGTTCTTCCTGGTCGAACATGCCGAGGATGCGATTGATCGTCTGGCCGGCATCGATGGTGTGCAAGGTGCTCAGGACAAGGTGCCCGGTTTCTGCCGCGGTCAAACCGATTTCAACCGTCTCACGATCCCGCATTTCGCCCACCAGAATCACCTTGGGCGCCTGGCGCAGCGCGGCACGCAGTCCGGTGGCGAAACTGCTGAAATCGTTTCCCATCTCCCGTTGATTGAACGTGGCGGTCTTCTGCGAATGCACAAATTCCACCGGGTCTTCGAGGGTGATAACATGGACAGACTTGGTTTCGTTAATCTCGTCCAGCAACGCCGCCAGCGTCGTCGATTTGCCCGAACCGGTCGCCCCGGTGACCAGCACCAGCCCCGTCTTTTCCGCCGCCATTTGTTTGAAGATCTCGGGCATCTTCAAATCGGCCAGGGTCGGAATGGACGTGTTCAATTTGCGCATGACGATCGAGCAATTCCCCCGCTGCGTGAAGATATTGACGCGAAAGCGCGCCGTCCCGCTCAGCGTGTAGGAGGAATCACAGGATCCGAACCGCAGCAAGTCTTCTGTCAAGCGCCGATTCCCCCCGATCAGGTTCAGGGCGACCATCTCGGTTTGGAAAGGGGTGAGCGGCCCGGCGGACGGGTCCAGCGTCACCGGCATCAACTGGCCGAACGACTCGACCTGCAACGGCTTGTCGACCGTGAAGTTCAGGTCCGAGACTTCGGGCTGGGACTCCAGCATCGCCCGCATCACGTAGTCCAATTCGTTGCGCCTCATAGCAAATTCAGAAAGGCCGGCCGCTGAGAGTTGAGGCTCGCAGGCACTCGTTAATTCCCAACTGACCGCCTAAATCCTGCTAAATATCTTCCTCCTCCGGAGGAGTCGCGAGGAAGGGCCGGAACTTCTTTTTATCGAGACTCTTGTCGTAAGCTTCTTCCGGGGAGATGCGTTTCATCCTCAGATGTTCCATGATCGCGTCGTCGAGGGGCTGATTGCCCAATTTCTTTCCGACCTGGATCATGCCGGGGATCTGGTGGGTCTTGCCTTCGCGGACCAGGTTGGCGATGGCCGTGGTGAAGACCAGGATCTCCAGCGCCGCGACGCGTCCTTTCCGGTCGATCCGCCGGAACAAGTTTTGGGCAACGATTCCCTTGAGCGACTCCGAAAGCGTGGCGCGGATCTTGTTCTGCTGGTCGGCGGGAAAGACGTCGATAATGCGGTCCACCGTCTTTGCCGCGCTTTGCGTGTGCAAGGTGCCAAACACGAGGTGGCCTGTGCTGGCGGCCGTCAGCGCCAGTTCGATCGTTTCCAAGTCGCGCAATTCACCGACCAGGATGATGTCCGGGTCCTCGCGCAACGCGCCGCGCAATGCCGCGGCAAACGACTTTGTGTGCACGCCCACCTCGCGGTGATTCACCAGGCAGTTCTTGCTTTCGTGGACGAACTCAATGGGATCCTCGACCGTGATGATGTGGTCGCGCCGGTTCTTGTTCGAATAATCCATCATCGTCGCCAGCGTTGTGGACTTGCCGGAGCCCGTGGGGCCGGTGACCACGACCAACCCTTTGTGCAGCATGGCGAACTTCTTCAAGACTCCCGGCAAAGGCGCATCCAGCTTTTCGAAATCCTCGAACGACAGCACCTTCGTCGGGATCTGGCGAAAGACCGCCGCACAACCATTTCGTTGGTTGAAGAAATTGACCCGGAACCGGGACACCGACGGAATCTCGTATCCGAAATCGACATCCCCCGTTTCTTCATACTGCTTGATTTTGTATTCGGGGCTGATCTCGTAGAGCATGGCCTTGAGGTTGTCGCTTTCCAGCGGCGGGTAATCCACCCGGTGCAACTCGCCGTGGATGCGCAGCATGGGCGCGTTGCCCGAGGAGAGATGCAGATCGGAGGCCTTCTGCTCAAGCATCAGGTTGAAAAACGCATCAATTTTGGCCATAAAATCTCACCGTCGCAGCCAAACCGCCTGTAAAGAATCTGGACAATGCCATCCATCAACGACGACCTGGCATGCCTTCTCCGCCGCCAAATTGCGGCCCAAGGCCCTATTCCCTTCGCCCGCTTTATGGAGCTTGCGCTGTACCATCCCACTCATGGCTACTACCGGACATCCTGCCAGCAAATCGGTTGCCAAGGTGATTTCTACACCAGCGTGAGTGTCGGGCCCCTGCTTGGCCAACTCCTCGGATTCCAGTTCGCTCAATGGCTCGATGCCCTGTCCTCCCGCCTTTCCTCAGCGCCGCTCCAACTCGTCGAAGCCGGAGCCCATGACGGCCGCCTGGCTTTGGATATCCTCTCGTGGCTCCAAGACCATCGTCCGGACCTTCTGGCCCGCCTGGAATACTGGATTCTTGAGCCGTTTCCCGCGCGCCGCGAGTCTCAAGCCCGGCTCCTGGCGCTCTTCGGCCAATCAGTCCGCTGGGTATCGGCCTGGGACGACGTGCCTTCCCGCTCGATTCGCGGCATCGTCTTCGCCAACGAACTCCTCGATGCGCTGCCGGTCTTCCGCGTGGGTTGGGACGCTTCAAAGCGCCAGTGGTTCGAGTGGGCGGTCGGCATCGCAAATGCCGCGTTTGCCTGGGCCCGGTCCGATCCGCCTTCCCCCGAGGTCGAACAGGAACTCGTGCAGACGTTGCTTGTGAACCTTCCCGGTCCGCTCGCCAGCGTCTTGCCGGACGGGTTCACCGTCGAACTCTGCCCGGCCGCCCGCGCCTGGTGGTCGAGTGCCGCCGAACGCCTGGCTGAGGGAAAGTTGTTCACCTTGGATTACGGGTTGGAATGGCCCGAGATCCTGGCGCCGCATCGCGCGCAGGGGACGCTCCGAGGGTATCGAGCCCACCGGCCGACCCCCGATCCCTTGGCGCATCCCGGAAAACAGGACCTGACCGCGCACGTCAACTTCTCGGAAATCATCCGCGCAGGCGAACGCGCCGGCCTCAGCACGGAACGTCTTTGCCCGCAAGCCACCTTTCTCACGGAGATCCTGCGCGAGGTCTATGCGGATGTTGCGCGGTTTGGGTCCTGGAACCAGCGGGAAACGCGCCAATTCCAAACGCTCACCCACCCGGATCACTTGGGCCGGATGTTCCAGGTGCTCATTCAGAGCCGGCCAGGTGAAGCGCCTTGCGCGTCGCCAATCTAAGCCGGGAGGTGCGATCAGCCTTCGATCACCCGCCGTGACGCTCAGCCGCGCCATCGCCTGAATGCTTGGCCGCCGGCGAAATCCGCGCGGTCACTTCGAGGACCGACCCGGTGTCTGCGACCAGGCTGCGGGCCGTGACACTTCCCACCAGGCGCCCGTGCGCCTTTACGTGGATCGACTTTTCTGCCGCCACGCTCGCCACCAGTTCGCCCTCGATCTCGAAGGAGACAGCTTTGATCTCGCCATTCCAGCGGAATTGGTTGGCGGCGGGCACGACCAGGCGCCGAGCCGTGAACTCGCCTTTGATCTGCGCGGTCGAATAGAGCGTCAGGGTCTCTTCCACTACCAGCTTGCCGATGAACCGGCCTTTGATGCTGGCTTCGCGCGCGAAGGTTTCACTGTTGAAAACGTATCCCGCAGGTTGAATGGCAAAAGTGCCCCGGGTCTTGAAATTCTTCGAGACTGCGCTGGAAATCGAGTAGTCGTGCAGATCAATGTAACTGCTGCACTTCCGGCACATCGTGGACTGCGCGCTCGCGGGAACCTCCAATTCCGTCCCGCAATCAAAGCAGGTGATCCGCTTATGTTCCGGCGGCGGCGCGGCGGCTTTCCGGGCAGGCTTGAGCAGGTCCTGGACTCGCAGGTACTCGCCGCATTTCCGGCACACGGCCGAAAACGCCGCGCGCGATTCCATCTGCTGATTCCCGCAGCGGGGGCAGGTCAGCAGGGCCTTGATCGGCTTGCTCACGTCCGGAGCGGATCGTCTGACCGGACCCGGCGCGCCCGGCTCGGCAACACACGGCGCCCAGTCAGGGCCTCGGGTTTAACGGCCACCCGATTTGCCCATCTCGACCGTCTTCGGAGGCTCACTCCCCCGGCTGGCGCCGCCCGGAGAGACCTTGTTCGGGTTCACCTCGATCTTGCCAACGAACGTCACGCCTTCTTCGATCGCGAGTTTGGCCGCGCGGATATCGCCAAACAACTCGGTGCGGGCCTTGATCTCGACCTTGTCCTTGGCGGTGATATTTCCGTTGACCTTGCCCCGGGCGTATACGGTGGTCGCGTTGATGTTGCCGGTCACCGTCGCGTTGTCGCCAAGATTCAAAACGCCGTCCGTCTGGATGTCCCCCTCGAGTTTCCCGTCAAAGGTCAGCTCGCCCGCGAACTTGATGTTGCCCTTGATTTCCACATCCACATTCAGCTGGTTCTTGGTGGCGCTATTCCCGGCCGCAAAACCGGTATCTGGGGTTATGATTTTTTCAGCCATGGAAGCTCTTTTAGAGCACCGCCTCACAGGCGTCAAAGTTTTGCTCTCAAAATTCAACGATTGGCAGGGGGCCGTTCTCCTGTTGCCCTCGTCATCGTCATCGCCATCGCTCTCGTAATCCTCCGGCTCGGCTGGGTGGCTCTCGGCTTCCGCGCGCTGCCAATCCCCACCCTCCGGTCTCGCCCTTTTCGTTCGCCGATTCGCGCGATGGCACTATTTACCCCGGACCCGGATTCGTGGTAGACAAGAGGCACCGACAGCACTTTGAATGGATGTAACCGAGAGATACTGGGAAACGCGATCTCTCAGAAAAGGCATATCGCAATGAAGATTCACTGTCTGCTTGGGCTGGTGGCCATTCTCCTGGCCGGTTGTGCCACGCAACGGCCTCCCGTCACCACCTATATCGATCCCGTCACCCGGGCGCGGACCGATCTGATGGCGGAGAACATGCTGGAGTCGCCGGATCCAATTCGAGAAATCGTGTGGCTCAATGCCTCGCGCATGTTCAAGAGCGCCCGAGACTTCCAGTACTTTCTCGAAGTGGATTACATGGCGCGCCGCGAAACGGGTTTCCTCGAGATCCCGCCGGGAGAAACACTCGTGATTTCGGCCGACGGCCAGGAAATGAAATTCTCCAGTTCCGGAAGCCTCAACAGTCGCAAAGAACTCAAGGAAGAAGTTTCCGAACGGGCCATCTACCCGGCCAGCGGCGAGCAATTGCGCACCATCGCAAACGCCCAGAAGGTGGAAGTGAGTATTCGGGGTCGCAGCGGAATGGTGCAGCGCACGTTTACGCCCGAGAATACGGAGCGCTTCCGCCAATTCGTGGGCAAGTACGTGACCGGCGGCTAGATTCGAGGAGCCGGTTTGCGATCACGGTGACGAGCTGAGGCCGCCCGAATGGGTGCAACGCACCGTTTCCTGGGGTCCTCGTAATCGTCAGCGACTTTGGGATTGTCCCATTTCGGGGAGCTTGGCAGGGTGGGTTCCAGCGGTGTTCAACAGCACGCTTCGCCCTTCCGGTGCCTGGGCCCAAGAGGAGCCTCGCTCCCGTCCAGCTTGGTGCCGGCAAGCCAATGGCCCCAGCAGCGCGCGGCTTCGTAGCAGCCAGCTGGCGAGCCCAAAGGATCATTCGTAACGCAACGCCTGCATCGGGTCCACTTTGGCCGCCCGGCACGCGGGGATCAGACTCGCGAGGAACGAAACGAAGGACAGGGCGACGGCCATGCTCAGGAACGTGGCCAGGTCAAATGGGCTCACTCCGTAAAGGAAACTCGAGATCAACCGGGTGACCGCGAGTGAACCAGCGAGGCCGAGACCGACTCCGATCAACCCCAGGATCACGCCTTCCGTAACGATCAACCGCAGAACATCCGCGATCTGGGCGCCCATGGCCATACGGATTCCGATCTCGTGGGTGCGTTGGCTCACGACGTAAGCCATGACTCCGTAAATGCCCATGCCGGCTAGCACAAGCGCGGCGATGCCCAGACCCGTCAGAAGAGTCGCGGCGATTCGTTGCGGCAGAAAAGCGGCCTGGATGTAATCGGCCATCGACAGGTTCGCCCAGATCTCAACGCCCGGGTCCAATCTGTGGATCGTTTGGCGAAGAGTGCCCATCATGGCGGCCGGATCGCCTTCGGTCCGGAGCGCGACCCCGAGGTTCAAGTCCCAGACGCCTTGCCCGTAGGGAAGGTAAAGGAACTCCCGCGGGGGTTCGTTCAGAAACCGGTATTTCCCCGCCTTCACCACGCCTATGACGGTCATTTCCCCCCGCCACATTCGAAACTTCCGGCCGACGGGACTTTGCCCGGGCCAAAAGCGCCGTGCCATGTTCTCGTTGATGATGGCGACGTTGAGGGATTCGTGGTTGTCGGTGTCGCGGAAATCGCGGCCGTCCAATAGCGGGATTTGCAGGGTGTCGAAATAGCCCGGCGAAACGATGGCGTAAGGCACCGACACGTCTTCGTTCGGCTTGCGGACGTATCCCTCCGGATGCACCGAAGTGCTTGGACCCCCTTCAAACCCGAGAGGGAACCAACTGGACAGCGCGGCGTGCTTGACCCCGGGAAGGCTGGAAACGCGCTCGTGCAGCGAGCGATAGAACGCAATGCCGTTCGTGCGATCGTAGCCGTTCATGCCGATCCGCAATCCGGCGACCAGGACGTTATTGGGGTTGAAGCCAATCTGCACCTGGCGTGCGCGCTGGAATCCTTTGATGCACAACCCGGCTCCGACCAGCAGCAACAGAGCGAGCGTCACCTGCGAGACCACAAAGGCGCTTCGGATGGTGTGGTGGGCGCTGCTTCCGCTCGTGCGGCCGCCTTCTTTCAAGGTGTTGGCCAGATCGGCAGACGACGCCTGCAGCGCCGGCGCCAGGCCGAACACAATCCCCGTCAACACCGACAGCGCCAGCGTGTAGCCCAAGGTCTGCATATCGAACCGGAAATCGAACCCGATTGGCAGATGCGTATTGGGCAGGAAAGCGGGAAACAGGGCCACCCCCCACGTGGCGAAGAGAACGCCCAGCGCGCCGCCCAACCCTGCGAGAACCACGCTCTCGGTCAGCAATTGCCGAATGAGCCGGGCCCGGCTGGCTCCGATCGCGAGGCGAATCGAGATCTCCTTGCGACGGCTGCTGGCACGGGCAAGGAGCAGGTTGGCCACGTTTGCAGCGACGATGAGCAGCACGCCAAGACTGACGGCCATGAGAATTCGAACCACGGGAAGCATAAGGGCCGGAGCTCCGTAAGGCGCTTTCCACATCGGCATGGCGCGCAATCCGATCTCCTGGTTGGTGTCCGGGAAGGCTTTCTCGAGTTGGCGGGCGAGGATGGAAATGGCGGTTTGGGCTCTCGCAAGCGTGACGCCGGGCTGCAGGCGCGCTTGGGTATGAAGCCAATGATCTCCGCGACTCTGCAGCGAGCCGAAGTTGGCGACCTGCTGGTGCATCGATACCGGGGCCCAGAAGTCCATCCTCAGCCCGCTCATGGTGCCATGGAAGCCCGGAGGGGCCACCCCGATGATCGTGAAGCTGAAGCGGTTAAGTTCGACGCTCTGGTCCACGATGTCCGGTCGGCCACCAAACCGCTGCTGCCAATAGGCGTGGCTGATTACGAGCACGGAGTCGCCGCCCGGTTTCTGGTCTTCGTCCGGGAGAAAGGCGCGTCCAATGACCGGCTTGACCCCGAGGACATCGAAGAAGTTCGCGGTGGCGATCTGGCCATAGGCCCACTCCCGCTTGTTCCCAACTCCAATGCAGGCGGGCGTGACTTGCGACCCGATAATCCCCGCGAAGACGTCGGAGAGTTTGGCGTAATCCCGCAGGTCGGGCAGCGAAACAGTGTCATAGGTGACCGACCCATGGGTGGTGGTCAGCGCCACGAGTTGCTCGCCATTGGCAATTCCGGGGATGGGCCGCAAACGGATGGCCTGAACCCAGCAGAACACCGTCGTGTTCGCACCGATGCCCAGGGCAAGCGTCAGCACGGCGACCGTGGTGAACCCGGGGTTCTTCAGGAGCATTCGGAAGGCGTAGCGAAAGTCGGTCATGGGTTTCGTGGGTCTGTGGCCTGGGCTTGGGGGATCCAGGGTCGGGGGATGCCGCCGGGGCTAGGCTACTTCGATGGCTTCTTCTTCGACCACCCGGCCGTCGAAGAGGTGGATGGTTCGTTCGGCATTCCGCGCGAAGCGGGTGTCGTGCGTGACCATGCAAATCGTTGCGCCTTCCTGGTGCAGTTCGCGAAGCAGTTGCATCACGGCTTCGCCGTTCTTGGAGTCCAGGTTCCCTGTGGGTTCGTCTGCCAGGAGGATCGACGGTTTGCCCGCCAAAGCCCGGGCGACAGCCACGCGCTGTTGCTGACCCCCGGAGAGCTGTGAAGGGAAGTGTTTCACGCGATGCGCCATCCCCACCTTTTCCAGCGCTTCGTTCACCCGCTCTCGACGCTCCTCGCCCGCCATGCCGCGGTAAGTGAGCGGCAGTTCGACGTTCTCGTAAACGGTCAGGTCACCGATCAAGTTGAAGCTCTGGAAGATGAACCCCACTTCGCGGTTGCGAATGCGGGCCCGCTCCGCCAACCCGAGGTTGGCGACCGCCTGGCCATTCAAGACGTAGGAGCCTTCCGTCGGCGAATCCAGCAGGCCCAGGATGGATAGCAACGTCGATTTGCCGCATCCGGAGGGCCCGGCAATGGAGACGTACTCTCCGCGGCGGATCTGCAGGTGGACGCCCGACAAGGCGTGCGTCTCCAATTCGTCCGTGTAGAAGACTTTGGTGATGCCATCGAGCTGAATGAGTGATGTGTCGTTGTCTTGCATGTGCAGAAGTTCGTTCGCTTGTCCGCGATTCTGCCGGTGATCACGCCTTCGTGGCCGGCGGATTCAAGGGTCACGCCCCGCCGATCCTCAATTCAACCGCAGCCGATTGTGGCCGTCCCACTGCGACATATCCGACAGAATGATCTGGTCGCCTTCCACGAGGCCATCCAGCACCTCGATGAAGTTCACCGAGCTCCGGCCGAGTTTCACCGGGATGCGCACCGCGCCTTTCCCGCCTTCGGTAATCTTGAAGAGGGTCACGCGGGTCTCAGGCTCACCATGAACGGGTCGCCCCACATACAGAACGTCGTCAAGGCGCTCGAGCTGAATCGTGCCGTCCACCGTCAAGTCCGGGCGCGCCCCTTTGGGAAGCGGTCCTTCGAGGGCGATTTCGACCGTGACGGTGCCGTTCTGAGCCGCGGGGTCAATCCGGATCACCCGCCCGGGAATCAGGCCGTTTCGCGTGTCGATCGAAGCGCTCTGGCTCAGCTCGATATCCTTCGCCTGCGTTTCCGGGACCTTAATCTCCGCCTTGAGCCGTTTCGGGTTCGCCACCCGCGCCAGGTTCGCGCCTGCCCCAATCTGCTGGCCGACCTGCAATTGCGAGACTTCGCCGAGCTTCTGCAGCACGCCATCCAAGCCGGCCCGCACTTTCAACGACTCCACTTGCTGCTTCTTAAGCGCATGCACCGCGCGAAGTCTGGCCAAATCCGCATCCTGGGCGGCAAGTTGAGCGACGCGCGATTCGCCGACCGTTTCCAACCTCCGCTGTTCCAACCCGCACCGAATGGTCAATTGCTCCGCTTTCGTCCGGGAACGCGCGGCGGTCAAGCGGTCGACCAGGTTCTCCTTGACCAGCTTCGCGTCGGCTTCGGCATCGAGTTTGGCCACACTGCAATCGGCCTGGAGCGCGGCCAGATTCGCTTCCGCGGCCAGGGCTTCGCTGTCGAGTTGCACCTTGAGCTTGGCGTATTGGGCTTCGGCGGCTTTCACCGCCCATTCGGCGTCGAATGCAGCCTGCATGAGCTCCGGGTTGCTCAATTCGAGGATCACGGTGTCCGCCTGCACCGCGGCGCCAGGCAACACATGGATAATCTCCACACGGCCGGCGTTCATCGCAGGAATCCAGCGGATCTCTTCCGGCAAGAGGGTCCCGTTGCCGCGCACTTCGCGGAGCATCGGACCGCGCTTGACCGTCCCGGGGTAAATCGCGCTTGCTTCCACCGACGGGGCGGCCGGTTTGAGCTTGGATAGTCCGGCCGTGACGAGCGCCAGCACGACAAGGCCCACGCCGACGTAAAGGAAGCGGCGGCGTCGTCGTCTTCGGGCTTCGTTGGGGCGGGCGATATCCATGGTCAATGATCCGTTCTACGTGATCCGTGGTCCCTTATGTGTGTCGTCGGTGACTCTTGTTGCAGCCCGCGTGCCAACAAAACGGAATCGGGCTAAGTCCATCGACGGGAAGGCCCTGGAGAATTGCGGTCCTGCGCCGCCGGTATCCAAGGCGTTCGCCCGTGGGAAAAAGGAATCCCGGAAATGGGACGCCGGCTTGGCAGCCCGAACTCTGTTTCGACCAGCCCGCCCGGACTTGCCAACCACCCGCTCCGAGTTCTCCACCCCTCTGGATCGCCATCAAGAGCTCAGCCCTGTCACGGCTTGAACCCAAGCGCCTCAATGCGCTCCTTTAACGCCGGGTCCTCGATCCGTGCGGCCACTTTTCGCATCGCGTCGGCGCATGCCTCCGGATGCGAGCGCGCCAAGCGTTCGGCAATGAGCACCGCGGCGATCGCGGCTTCCTGCTTTACCGCCGCCAGGTCCAGGGCGCCGACGGCCACTTGGAGCGCCCCCAGATCGGCCGCTCCGCCCAACGCTCCAAGCACAACCCGCTGCTCATCCGCCGTGTTCGCCAGCTTCCAGGTTTCCGTCAGCAACGCCGCATTGGCGCGCCGCCGTTCGTCCCCGCTCGCAAGCCGCACGAGCCCGCGCAACGCCTCGGCGTGATGCGACGGATTCGGAGTCTGGCGCGCCAGCTCCAATAAAGGCGCCGCGGCGGCCGGGTCTTCCCAGGATGCCAGCACGGCCACCGCTTCGTCCTGCACCTCGCCAGGGCTGCCCTTGACCGACTCAACCACTCTTACCAGGGCCTCAGAACCCGGGACGGCCGCCAGGCATTGCAACAACGAAACGCGCGCGGAGGGTTTCGCTTCCGGCCAATGGCTTTGCACCGCCTCGAGGACCGACTGCTTCGCTCGACGGCTAAGCGCGATCAGGGCTGCTTCCGCAGCTCGACGCTCCGAAGCGTTCGCCAGCTCGCACAAGCGCCCCACCAAAGCGTCCGCTTGATCTGCCGTCGCGAGCACTTCCGCGGCTCGAAAGGCCGCCAACCGGACGCCAGGATCTCCGCTCTTCGTCAACGCCAATAGGACCGGGCTTGCCTCGGCGCCCGCTTTTCGCGCGGCAAGGACACCCAAAAGCTCGATCTGCAGCCTCGGCGCGGCTTCGCCCAAGAGCTTAACCATGGCGGAATGGATGGCGTCGCCGCGCAATTGGATGAGGCTTCGGCGCGCCATTTCCTTTTCCGCCGGCGTTCCCAAGGCCGCTTTTTCCGCCAGAATTCGGAGATCTGCCGTTGTCCCCAGTTGCCCCAGCGCCTTCAATCCGGCCACCCGGACCCGCTCTTCCTCGTGGGTCACCGCCGACAGGAGCGCCGTGCGCGCGACGACATCGCCGCGATCTCCGAGCGCTTCGATCAACGCGGCTTGGCCTTCCGCGTCGAGCGTGGGAGCGAGGGCGGATAACTGCCGGGTTGCGGCCGCGCCGCGCAGCCCTTCGCGGACCTCCTGCAGCGCGAGGCCTCGCGTATCGCGGTCGGTGCTGCGGAGGAGTTCGATGGCCATTGGGGGGATTTCGGCGGATTGGGGTTCGGCCGCGGCGCCGTTCCGTGCGGCGAAGATCATCCCAAGCGCGAGCCCGAGTGCAGGAATCATCGCCCCTGGGCGAACGGGGCGCGTGGCGCGGGCGAAGATTGGCAATAGGACGGACGGCAGCATGACGGTGATCCTGTGGGAACGCCGGAGGACCTGCAACGGCGATGTGCGACGGTCCCGCTCCGCTCCCGGGTTGCGACCGATGAAGAGTGGCAGATAACAGTGTGTTTAAAAAGAGTTGCTATTATGTTGACTTATCGAGCCTTATACTGAGCATATAGGATCCATATAGCAACCATATAGCAACACCGGAAGCACCGGAGAGCGATGCCAGATGCGCCTGATACCGGCCTAAGACTCGTCCGCATCGAAACCGGCGTTCCGCAGGGAGTTGAAACGGTCCCTTTTTGCCACGTTCTCTGGTTTGGCATCCGCGCCGAAGGCGCATCGACTCAGAGTTCCAGTTCCAGAAGCTTCGATGCCGCCGCTTCCCAGTCCGATGTCAGCATTTTTAACCGTGCAACGACCTGGGGGAGTTCACGGGTGATCTCGGCTGCCCGACCCGGGGATTCATACGTGGCCGAATCCTCCAGGGCCGCGGTCAGCTCCGATTGGCGCTTCTCGAGGGCCTCGATTTCTCTTTCGAGCCGCTTGACTTCGGTCTCGTGCGCTTTGCGCTGGCGATAACGCACCTGGCGTTGTTCGGCTTCGAGCCGCCTCTGTTCGCGCAAGCGATCGACCGGCCGGTCCGCGATGGCCTTCTGGCTCTTGGCCGGGTCGTCGGCAGCCGATTGCTCGGCCAAGGCGCGCAGGGCCGCCGTTTTGTCGAGGTAATACTGGTAGCCGCCGGGATAATGCCGGAGATGCCCGGCATTCACGTGCACGACATGGTTGGCAATGGCGCGGATGAAGTAGACGTCGTGGCTGATGAAGATCAGCGTGCCTTGGAACTGCTCGAGCGCGCCAATCAGGGCTTCGATGCTCGCCATGTCCAGGTGGGTGGTCGGCTCGTCCATCAGCAACAGGTTCGGGGGATCGAGCAGAAGCTTCACGAGCGCGAGCCGGGTCTTTTCGCCGCCGCTCA
>CAZODO010000074.1:0-31456 GCA_964578605.1 uncultured Verrucomicrobiota bacterium | reverse complement strand
CAAATAGTTGGTAATCAAGCCAACCATTTTGAGGTTCATGGGCAGAATTGCTGTCCGCGCCATCCCTGTGCTTGCCAGAGCTACGGATATCCGAGTATCCATGGGCGGCGGGTTCTGGGCAGGCGCCAAGCGGAAGAGCGGTTTGAAGTGGGCCATCAACCCGAACGTCGACACGTTCGCGGTTAAGTTCATGGAGAGGCTCTTGTGAAAACAATCGGCAAGTTGTTCCGTTGGGTTGGCCTCGGGGTGCTGTTCATCTTAGCAGCGGCCGTTTGCATCGGAGCGGGCTACATGGCATCCGTACTGTGGTTTCCCGCCGGGCATGCTCTCCGCGTCAATTCCGTCGCGTTCTCTCCCGATGGGAAAACAGTGGCTTCGAGTAGCGCGGACGGGACGATTCAGCTCTGGAGCGCTCGCAACGGTGCCAGGCTCCGGACTTTAAAGGGACAGGCGGGCTGGGTCATGGCCGTCGCGTTTCATCCGGATGGAGCCACGCTCGTGTCCGGGGGCGAAGACAAAATGATCCGGCTCTGGCGTGCAGCCGACGGCGGCTGTGGGCGAACTCTTACCGGTCATGTCAATGCGGTGAGCGCGCTTGCCGTTTCTCCCGATGGAAGGACGCTGGCCTCCGGAAGCCTCGACCGGACTGTGAAGCTGTGGCGGCTCCCCGAAGGAGATTTGCTCAGAACTCTGACCGGCCATGACGGTTACGTGAACGCCGTCGCCTTTTCCCGAGACGGCCTGACAATCGCCTCGGGCAGCGATGACAAGACCGTCAAGCTATGGCGTGTGGCAGACGGGTCGCAGGTTGGGATGTTGGGGCCGCACGAAGATTTTGTCGCAGCGGTGGCTTTCTCTCCCGATGCGGGACTGCTGGCTTCGGGGAGCGGTTCTCGAGACAAGACCGTTCGCGTGTGGCGAGTGGTGGATGCGACCTTGCATCGGTCGTGGCCGGCTTCATCGAACGCCGTGACAGCCCTGGCTTTCACTCCCGATGGGGACATCGTCATTTCCGGGGGCGGTCGGATGGATAACGCGGTCAGACTCTGGCGAGCGGCAGATGGAGTTCTCATCCGAAAGCTCACCGGCCACTCCGAATCGGTGCTCGCAGTCAGCCTTTCTCCGGACGGGACCCGGGTTGCGTCAGGAAGCGTGGACAGCACCGTTCGCCTTTGGCGTCTTTCGGATGGCGCCTTGTTGTGGAAGACGAGGTGTGCGATGGAGTTTTCCCCCGGACATTGGTGCTGCCTTTTGCTGCTGAGCGCGGTTTTCGCCCTGTTGGTCGTCCGGTTGGTTGTCGGCGCGCTGCGCTGGCTGGCTGAGAGAGTGAAGCGCTGGGCGCACGCTCCTCAAGTTGTGTGCCGCGCTGGATTCGGTTGGGCCCTCCTCACAGGTCTGATACTTGGCGGCCACTCAAGAGAGGCCTTAGCTTCGAGCGCGCTGGATGACCGGCGGCCCGTAGTGCTTGAACCCGCGCAGGACTTATCCGCGTTGGCGGCCAAGAAGGACTTTTGGAACCGGAAAACCCCAGAAGTTGGCCTGCGCTCCATCACGCTGGACTACTCCGTCGAACCGTCCGAGTGCTTCGTCTATGCCGTGCCTGACCGCTTTGAGTATCTGGCATTGAAGGACTTGCGCCCTTGCACGCAGCCTGGGGAGCCGCAGATCTCCATGAAGACGTTTGTTCTTGAATTGGAAAGGGATGCTGAAGTCTGCGGCGTGGAGGTGACGGAGGGAAGCTTCGCCAAAGTCCAAGGAGAGGTGAAGATCGCTCCCTCACCGAGAGCCAGTGAGCCAAACTGGCACAAGCTCATTCCAGACGAGGCCATTTACGGCCGGAACACCCTCTTCCCTGGCAGCCTGGTCCGTTACGAGCGTGGTCGTGACAACGAGCGCCAGCATGTTTTTGTCCGCTTCTTTCCCCTGCAATATGCTCCGGCGAAAAAGGAAGCCACCTTGGTGACCAAGGCAACCATTCGGCTTTACTACAAGCCGGGGCAAACCACAGTGCCGCTGAATGGAGATCTTGAGTCGGCAGGAACGGGCGGCGTGACGAACCGCATCGTGCCAGCCTTCGCCCAATGCGTGATTATCTGCCCCAGCATACTGAAGAATCAAGGGCAGCGATTAGCGAACTTTCACAAAGAGAAGGAAGATATCCTCTCCGCCGTCGTCACCACCGAAGCAATTCGCGGGGCCTATCCCCCGGCCGAAGACCCGCCGTTTGAGGGCTGCAAGAACCGGGACGCTACCGGATGGAAGTTGTTCGTCGCGTATGATTATGCGCTCGCCAGACAGATCATCGCTTTTCTGCGCGACCAAGCAGCTCACCCGCATCTGGCGTACGTCACTCTTCTGGGCGACGCCACTTCAGTGCCGCCCAGCTATTACTACTACCAACATTATGCCCAGAGCCAAACCGACTACACCGAGTGGATGCCCACGGACATGTTCTACGCTTCACCGGATTTCGATCTGGTGCCCAACTACCATCTCGGCCGGCTGTCCGTGAGCAACGCCGCCGAAGCCCTCAGCGTAGTGGAGAAGATCGAACGGTGGCATGAGCAGGCGCAAGCCGACTGGATTAAGAAGGTCTATCTTGTCAATCAATGGACCCCGACGAGGTTCGATTGTTTCAGGAAAGGTTTTTTCGATGGCTTCCGAGTCACACGGCTTGACGATGCTGACGACCGTGTTGACAAGGTTTACGTCCAACCCGCCTTCACCACTGCGGAGGTCGGCTTCGTCTTCTTGGGGCAGCACGGTTCAGGAGGGGAAGCCGTTTTCAACTCGTCCATGCTGACCGGGGAGGAGTTGCTGACGTATGATCGCCATGACCGAGTGCCAATGGTGTTCGCGGTGAGTTGCGATAATGGCGCTTTTGATCTCGGCCTGGTGAAGAACCGGTCCTTGTCGCACTCGTTCGGTGAGTGCGTGCTCCTGTCCAAAGCGGGAGGGATCGCCTACTTCGGCTTTACTCGGCTGGGCGGCGGAATGCATACGGAGTACTTTTGCAGAGGTCAAATATTTACGACGCATCTGAAGTACCGCCCCGCACTCATCTATTACCCTTTTCTGGCCTACCGGGATGGAGCGACAACTTTGGGAGAACTCCATTCAAAGGCCATGCTTCGCTACATAGAAGACAACGACATCGCGGGTGATCCGCTTAATCAAGCGGAAATTCTTCAGCATGTGCTCCTGGGCGATGCTGCCTTGAAGATCCCTCCCTTTCGGCAGCTTGCGACCGGAAGCGCTCGTTAACCCCTCCGGCGCGACGCTCGTCAGGAACGGGTCGTTTCGCTTTGGTTGATTGCCGACGGTTAGCGGAGCGGCGCCGGATGTAATACAAATGTTATAACATCGGGCCCAGAGGGGACTTTCGCGTTCGTAAGTGTCTCAACTTAAACGTATTCTGTTAGTGAACAATTTGCGCCGTTTTTCGGCCGAAGGCAATCTCCTGCTGACTACAATCGCCGTCAGCATGCAACGTAAGACTGCATTTCAGTGCGCGAACCTACAATCCTGATCCTACGGTGGGGATGGGACTGGGTTGGCTTCCGCTTCCGGCGGTGTCGCGCTGGGCGAGACGCCAAAATGTTCCGCCGGCAATTCCGAAGTCAGCGTTCTGCGGATCGCATTCGAGGTCGCAACAAGCCGCTTCGCTTCGCGCTGAATTTGCTCCAGCCCCACGCGGGCATCGCGGAGGACGGCGGTTGCCGCGGGGTCGGCGGTGCTATCGGCGATGCGGGCGGCATCGGGAAACCGCGCGCGGTTTTTCACCGCGGCCACAACCAGCAACCAGCCTGGCAGCAGTGAGAGAAGAAACACCGTGATGGCCATCCCGTAGAACGTCCAGGGCAGCCAAACGCCATCGTACCAG
Organism: uncultured Verrucomicrobiota bacterium; assembly: GCA_964578605.1. Classification (GTDB taxonomy): domain Bacteria; phylum Verrucomicrobiota; class Verrucomicrobiia; order Limisphaerales; family SIBE01; genus JAXMHN01. Next base: position 27,573 of record CAZODO010000074.1, on the reverse strand, counting down.
GCATGGCCCACGCGCCACGCGACATGCCCGAGCACCACCGTCGGCAGCAGGTTCGACATGAGCGCAGTAAACCATCCCATCGCCTTCCGTGCGGCCGTGGAGGCGGCCGACTCAATGGCCGTTTGAACTGGCGCGAGCAGTTCGTCGCCAGCCGTTCGGTTCCCCAGGCTCAAAGCCACGGCCCGGGCTGCATCCTTGCCCACCCACGGAACCGCTTGCACCGTTTGCAGCCAGGCGTCGGTCACCTGTTGGCCTGCGCTGTCCCCGGTCGGCGATCCGGGGTTGCCTGCTTCCACGGGCGACGGCTGCAAGGCGATGAACCCGAGGTCCTCAAGCCTCTGGCGCGCCTCCACGGTAATCTCCTCGAGCGCCCGGCGGCATTGATCCCCAAGAGCCGCACGCAACCTGCGGAAAGGGAGGATGCCGCGCATGGCTCCGGCGACCGACGCGACCGCCAGCCAGGCGAGTCCAAACACGCTCGTTCCGCGGGTGAACATGCGTCCCAGTTGCCAGGCGGACGAAACCAGGGTCATCCGGACCTTTAGCCAAACTGCGATCCCCATAATCCAGCCTGCGCGGCCGGCCATGTCTTGCCAGGTCTGGTTGCGCAGGAGGATTTGGACGGCCTCGGTCGCCGCGGGCGACGCCAGCGCCGTCCGATAAACCTCCTTCACGCGCGCATTCAGCGCCGTCTCGGCCTGGCGCAAGTCTTCTGCCGCTTGGCCGATCGGCGCCATCACTTCCGGAGAGGCCGCGTGTTCGAGCATGGCCAAGACCGCATCGGTGCGGAGCACGCGGACGTTTTCCGCGGCGCGCGCGGAGAAGACGGCGCGGCGCAGGGCTGCGAACTCAAACTCCCGGGGCTGCTGTGCGCTGACGAGGAACCGGGTGAGGTCTTCGACCTCGAATCCGAGTTTGTGCAGGCGCAAGTCGAAATGTTCTCTCAAGGTCGGCTGCTCTTCCGGTGAAAGCGTATCGGTCTTGTTGAGGACGAAGAACCAGCGCTTTTGCCGGGCCCATTCGCGGATCTCGCGATTGACCTCGAAATTGGACACCTTATCGGGGCTGGTCACGTAGAGGACCACATCCGCGGTTTCGAGAATGCGGCGCGTCCACTGGCGATTGCCCAATTCGATGCTATCCAGGTCAGGCGTGTCCACCAGCGCGAGACCCGGGTGCCCTGCCTGGACGTGGCGGCAGCCCAACTCGACAAGCTCCTGCAACAGCGGCATGTCGCCCGTCAGCGCCGCCAAAAACGGCTGCAACGTCGCGGGGCGCGTGTGCGAAACAGGGCTTGCGTCGGCCTGCCCGATCAACGCATTGAACAGAGAAGACTTGCCGGTGCCCGTCCCACCGACCAGCGCGACCACCACGGGCCGGGCGAACCCGGTGCCTGCGGCCACCCCCCGGGCTTTCTGCAGCCTTAAAGCCAGCCGGGCCGCGGGTTCGAACCCTGGGAATTGCGCGGCGCGATTGCTCAACTGGCTGGCCAGCGCGAGGACAGGCTCAAGATCGAAAGGGCCTTTCATGACCGGATTACCTCCTCCTGGGCAAGACCCAGCAAGGCGTTGCAGGCGGCAAAACAGCGATTCACGGGCGCGGCTTCCAACCGCTGAATACGTTCCTTCCACACGCCAAGGTAGAGGGGATCGGCAAAGTGCTCCTCCAGGTGCTGCTCGATTTGGTCCGAGCGCTTGCTCCGCCATTCGGCATCGGCTTCGCGGAGGACCGTGCCCATGCGCAGCCGGTCGAACAGATCCACCACCAACCCCGCTCCGACCGACCCCGCGCCGGCGGCGGTGACGATGCCCAGGGCCGCGCCGCCTGCCACCGTGAGGTCCAGTGCCACCGCGGCCACCCCGCCGAGCGTCAGCACGTCTTTGAGGGCCGATAGGGCGTTGCTCAAGACCCAGTGTTTTCGAGCCCAGGCCATCGTTTGTTTGCGCACGAACTCCTGCCAATCCACATGAACCGGCGGCAAATCCTGCTCCGCCAAATGCTGGCGCGCCTCGGCACAACGGGCAGCCGAGAGGAGCCTGCCGGCTTCCTCCGGATAGCTGCCGCGCCAATGATCGGTCAGCCACTCGCAGCTCTGGTGCAACCTTTCCCGTTCGAGGCTCTCGCGGTCCCGCAACTCACGCTTCTCCTGCGCGAGTTCCTTCTGCCTTTGAATAAACCGCCGCAGTTCGCCGATCACCCTTACACCCGCCGTCGCAATCCCGCCGGTGATCCGCCCGATATACTGGAGCGGACGCGGCCGACATTCCTCCGCCGCCCGGATGGCGATGGCCAGCATTTCCTGGATGGGGAACTCCGACCCGCTAATGAACTCCGCCTTCCGCCGAAGCTCGGTCCGCGCGTCCTCGATGCGTCCCAAGAGGTCTTGCCGCTCGCGCTCGGCTTGTTCGAGCAACGCGCGGCAGGAACGGACGCCGGTATGGGCGACTTCCAACAGGCTGTCCTTGAGAATTCGCATGGCGTCCAGTCCGCCCAGAAACGACGAGAAAGGCGGGGTGGCTCGTCCGATCGCTTGAATGCTCTCGGGACTCAGTTTCTGGGCTTCGCTGGAGAACGGGGCAAAGTAGAAAGGCGCGGCTTTCAGGAACTCGTAGAACGTGGCGCCATCGCCCGAACGTCGCGCTTGAAATTCCGGATCTCCCTGGGCGTAGCGGAGCAGGTCATCGCGGATCTCCGTAGCGACCCGGACCGCTCGCACGGGGTGGTCTGGCGTTTTGTTCAAGAGGTAGATCAGGTGCCCGGCATGCCGGCAAGCGGTGAGCAAGTGGTCCACCGTGCTCTTGTCCTTGTAACTCTCCGAATAGGTCACGAACACCACCACTTCGGCCCGGGATAACATCGCGGCCACGCGCGTCCAATTCGCTTGCTCGACGCTGTTGAAGTCGGGCACATCGGCCAGGATCAGCTTGATCCTCTGTTCATCGGCGGCGCTATTGACCTTGTAGAACAGCGGCATCCCGTCCGCCTGCGGGTCCTCGGAAGGAGGCTCCGACACGCGTTGGAGCTGCTCCGGGTTTTCCAGCGGCTGGATTAAGCACCCGGGAAACAGCGATTGCAGAAGCGCAGGATCCGCCACCGATTCAGGAACCGCCACAGCGCATTGCCGCGTCACCGGACGAACCGCCCCCACCGGGACATCGATCCCCGTGAGCATTCGGAACACGGTACTCTTGCCGGCGCCTGTGGGGCCAAGCAGAGTCGCCACGAGGATCGGGACCCCGTCGCGCTCGACGAATTGGCGCGGACGCCGGTTAAGCTCCTGCCAGCCCGGGAGCTGATCCAACGGCGCCGCAGCCTCCAGGGCGGCATGGATCCCCGGCACCTCAGCCAGCAAAACCTGCACGTTCTCCCGATACGTTTCAAAAAAGTCGTCCATCTCCCGCCTCTCGTCGCCTTTGCGCCTCCCCATCTTACCGCCAACTTGACCGGCGTCGAGTTCCCAAGGTGGGGCCGGGCCGTCCATTGCCGATTGATGATCCCCAATGGCGCGTCGCTTAAGCGACGGAGAGCTATTCGAGAGAAAGAGGGCGAAAAACCATAATTGATTCGTTTGTAATCCGTAATTGATACTGCATTGATACGGCGGCAACCGAATCAGTACTGAACGAAGTCCGAACAAAGTCCGAACGAGATCCGAATGAGATCCGAATGAGATCGGAATGAGATCCTAATGAATTCCGAAATAGGGGTGTAAGAATTCGCGGTAAAACCTTCATCCGCAGAGTACTAGCCAGAGGGATTTGAAATTCCTTCAACTGTAGGTTCCCTCCTTTGGCGCGGATGCCGAGATACGGAATCCGGTGAAAAGCACCCCATTTTTCCACGTTCCGTGGCGCGCTACGATTTACTGGCAAATGGACGGAGCCTGCCGGATAGCGTGAGTTGCACGCATCGCCCCGCGCCCTGTGCGCTTTTCATTTGACCAAAATGCCGCGCCCTATAGGGTCATTATAAATCCAAGATTCACCTTCACATGAAAATACTGCATTGGCTCGCATCCCTGTGCGGCAGCTTGTGTGTCCTCACGGCCGGCGCTCAAACAATGATCCACGATTTCGAATACCCTACGGACGATGACCTGCTCGCCCTCTGGACCCATTCGGGAAACGCGGTTCTGTCCGTTTCGGATACTGTCGCCCCGCAATCGACCGGTTCGAGATCGATGCGGGTGGAGTTCAACTTCTCGCAGATCGAGTGGGCCATGGAAACCGCGAACGGTCCGGGACTTGACGCGTTGCTGTCGATTTTGCCCGAGCAGTACTTGACCTTCCGATTGCGGGGGGACACGGCATTTTCGGCCGCCGATTTCAAGAACCTTTATCTGTACGCGTGGGATGAAGACGGGAATTTTGGGCGCTGGGGTTCTGCCGTGCCGACCACGACCGACTGGATCGTGCAGAATTACCTCGCGTCAACGATCGAGCAACCGTGGAACTCGCCCGGTCTGCCGGACTTGAGCCGGATTGTGCAGTTCGCGTTTTACCAGTATGGCAGCCAGGCGGCCATCGAACCGTATACGGCCACGATTTACGTCGATGACCTCCAATTGCGCGACGCGCCACTGGTCGAGTTCGCACCACCCTCGCCTCCCCGCGCGCTGATCGACGATTTCGAAAGTTACGCCGATTCCGCGGCCCTGATGGCCGCATACAAGTATGAGGTTAGCCCGCCGACGGTGGTCACCACCGCGACACTCGAAAGTCCGGCGCCTCAGGGCTCCAAAGCGCTCAAGTTGGCCATCGACTTCGTTGACGGGCAATGGCCGTGGGGCAGCGTCCGTTCGCCGATCGTGGCGCCGTTCTCGTTCCCGACAAACGCGGTGATGACCTTGCGGTTCAAGGGTGATCCAATCCTGGCGCCGATTGCTGATGCTGGCACATCCTTCTGGGTTTCGTTCTACGACAAAGCCGCCAAGCGCATGAGCTTCTCCACGAGCGCCCCGGTAAGTTCTGGCGATTGGGTAACGCTCGAAGCACCTTACTCCGCGTTCTGGGGCGACATGACCGTGATCGACAGCGGCAACCTGGTGCAATGGCGAATTCTCGTCGAAGGCTGGGAAGGGACCGCGGAGAGCACCGCCCTGTCGGGCGCGTTTTACATTGACGACATTCGGATCGGTGTGCCGTCCGCGATGGCGCCGACCCTCTCAATGGCGCGCACGGGCGACACGCTGACCTTCTCCCTGGGAGAGCTCGCCGCGGGGACAACCTACGAGTTGAGAACCTCGGCCAACCTCGTTCAGTGGAGCACCGCCGCCATCATTACAGCCGAGTCGGGCACCGCGACCTGGTCGACCAAGGCGGATCAGCCCGCGGCGTTCTTCCAATTGGTGCAGCCGTAAGTTCGCCGGGCGGGGCCAGTTGGATCTCGAATTTCAGGCCGGAGGCATCCCTCCGGCCTGAACCGTGTTTAAACCAGGGTGGTTCGCCGCTTCTCCTCCAACCTGCCCACGGCGACAAGGATTCCGTGCAACAGCGCGTGGGGATTGGGAGGACAGCCAGGAATGTAGACGTCGACGGGCAGGATTTGGTCTACGCCACCGCACGTCGCGTAATTGCGGCCGAACATGCCGCCGCTGCAGCCGCACGTGCCTACGGCTGCCACGAGCCGCGGCTCGGGCGTGGCATCGTACGTCTTGCGCAGGGCCAGTTCCATATTCCGGGTGACCGGCCCGGTGACCAAGAGCATATCGGCGTGGCGCGGGGAGGCGACGAAGTGGATGCCGAAACGTTCCAGGTCATAGACGGGGCTGTTAAGCCCGACAATTTCCACTTCACAGCCGTTGCACGACCCGGCGTCCACCTCTCGAATGTGCAGGGAACGTCCCAGGATCTTGGCGATAGTGGCGCGGAGTTCCTCGCCCTTGCGCTCGACCTGGGGACCGCGTGCGGGCGGGGTGGCCAGGAGCTGCCCGTGGGTGCCATCGGGATTCAGCAAGTAACGCGCTTCGGATCGGAGCGACTGGCGGAGCGAGGTGGCCAGTTCGCAATGCCGCGTCATCCGGATGGCCGGATCAATATCGGCGCAGAGCCCGCAGTAGGTGCAAAGGCCCAGATCGAGCTGGGCGCGCCGGACCCCATGGCTCTCTTCGATGCTCAAGGCGCCCGTGGGGCAGGCGGCTGCCGCGGGCCGCGCGTCGCGCCATTGGACGAAGTCAATTTCCGGGCAGCCTCGCGCCCATTTGGAGAGTTCGGCGGGAGCGACGGGATAAGTCGTCGTGACGATCCCCGTGGTAAAGCTCTTGTGCAGGAGGTCGAACATAACTAGCGGTCGTTGCCGGAATACGAGAGGTTAAAGCTCTTGTTGATGACTGGAAAATCGGGGACGATGTTGCCCAGAATCGCTTCGCTGAGCGCCGGCCAATTCTGCAGGGACGGATCCTTGATTTTACAGCGGAGCAGGCGTTCCTGGGTTCCGGTATGAATCCAGTAGTAAATCTCGCCACGCCATCCCTCGACATATCCCAGCGCGACCTGGTCCGGCGGCAGCGGGGGCATGGGGACGCGGATGGGACCGGCGGGAAGCTGCGACACGAGTTGCGCGATGATGCGGAGTGATTCGCGGACTTCGTCGATCCTGACTTTGACCCGGTGCAGGACATCGCCGCCGGTATAGACCGGCACGTTCACGCTCAGATCGGCGTAGGCGGCGTGCGGGAAATCGCGCCGCAAATCGTGATCGACACCCGACGCGCGGCCGGCGATGCCCACAATGCCGAGGTCCGCCGCGGTCCGCGGGGCAAGGATGCCGGTCGTTTCGAAACGGTCGCGGGTGGAGGAAGAGGCATGGATCAAGGCCACGAGGGACTCGAAATCCGGGCGGAGCGCGTGAAGAGTGTCGGTCAACCGTTGGAGCTGTTCATGGCTCCAGTCTCGGCGGACGCCGCCCAGGGCGGCCATGCCTCGCAGCAGGCGGTTTCCGGTCAACTCTTCGTTAAGGCGGAGCAGGCGCTCCTTGAGGCGCATAGCATGGGTATTCGCGACGACAAATGCGACGTCGGTCGCCGTGGCTCCGATGTCCGCGATGTGGTTGTAGATCCGCTCGAGTTCCAGGCAGATGCTCCGGAGACTTCGTGCCCGGGCCGGGGCTTCCACGTTCGAGGCGCGCTCGACGGCATGGCAGAACGCCGTGGCGTGAGCAAAGGCGGAGTCGCCCGAAACGCTCTCGGCAAGAAACACGCCCTTTTGCACCGGCAGTTCCTCCATGAGTTTCTCCGTTCCTTTGTGCGTGTAGAACATGCGCAGTTGAAGGTAGAGGACCGGTTCCCCGGCCACGCTGAACAGGAAATGCCCCGGTTCGATAATGCCCGCATGGACGGGCCCGACCGGCACCTGGAACACCCCTTCCCCCTCGACCTTGCGGAAGTGGTGGCGCTCTCCTTCGAAAGGGGGCAGGGTGGTGCGCAGATCAAAATCCTTCCGGAGCGGGTGGACCTTGGGCCAATCATCATGAAGAGCGCAGCGCCGGGGGTTGGGATGGCCGATCAGGCGAAGCCCAAACAGATCCTGCACTTCCCGCTCCTGCCAATTCACTGCCGGAACGGCGTTCGTGAGGGAAATGAACTGGGGTTGGCCCGCGGGAATGGATGCGCGCAAAATCACGAACCCGTGGGCCGCGTCGAGCGCAAACACGTAAAACAGGTGGAAGGCGTCTTCGCCCGGACGGGCATCCTCGGCGAACAAACCCGCCAGGCGCCCCTTCCATTTGCGATAGATCAGAGCGCAGATCGGGGCGATCGAGTCCGCCCGGACGTGGAAGTACACTTCGTTCTCGCGAGCGGCACGCGTGTCCTGGATCTGCGTCCGGAACCGGCCGGAGATATCGTTGAGAATCGTTTGGAATGGGGTCAGCGCATTCATGGAAGGCCTCCAAGCAGGCGGGCGGCGTCCTGGATCAGGCGATAGAGCGGCATCGGCAGCATGAAAGCAAAACTGACCAGCGGGACCAGGACCAGGAGCATGGCTCCGAGTTTCCAGGGGCATTCACGCACGGGAACCGCCTCCGGCACGGGACTTCCAAGGTTCAGTTTTGACATGTGGATGAGGAAACCGGCGAAGATGGCCACGACTCCGAAAACAAACAACGCGGCGGCCCAGGGCCGCTCCGCCGCCAGCGCCGCGCTCAACGCCGTGAACTCGCTCTGGAACAAGCTAAAGGGTGGGGCTCCAGTCACCGCGAGCGTCGCCACCAAAAACAACGTCCCAGTCCAGGGAAGCGCGTGGATCACGCCGGTGACCTTTCGAAAATAGGGGGTCTTAAAATGCTGCTGCACATTGCCGGCGCAGAAGAACATCAACGGCTTGGCAACCGCATGGAACACCATGTGAAGGAGCGCGCCCATCGCGCCGAGCTTCCCGCCAAACCCCAGTGCCGCCACCATGATCCCCGCGTGATCGATGCTCGAATAGGCTAGAATACGCCGGAAATTCCGCTGCACCAGGACAAAGGGGACGGCGATCAGGATCGAGCCCACGCCGAACCCCGCCAAGAGGTTTCCAGGAAAACTATGGCCCAGGCATTTCTCCGCCAGGGCGCTGAACCGGAAGATGGCGTAAATCGCGCAGTTGATAAACCCGGCGCCGAGCAGGGCCGCGGAGGGCACGGGCGCCTCGGCGTAAGCGTCAGGCTTCCAGGTGTGCATGGGCGCCAGCCCCGCTTTGGTGCCGTAGCCAAGCAGCGCCATGATGAACGCCAGGCGCATGGCATCAGGGTTGAACCGATCCGCCAGCTGGATGAGCAGCGACCAGTTCATGCCGAGGTTTGTGTGGACGCCGAGGACCCCGATGGCGGAGTAGTACATGAGCACGGTTCCGAACAGGGCCAAAGAAATCCCGATGCTGCCAATGATGATGTACTTCCAGCCCGCTTCGAACGAGGTCTTCTGATTGTAGAAGGTCACCAGCAAGACCGAAGCGAGCGTTGTGCTCTCGATCGCGACCCACATCACCCCGAGATTGTCCGCCATGGGAACCAGGAGCATTGCTCCCACGAAAAGGGGCGTCAGCACGTAGTATCGCCGGAGTTGGGCGTCCGTCACCCGCCCTTCCTGTTCTTCCCGCCGGAAGTAACCCACAGCGTAAATGGCCGTCGCCAGCGCGACAAAGGCCGTTGATCCAAGCACCAGCGCGCTCAAGGCGTCCGCCCGCAGAAAACCACTCCATCCTCGCACCTCGCCCTCATTGAGCACGCGCAAGCAGACCCGAAAGGCGATCAGCGCCACCAGGCCGAACGCAACCAAGTTCAGCCGCTCCCGCCAGGCTCGCGAAGGCGCGACCAGGCAAAGGAGCCCGGCAACGGCAGGAATGAGCAGAAGGAAAGGAAGGTCCATGAGGGTGTCCCGATCAGAGAGGTTTCCCGCCCACGATGCCGGCGGCATGGCGGAGGAGTTCGAGCAGGGGCGGTGGCAGCCAGATGCTTAGAACCAGCAGCAATCCCAGCATCAACGCCATCGCCGGCCACCGTTCCCAGCCTAACGAGGCCGGATGGCTGTTGCGCCGCGGTGTTCCGAGGAGAATGCGCGCCAGTTGCTGGAGGATGCCACAGAACGAGAGCAGCAAAGCCAGCAGCACGAGGACGCTAAGGGTGGTTTTGCCTGCGGCAAACCCTCCGCTCAACACGGTCAACTCGCTAAAGAAAAGGCCGAACGGCGGAAGTCCCACGGCCGCGACAGCAGCCAGCGCCATGAAAAGCACGGTCACGGGCAGCGCCTTGATCACGCCGGGGCCAATCAGCCGGAGTTCGACGGTGTGAAAGGCCTGGTGAATGTTGCCCGCCGCGAAGAACAGGACGGGCTTGGTCAGCGCGTGATAGCCCATATGCAGCAGGGCGCCGAAAAGGGTGATGGGCGTGTTCATCGCGATGCCCGTACAGATGAGCCCCACGTGTTCCAGGCTCGAATACGCCAGGAGGCGCTTCAGGTTTGTCTGCACCAGGATGAACGGCGCCGCCAGGAACATGGAAAACAATCCAAAGCCCAGCAGAAGCCTGCCGCTGAAGTCGGACTGCAAACATTCCGTTGTCAGGATGTGAAACCGGAGCAGCGCGTAAAGGGCAACCTTCAACGAGACCCCTGAAAGCATGGCACTCGTCGGCGCGGGCGCTTCACTATGGGCGTCCGGCAACCAGGTGTGCATGGGCGCCAGACTCGCCTTCGTTCCATAGCCGACAAGCGTGAACAAGAACGCCAGCTTGACGAAGCTGGGGTTGAGCTGCGGCGCGATGGACATCAGGTGCGACCAATTGAAGCTGGGCAGGTGCTCGGCGGCATTCTTGTCGATGCTCGCGGCATACATGAACACCGTCCCAAACAGCGCCAAGGCAAGACCAAGGCTCCCCAACATGACATACTTCCAAGCGGCCTCGAGCGACGTCGTCCGATTGTAAAGAGCGACGAGCAGGACCGAGGAAAGAGCGGTGGCTTCAACCGCGAACCAGAGCACGCCGAGGTTATTGGCCAAGACCACCAGGAACATCCCGCTGGCAAAGACGGGCGTCAGAACGTAAAACTCGCGAACCCGGGCAGCCGTAACCCTGCCGTCCGCCAAGTCGCGCCGGAAGTACTGGCGGGCGTAAATCGACGTTCCCAGCGAGACCGTGGCAATGAGCAGGACCATCCACGCGCTCAAGGCGTCGGCGTAGAGAAACCCTTCCCATTCGCTTACGACGCGGTGCGCCAGGACGTGCCGGACAAGCACGATCCCGAGCGCCAGCGCGGCCGAAAAAGCGAGAACGTTCAGGATTTCCATCGCGCGCTGGGAGCGCACCAGCAGACAGAGCAGTCCGGCCACGGCGGGGAGGACGAGTATGCTGGTCAACTCCATCACGTCAGCCTCTCAACTGGCTCAACTTGCCGACGTCCATGGAAGCAAACGTTTCCCGAATGCGATAGACCAGGATGCCCAGCACCATCACCGCCACCATGACATCGAAGAAGATCCCCAACTCCACCACCAGCGGCATTCCATAGGTGGTCAGCGCCACGGCCGCGAGCATGACCCCGTTCTCCACGATCAAGAGCGCGAGCACCTGGGAGATCGCCTTGCGGCGGTTGAACATCAGGAAGAAGCCGGTCAAGAGGAGCGTAATCGCGACCGCAAGCGTATTGTTTCCCAGTCGGTCCAGGGTGGTGAATGGGCGCGCCACAATGTAGCCGAGCAGGGTCAAACCACCGCAAATGACCATGGAAGTCGGCGCGTTGAAGAGCGGTTCAATCTCCTGCACGATATTGATCCTTCGCACCAGCCGAGTGAGCAGCCAGGGGAGGAAGAACACTTTCCCCACAATTGTCAGGCCCGCCACCCAATAGACATGCGTGGCACTGTGAACATAGGCGACGATTCCCGCAATGGCCGCCAGCATCAACGACTGGAGCGCAAACAGGCGAATGTTCGCCAGCAGCATCCGCTGAACGACCAGCAACAGTTGAAAAACCAGCATGGCTGCTGCCAGCAGCGTGATGAGCTGCGCTCCAATTTCAGGGTGCGTGTGAGGGTTCAAGGTGTTTACTGGAAAAGGAAGGTGGACAACAGAGCCAGGGTGGCCAGCACAAACGCGGCGCTCAACAGATCAGGCACACGGAACAGGCGGAGCTTGGCGTTCGTGGTTTCAACCAAGACCACGGCGGCCGACAAAAGCAGCAGCTTCCCAACAAAGGCGCCCAACGACACCGCCAGGGCTCCGGCCGACCAGGTTCCGGCGATCCCCACGGGAAAGAAAACGTTGATCAGCAGCGCCATCAGCACCAATTGCTTGATGGACGCACCCCATTCCATAAGCGCCAAGTACCGCCCCGAATACTCGAGCAGCATCGCTTCGTGGATCATCGTGAGCTCCAGGTGTGTGGACGGGTTGTCCACCGGGATTCGGCCCGCCTCCGCCAGCAGCACGATGAACAAAGCGACGAAGGCAAGGGCGTGCGTCGGGTTCAGCATGTTCCACGCGGGTCCTTGTGTCGCCCGGACAATGTGGCTGAGATCGGTGGAGCCTGCACCGATCGCCACGGTGAAAATGGCCAGCATCATCGCCGGTTCGGCGACGGCGGCAATCGTCATCTCGCGGCTGCTGCCCATCCCGCCAAACGCGCTTGCCGGGTCCAGGCCGGCCAGGGCGAGAAAGAACCGGCCTAAAGCGAGAAGCCCTATGGCCGCCAAGGCACCTCCAACCAGGCTCAAAGGGGCATCCACGGCAAGAAGGGGAACCATCAGCCCAACCAGGATCGAGCTGATAAACACGACGTAAGGCGCTGCCAGGAAGATCCAGGACGCATGCTCCGAGATCACCATGTCTTTGGCCAGGAACTTGCGCAGATCCAAATAGGGCTGCCAGACGCGCGGTCCGCGCCGGTTCTGCAGCTTCGCCTTCCAATTGCGTATCCAGCCCGTGACGAGCGGAGCGAGCGCCAGAAGCAGCGCCGTTTGGAGGAGCATTTCAAGAACCCGGGCGATCATAACGCAAACAAGAGCAGCGCCAGCAACGTGACGAAGATGTAAATGAGATAAGCCTGGATGCTTCCTGCTTGAAGCGCGCGCATCCGGCGCGACAACCGCAAGACCGCCCGGTTGAGCGGACGGTAAAGCCGCAGCTCGAAGACTTCATCGACATGGCTCTCGAATCGAATGGTCTTGGCGAAATAGGGCGAATAATCGTACTCGCGCTGGACTTCCCGCCGCGGACGGAACAGGGCTTTGAAAATCATGCGGATGGGTTTCGAAAAGCCCGTGGCCGAATACTCCATTTGCGGCGCCAAACCCTTGAGCCCGCAATCCCAGGTTGGCGCTATCCGCGTCTTCGCCTTTCGTCCAAAAAGGACCCACAGCGCGAGCGGGATGGGCAGGAGGCAGACGAACATGAGCGCAATACCAAGCGTGGAGACGCTGCCGCCGTCGGAGGCCATGCTGCCCAACACCAGGCCATTGGCGAGCAGCAGCCTCCCGCTCAGTTGCTCGCCGCTAAGCAGTTGGGTGACGGGATCCAGGAGCTTCAGCATGACGACCGGGAAAAGGCCGAGCGCGATGCACGTCCCAGCCAGGATGGCCTGTCCGGCAATCATGGACGGCGTGGATTCTGTTGCCTGGGCGGCGCGTTCGCTTCGCGGTTGGGCGAGAAAGGTGATGCCGAAAGCCTTGACGAAACACGCCGCGGCCAACGCGCCGGTCAACGCGAGCATCGCTCCGCTAATCGGGAACATCAGCCGGAGCAAATGCGGCGTGGTGGCGAAGCCTTGGAGCAGCGCTTGGTAAGTCAGCCACTCGCTCACGAAGCCATTCAACGGCGGCAGTGCCGAGATGGCCACGGCCCCGACCAGGAAACAAAGGGCTGTTTTCGGCATGCGCTTGATCAAGCCGCCCATCTGTTCCATGTCGCGCGTATGCGTGGCGTGGAGGATGGCCCCTGCGCCCAGGAAGAGCAGCGCCTTGAAGGTCGCGTGGTTGATCGTGTGGTAGAGGCCGGCAATCAGAGCCAGCGTGGCCAGGAGCGGATGCCCCGTATGGGTGAACATCAACGCGGCGCCCAGTCCCATCAGGATGATCCCGATGTTCTCGATGCTGTGGTACGCCAGGAGCGTCTTCAGATCATGCTGCATCAGCGCGTACAGCACGCCCAACACGGCCGAGATCGTCCCGATGCTCAGCACGGTCACCCCCCACCACATCGGTGGCGCCCCGAGGAAGTCGAAGAACACGCGGGTCAAACCATAAATGCCGGTCTTGATCAGGACCCCCGAGAGCAGGGCGGAAACGTTGCTGGGCGCCACCGGATGCGCGGCAGGCAGCCAAATATGCAAAGGCACAATGCCCGCCTTGACGCCGAACCCCGCCAGGAAAAGCAGGAACACGGCGTTCCGGGCGCCTGGGGTCAATTTCTCACCGAGGTGATGAAAGCCTGCGAACCCGTAATCCCCGCTGCTTTGAAAGAGAAGAAGAAAGCCCAGGATAAGGCACCCCGTTCCCAAATGCGACATCACGAAGTAGAGCACGCCGGCCTTGCGCGCCTCGGTTTGCTCATGTTCAAAACTAACCAGGCAATAAGCCGACAAGGCCATGATTTCCCACGCGATCAGGAAGAAGAAGGCGTTGTCGGCGAGAAATACCAGCATCGTTGCCAAAAGCAGCAGATTGTAAAACGCTCCCAGAACTCCCACGTTCTTGCGTCCGCAAAACCCGCGCACATACCCCAGCGAATAGAGGGAGAGCGCGCCTCCGAGCAGCGCTAGAATCAGCAGGAAGAAGGCGCCCAGTGCGTCTAGCCGAATCGTAAAGCGGACATAAGGAAGCAGCGACGGCCAGAGCTCGACCGATTGTGCTCCGGCGACCCGGTTGCCCGCCAAAGCGAGCAGGGCGGCAACCCCCGCCAGAACCGAGCCCACAATCGCACTGCCGAACGCCCCCCAAATCGCGGCCGAATCGTGGCGCCGCAGCATCGTGCCGGCCGCCGCGCCGAGGATCTGGCAGACCATGGCTGCCTGGAGCAAAGAGAAACAAAGGGGATCCATGAACGTGGGTCAAAATGGGTGCGCTTCCCGCGCGCCGCAGGCTGCGTTGGGTCAGAGGGCCGGTTGGGTCCGATAGGCGGGCGGGCGCGCCGGAGCAAACGGCGGTGGTTGTCGTTCTGCTGGAAGGCGCGTCATGCTCAGGTTTGGCGCACCCGGAGTTGCTCGAAGAACTCGAAGATTTCGTCGACAGATCCTCGCGTGCGCAGGAAATCCAGCTGACTTGTCTCCTGGCCCAATCTCGCCAGGGCCGAGAGCAGTTGCAGGAAGCCGGCAGCGTCGGTAGCGGGCACCGCCAGGAGGAAAACAAACTCCACCAGGCAGGACGGCCGAGCACCCCACAAAAAAGGCTCTGCCGCCCTTCCGAACGCAAACCGGGACTCCATCACGCCATGCAGGCGGGCGTGAGGAAGGGCGATGCCGCAGCCGGTCGCGGAATTCACCAGGAACTCGTGGTTCATCGCCGAGTTATAAAACGCGAGCACATCCGGGACGCAGCCCGCTTCGTGAAGGAGTTCGCTCAACTCCTTCACGACTCCAGCGGTGCATCGTTCCTGCAAACGCGGAACAATAAGCGCCGGCCGGGTGTACTCCGCGAGACAGCCGGCTGCCCGCGTTCGGATCGAGGTTCTAAGCGACATGCGAGGGCTCTTTTCGAGGACGGCCACGGCGGGCGGGCTTGGTGGCCCTCGGCGCGATCTCCAGCGCCGGCGGATCTTCTTTCAAGAGAAGGTACGCTCCGCAATTCTCGCATCGATACACTTTGTCGTGGCGATGCAACGAAGCAAGCAACCCCACCGCAACCTGCATATGACACTGCCCACAGACACCGTTCCGAACGTAAGCGATCCCCTTCTTCCCTCTCGCCCGAAGCCGGTCGTAGTGCTGCAGCACTTGGGCAGGGATCTTCTTGCGTATTTCCTCAGACCCCGGTGCGCCCGAGGACACCCGTTCAGCCCCTAACTCCAGGTTCTGGAGGAGGAGCAGGTCTTCAACAATTTGCTTCATGACATCCGGTGGACGCAGAACGCGTGCCGATGTTCGTTCTGTAGATTGCAAGTCATTGTCTCACAATTTGTTTCATCGACGTAACGGGTGCCGGCAGCCTTGAACTGCTCCCGCGAAGTGGTTCTTTCGTGCACTTTTTGCACCCGCATCATCATCTCTCGTGCATCGGCAAAAGGTCTGAGTTCTTGCGAAGCTTTCCATGGCATGCCGCGTCCGTCCTTCACTCTCTGCCCGCCGGTTCAAACGTGATTGACAGGTCTTGAGCCACTCGGATTAGAGTCGGGCCCATGCCGCCCTTTCCGATCACGTGCCAGGTTCGTGCAGTCCGTTTTGGCCAGGCACCAACAGTCTCTCGTTTCGTTCTTCTTTGCGCGTGCGCCTTGCTGTCATCGGTGGCCCAACCAGCCGCGTTACCGCCTCCAGACCGGGTTCAGACCCTCCCAATAGCCGATGTGCATCTCAACGATCGGTTCTGGGCGCCAAAGCTCCAGGTCATCCGCGAGAAGACGATTCCGCACTCCTGGACTTACATGCAATGGGAGCTGCGTTCGCTGCGGAAGGCGGCGGGCGAGGCGGTCGAGGGTGAATTGAATGGCACGTGGGGCGAAGCCAATCTTTATAAGTTCATGGAAACTGCCGCCTGCGCGCTGGCGATGAACCCCGATCCGGCGTTGGAGCAGCGACTTGACGAAGTCATCGATCTCCTTCGGGCTGGCCAGCAGCGGGACGGTTACCTGCATGTCTACGTCACCAACAACAAAAAGACGCCTTGGGATCCGGACTTCCTGGACGGCTCGCACGACGGCTACGTCCTCGGGCACCTGATCGAGGCGGCCATTGCTCACCACCAGGCCACGGGCAAGCGAACGCTCCTGGACATCGCTTGCAAGGCCGCCGATCAGGCTTGGAGCCATTTTCTCGGCCCGAACGGTCAGCCCGGCTTTTGCGGCCACGCCGAATTGGAAATGGCGCTGGTCGAGCTTTACCGTCTTTCGCACGAGATGCGTTACCTCGATCTGGCGCGTGCTTTCGTCGAGTGGCGCGGACGGCGGCTTGTCAAACCGGCTGGACCCACGCCCCGAGCTTATTTCCAGGACGAAGTCCCGCTCCGTCTCCAACGCACCCTCGATGGCCATGCCGTGCGCGCGATCTTTTTCGCCACTGGCGTGGCGGATCTCGCGATCGAAACCGGCGAAAGTGATTACCGGCTTGCCACCCACCGTTTTTGGGATAGCACAACCCTGCGCCGCATGGCGATCACCGGCAACGTGGGCCCGCGTAAAGAGCACGAGGCGTTCGGCGAGGATTACGAATTGCCCAACGACGGCTATTACGAGTCGTGCGCGGCGTGCGGCCTGGCGAATTTCGCGCAGCGCGGTTTCCTTCTCGAACGGCGCGCCGAAAGCATCGACGTTCTCGAACGGGTTCTTTACAACGCGGTTCTGCACGGCATCTCCTTGGACGGCACAACCACCTACTATTGCAATCCTCTGAGCGACCGCGATCATCTGCGCGACAACTGCTGGGTTTGCTGCCCTCCCAATCTGTCCCGGACCCTTTTGCAGGTCGGACGCTACGCTTACGCGCGGGCTGGACGCGATTTGTTCATCAACTTGTATGTTGGGGGTTCCGTGCGCATCCCGTTCCCCGAGGGCGAAGTGCGCCTGGGGGTGGAAACGGATTATCCGTGGCACGGGAAGGTCAACCTCCGGATCGAAGGCCGAAAGCCGACGCGATTTGCCTTGCGGTTGCGCAAGCCGGGTTGGTGCGACAACGCAGAACTGGCGGTCAATGGCGTCCCTGTGAAGAGCGTCCCGGACGAGTCTGGATACTGGACTCTCGACCGCGAGTGGAACGAGGGCGACTTGGTGACCCTCAACTTGGACATGCCAGTTCGCCGGATGGTGGCCCACCCGAACATCGCGTCGTGCCGAGGCAAGGTCGCACTGCAGCGCGGGCCCGTGGTTTACGGGTTTGAAGGCATCGATAATCCACGCGGCCCCGCTCTCAGGCTTGGCACCGAACTGCGGTTCGAAGTGGAGCACCGATCCGATCTGCTCGGAGGCGTTTCCGTGATTCGTGGCTTCGACGCTCAAGGCGAGCCAATCCTGGCTGTGCCGTTCTTCGCCCTGGCAAACCGGGGTAAGTCGACGCAGGAAGTCTGGGTGGAACAGAAGCAACTCGATGCCGGGAACGATTGGTGGCTTGGTGCCCTCTACCGAGCGACACCGAACTGAGAGGTTGGTGGCTAGAGCCGGAATTGAACCAGCGACACAAGGATTTTCAGTTCATAGTTGACAGTTCCTGCAAATTCGCTATAGTCCCCCTAAGTCCGCTCATAACAACCCACTAACAAGGCACATACGGGACAACATGAAATCCTCAAAGGGACTAGAAGGCACGGGTCAGGACTCGAAAAAGGGTACAGAAACGGTACAGACAAATTCGTCTGTACCCTTCCGAAGGTTGGCGAAGAGCCACGCGGATTACTGGCTCTCCCGCCTTGTGAAACGAAGCTACACCGATCGGGAGGGACGGTGCGTCGAAATGCCCGAGTGGCACGTCAGGCTTCGAACCGGGGGCAAGCAAGTCTGGTTCAATCTCGCTACCGCGAATCGGTCGCAAGCCGCCACCAAAGCGAAAGCGATTTACGCCTTCCTCGAGGGCAATGGCTGGGACGCCACGCTCGCCAAGTTCAAATCCGAGGGCGATACCGGGAAGGCAGGTTGCACCGTTGGCGAGTTTCTGGACGAAGTGAAAGCCGTCAGCGGCTTGAAGCCTGCGACCTTCGAGATTTACCGCCGGAAGTTCTGCAGCCTCGTTGCGGACGTTTTCAACCTGCACGGTAACGATTCAAAGCACGATTACGTGCACGGGGGTCATGAGAAGTGGAACAACCGCATTCGCGCCGTGCGGTTGGACAGGCTCACTCCGGAGCGTGTGAATAAGTGGAAAGTGAAAGAGCTCAAAGCCGCGAGCCACAGCCCCCTAAAGCTCAAGCACGCGGAAGTGACGGTTCGCAGCGTGATCCTTTCAAGCAAGGCGCTTTTTGCGCCCAAGATCCGCAAGCACCTCACGGCCCAATTACCGAACCCGCTCCCGTTCGACGGCATTGAACTCCCGAAGCTTGGCAAGAGCCGATATCGCAGCGAAATCAATCCGGCCCTGCTTCTCCAACAAGCCCAGCGTGAACTGGCGGAGGGTCTTCACGGCGAGGGTGAGCCGCTCAATCCGCGCCCGGAGCTTTTTAAGATCGTCCTGCTTGCGTTGGGAGCCGGTTTGCGGCGCGACGAAATCGACACGCTCCAATGGTCGCAGATCCAATGGCACCGCAACGCCATTGTCGTTGAGACAACCGAGCACGGCGGCACCAAGAGCGCCGACAGCGAGGCGGACGTGGACGTGGACCCCGGTTTATTGGAAGTCCTCAAGGAATACCTTCCGAAACCCGGGGCGCACGCTTCCCAATTTGTAATCGAATCACCCGTTGAACCGAGGCCCGACGCTCTCTACCCGCACTATCGGTGCGAACGCCTCTTCAAGCAGTTGGTTCTTTGGCTCCGAGGTAAGGGCATTAAGGCCCGAAACGCCATTCATTCCCTCCGCAAGGAATACGGCAGTCAGATCTGTGCCCAAGCGGGTATTTACGCCGCGAGTCTGGCATTGCGTCATTCCTCGATCACCCTCACACGCGAGTATTACGTGGATAAGAAGCGAGCCAGCGTGTTCGAGGTTTCGAAGCTCCTATCGAAGAACGCCGAAAACCCGTCCGCCAATGAAAACGCCGCGTAAAACAAAACTGTCTCACGCGGAGGACGCGCAGGCACTTTGGGACGCCGCCCTAAAGGGCGTCCAAGCGGAAACCTTCACGCAACGCGCGAAACGTGCCCAGGCGCTCAAGCGGCAATGTGAGGCACGCCGCAAAAAAGCCGCCTCTCTACCGAAGCGGAGCTTGGACCAGCTTTGCTTCAATCAATGGTGGCGAGGTGAAAAGACCGTCGAAGGTAGGACTCGGTTGGTTTTCCGCATTCCCCTCCTGTCGCAAATGAGCCCCGAAGAGCAAAAGGCGAGCGCTTGGTATGAGGCCTGCCGCCGCCGGACGGAAGTGCAGGCTGCTTGGCTCAAGGGACGGTGCGAGGAAACCTGGCAGGAATTCACTCGGCTTGTAGTCGATAACCTGCCGAAAACTTGGACTCAACTCGACCCACTAACTAGAGACAACCTAGTTGAGGCTAGCTATGCCCCCTTTGCTGTCCCGCCCAAAGGCATTTCGACTTTTCCGAAGGATATTAAGAAACAACGCGAGGTTTCCGTTCAGCGGCTCTACCTGCCAGCGACGAATGATCCGGCGGAAGCTGTCGCTTTCGTTAAGCACGCGCGCCGATTTCAGGAGTCTGGTTACCTCGCATTCGCGGTGGACTGCAAGACTGCGAAAGCCGTCCAGGCAGCGAGCGAAGCAATCACTAGTGAGTTTGTTCCCTCAATTCGCAGACAGGATATCGAGTGGAAGGGGCGAGAATTGAAATCCGCAACTGTTGCGGATTCAGAAGCCTGGGAGACATTTTACGAGTTTCAACCGTTTCCGCTTCACAAGCGAACCTCAAACCTGCGAGGCCGCGAGAGAATTTCAGAGGGCCAGATTTTCAAACTCCAACGGGTTTGCCGCGAGTTTGAATCATTCGACAAGGCGCTGGGTTTTGGTTCTAAGTTCGTTGAGAGTGTCCGCCTCTAGCCTGCCGCACAACGGCGAGGGGTTTCTGCCGAGTGGCTCATTTTAGGTACACCTAAAACTCATTTTGCAGGCAGAACTCGCGCGTGCGATTGCATACCCAAGAGTATGCGAAAACACGCAAAGACAGCGGATACAGAAGCCACTCAGCACCCCAACACCGATACCTCGAGCACCGACCTTCCGCGCGGATTACCGGTTCTCTATTCGGCCAGATCCCTTGGCGGGGGTTTCGAACTCCACCCAGTTACCCTCCTCCGCGCTGCCAGACGCGGGGACTTGCGCTGCTATAAGTTGGGGCCGCACGTTGTCCGCTTCACCCGCGAGGACGTTCTGGAGTGGCTTAACGCGGCCAAGGTTTAATAGTCATGAGACCAGCGACGCTTCGCTTAATAGTCAGGCTGGCCTTAGTGGCTCTCGCACTGCCCGCAGCGGTTTTCTGGCGCTGCGCTGCTTGGCGAGCGAGGCTTGAGACTCGGTTGGCGAATTATGGGAGGGCAAGTGACTAGCACTTTCACACTCGACCCCTGCCCCGCCTCTGGCTCCGGCGTCCATTCCTGGCTGCTTGCTCAGGCGAATCGCTGCCGTTTTGCCAAAATCCCCGAGGCTGACGCAGAGCGTCTGCTCCGCGAGAATATGACGCGGCCGCCGAAACCGCCGAGTGAAGTTCAATCCGCCATTCGCAAGGCGTATTCCTGCGGCTACAGCAGCGCGACCTATCCCCGCCGAGTGCCGCTCACCCGAATCGAGCCGGACATTGGAAGACTGGAGAGGTTCACAGCCAAGGTTGAGCAACCGCACTCATGGCGCCATTGGCTTTGGGAGCGGAGCGCCAAGCGGCCGGAATCACAAAACGCCTATAGCTATCTGAAGCACCTCTATCGACCCGGCGAAAAGGTTCACGTCTTTGACGTGTTTGAGACCAAGACGCCGTTTACGACACTGCGGGTATCGGACCCTATGGATTGCAGCGTGCCTAAGGCTATCGAACTAGGTGGCCGGTATGGCAATGGAATTTGGTATTTATGTAATCCGGTTGACGGCGAATGGCACCCGATCGAGAACCGCCCCGGTGAGTTCTCATGCCGCAGTGACTCAGCTTTGACTGATTATCGTCATTTGGTGCTAGAGAGCGACCTTGCACCGGCCGAACTATGGTTGCCGTTTATCACGCAAATGCCTGCACGTGTCGCGAGTATCTATGGCAGCGGAGGCCGGTCCATACATGCGCTGCTAGTTATCGACGCGCATTCCAAGGCGGAGTTCGACGCGATTGCTGAGCCGCTCAAACGCCCGCTAAAGCGTCTAGGTGGCGACCCGGCTTGCCTGTCAGCCGTCCGGCTCACGCGCCTCCCAGGGTGCCACAGGCCTGAAAAAGGCGGGTTTCAGAAATTGCTCTACCTGCACCCGAATCCGCCTCTTTGTCCGATTTCCGACCTGCCGCCGAAATGGTCTCGAAAGGAGTCGCTGGCACGCTGGCGGCTGATTTGCCCGAAGTTTGACGGGGAGGAGGGCGAGCAATGAGTGCGACCCTGCAGGACTTCGTTGAGGGCGCGGCCGATCTTAGTGCGAACGGCGAACCCATTCCGGAATTCGAACCGACGGCGGAGGAGATTCACGAAACGTATCCGCCGGACGAGGGCGAACCTACCAGCAACGGCCAGCACCGCGAGGAGAAAAAGAGCGAACTCAGCGTCGAGGAATTGTTGGCGATTCGGCGTTTCAACCCCGAGCTGAACCCGCCGCCGCTCCGCCCGGTTTACACCCTGCTAGACGTGCCGATCTGCACTCCAGGCAACCTGACGACATTTGTTGCGGCTGCGAAGGCCGGAAAGACTGCTGTTCTCGGCGCCATGATTGCCGCCGTTCTCAAGGCACCGGCTACCGAAGCTGACACCTTGGGTTTCTGGTCCGAAAATCCCGAGGGCAAAGCCGTCCTGCACTTCGATACCGAGCAGTCGATCGAGGATCATTGGCACGTTGTTCGACGCGCAATGAGGCGTGCGCGTGTCGAGACTTTGCCGCCTTGGATCTTTTCCTATTGCCTGACGGGGTTCAATGCGCTCAGAGCCCAAGCCGCCGTCAGAGTGGCTACCTTGGCCGCTTTGCAGGAGTGCGGTGGAGTCCATTCAGTACTGGTTGACGGCTATGCGGACCTTGTTGCGGACGTGAACGACGCAAGCGAGTGCAACGCCTTTGTCTCGCGGTTGCACGATTGCGCGATTGAATGGGATTGCCCGATTGTCGGAGTCCTGCATTTCAACCCCGGCACCGAAAAAGGCCGAGGGCACCTTGGCTCGCAACTGGAGCGCAAAAGCGAGACAAATATCCGCCTCGATAAGGAGGAGGGCGTCACTGAGCTTTGGAGCGAGAAGCAACGCCGAGCACCGATCCTTAAAGGCAAAGGTCCGCTCTTTGCCTGGAATGACGACTCGCAAATGCACGTGAGCGTTGAGGCCGGACAAACCGCACGACAAGCCGAGGAGATCAGATTAGAGCGCCGCAAGGTTGAAGAGGTGTTCGCCGGGCACCCGTCCATGCGGTACAGCGACCTGGTTTCTACCGTCAAAAGCACCCTGACGGTAAGTGACCGAACCGCCGAGCGAAGAGTCGACAAATGGGACAAACTCCGCCTGATCCAGAAGAGCGTCGCAGGACTTTGGATACCAACGGTTTAACCCATGTTTACCGTCAACCGTCAACTACCGTCAAATCGACCGTCATGACGGTAATACCGTCAACCGTCAGCGCCTATATATGTAGGCGCCGGTTGGTGGCGGAACCTGACGGTAGCCGGAAACCGCTATGAACCTGAGCATGGACCCCGAAAGATTGGTGAAGCTCGCACGTGTAGCCCTGGACTTTCGGACCGTCGAACCTGAGGCGTTTGCGGCTTTGCGTGCGATTCGAGCCCAAGAGGCGGATTGGTGCCAAGTCACAACGGCGATTGCCGAATCGCTAGCCGTAGCGCCCCGGGTGAATGGCAGCGAGCGAATGCCGTTTGGCAAATACAAAGGCACGCGGCTGGCCGAGATTGCCGAGGACGATCCGGATTACTTGGTTTGGGTGCTCTCGAATTGCGCCAACATTCGCCCGCGCTTACGCGAGCAAATCACCCGAGCGCTATCCGCCTATGCCTAACAGGAACAAAGGTCCGGATTACATACTTCGCCTTCGAGCCCTGCCGGATTGGCGCGGTCCTGAAATGCGCTTGAAAGCCGCGCTCAAGCGATTGCTCCGGGACTACGGTTTGCGCTGCACCGATTGCCGTCCCTGCACGCCAGAAGAACTATCTGGCACCGATCCCGCAGTCCGGGGCAACCAAGCCT
Organism: uncultured Verrucomicrobiota bacterium; assembly: GCA_964578605.1. Lineage (GTDB taxonomy): Bacteria > Verrucomicrobiota > Verrucomicrobiia > Limisphaerales > SIBE01 > JAXMHN01. The sequence goes on along the minus strand of CAZODO010000074.1, from coordinate 4,001 downwards.
CAACGGTGCTCCACTCGTAGAGAGTCCGTCGGCCGCTAATGTGGGCGATTTCGTTATTCCACCGCCAACGGAATAGGTCTTTGCCTGCCAAAGACGGGACTCGCCTAAGCAACTCGCGCTTATCAATGAAACACAGGACTTGCTGCATTTTTGTGGGCTTTTTCATACTGCCGCTTGTAAACAAAACCGGCTGTATGGCGCAAGGAAAAAGTGACCTAACTTGTTAGTCGCGAAACAGTTGCGGATACAATCCGGTATAGCAGGATAGGATATTGTCTGAGCGGATACAGTACGGCCAACCGGACGGCTATGCGTCCACGAGTAAGGGCGCGGGCTCGGCCGAAACTTCGCCCGCCGAAACGACCACTTGCCCCGAATATACCGAGACATTCACCCTCCCGGCTCCACTCCCGCCGCTCAAACCGAGACTTTCACGCCCGCAAAACACCGTATCCCGGAAACTCGACGCAAGCGCCCTGAGTTCACTGGCGGAAGCGCCCGCCGTCACTCGCGTTTCTATTTGGCCCAGGAATGCCCGCGTCACTTTCAAGGTTCTTTCAAGCATTTCCTCAGCGCCAAGCACCGCCGATTCCGCCCTTTCTACCGCCATTGCGTGCGCAAGTGCCGCCAGCCCGCCGCCCCGGGCGGCGTTCATTGTTTCGCGCCAGCGTTCAGAGGCGCAATGTCTCTCGAGAGTCCGGCGCGGAACCCCGAATCGCGCGGAAAGTTCCCGTAAGCTCGTGCCGCCCGCAAAGTAAGTTTTCCGGATTTCAGGCCAATCAGGTTTCGCCATGACCTAAGTTCGCATGTCCTTGCCGCCGGCAAAAGTGGCGGCACTTGAATTTCACCCTGTCCGCTTGAAGGGGGCGTCTCGAGCATGGGCGGTTCAAAAAGGGGGTGCCGGGGGTGCCTTTGGGCGCTGGCCGGGAAAAAGGATTCTTAGAGGCCCAGTTTAATGGCCTGGGAGGCGTTGATCCTGCCGGGGTGTCCCCTGATACCTCCCCGCCGGTTGGGACGCGCCCAGGCTCCGCTCCGTTGCTCTGACGCGTCGTTCCTGCTGGATCTTGCCTCCGGCCAGTTTGGCGGATTGCGACCGAACGGAACCGCGAAAAGCCTCGTTGGGAGCCTCAAAAAGGGTACAGAAAGGGTACAGACAGAAAACAATGAGCCACAAAACCAGCCGTATTTTGGGAAACTCTGAGAAGGGTTAAGCCGTTGAATACGTGTGGGATTTGAAGGTTGGTGGCTAGAGCCGGAATCGAACCAGCGACACAAGGATTTTCAGTCCTCTGCTCTACCAACTGAGCTATCTAGCCAACCATTAGGCTGCGATCGTCAAACGAAGCGCTTAAAGACTTTGGCCGGAACAGCAATTCAGCCCGTCCTTCACCAGCTTCGCTACCCAACTTCCGCCTGACGACACCCAGACTGTAGCCCAAACCGGCTGCGAGATGCAAGTCCGGAAAAGTTAACGGCGGCAAAAAGAGGGTTCAACTCACCGGTTCCTGTTGTCGCCTTCATCGCTATCGTCGCTGCAGCAGTGCTTTCTGCTGCCGGGTGGGAGACCTTCATCGGCTGAGCGTGGCTTGGAAACCCCGAACCACGGCGTCAAACTCTGCTCTGGGTCGGCGATGTGGCTGATGTTTACGCCCCGGATGCGGAGAAGCGACTCTCTGCTTTCGATAAAAGCGCATGGTAAAATCATGTCAAAAGCATCTTAAACGCAGGTGCACATGTGTTTACCATGAGTGTATCGTGCGTTTAGCGTGCGTTTACAATGCGTTTAGAAGCGATCTTGAGCCAAGTGAATGGCGGAGGGCTTCAAGTGGAAGCGCTGCCCCACTCACCGGTCCCGGTTGCCCTCGTCGAGATCGGCCGTGCACCACCGGATGCCAATGCGGCTCTGAACAGCCTGACCGATCACGATCGCCGGATTCGGGCTGCAAATTCCGGTCTTCGTTGTAATTGTGATTGGGCGGTGGCGATGGCTAAAGTCGCCGCATGGTCCAGGTGTCAAACGATACGCACAGCAAGGCGATCGGGTATCTCCTGTGGATTTTTGGGTTCACAGGCGCCCACCGGTTTTACTTCGGCAAACCGGTCACCGGCGCGATCTGGTTCTTCACCCTCGGTCTGCTTGGCATCGGCTGGCTGATTGACTTGTTCCTGATCCCTTCGATGGACCGGCAGGCAGATCGGCGGTTTGCTTCGGGACCCGTCGACTACTCGGCAGCGTGGCTGTTGCTGACGTTTCTGGGCTTCTTCGGCGCGCACCGCTTTTACATGGGCAAATGGGGGACCGGCCTGCTTTACCTTGTCACTGTCGGCCTGTTCGGCATCGGGTATCTCTTCGACCTGTGCACATTGAACCGGCAGGTCGACGCATTGAACCGGGCGCGCCTTTGACATAGCCCTCGAAGGCCTGGCCCGGAATCACGGAGTCATTCTATGTGGAAAGAGCACATCGAAATCGTGGAAGGCGACATCACCCGGCAGCGTGTCGACGCGATCGTCAACGCCGCGAATTCCACCCTGCTGGGTGGCGGAGGCGTTGACGGCGCAATCCATCTGGCGGCGGGGCCGCAATTGCTGGAGGAATGCCGGCAGATCGGCGGATGTCCGACTGGCGAAGCCCGGATCACGCGCGGCTACAAGCTGCCCGCGCGCTGGGTCATCCACACGGTGGGCCCTGTCTGGCGCGACGGTTCCCATGGCGAGGACGAATTGTTGGCGAACTGTTATCGGTCGTGCTTTGCTTTGGTCGAGAAGCATGCCATTGAGACCGTGGCTTTCCCGTCCATCAGCACCGGGGCCTACGGCTTTCCCATGGACCGCGCGGTGCGGATCGCTCTGCGTGAGGCGAAGGCGTTTCTCGAGAAAAAGCCGACGCACCGGAAGGTCCTGTTGGTCTGCTTCGGCCGCGCGGCAACCGATACCCACCGCGCCGCTCTGGACAGCGTCGAATGAGCGCTGGATCTGCCAGGCCCACGAAACACACCAAACACACGAAAAATGGTCTTGAACGAGACCCGCCCGAGGTGGGTGATAGCGGCTAGGCTCTTGGATTGCCGCGCTCACGCTGGATCAGGCGGCTCTTGCGAAGACGCATCTCTCCGCGCATCACGTAGAGCACGAAAACGCGCTGGGAGGATCGCTCGTAGCGGTAGAACACTCGACACGGCGGCTCAACAATCTGCCGGAATCGTCGGGATGATCGGCGAAGCTCCGACGGATGCGATCCGCTCTCGGGGTGTTCCTCCAACTGCGCGAGGTGCGCGAAGACGCGCTCAACCAATCCACGTGCCGCCAGCGGGTCGTCGAGAGCGATGTAATCGGCAATCGCATCAAGGTCCTGGAGCGCCGGCTCAGTCCAAATCAGCTCAGCCATCGCGCCATGCGATTCCGGGCTTCGGTATGGCTCACGACGCGTCCCTCCTCGACAGCTCGCTCTCCCCGAGCGATCCCCTCAAGCACAGCAAGCCGCCGCTGGGTGTCTTCGTAAGTCTCGACATCCACAAGATACGCCGCCGGACGGCCATGCTGAGTGATGAGCACCGGATCACGCTCGGTCTCAAGTTCAGCGATGATCTCGGTCGCCTTGCGCTTCAGAGTGGTCACAAGTTCGGTTCGCACCAAGTGACACTAGAGTGGCAGTCCCTTTGGCGCAAGCGGAGATGGCCTAACGCTCAACTCGCCGACGGCGGCCTTTCCGGGGAACAGCGGGTAGCGCTTTGATCACCTACACCGGTTCACCGCGGTCCATAATCACAATTTCGCCGTACTCCTCAATGCACCGCTTGACCCTGCGGAAGTCAGTCCGCAGTTCGCGGATCGTGGCAGTTTCCGCGCTCACGTGTGAAACGTGATCGTTTCACATAAAGGCAGTCACGTTTTCACTTGGGGCGCTGGGAGTGTCCCAATGAGCAAACGTCTCAACCGCCGTCCTGTTCCACCTCAAAGGCCCCGATATCGCAGGCGGGACCGGAGGGGCGGGGGACGCC
>CAZODO010000073.1:0-32050 GCA_964578605.1 uncultured Verrucomicrobiota bacterium | reverse complement strand
ATTTCGCGGGAAAGGGCTGCCAAACCGGGCGAAAATTACCGCCAAAATGTGAGTTTCACTTCAACCGTCACTTTCGGAATGCGGCCGGTGAATTTGGACTTCCTGCCGAACCCGATGGCTTCGACTACAGGAGTCGCAAGATCGATCCCGACGTCAGCGGTCTCGTCGGCGGAGAAAATCATCGACTGGGTGCCCTCGATGCGACCTTCGCCCACGTTCTTGTCATTGATGAAGATCGTGGCGACACCGCCCTTGCCAAAGCCGCCACCGTCGTAAGCGAACTCAAGACGGATGGTGGACTTGCCGGGCCGGAGCTTTTCCGCGGCGGCGACTTCAGTCTGCTTGAGGCCCACGAAGTTATACATGTAGGCGGGAACCCCGTTCTTCACATAGAGCGACCAGCCGCCGAAGCGTCCGCCCTGGGCGATGAGCGTGCCGTGGGCCACGGTGCCTTCGGGAACCTCGATCTCGGCGGTGATAGTTTTCGATTTGTTTTTGATGTTGATGAAGACGTTTTCGGTCATCCCGGCCATGCCTTCAGCCAAGGTCAGGGAGGTGCGGCCCGCCATGAGGTCGGGACGGCCCACGAGTTCGGCATTGACCCGTTCGAAGACGCGATCATCCAAGGGCAGGGCGAAGTTTTTGGAAGCTTCCGAGAGGAAGAGCTCTTTGAGTTCTTCGAGTTTCCCGGGTTGTGTTGCGGCGAGGTTATTCACGAGGCTGAAGTCCTTGCTCAGGTCGAAAAGCTCCCAGGCGGAATCATCATCGAGCGGGCGGCGGGCCTTGCTCTCCCATGGGGCCTTGTGGATGGTGCGCGCCCACATGCCGTTGTGATAGATGGCGCGGTTGCCGAACATTTCGAAATACTGAGTAGTGTGTCGTTCCTTCGCGGTAGCGTCCTCGAAGGTGTAGACCATGCTGACGCCATCCATGGGGCGCTGTTTGATGCCGTTGACCATGGTGGGTTCGGGCAGTTTCGCGGCTTCGAGGATGGTGGGGGCGACGTCGATGACGTGATGGAATTGGGTGCGGAGTTCGCCTTTGGCCTTGATACCCTTTGGCCAGTGAATGGCCATGCCGACCTTGGTGCCGCCGGGATCGGAGGCGACCTGTTTGGTCCAGGTGTAGGGCGTGTCGAACATCACCGCCCAACCAGCGGCCATGTGAGGGTAGGTCTCGTGACCTCCCCATTTGTCGATGACCTTGAGCATGTCAGGCACGGTTTCCTGGACGCCGTTGAAGTAGGTCATCTCGCTGAACATGCCGCTGCGGCCACCCTCGGAGCTAGTGCCATTATCACCGTAAACGAAGATGACGAGGGTGTTGTCGAGTTGGCCGGTTTGTTCGATGGCGTCGATGACGCGGCCGACCGAATGATCGGTCATATCCACGAAAGCGGCAAAGACCTCGGCCTGGCGGGTGAAGAGGCGTTTCTCATCGGCGCTGAGGGTGTCCCAGGCCGGGACGGCCTCGGGTTTCGGTGCGAGCTTGGTTCCTGCGGGGACGACGCCGAGCTTGATCTGGCGGGCGAGGATTTGTTCACGCATGGAGTCCCAACCGCCGTCAAACTTGCCCTTCCACTTGGCGATCCAATCTTTCGGCACATGGTGCGGCGCGTGGACGGCCCCAGGGGCGTAGTAAATGAAGAACGGCTTGTCCGGGGTGAGCGCCTTTTGGTAGCGCAACCAGGAGACAGCCTGGTCAGTCATGTCGGTGAGGAAGTGGTAGTTCGGATCTTCCGGGATGGTGACGGGGGCGACGCCATCATAGATCGAGGGGGCCCAGTGGTCGGTCTCGCCGCCGAGGAAACCATAGAATTTGTCGAAGCCCTGGCGGGTCGGCCAACGGTCGAAGGTGCCGGCCACACTGGCCTCCCAAGCGGCGGTCTCATGCCACTTTCCGAAGGCGGCGGTGGCGAATCCGTTGAGGCGCAGCATTTCGGCGAGCGGCGCGACATTCTGCGGGATCTGTCCGGTATTGCCGGGGAACGCGGTCCCGGTCTCGATGATGCCGCCCATGTTATTTACATGGTGGTTGCGCCCGGACTTGAGCGCGGCGCGGGTGGGCGAGCAGACCGCGGTAGTGTGGAAGTTGTTATACTTCACGCCACCGGCCGCGATTCGATCAAAATTGGGCGTGGCGACGGGACTGCCGAAGGCGCTGGTACCCGCGAAGCCGAGGTCGTCGATGAGGACGAGGAGGACGTTCGGGGCGCCCTCGGGGGCTTTCACCTCGAAACGCGGCTGCGGCGTGGCCTTGCGGACATCGAGCGTGGTGGTGGGTTTGCGGAGCGGCTCGATGATCGGCAGCACGGTCCGGTCAGGACCGTCGGCCGCCTGGGGGGTCAGCGCACCCAGCGCGAGGCCGAGGGCGGTTGGTGTTATGTAGGTTTTCATAAAAAGTTGCTGCGTAGTCTTTGGTCCGTGGATTTTGATGTTCTGGAATTGGGTTTAGCCGGAGTCACATCCGTTTTCTGGCTTGGTGGGGTTGGTTCCGCAGGTCCGCGACGATCCGCTCGACTTGGGGAATGGCGTGCGCGAAGAATTTTTTGAACCCGCGACAGAGGTAATTCAGGCCCGGCTCGCCGTCCGGCGTGTGGAGGATCCGGTTTTTCGGGCATTCCCCCCAGCAATCCGTGAGATACGGACATTGCCGGCAATACTCCGGCAAGGTTTCGTGCTTCGCGTAACCGAATTTCACCTGCGTTCGGGAAAACACCTGGGAACCAAGCGCGGTGTGCATGAGGTTGCCCAGCCGATACTCCGGATAGACGTAGTGGTCGCAGGCGTAAACGCTGCCGTCATGTTCCACGGCCACTCCTTTGCCGCAACATTCGCCGTAGATGCAAATCTGCGGCCCCTCGCCCAAATGCTGCGAGAGCAGGGACTCGAAGTGGTTGACCAGAATCCGGCCCACGTCCTTCTGCACCCAGCGGTCGAAAATCACACACAGAAAACGGCCCCAATCGTCCGAATCCACCGACCAGTCGGTCACGATCGAATCCGCATGCCCGGGGCGGGCCTCGGGAGCGCCGTCCTTGGGCAGGGCCGCGTGGTGCCACTGATTCGGCGCCGTTTGCTCGAACCCCTTGTATTCGACGATGGGAATGAACTGCATGTAGGTGGCCCCGACTTCACTCCGGAGAAAGCGGTAAACGTCCAGCGGCTTTTGAGCATTGGTGCGATTGACGCACGTCAGCGTGTTGAAGGGAACGCCGAACCGCTGAAGGAGTTTGACGGCGTTGAACACCTTCTCGAAGGTGGGCTTGCCGCCTTTGGAAACCCGGTACTGGTCATGGAGTTCGCGGGGGCCATCAATGCTCAAACCGACCAGGAAACGGTTTTCCTTGAGAAACGCGCACCACTCTTCGTTGAGCAGTGTCCCGTTGGTTTGCAGATCGTTTTCAATTCTCTGGAAAGGGCGGGCATATTTCTTCTCAAACGTCACGACCTTGCGGAAGAAATCCAGCCCCAGCAAAGTGGGCTCGCCGCCCTGCCAGGAAAACACCACTTCGGAACCGGTCACGCCCGTGATGTATTGCTCGATGAACCGTTCCAGCACTTCGTCAGACATCCGGCCCAGTCCCGGACCGTTGGGAAGAATCTCCTTGCTCAGGTAGAAACAGTATCGGCAGTCGAGGTTGCAGTTGGAACCACCGGGCTTCACCATGACGTGGAACCGCCGGTCCCGCAGGTTCCCGATCAGGGCCGGAGCGTCATAGTGGTCCAGCGGTCGCCGTGCGCCGTCGGCGCCCACCACCGAGGCCGGGAGGGTGCCTGCCGTGTCTATGGTGGCAACACTCATGGCTTCGTCCTCACAAAAGACACGTCATAGGTTTCCCGGGCGACCGCTTGAAAGTAAGCACCCGTCAACTGGTCCTTGCCCGGTTCGTAGGTCAGGGTGTACGTCGAGCCGGGATAGTTCACATCGCGCAGTTCGATGAATACTTTGAGGTCCGCAGCCGCTTGAGACGCTTCCGCTTTTGCGATGTTGATGGAGCGGGGATTGAAATAAGCGGCGTCCAGCTTGCCGTTCGGGGCGACGCTGCGGATCTCAAGGATGTAATCGCCGTCGGGGCGCAACCATTTGCCTGACAATTTTTGGTAGGTTGCGCTGGCGGCGATTGCAGCACCTGGCGCGTTCGTCGCGTTGGCTGCGGCTGGCGGGGCGACGGATTTTTGCCTTCCGCACCCAGACAAGAAGCTGGTCATGAGGAAAACCAAAAAGAGGTTTCGGGTGAAGCTGATGAGTCCATCGGCGGGCGTGAGCGTGAGCGGATGAGAGAACCCGCATGGGCAGGTTCCCCGGCTTGCGCAGGGGGTGAACGTGGTCAGAGCGCGGCCACACGTCGTTGCAATCAAGGAGGCCCGGTTACGGAGTTTCTTCGTTTTCATGCTCTTTATTTGTGAGGTCGAGGTCGCTTAGAAAAGGAAGCCCACTTTGAACCAGACGAAGTCACCCTTTAGCCGCTTCTCCACGTCCAGTTCGGGTAACCACTTCAGTTCAACGAGCAGTTGGTTTCTGCCGATCGGATGCACGTAAGAGAGCACCGGGCCGACACCGAGAGTCATGCCTTCAAGGTCTCCGAGCCTCGCGCCGGAACCGCTATCGCCAGTCAATTGCTGGTAGTAAAAGCCGTTAGCGCCCGCGCCGATGAACCCGCCTAGCAAGGGCAGGTGCTGGGCAATCGTCAGGTCGAGGTGAAGGGCTGTGCCGCTGGTGTAATCGGTTACGTCATTCTCGGTATTGCAGTCCACGCCGGTGAACAGGCTGATTTCCGTCCCGATTTTGCTGCTGAGCCAGCTAGCCATGATGCCTGGCTCGAAGGTCCAGTAGTTCTTGCCGACGTTGGCAAGCCGGCCCTTCTCGTAATCACCGGTGGGAGCGTAGATGCCCAGGCGAGCGTCCAGCTTCAAGTCCGGAGCAAGGTTGGTCCACCCGAGCATGAACGGAAAGAGGGTCATGTCGCCGATCCCATCGGCCGAGTCGGTGCGGCTGAAGAACGGTCCTGGCACTCCGCCCGGGCCGATGCGCTGGGCTTGGCCCCGAACGTCCATCCAGACGTAGGGCACTGCCGCGCCAAACGCCAACCCGCCACCCAAGACCTGCCAGGGGGTCTGGTAGATCCCCGCGACAGTATTGGCATAGACTGTGGCGTCAATGCCGGCAGTGAGCAAGCCGCCGAGGGCCAACCGGCGGTTGGCAGGCGCGTTGGCGTCATAATAGGTAAAGTAATCAAGCACGGCCAGGCCGCCCGGCTTGGCCGGAAAGGCGTCAATGAACGACGCCGTCGCGCCCGGCATGTAATGGGCACTGCCGCCCTCCTCCGCGCGGCTGAGGGTGGCCAGCGCGCAGGCACAGGCGATCGAGGTGAAAAGGGGCTTGCTTTTCATAAGGCTCCCGTCCTTGAGCGGGAATAACTCATTTCTCTAGAGTCTAGTTTTGCACGGGAACGAGCGGGATATTGGCTGCGAGCCCGAGCCGCATCGCCAGGTCCAGCCTGGATTCCACTTGGGCGAACCGCAGGATCTTCCCCGGTGGCAGGATCTTGGCGAACTTTTTGAGATATGCAGTCCGGGTGGCGGCATGTTTCTTCTCCAGGTTGCCGAGATCCGTCAGCATCTTCCTGGCGCGTTGGTCAGGCACGTCCGGGTAGTATTGGGCGTACTCCCGCACCAGCCGCAATAGAGCGTCCCCCACCTTGTCCATGTCGGCCCGATACCGATGGTAGACCGGCCAGAAGGAGCTGGATTCCGCGTCCGTGAGCTGGAGGGTTTGTGCGACGACCGCCTGGCGGTCCGTTTTGATGACACTGCGGGCCACTTCGATGATGTCCTGTTCAGTTTGAGCGGTCGCCGACGATGGGGACATCGCCATCAATCCGGCAGTGAGAAGCAAGGCAAACCAGGAGAGAGAGAGTTTCATAACAGTTGTGAGTTTTGGGTTAAACTGAATAATTGCTTCGTTCGTGGTTACAGCCTGCGGTAGCCTGAATTGTTAACGGTGACCCCCAGCTTTTTGCCCGGCGCAGCCAAAGTCACGTTGACAGGATAGGTCGCGTTGTTGTCGAGTGTGCTGAAGCGCACGTCCAGCGTCACCGGCTCCTTCTGCGAATCGAGATAGGTGGCCACTTTGGCTTGGATTGGCCGGTTGTTCTTTAGATCCACGTCCACGGCCAAGCTGTCACCGGCTTTGAGGTAATCGGCAAATGTCAGCCGCACGAACTGGCCGGGCTGCGGCTGAATGGTGACTCTGCCGGCATCCTTGGCCGCCTGAATCATTGCCGACTCGGGCGGCATGTACATTTTGATCAGGGCCACAGCCTCTTTCATGTAGTCGGTCAGCTCCTCCTTTTTGGCTGCGGCAATCCTTCCCCGCAGGCCGCGCTTGTCCGCCGCCGGCGGCGGGGTGGTCAATGGCACCTTTTGCACTTTGCCGTCAGCCCCATGATAGCAGCGGTTCAGCTGGCGAGACTTCTCCTCGCCATTGAGGCTGACGACGGTGGTTTCAACCCATTCATACTGCTTCAGGATGGCTTGGCTGGCCACGAGCGACGCTTTGAGAGCCACGGCGCGTTCCTGGGCAGTGGGTTGTTGGGCTGGCGCCAGGCTGCCTGAGGCCAGCAGCAGTGTGAGGACTGAGAGATAGCAATTCATAGTTGCATTCGTGTCTCTGTGTTCTTGGTCGGGTTTCAGGGATCAGTCTTTCGCGAACGGTAATCAGTTTTAGTGCGCAGGTGGTCGTTGCGGTATTCAGCTGGCGACCTCTGATCACCGATCACTCATCTTCTGCCTCCCCCAGAGCGGCTGCGGGAACTGGAAGCCGAGGAACGGCTGTAGGAACTCGACGTAGACGATCGGCTGCTCGCTGGGGACCTCTGCCACGATTGGGCGCTCTGACTTTGCTGGTTGCCCCAGGATCGAGCTTGGGATTGCGAGTTCAGACTTTTCTGCTGCTGGCTCCAACTGCTGGACGCGGACGACGTGGTCGCGGTGGTTGGCCGCGACTGCTTATAGGAACTCGCCTGCCCTTGGCGGCCTGCGCTGGAAGTGCTGGTGGAGGTCGCGGAGGTTTGTGACCGGGTGGCGGGAGCTTGCGGCTTGCTGGTGCTCTCCCAACCGCTGCCGGAGTTTTGCGACCAGTTCCCGTTCGAGTCCTTCTTGTAAACCGTATCGCCATTACCCGCATACACGTCTCCAGACCTGGTTTTGGCGACCTTGCCCTGGCTGTTGGCTGTGTCCCACGAGGCCGCGCCGGATCCCGAGCTCGTTCGTACGGCGCTAGCGCTGCCATAGGCGCTGGATCGGGAGCCGGCCACCGCCGACTGGCCCGTTCTCGGGTTGTAAGCCGCGGCACGGCTGGCCGACCCGTAAGCGGTGCTCACGGAACCCCCGGCCGCCCGCGTGCCCGTTCTGGCATTGTAGGCGGCACCCTGACTGGCGCTCCCATACGGCGTGTTCACTGTTCGACCGACCGCGGCGGTGCCGGTGTACGGATTGTAGGCCGCGCCGCGGGCAGCGCTGCCGTAGGGACCATAGGCGTAGCTCGAGCGGGCGTACGTGCCAGTGGCTGGATTGTAGGAGGCCGTCCGTCCTGCTCCACCGTAGGGCCCATAGGAGACGTGAGCTGAAGCGTAATACCCACCGTAACCGTGGTGATAGACCGCACCGCACCCGTATGAGTAATGACAAGGCGGGGGGTAATAATAATAGTGGTCGTGGTAATCGTTCGCGATGGCCGCGCCGACCAACATGCCCATGCCGAACATCAGCACGCCCGTGGCCGCCACGTACTGACCGCTGTACCCGGAGGTCTGGCTGTAAACAACCGTGGTAGGCGTGGCGCTTTGCACCGTCACGTAGGTGACGTTGTAATTGGGGTTGGAAGGCGGAATGGTATAGATGGCCGCCGGGACGGTGGAGCAGTACGTCCAGGGTCCATTCGCGCTGGCTCCGACCAACCACGCGCCTCCGTAGCACCAGTAGTACCCACCGTTCACCAGGAACACCTGGTTGGGCGTGTTCACGGCGTATTGGACCGTCGTGCTCGGGATGGCCACGAATTGGGGCGGACCGCTGTACGTGACGTTCTCCGTCACGGTGGCGATGTCGACCGTGGTGGTGGCAGGAATGGATGCGAGCAGCACCGCGTCCTGGGCCTCGCGTGTGCCGGGAACAGACGCCTTGACGAACGCCGCCGGATCGCTGTCTGGAATTTGCGCAAAGTCGAGCGGCAGATTCGTGCTGGCCGCCGACCAGGGCCCGTTAAGAGTGCTCCCGCGGAACCAGCGTCCAGCGACCAGATAGTACAGCTTTCCGTCGCCCGTATGCAGGAACAGCACGCTGTCCGTGTTGTTGACGCGCAGCAAGCGCGTCCCTGGCACAGGAATGTAGCTGGGCGGTCCCTGCGTCAGGATCATCTCAGCCGGCTCCGTTGTCACAAATACTGTGGGGGCAACCTTGGCTGGTTGACCGGGCAAGCGCTTACGCGCCTCTGCCCAGTTCTCGGTCGCCGGCAGCGAGTAGAGAGCTGGCGGCAAGGCCACCGCCGGGGCCCAGGGCCCCTTAAAAACGTCTGGCGCAGTCAGCCATCCTTCGCCCTCCAAGAGGTAATACTGCCGGCTGGCACTGTCGTAGAGCACGTCCCAGTTTGTGTTCAGCGCGAAGAGCAAATCGGTGCGGCCGGTCTCGACAGGTTTGAACTGCGGTTCGCCCATGAACATGACCAGAATAGCGGGCGCACTACTGGCAAAGATCTTTGGCGGATCCAGGCTGACGGCGACGGGGGGCTGCACGGGCTGCGAGCCTGGGTCCAGATAAGCGATAATTCGATCCAGCGAGATCGTGGTCGCGTGCCCGGACGGATTTAGCTCTTCAACCGCCTGGCGCAGTTTGACCAACTCTTTCTCTGGCACATTAGCGAAGCGCAGCTCGCGATTCAAGGGCACGATCGCGACCACACGGGCGGCTTGATCGGCCACGGTAAGAGCGTCAACTTCTGCCACGCCAAACTTCTCCTGTTTGGATACGCCTTTTACGGCAATGGCACAGCGGAAGTGCAGGTTGGTGTAGCCACGCCAGTAGTCCACCTGTGGTTGATAAACGGTCAATTGTTTGCTGCCTTGTTTGAACACGCGTGGCCAACCGGGGTCGGCCGATTGGGCGGCCGCGGTCAGGCAGCCGGCGATCGTCGCCGTAAATAGTGTGACGAGTGAGAGACTTGTAGCTTTCATAAAATTGTTCGTACCGATGAGCGGTTTCAGTGGTTCATTTCGGAAAGAGAAGTTGGACGACGAAACGGAGACCCCAGTCGGGGCCGCCCTCAGGGCCGTCGGCGTAATACTTGCCGCCAAGAGCAAGGCTGATGGGCTGTTTGCCAATCTTAAGCAACTGGCTCACGCTCTGGATGGGCACGCTGATCAGGTTGGCGATGGGGTTCTGGAGCTTTTGGGCCAGTTCAGCGGCTTTCGCTTTCTCCTCATCCCCCGCTCCGCCAACCTCGGAGGAAACCGTCTCGGCAGGCGCGAGGCTGAGCGGGCGATAAAAGCCCGGATTGGCAGGATCAGCGGGTTGAGCATGGGCAGCGACAACGGTCAGGAGTGAGATGAGTAAGGTGGTTCTCATTCATTCGGGGAGGGTGCATTTGGATCGCAGCCGGAGTTCGGCACCTTGAGCTGAGTGCCGCGAACCGTCTGCCGGATGGCATCGATCACCAGTTGCCCGCAATCGATCTTTCGGAAAAAACCGGCACACCCACAGGCCAGGGCTTGCGCGCGCACCTCCGGTTCGTCATGGGCCGTGATGAAAATTACCGGTGCAGGGTCCCGCACTGCGACCAACCGCCGACAGAGCTCCACCCCGGACATTCCCTCCAACTGAATATCGAGCACGAGGCAATCGAATTGGGGGCGTTTGGTATCCTCGAGAAAGGCCTCAGCGGATGCGTAGGTGACCGCCTGAAACCCAACGGCGCGCAGTAGTCGAGTGAAGGAGCGACACACACTTTCGTCGTCGTCCACGACCGCGACATAAACGGTGTTCTGGGTTGCAGACTGCGGCATGGGGCGACATTGCCAGAGGCAACGAAAGCGCCGCTACTGCCCTTTAGGGAAGGTCTCGGTGGGGCCAGGATCAGCGGTCAGCGATCAGTGATCGTTGATCGGTGACCTCACTGCGACCGACCATGCCCCGGGTTGGGCTCGCGGCTCCGTCGCGCGCCGCTTGATTGCTGGCTCAAAAAGGCTGAAGAAGCTAGCCAACAATGCCACAAAGGGGATACTCTGCGAACGTCATCCGTGACAACAAAGCCTTCCAACTCGACTCAACAGCCACCCGCCACTGTCTTCGTCGTGGACGACGACATGTCCTTCCTGCGGGCCGTCTCTCGGCTGCTGCGGGCTTCGGGTCTTCACGTGACCGCGTTTGATTCGGCAGGAGGTTTTCTGGCTCATATAAAACCTGACCTGGCTGGTTGCGTGGTTACGGATCTGCAGATGCCGGGCATGGATGGCATGGCTCTGCAGCAGGCTTTGCGCAAGACGGGGAGTCTGCTCCCAATCCTGTTTTTGACCGGCCACGGAGATGTTCCCGCGGCCGTGCAGGCGATGCGAGGCGGGGCGGATGATTTTCTCACCAAACGTGCACCCAAGGAGGACCTGATTGCAGCGGTCAACCGTGCGCTGGCCCGCAACGCACAAATCCGCGCCGAGTGTGATCGTTTGCGGGCGTTGCGCCAGCCGTTCGAATCCCTGACGGAACGTGAGCGAGAGGTCCTCCGGCACGTGCTCCAGGGCAAACTCAACAAGCAAATCGCCGCGGATCTCGGTATCCACGAGCGGACGGTCAAACTTCATCGAACGAGCATCACGACGAAGCTCGGAGTGCATTCGGTGGCCGAACTGGCGCACCGGGTGCAGGAGGCCGGGGTTGAGTAAAGGGGGCGGTGGTCAGAGGTCACCGATCACCGATTACCGGTAACGTGAACGCGAAACACGCGCCGCCTTCGGCCTGGTTCTCCACCCAGATTTTCCCCTGGTGCGCCTCGATGATGGTTCGTGAGATGGAGAGCCCGAAGCCCATGCCATGCGGCTTGGTTGAGAAGAACGGCTCGAACAGACGGGGCACGCTCAGCGCGGGAACGCCCGGGCCGCGGTCTCGCACCCTAACCTCAAGGGTCTGCGCTTCCGTCTGGCGGCCTTCCACAATAAGCCGGCGGTTTTCAGGCGGTTCCTCGCTCATCGCGTCCATGCCATTGAGAATCAGGTTGAGCAGCACTTGCTGCAACTGGACGCGATCCCCGTAAACGGGCGGAAGGCCGGGAGCCACCTCCACGGTCATCTGGACCTTCCGACGGAGGGCGTCTGTCCGGGCCAAAGCCCCGACTTCATGCAACAATTCGTCCAGAGCGAGGCGCGTTCGCTCAGACTTCTGCCGTTTCAGCAATGCGCGCATGCGGTCGATCACTCCGCCCGCCCGCTGATCGTCCAGGCGGATATCCGTCAGAATGGCGCGAATCTCCGCGAGATCGGGAGGAACCTGTTCGATGAGCAACTCCGCGGCCTCCGTATTGCGCAAAATCGCGCTGAGCGGCTGATTGAGCTCATGCGCGAGCGAGGAAGCCAGTTGCCCCATGGTCGAAACACGGCTGGAGTGAGCCAACTCTTCGCGCAAGTGTTGCATCTCGTGCGCCAGGCGTTCGCGTTCCAGGACGATGGCAATGTGACGGCGGAATCGGGACCACGCCAAAGCGCCGCCCAGCGCCACCAGCAGCAGCCCCGTACCGAGGCGGAACCACCCGGTTTGCCAATAGTACGGTAGCACGGTGAAAGCCAGGCTCGCACCCGTCTCGTTCCAGACGCCGTCATTGTTGGCCGCCCGCACCCGGAAAACATATTCGCGCGGCGGCAGTTCGTAATAGGACGCGGTGCGGCGTTCTTCCGCCTCCTCCCAAGCCCGATCCGCACCCTCGAGTTTAACCTGGAAACGCATCTTCTCCGGCGCAGGCAAACTCAATGCCGAATACCGGATCGCGATGCGCCAACTGCCGGCGGGCAGGACGACCGGGCTGGCAAATGGCCCTCTTAGTTCGGTGTGGGTTTCCCGAGTGCGTTGCCGACCGGCGATGGTGTCAGTGACCGGAGCTGCGGGGCGATCGAAGGAAATCTCCTCAACGTGAACCGGTGGGACCTGCCCGTTCAACTGCAGAGCGGCTGGGTCGATTGTAGCCACTCCTTTGGTGGTGGCAAACCACAAGCGGCCATGCCTATCCCTGGTGCTGGTGGGCTGGCGTCTTTGGGCAAATTCCGCTCCGACCAGGCCGTCACTTGCGTCAAAGATCTGGCAGCTCACTCGTGCCAGGCGTCCGTCGGCTGCCGCTTGGAGTCCGGGGAGATGCGCCCGCACCACCCGTCGGCCGGAGGTCATCCAAAAGAACCCGCGATCATCCTCGACGATGCCATCGACGGCAGTGACCGGGAAGCCGCGGTCCGCGTCCAGAACGGCGACCGTGCCTTGTTTCCAGCGCAGCAGGCCACGGTCGGACGAACCGAGCCACACTGATCCATCCCCATCGGCTTTCAGGCAGCCCACATTCCGAATCGCCGCTCCGGTGGCATCTGTCACCTGGATGAAGGGGCCTTCACCGGACCGGCGAAAAAGGCCGCTTTCGCTGACCACCCAGATCGCGCCGGCGGCGTCCTCGGCAAAGCCGAAGCCTGCATCCCCGGGCAAACCAGCCTCGGCATCGAACACCGTGAAATCTTTCCCATCCGACCGCGAAACCCAACCGCCAGCAGCACTCATCCAGATCTGCCCGCGCGAATCCTCAAACAACGCAATTACATTGAGCCCCCCAGCCTGGACCGAACGGACAGGATCAGCCCCAGCCCTGTCGTAGAGCCTAATCCCATCTCCCATGCTGCTGACCCAAAGCCGCCCCATCCGATCCTCTAACACGCTTTGGAGATAGGGAATGCTGTTCGTGAGCACGGGCGGGAGACGATCGATTACGCCGACGTCACTCAGGTGAAACAAGCCTTGTCCGAAAGTCGCTGCCCATACCCCTCCGTTCGGGTCCGCCGAGACGGAATGGACCTGCGAGCCCTTGCGGCCGACGGTTAGTCCAAAATGCTGGAAGCGCCGGCGGGTCAGGCGCAGCAAACCGTCCCCGCTTGTGCCCAGCCACAAGCTCCGCTCGCGATCTTCGAAGACGCATCTCCCATTATCCGACGTGCCATCGGCTGCCGCCCAACGCCGCATGGCGCCGCCGACTGTTACCCGAGTGAACCCCTCGTTGTAGGAGGCAATCCATACGTTGCCTTGGCTGTCTTCCGCCAAGCTCCACACGCCGCCTGGCTTGTCCGCCAAAGCGTTACGAACGACTTCGGCGCCGCGCCGCAGCTTGCAGAGTTCCTTTCCGAGCAACAGCCACAAGCCCCCATCGCGGCTTGGGCCTAAGGCGACGGCATCTGCAGGCACGTCCGGCGGCGAAATCATCGACACCCACCGGTCGCTTTCCCACCGGCCAATGAACTTGTTTTGTGCCACCCACCAACGGCCATCCTCGTCCGCGCCCCCGAAGTATCCCTTCCCTTTCTCACCAGGCGGTAACGGCAGTTCGCGCAACTCCCCCCCTGAAAACTCGTAGACTTGTCCGTTGAAGGTGGTGACCAGCACATCGCCATTGGCGCGCTCCGAAAAGGTACGGACAGCGTCGATAGCGGCTCCGTCCTCCTTAGGCAGCGGCCGCCAAATTGTCCCTTCGCGCACCACAAGGCCGCGGTAAGTGCTCACCCACAGCCGGCCTCCTTCGTCCAAGTGCAAATTTACGACGCCCGCGCTGGGCAGCATCGGCGTGTTGCTGGGATCGAAGATTCCAAATTTCACCCCATCAAAGCGCACCAAACCCTTGAACGTGCCGAACCAAAGGTACCCATCCTGGCTCTGCACGATGGCCGTGGCCGAGTCCTCAGGCAGGCCATCCTCGGTGTCCCAGTCCCGAAGGAGGTACTCAGCATCAGCGGGGGCGGACGTAGGGCCAGCGCTGGCTGCGAGTCCGGAAAAGCCAAGCGGGGGTAGGCTGAGCAGCAATGCCCACGCCCAGACCCTACGTTGGCGCCATCTGTTGAACAGTGTGATCACGCACCGACCGCAGCAACCTGTGCCGTTCTGCTGCGCCTTAATCAGCAATTACTAATAATCGGTGACGAAGGTTCGGTCACTCAATAATTGCTGACAACCGCAACATAGGCATCGTCGTAGACAATAGCGAGCTTGCGGGCACGGAATTGCTCTCGAAGCGCGATGTCGACCGCCCGCAATTCCTCGGGAGTCAGTTTGGGCAGGGCCACCTGGATCTCGTTTACCGTACTCACTGAAAAAGAATAATCCGTGGCATTGGCTTAGACAAGCCCGTCGCATTCTCCTTCACGCTTGGGCGCCAAATCCCCGAAGTGACGGTATTGCCCTCGACATGTCAACGGTGCGGCCTGGCCTGCTTTGGCAGGTCACTTGGGTTCCGCGATCTGGACCACGCGGTCGGTTGGCACGTTTTCCAGACGATTGGTGCCGCCCCCAATCCAGCGGACTTCGATCGAGTCGGCCTGGGTTCGAGTGCCAAGGCCAAAGTGAGGGTGCAAGCCGTAATGGCTTTGGTAACCGCGACCGCTGTGGACTTCATCAACAAGCGTTAGATCGCCCGCCTTCACCGTGACGCGGGCGCCAATGCCGTCCCGGTTGCTCCTGGTGCCGGTGAGCTTGACGCGGAGCCAATGATTGCCGGGCGGGGTGTCATTTCGGAGCAGGGTGGGTTCGCGCCGGGAATTGAGAATCACGACGTCGATATCGCCGTCGTTATCCAGGTCGTCGAACGCCGCCCCGCGGCTGCTGCGTTTCACGGCCATCCCGCTGCCAGCGCGCGAAGAGACATCGCCGAACTTGCCTTGGCCGTTGTTCTCCAGAAGCACGTTCAGGGCTTCGTAGGTGGTGGTGTCGTCCCACAGTTCGACATTGTCCTGGAGATGGCCGGTGGCGATGAAAAGGTCGCGGTCACCATCGTTGTCGAAATCGATCAGGCCCGGACCCCAGGTGACCTGGTTGAACATGCTGCCGCCGGCGCCCGTAAGGCTGGTCACATCTTCAAACAAGCCCTCACCCAGGTTCCGGTAGAGGACCGGCCGCTGCTTTTGATACGCGGTCATGTAGAAGTCGAGTTGGCCGTCATTGTCGAAATCGCCGCATTCGACCCCCATCGTTCCCATGCCGATCCCGTGAAGGTCATACGCGAGGCCGGACAGGAGCCCGACTTCCTCGAACCGCCCGGTGCCATCATTCTTCCAGACGAAATTGGCCATGGCGTCGTTGCCGATGATGATGTCGGTGTCGCCGTCGTTGTCGTAATCAGCGCAAACACCGCCCATAGCCGTTCCGGCGTGGGCGGCGATGCCGGATTCGCGGCTGATGTCGGTGAAAGTGCCATCGCCGTTGTTGCGAAAGAGCGTGTCGGGAATGGGACCGTACAGCATCGGGCCGCCATACACGGGGTGGCCGTTCAAGAACCGCGGCTGGTGTTTCTCGAAAGAGAAGTCCACGTAATTGCCTGCGTACAGGTCCAAGTCACCGTCGTTGTCGATGTCCAGGAAAAAGGCCGCCGCGCCGGCCTTGTTACCGTTGCCAACCCCGGCGGCTTGGGTCACGTCGGTGAACGTTCCGTTCCCGTTGTTCCGGTAAAGGATGTTGGGACCGAAATTGTTCAGGTAAAGATCCGGGTCACCGTCGTTATCGTAATCGCCCACGCAGACGCCGAGGCCGAAATGGGTATCGCCCACCCCGGCCGCTTCGGTCACATCGGTGAACTTCCAGCCGCCGTCATTTCGGTAAAGCGCATTCCGCGGCGGGGAAGCGGGCACACGCGACCCGGGCAATGGCGCGCCGTTCAAAAAGTAAATATCGATATCCCCATCGCCGTCGTAATCGAACGTTGCCAGGCCGGAGCAGACGGTCTCAACGATGTAGCGCTGCCCGGAACTGCCGTCCGTATGGACGAAGGTGAGGCCCGTTTCCGAGGTGACGTCGGTCAGACAGATGGACGACTCGGCAGCGCGGAGGACTGGAAGAGCCGCGGTGAACACAAACAAGCCCAACCAGCGCGAAGCAGTCTGGAAGACGGGGCGGCTCATCGCACAAGCCCGCGCCCTTCTTCGATCGTCACCAGCCGGTCAATCGGCACAGCGCAGACCGTATCCACGCCGCCGCCGATCCATTGCACCTGGACCTGTTCCACCGTCTTGCGCTGGCCGAGGCCGAAATAGAGGCGCTTCCTGAAATCGCTTTGATAACTGCGGCCGCTATGCACTTCGTCCATCTGGGTCAAGCCACCCGCGGTCACGGATACCCGGGCGCCAATGCCGTCGCGATTGGTTTTCGTGCCGCGCAATTGCACCTGGAGCCAGTGATTCGAGCCGGTGGAATCGTTTCGGAGAAGGGTCGGTTCACGCCGCGAGTTCAGGATCACGACGTCCACGTCGCCGTCGTTATCCAGGTCGTCGAATCCGGCCCCGCGGCTGCTGAGCTTGGGCAGCAGGCCATCGCCGCAACGGTCGGTGACATTGAGGAACCTGCCTTTGCCCGTGTTCTGCAGGACGATATTCCGCGCATGATAACTGGTGGTGTCGTCGAACAGGTCCACGTTATCGATAAGATGACCGCAGGCGATGAAGATGTCGCGGTGCGTGTCGTGATCCAGGTCGACCATGGCTGTTCCCCAAGTGACGTTGGGATAGGTGCCGCTTCCGGCGCCTGTCTGGCGCGAGATATCCTCGAAATAGATGCCGCCTTTGTTCTCGTAGAGAGTGGCCATTTGCCGCTGGTAAGCCGTCGTGAAGAAATCCAGCCAGCCATCATGGTTCCAGTCGGCGCATTCGACGCCCATGGTGCCATGGACGTTGCCCAGGGCGTCGTAAGCGAGGCCAATCGCGGCTCCCACCTCCCTGAACTTGCCGGTGCCGTCGTTTTGAAACACGAAATTGGCGCCCAGATCGTTCCCCACGATAATGTCCGTGTCCCGGTCGTTGTCGTAATCGGCGCAGATCATCCCCATGCCCGAGCCTCGTGAGGCCGCGATGCCGGAAGCGACGCTCACGTCCGTAAACGTGCCGTTGCCGTTATTGCGATAAAGGACATTGGCTGTTGTTGGGTAATGAAGTGGCCCAACATAAGCCGGAAAGCCGCTCATGTGTGAAATGCCATGGGTCTCGAACGTAAACTCGATGTAGTTCGAGACGAACAGGTCCAAGTCCCCATCGCCGTCCATGTCGAGGAACGAAGCGCCCGCGCCCACCCGGTGACCGGGATCGACGCCCGCCTCCCGGGTCACGTCGGTAAACGTGCCATTCCCGTTGTTTCGGTAGAGCACGTTGTGCCCGTAATTGTTGACGTAGATATCGGGATCGCCGTCGTTGTCGTAATCGCCTGTGCACACACCCAGCGCATACCCGGTATCGCCGACTCCCGCCTGTTCGGTGACATCGGTGAACTTCCAGCCGCCTTCGTTCCGGTAAAGCCGATTTCGCGGCGGCGGGTTCATTTGGGACCCGGGAAGCGGCGCGCCGTTGAGGAAGTAAATATCCACGTCGCCATCGTGGTCGTAGTCAAGCAAGGCCAGCCCGGCGGAGACGGTCTCGACAATGTACCGGCGGCCCGAACTGCCGTCGGTGTGGATGAAGTCGATCCCGGTCTGGCGGGTGACATCGCGGAGTTGGATCGAGCAGGGCGCCTCCGGCTCAGCACCTGCCACCGCGGCCGCAACCAGGACTGGCAGGCAAACCGAAACGTCGGCGCGCAACCGGTGCCTCAGGTTGGAGAGCGCCTTCATATTACCGCGCTTGTTCGAGTTGCTGGAGAAGCTGCCGGAACCTGGGCTCATTCGGACTGCGGGCAGCGGCTTGCTTGATGGCTTCCACGGCGCCGGGGCGGTCGTTGCTCTTCAAGCAGGCCAGCCCGAGCAAGTAGTAGTTGGGACCGCTAGGCTCAAGCTCCACCAGGCGAAGCGCCAGGGTTCGGGCTTCGGCCGGCTTCTGATCGGCGCGCAGGTAAAGCTCGACCAGCGCGCGTGAGGCTTGCGTCCAGTCCGGGACCGCATTCAGCACTGTCCGAAAAGCGCGCTCGGCCGCATCGAATTGGTTCAGGCGAGCGTGCAGGCGGCCCAGGAAGAAGTGGTTCAGAACGCTGCCGGGTTGTTCCGCGACGAGTTGGGAGAAGACCTTCACGCCTTCCGCTTCCGCCTTGCGGGAGACGAACGACGATTCGAGCGCAGCGCGGTAAACGATATTTTCGCCGTCGAGCGTGGCGGCCTTGCGGAAAAGCTCCGCGGCTTTGGCGGTCTCTTTGTGCAGGCTGTACACCTGGCCGGCGCCGAACAAAGTGCGCGCCACGGTGGTGCGCACCAACGGCAGGCCGGTCAAGGTGTCTTCCTGGGCGCTGCGACTGGTCAGCGTCTTGCGATCGGCGGCTTCGAGTTTCTGGAACTGCTCGCGGTATCGGGCGGCTTCTTCGGTCTGCCCGAGCCGCATGCACGCGGTGTAAAGGCCGAAGAACGCCTGCGTATGATCCGGCAACAAAGCGATCGCGCGCTGGAAGCTCTCTTTGGCGCGAGCATACTCACGCGCCTGCAACCTGGCTTGGCCAAGAAGGTAACTGCTTTCGCTCGTGGGGCGCGGGAGGTTGACGGCCTTCTCCAGTGTGCCGACAGCCTCGCCCGTCCGGCCCAGGTCCATGTAGGCGCGACCAAGTTGGTTGAGAAGGTCGGGGTTGGGAGGACCCCGTTTGAGCGCCTCGTGGCAGAGTCGGACGGCCTCTTCCGGTTGACCCTTTTCATAGGCGATGCGCCCAAGAATCTCGTAGGCATCCGCTTGGTTGGGATTCAATTCCAGGCACTTTTGAAGGTTCTTAGTGGCTTCCGCGGAGCGTCCTGTGTTGTAGTTCGCGGAGCCCAGGAGGGCGTGAGTCAGGGCGTCTTGCGGATAGGCCTCCACCAATTGATGCGCGATTTCCACCGCGGATTGCTTCAGCGCGCCCGCCTGCAATTGAACCTCAGCCGAAAGAGTCCCCGAACGAAGGTCGCCTTGCGAGCGCTCGGCTCCGACGCACAAACCTTGGAAGATCGGCGCGAAGAAGATGGTCCAGGCCAGCAGCACCCCTGTCAGGAACGGTCCCGGACTGGACACCAGCCTTCCGAAAGCATGGCAGCTTGGGACAACGCGCATAATCTCGGTTCGTCTGGATTAAGGCTTCGGGTTCCTTCGCAAGAGCGAACTGCCTGGGCTGTGCGGGACGATAGGAATCGAGATCGCGAGGGTCAAGCGGAGAATGGTGCATTCACCGCGGATGGCACGGATCACACGGATGGCAACGGGCTCGATTATGATTCCATTGTCGCCCGCGTGAATTCTGGATTCCTTTGGATCCTTGGATTCCTGGATTCCGCACTGGATTCCTCTGGATTCCTGTGTCGCACAGATAAGTGGTTTGAGCAAAACAGCATACGAATTCGTTACCGTTACAAAACGACTCTGCGGTCACTCTGCAATGTGACCACGCTTCCTCGTCATTGGCTCCAGCGGCTGGTTTGCCCATTTGTTCACAGGGGTGTATCGAGGTCTGCTTCTCCCATCGCGGCTGGCCAGACTCTTCCCACAATGATGTGGTCGTCCCGCACTGTATAGACGATCTTCCAACGGCGGCAGATGAGCTTTTGCCAACCACCTGCGCGTAATTCAGCCAGGGACGACCCGGCTGCCGGGTTCTTTACCAGGATCTGAACTCGGTCGTACATCCCTAATCCGATTCGGCTCGCTGCCTCCGGATTGCGGCGCGCAATGTAGCGCACGATCGCCTCGATGTCGCTGGAGGCCCGCTCCGTCCAAATTATCTTTGCGTCCATCCCTCAATGCGGGACCGCATCTGTTCATTCGAGACAACTCTACCCTCCTGAATGTCCTGTTCGGCTTCATGCACTGCCGCCAAGAGCGCGATCTCGTCGGTCACGTCTCTGAAGTCAATGTCGTCGGGCAAACGCTGGATTGCCTGTAAGACCTGTTCCTTGACGCTCATAAAGGAATTTTGCCGGATGGGAACGCGCCATCAAGACCGGAAACCAACCGTTTGAGTGAACGCAAAGCCGAGCGACTGCCGCCGGAAACGCAAGCTTGTGCGTGAATGGCGCATCCGAATTGCCGCCACGCGTCGAGCGGAGAGGCGGGGCGGCAGTTCGTCTCCAGCGTCTTGTTGGACACCATTCCCATCATTAGCGGAATAGTTTGTGGGTGTATATCACGATCAGCATGCAAACCGTACTCCCGAAGATCCAGCCGTTCAGAGCGACGAAACCCAATTTGAGCTTGAGGCTGCCTTTCCAAACTAGCGCAAGCAACAGTGAGCAAACGATGATCGCGACAGTATACTTTCCCAATCCCAGCGATGCGGATATTCCTGCTTCGTCCTGAGCCGCAAAATTCCCGAGGGTTAATGAGAACAAACGGGAAAAGAGGGGGAAGAACAGGAAGGGAAAAGCAAAGACTGTCCTGTACTTTTCAACGACGATTAAAGCAATCAAAGCCATCAGGATCGAAAAAGCGGGGCCTCCGATTCCGACCGCAGGCGAGTGCCATTCCTGAGGATAGCTGCCACTGGTCGGCCAAGTGCCGTCCAAGTTCATGCTCATCTGATTGCCAAGGATTGTCCCCACGAGCCAGTGGCCGAACTCGTGAAACAGGTTGTGAGCATAGGCCGCAACGATGAGCAAGAGCGCAAGTTGTACAATACGCTTTCGATCCATCTTTCTCGCAGAAGGAGCATCCGTGTGCATGGCTAGCTCGTATCTCTTGAAGGACTTATACTTCAGGGCGGGTTCAACACCAAGTTGAACGACTGCCGCTGAAAACGCCGGTAGAACGATGGACGCACTGTTCGAGGTCCCGAAGCGCTGTAAGCGGAGACGGCCTGCGGCAGCTCGTTTCCAACGACGGGTTAGCCATCCTGTTCACAACTGTTTTGCTCCTGGACCGGTGGCCGGCTTTCCCGTCCACCACCAGGATCGACAAAGCTCACCGACCGCCGCCGGAAACCGGGCTCTGGCAGACAATCCAGCTCCTGAAAAGCCCGGCCCGCCCCAACCTAAGCGCGGGGCGGCGGTTCGGTGCAGCGGCCTCGTTCGACGTTTTCGAATGCGACTTCCGCATATTGCCCCTCTGCCAGTCTCTCCAAGGCCGCTCGCACGTCGCCTGCCCTTGGCTGGATCCGGGGCCAAGAGGTTGTCATCAGAACGAGGACCCGTATCCTCCGGCCTGATAACTTCTGCTGGTAACGCAGCTGCTGATCGGTTGTGATCAAAGCGTCATACCCCGCGCTTTCCGCTCGGTGGAGTAACTCGCCATTCTCCAACTCCGACCAGCCTGCCTCAGCGGCGCTGTCAACCTGATGTGGGTGGAGGTGTCGCCGGAGGGGAAGCGGGGTCCCTGGTCAAACAGCACCTTCATGCCATTGCTTGCGTTTCCAGACTTGCTGCTGCGTGCTCAAGAACGGCATCCACCTGAGCTCTGGTGACTCCAGGAAACCACTCCAAGAAATCATCGACAGTGGCGCCATCCCCGAGGTTCTCAAACAGAGCACGCACCGGAACCCGCGTGCGACGGAAGACCCACGCCCCACTCACCCTGCCGGGCGAACGTTCTACCGCAGCGCATGTGCTCCAATCGATCATTCTTTGTCAACTCTACTTGCGAGGCCCCCGGAATTCAACGCCGCCTATGGTGCTGTCCGTCGAACGATGAGCTCACCGACAGCCGCCGACAACCAGAAAACGCCAGCAGGCTATCTGGCATTCGATAATCAGAGCACGTCCGCAAACGCCGTGGCTAGCGGCTGTTCAGTGCAGCGGCTGGTTCGGTTTCATGATTGCTTCTTTAGCAAGCGCCCGTACTCAGAGTGAGTTCCGATGAAGAACCAGACCACCGTATCTCCGTCTAAAATCCCCACAGCCCGATAGTCATCACTCACGCGGGCCGCCCAATATCTGCCCACCTTCTTGAATCGAACAGATGGATGCCGTGGATTCTCCAACCACAAGCGGTACTGCTTAACAGCGCTGCGCTGCATATCCGACGGCAGCGCTCGATACCCCTCCCAGAAGCTCCTGACTGCTCTACTCCGCATTGTCGGGAAAAGGCGTACTCCTTCCCGCTCGGTGTTCTGAAAGCGCCTGCTCCCCAAGTTGCTCCAGCCTCCCGCTGACGACATCCTCTTCGAATTGCCTGTCCCACTCATCTTCGAACCGCTGCTGGATACGATCGCGGAGCCGAAGAAAATCCTCCCGTGGGAGACTCGCAATCGCCTCTTCGATCTCCTGAATGCTACTCATAGTGCAAGCATACCGCCGACGAACCGATACTCAAGCGCGCGAATATCGCCGAAAGACGCCGATCACCGACCCGGCGCCACTCGTGCTCGATCTGGACGGGTCTAGCCCCTTGGAGATGGCGATCCGCCTCTCGCAAACTTCCATCGTCAGGGCCTTGGGCTGCTCCCAAGTGCCAGGCAGACGGTATTGCGACCCGGTGCAACCCGATACGAGCAACGCAAGACCCGCAATTAACAAGGATGCCTTCATTTCGCCGAACGACCAGCTGAGGCACCGGCAGCGAGAGGCTCCGAACAACCACTCGCTCCTGGGGCCCACTCGGTGCGCTCCCGCCGGTTGCCTCCAGCGGTTGGTTCGAAATTCCCGCGTCGCTCCATGCCCCCGTCCAACACAACAAAGTGAAAACCCTGGCCCCTTACAGAAGGCAACGAGGTAACCAAGAGCAGGCCAGATCTTCGTTGCCTCGTTAACTTCTGTAAACACCAGGTCTGCAGGGTGTTTTCATTTCGAACAGTGTTAATCTCAGTTTTGAGTCCGCTCGGGGCTTCATCGCCTGGGCCGCGCAGCAGAAGCAACCCTAACCGTGGCAGGTCGACCAATGGAAGGGAGCCACTCGCTGTGTCATGACCAGGGTCAGCCATCGAAATAGAAATCTTCTGTTCAAAACAACTGCCGGATTGAAGCTGAAAGAATGCCGTGCTTCGCGGCGAACCCGATTCGAGTTCGCCGCGGTGCGAGGACGTGGGCCGCTTACAGGCGGCTTTCGAAGGTGTACTGGCCGGAGCCGACCTCAAACACAGCGCGATTGCCTTCCGTGCGCAGGAATTTCACCCCACGGGCGCTGGCGGCAGGTTTGCCGTCTTCAAGGACAGCGTCCGCCGTTTTGGCGGGCACGGAGACCGTCGCCGTGCAATTGCCCGGGACCGTCACATCCAAATAGAACTGGCCTTTGTCGAGTTTCCAGGCGCTGGTCACATCGCCCCGAATAGATTTGTAAGTGGCCTTGACCCAGCTGAAGCCCTTGGCGGGATCGATAATTTCGGGGCGGATGACGATCCGCTTGAAGCCCGGGCCATCGGTATCCATTCCGGCGGCGCGTGTGAAGAGCCATTCACTGACGCACCCGAGCCAGTAATGGTTGAAGGAATTCATGCCGGCGTCCTGGAAGCCTTTGTCGGGCCGCCAGCCATCCCAGCGTTCCCACATGGTGGTGGAACCCCAAATCACTTGTTGGAGCCAAGAGGGGTAGGTCTTGTTCAGCACCAGTTTGTAGGCCAGGTCCAGGTGCCCCGCCTCCTGGAGCGCGAACAGAACGAAGGGCGTTCCGAGGAATCCAGTTGCCAGGTGATCGTCCTGTTTGCGAATCGAAGCCACGAACTGCTCGGCGACCTTGGACTTCATTTCCGCCGGAACCAGGCCCGTGCCAAACGCCAGCGCATAGAAGGTCTGGCCCGTCTCGTTCTTGCCATCGAGAATCTGGCCGTTCGCTTTGATGAAGTTCTTCACGAACACGGCGCGGATTTGTTCGGCGAGAGTCTGGTACTTTTCGACATCGGCACTTTTGCCCAGCACTTCGGCGATGCGGACCATCAGTTTGGTGGTGTAGTAATAATAGGCGGTGCCGATCACTTCGGAATGTTGCGGGCCCGCGAGCCTGAGCCAATCGCCATAGGCGAGCGTGCCGCGCACGAGGTCCTTGCTCGTTGCATGCAGGTAATCCATATGGCGCACGAGCGAGTCGTAATGCTGTTCCAAGACCCCCGTGTCTCCATACAGTTCATACATGCGCCAGTTGCAGACCGGGCCGGCATCAGACCAGCCGGTATTGCCGAACCCAACAACACTCACGTGCGGCGCGACGTCGCCGAATCCGCCATCGGCGCGCTGCGAATCCTCGCAAAGGTCACGCAGCCACTTGGTGTAAAAAGCGGGGGCGTCCATGTTCAGGCACGCGGTCTTCATGAAGACCTGGGCATCGCCCGTCCACCCGGCGCGTTCGTCGCGTTGGGGACAATCGGTCGGCACGTCGAGGAAGTTGCCTTTCTGTCCCCAGAGCGAATTCAGGGTGAGCTTGTTGACGAGCGGCTCGGAACACTCGAACCAACCGGCGCGCGGCAGGTCCGAATGCACCACAATGCCGGTGACGTCGCTGAGGCTCGGTTTATAGTCCAGCCCGGTCACTTCGACGTACTGGAAGCCGTGGAAGGTGAAGTAAGGTTCATAAGCCCGCTTGGCACCGCCGGCCAGGTAGAATGTGTCCGTAGCCTTCGCCGCCCGCAGGTTCGCGGTGTAGATCGTCCCGTCAGGATTGAGCATTTCCGCATGGCGCACGACGACCTTTTGGCCCGCTTCACCCCGCGCGTTGAGACGCACCCAACCCACCAGATTCTGCCCGAGATCGAACACGTGAACACCTGGCGCCGGCTCGGTGACCTTCTTCGCAGTGACTTCTTCGATCCTGCGGATGGGCTCGCCCGGATGGGCGACAAGATTGGCTTTGAGGGCGGTGTCCACGATCGCCTTGGTCCAGGCGCTGTCGTCGAACCGGGCGCGATCCCAGCCCCGGAACTCTTTGCGCCCGTCATAAACGCAGCCCATGAGCATGTCGGCTTCGACGATGGGGCCCGTCGCTGCTTTCCAGGTATCATCGGTGCCGATGATCTCCTGGGTGCCGTCCTGGTACTCGAGCTGGAGCTGGACGATCAGGCACGTTTTGTCGCCGTAATAATGCCGCCGGCCGCTGAAAGCCAAGTATCCTGCATACCAGCCGTCGCCCAGAATCGCTCCGAGGGCGTTTTCCCCACGATTGATATGCCGGGTCACGTCGTACCCGAAGTAATGCACGCGCTTGCTGTAATCGCTCCATCCCGGGGAGAGCACATCCTTGTCGACGGGCTCGCCGTTCAGCCGAAGCTCATAAACACCCAGGGCGGACGCGAAGGCTGTGGCACGGCGCACGCCTTTCGAGACGTTGAAGGTCTTCCGGAAGAAAGGCGCCGGTTCAATCTCCGCCACTCCCACGCTGACCTTGCCCCAGGGCTGATCGCCAAACCGCGCGACCTGGGCAGCGGGCTTCCAACTTGACGCGTCGAAATCAGTCACGCTCCAGCGTTCGCCTGCCTCGCGGCTCGTCAGCCAACTGGTATCGACAGGCATCGTCAGCAGTTCCCCGCTCTCAAACGCGATCACCAGGCGTCCAAGCAATCCAGCCGGGCTGGGCCGTTCGCCGCCGTTGGTGACCTCGATGCCGAACGTGTTCGCGCCCGGTTGCAGCCGGTCCCTCACGTCCACCGCACTCGCAGATCGCCACGTGCTCCCCTGCCCTGCTGGATGGCCATTGACGAACAACTGAAAAGCATCGTCTGCGGCGAGCAGGAAGGTGGCCTGCTTCACTTCGCGCCCGGCGGGAATCTGGAGCGTCTTGCGGAAGAATATTTTTCCGGCGGGTTGGCTGCCTGCACTGGCGCCGTTGGCCCAAACCCAGGCGCACTCATCGAGTCGGAGCGCTTGCTGGACAGCGGCGTTTCCGGATTTGGCGGCGGGTTCGTATCTGATCCATTTCGCTTGCCAATCGGCCGGTTTTTGTAGCCCGACCGTCCAATGGGCCCGATCGCTCCAGGAGGAGACGGTTCCTTCGCGGTCCCAGATTTTGACCTTCCAGAAACAGGTTTGGCCAGGGGCGCCGGCTTTGCCGCCGCAGACCACCTGGGTGGATTGGTCGGATTCGACCTTGCCGCTGTCCCAAAGGTCGCCCTGGTTCTTGTCCAGGAGATCGGGGCTGCTGGCAACAAGCACCTGGTAGGCGGACTGGACCACGCCCCGCCCATTTCGCCCTGCCTCCACCACCCAGCTCAGCCGGGGCTTGGCCTCGTCCATGGCGAGGGGGTTGGTCTTGTATTCACACCGGAGCCCGGTCGCTTCAACGCCGGCGGCGGCGGCAAGAGGTGAGGTCAGGTTGAGCGCAGCCACCACCAGGGCGGACGTTCCAAAGAAGTTTAAAAGATTGATCGCTCGCATAGCATAAGCAAGAATTCCGGTCGAGCCTATGGGCTCGGCGTGACAAGTCTAGTAGAAACCATGAAACCTGCCCCTCGCAACCTCGAACGAACCTATAAACTCGCCCAGGAACAATACGCCGCGCTCGGCGTGGACACAGACGAGTGTTTACGAGCCCTCGCCCTGATCCCCATCTCGCTGCATTGCTGGCAAGGTGATGATGTCGGGGGGTTCGAGCATTTCGGCGGTACGCTCGGAGGCGGTCTCGCTGTCACCGGCAACTATCCTGGCAAAGCCCGCAGCCCGGAGGAACTGCGGGCGGACATCGACAAGGTCCTGTCCCTCGTGCCCGGCAAGCATCGGCTCAACCTGCACGCGTTTTACGGTGAGTTCGGCGGCAAGAAGGTGGATCGGGACGAAATCGAGCCCGAACACTTCCGCAACTGGATTGCCTGGGCGAAGAAGCGCGGGATTGGCATGGATTTCAACCCGACCTGTTTCTCACACCCGAAAGCTGCTGACGGCTTCACCCTTTCCCACCCGGACAAGGGGATTCGGCGTTTTTGGATTAACCATTGCGCCCTCAGCCGCGAGATCGGCGCGGCCATCGGTCAAGGCCTTGGCAAGCCTTGCGTGACGAACATCTGGATTCCGGACGGCTGCAAGGACACCCCAGCCGACCGTGTTGCGCCGCGCGAGCGGTTGGCCGACGCCCTCGACGCCGTCTTCAAGAAACCGATTTCAACCAAGCTGAACCTCGATGCCGTAGAGCCGAAACTTTTTGGGCTCGGCAGCGAGAGCTACGTCGTGGGGTCGCACGAGTTCTACCTCGGTTACGCGCTCACCCGGAAGAGACTGCTGACGCTGGACGCGGGTCATTATCATCCGACCGAAAGCATCGCCGACAAGATTTCGAGCGTGCTGCAGTTCATGCCCGAGATCCTCTTGCACGTCAGCCGAGGAGTGCGGTGGGATAGCGACCACGTCGTCGCGCTTAATGACGATCTCCTCGCGATCGCGCGCGAGATTGTCGCCAACCATTTCACCAGCCGCATCCACATCGGGCTCGACTACTTTGACGCCAGCATCAACCGCATCGCGGCCTGGACCATTGGGGCGCGCAACATGGTTCGCGCGCTCCTGATCGCGCTTCTCGAGCCGCCCGCCATCAAAGAGGCCGAAGCCGCGAGCGATTTCACCACCCGCTTCGCTCTGCAGGAAGAAGCCAAGACCCTGCCCATCGGGGCTGTCTGGAATTACTACTGCGCGACGAAGGACGTTCCCGTCGGCGACGCGTGGCTGGCCGAAGTGAAACGATACGAACAGGCGGTGCTTTCCAAGCGCCAATGACCCGCCGAGGTTCCGAAAGCCAAAGACCGGCGTTCGAACCGAAGCGCTGAGACTCTTATCTGACACTCAGCCCGATCTAGAATTGTGAACCCGTTCCTCGGCGTTTTCTTCCATTGGCTTGGCGGATTGGCATCGGGCAGTTTCTACGTCCCTTACAAGGGCGTTAGGAAATGGTCTTGGGAAACCTACTGGCTCGTCGGCGGGTTTTTCTCTTGGATCATTTGCCCGGTCGTTCTCGCGTCCATCCTGACCAACGATCTGTTCGGGGTTCTGGGCCAGCAATCCTTGCGGACACTCTGGTGGACGTATTTCTTCGGCGCGATGTGGGGCTTTGGCGGGCTGACCTTTGGGCTGACGATGCGGTACCTCGGCATGTCGCTCGGCATGGGCGTCGCGTTGGGATATTGCGCTGCATTCGGCACGTTGCTGCCGCCGATCTTCAAGGTGTTCGTCCCGTCCATCCCGGTGGCAGAGACAATTGTGCAGATCGCTTCGACGCTTCCTGGTCAAGTCACGCTCGGCGGTGTGTTCGTCTGTTTGATCGGGATTGGCGTGGCGGCGTACGCCGGCTTGACCAAAGAGCGTGAGATGCCCGAAGCCGAGAAGAAAGCGGCCATTGCCGAGTTCAACTTCCGCAAAGGCATCCTGGTGGCTACCTTTTCGGGGATCATGAGCGCATGCTTCTCATTCGCGCTGACGGCGGGAAACCCTATCGGCCTGGCCTCCGGCGCCGCGGGGACTTCGACCCTCTGGACCGGCTTGCCAAAACTGGTGGTGGTCTTGCTGGGCGGGTTCACCACGAACTTCATCTGGTGTGTTCTGCTGAACATTCGGAACCAGTCGGGTTACCAATACCTGGCTACCCACATCCGTGCGGAGCACGCCGACCCGCCCCGGGCACCCGATCAAAACGGCGCCGGGTCCGTGGCGACGCTCGTAGAGGTGGCCGCCCCGGCTGACCTCCGGATTCCCGTGTTGTCGAATTACCTTTTCTCCGCGCTGGCGGGCACAACGTGGTACTTCCAATTCTTCTTCTACACCATGGGCGAAACCCAGATGGGCAAGTTCGGCTTCGCTTCGTGGACCCTTCACATGGCGAGCATCATTATCTTCAGCACCATGTGGGGCTGGATCTTCCGCGAATGGAAAGGCTCCAGCCGCAAAGCCCATAGCTTGATCGCGAGCGGCATCGGGTTGCTTATCCTGTCGACCATCATTATCGGATTTGGCACCTGGCTGAAAGGGCAGTAACAAACCATGAAAAAACTCAATGTTGGAATCGTCGGCTACGGCTGGGCAGCCGGAGCGCATATCGCGGCCATCCAGAGCAGCGCGCTCGGGCAGGTTACGGCCGTATGCTCGTCGCGCGCGCTCGATTCGCGGGAAGTTACCGCCCGTCACGGATGTCCGATCCAGGTTTATACCGATCTGAATGCGATGCTGAGCGACAAGACTCTCGATGTCGTGTCGATCTGCAGTTACCACGCCCAGCATAAGGAGCATACGCTCGCCGCCGTGCTCGCAGGCAAGCATGTCATCGTCGAAAAACCGCTCGCCCTGAATTTCGCCGATGTCCGGGAGATCGAGTCGGCCGTGCGCAAAGCGGGCGTCAACTTCTGCGTCTGCTTCGAGCTTCGGTTCTCTTCGCAGTTCCGCGCGATCCGGTCGGTGCTCGACCGCGGCTTGCTTGGGTCGCTGCATTATGCCGAAGTCGATTACTACCACGGGATCGGCCCGTGGTACCGCGAGTTCGAATGGTGCACCACGAACGAGGCGTGTGGCAGCAGCCTGCTGGCGGCGGGATGCCATGCCATGGATGCGCTCCTGCTTTGCATGAACCAGGAAGTCGAAGAGGTCTTTGCCCTTGGCAGCCGCTCTGATCATCCCACCTACGCCAGGTACGAATACCCAGCCAGCTCCTCCACGTTGCTGCGTTTCAAGGATGGCAAAGTCGGCAAATGCGCGTCCGTCATCGATTGCTGGCAGCCTTATTACTTCCACACGCACCTTGTGGGAAGCGAAGGGAGCCTTTTGGACAACCGGTTCCACTCGAACCTTATCGAGGGCCTTAGTCGCCACCACTGGAATGAGCTTTCGTTCAAGCCGGTCGATTCAGGCGACGTTGCGGATCATCCCTACCAAACCCAGTTCGACCGGTTCTTCGAAGCGATCGGCAAAGGAGAACCGATGCCTCTCACGGGCCTGGATGACGCAGTAAGAACGCATACGGTCATCTTCGCCGCCGAACGTTCCCTTAAGCTCGGGCGTCCGGTCAAAATGACGGAGTTGGAAGGGGTATAATGTCAAAGCCCGCCCAATCCTGATATTGGCGCTCTTAACGGGGCTGCGCCTGTCCGGCAAATGTCGCACACTTTGCATCCTAGTTGTCAACAAACTGTGCGACATTTGGGGGGCGGTGCATCCGCCCCAGTCCTGTTGATAAGAAGCGTCTTTCTGCCCTGAAATGCGTGCAAGGACCGCTGTTATCTTGCCGGTGACTGTTGCCGACTGCCAGAGGGTACTGGGTGCCGCAGGCCTGCTCACGCGAATCGAGGCGGGTCTCCTCGCGTCTCCGCCTGAGGTCTGCTTGATTTAATCACCCCGGCGGCGAGGTACGCTGCGCGAATGGTCATGTACGGAGTCAGCCGGTCGGCTCGATCTGCCAAGCGCATGTATCGGTTGGCCGTGGACCGGCTTAGGCCGCATTGCTCTTGCACCCATCGATCCCAGTCGCCGTGTCGCAGCAACGCCTTCAACTCAGTCAGCGCTTTTCCACATTCCACCGCGTTCCCGACTCTGACCGGATGCCGCCCCTCGGATCGGGCACCCGCGGCATGCTTCCGAATTGTGTCGGTCAAGGCCTGGCAACGCTGCTCGAACGCACCGGGAGCGCCGGGGGCTAAGTCATGGGTGCTCATCCTTGCAGCGCATGGTATTACATCGGTGGAATGCCTGTCAACAAGAACAGCGGCCGCTGCGAGCCCTGGCGGGGTTCTTTGGCACTCTCCGGGCGCAACCTGGGACTATTTTCCCAGCTCCTGCTCGCGCTTCTGCATCAGGCGTTTGATGATGTCGCTTTCGTCGGCGGCACTGGACTCGGTCGAAGAGGAAGCCGACGACTGCGAATCAGCGCCGGTGCTGGCAAAGCTGTTCGAATTCAGTTGCCACCCCTCGTCGGTCCGTCGCATCTGGTCGCCGACCGCGAGATCGATCACCTTGCCGTGAGCCTCCAGTCGGACGGAATTCGGCCCCACGTCCTTGACCGTATACTCCCCGACTTGGCCGCCAGCCTCGATCGCCTTTTTAAACTCGGAGCGCGAACCGTCAAAGAAGGCATAGGCCACCGTCTCATAGCTGAGTGTCCCGACAAGGGTGAAGGTTTCGGCAGGCTGGTTCGGTCTTCGGCTCTCGACCCGAGGCCGGGCGGATCGAGGCGATCTGGTTGGGTCAAAGATGTTCCGGTCGGTGATAACCTTGAACGCCAGGTAATCCGAGCCGCTCCCCGATACTGGGCTCCGGGCATTCTCGTTGGCCCGAGGTCCTGAACGATTCTTGCTATCACCCCTCGCCCCCAAGCGGACCGGCGGGCGCGGGCTTGACGAGGACAGTGCACGTTCCGACTCTCGGTTGCGGCGCGTCTCTGCGCCCGGAGTTGCCTGCGGAGATCGGACCGCTTCGGGTCGTGAGCCTTCCGGGGCTGGCAGCACCGGAGCAGCCGGACGCAGGGCTTCGTTAATGACCTCTTCCGATTCGTGAGCCTCGGAAACAGCCTCTTCCGGTGGAGTGATTCCGCGGTCAGGGCGGGGTGCTTGTTCAGGGGGCTCTTCTGTCTCAGGAGGGGCGCTGTCAGGTCGAGCAGGAGCCTCTTGCCCCGGTTCACCCGATGCTTCCTCCGGCTCAGCCTGGACGATTGGAGGCGGTTGCTGAGGAGCCTCTTCCCGCTGCGCACGCGCCACGCTCGAGCTCCCCGGGAGCACCAGTGAACCAAGCAGGATTAGCAAAGCAACTTTCATCCAGATCTTTCAGACGCGCGGGGTGCCCATTCGATTACAGCGCACGGTGCCCGTGTCTAAGATAGCGTGTTCGGAGCGTCGGAACCGCCAAAGCATGGAACAGAGCGTTTGCGTAGTGCTCCTGGGCACGACGGATACCGGAACCGCCAACTCGGGATTCGATCGCTTCCGTTCGGGAGCCATCCACGATTCTCGTTCCAAAGCACCCGGTGTTCAAGGCGGCGGCGGGGGTGCAACTCACGGTCTCCAGGGTTTTCTCATTATTGGGGAGGGAAGGGAGT
>CAZODO010000072.1:0-32070 GCA_964578605.1 uncultured Verrucomicrobiota bacterium | reverse complement strand
CAGATCCTCTGCGCGGAGCCTTAACCCTCCACACAGGGTTCGCCGAATACTTACATCACGGGCCCACCACCGATGCAGCGCCCATTCTCGCTACGGTCATGCCAGGGCTCCTAGCGGGATTTCCACATGGCAATCCCCCAGGCTGACCCGGCTCTCCGTGTCATCCCGGCTGAACGGCCTCGCGAACAACCTGAGGCAGACGATTATCGGAGCGGATGAGCCCGTTCAGCCAGGGGCATGCTCACGGGCGCATTCCGCAAGGCCGCCCAATACGCGGCCATGAAAAACTCGAGCGCTCTCATGGCATTCTCCCCGCTGCACTGAGGTTCGCGATCCTGGGCAATGGCGTCGAGCCAGTCGAGCACCACGCGCCGATTGGCCGCGCCGAATCCGCTTTCACCGGGCGGGAGCTTCGATGACGGATCATCCGGAAGCTGAAGCCAATCTTCCCTGGCGCTTGGAGCCGATCGATCAAGGGTTCGACGACAGTGCAACACAACGGGATCGATATCCATCAGGATGCGGACGGCTCCTTTGCTGCCGAGCAGTTCCAGCGCCCATGGCCCAAGCGTCTCGCGAAGCCGCCCCCGGCTGGTAAAAGAAGCGGTGATCCCGTGAGCGAATTCGTAGCGGGCCTCGATCTCGTCGCCGCAGACCGGCCCGATCTTTTCGGTGGCGGGGCGGGCATCGGCTCGGGTCGCATGGCGGCCATTGATCCAGACATGGGCTGTGCACGACCTGGCATCGCCGGCCAGCAGCCGCATCATGTCGAACAGGTGCGTTCCCAGAACCAGCATGTCTTCGCCGCCGGCGCGGGCGTCCTGCTTGCCCCAAGCCCGGAGTTGGACGATGTCACCGATAAGGCCATCCTCCAGCCGGCGCCGGAGGTGGGTGACACAGGGAGCGAGGCGCATTTGGTGGGCGGCAGCAATGCGGCGCCCCTTTTTCCGGGCGACGGCAAGCAGGGCGTCGGCTTCGGCCAGCGTGACGGTGAAGGGCTTTTCCGTAAGGACATGAGCGCCGCTGTCCAGGGCGGCCATGGCGAGTTCAAAGTGCCTTTCGGACCAGCGCGGCGCCACCACCACCAGTTCCGGGTGTTCCTTGGCCAGCATCTCACGGTAGTCCGAATAGACCCGGTGAGGTTTGGCTCGCTCAGCGGCGCGGGCGCGCCCGGCATCATCCGGATCAGCCAACCCGGCGACTGTGACGCGGTCAATGCCGCTGAAGGCCATGTCCAGATGATGGCCGTAATCCCCTTGACCCGTGCAGCCAATGATCGCGGCGCGCCAGGACTTCGCTTCCGATTCACCGAGCAACAGCCCCGGGCAGGCTTCTGCGCTGACCGCGGCAAGACTGGCTGTTTTGAGGAAGGTGCGCCGAGAGAAGGACATACCCAGCCGATACCGAGCAATCCCGGGATTGTCAATCAAGCCGGCCGTGAGACAGCAATTCTCAGGGCGAATCCGCCCTGTTACGGCGCCACCTCCACTACGCTCAGCAGGTTGATTCCGTAACGTCCAGCCGGGTCGGTCCACCAGGGCACATCCCGGTTGGCGACCCGGACAGCGTAACGTGGATCGAGACGGAGCGAAGAGGCCGCATCAGGCAACCAGAGCCCAAGCTGGCACCAGCCCGGCTGCACGCCGTCCGGCAATGAGCCCGTCCAGGTGATTTTGTGGACGAGCGGTTCGTAGTGCGTATCTCCGGGGCGGAATGGCTGCCACGTTCGCGGGTTGGCTCTCACCGTCCCCAATTCTGTCACCTGGCCGCCACGGTTCATGGCGACGAGGATCACCGGACGCGGATTGTGAAGAGTCGAAAAACCCCGGTTCACCAGCTCAATGTCGACCCGAAACGCAGTTCCTCGCTTCACTCTTTCCGGAAGCTGAGCGCTTTGGAGTTCGATCCGATAGCCGAGATGATCCTGGATGTATTCGAATTGCGTGCGAGGCGCTGGCCCGCCCAGACCGTTTTCAAACCAGCCGTCGGGAATGGGCATCTCTGCCGAATGCAGGCTCTCTGGCGAAGCCGCCGTGCAGAGCCAATGGTCGATTGAAAACGGGCTGCCTTCACGTTCCGAGTAGCTGTGCGCGAGACTGAAGCTGCTGTAATGGTGCAGGCGCATGCTCACGGCGGCATTCAGGCCGTCCACACCTTTGCCCCAAGCGGCCTTGCCGTCGAAACCCTGGTCTGCCCAGAAGAGTTCGCCGTCCACAGGCAAAAACGCACTCTCGCGGGTCATGTAATCGAACTCCGGGTTGCCCGGCTGGCCGAACAACGGCGCCTCCGGCCAGGTGCCACCGTCCGAAGGTCCCGCCAGAAATCCGTCATTGTGAAAACCGATCCGCGCCGCAGGTATCGGGCTGAACGCGTTTGCCTCGTTGACCTCGGCAAAAGCCGCCAGGTTCGGATGTTCGAGAGCAAGCCGTTTGTATTTCGGGACGCGCACCTGGAGCATTCTTTCTTTCGGCAGAGCTTCGAGCAGTCGCGCAAGAATGCTCGAACGGGCGTGATAGTCGTCCGGGGCAATGTGTGCGGCGCTGTGCCATTCGCCCCAAGCGCCAATGAACCCGGACTGCAGCACGTAAACGATATCGAGGTTGGCGCGCAGAATGGGTTGGAGTTGATCGATATGACGCAGGATCCAATCGAGAGTGGGGCCTTCTTTAAGCCCCATATCCCGCTCGTAGGCAAACCGAAGAACGGCTTTGAGCCCGCGGCGCCGCAAATGATCGAAGCTCTCCTCCAACAGGTTCAGTTTGGAGTCAGGAATCGGTTTGTCCGCAAACTCCGTCAGGTAACAGTAAGCC
Source organism: uncultured Verrucomicrobiota bacterium (assembly GCA_964578605.1). Lineage (GTDB taxonomy): Bacteria > Verrucomicrobiota > Verrucomicrobiia > Limisphaerales > SIBE01 > JAXMHN01. The sequence goes on along the minus strand of CAZODO010000072.1, from coordinate 29,260 downwards.
TGCACCAGGGTTAACCCGAAGGATTCGAACCGCGCGGCGTCCAGCATCCACCAGTCTTCTTGGTAAAGCGGCGGCACTTTGCCCTTGAGATGATGGGCCGGCCCGAACGTTTTCCGGCCCGGTTCGGCAATCACGGTTTCGATGCGCCAGCCGCGCTCCGGGTTGCGCAGGCCCGTGCGCCCGCCCGGGTCGGTCGGCCGGAGACCGTGGAAATGGATCAAGCGCGCCGGGGGAAGCTCCATTGAACCGCTGTCTGTATGCGGCCCGGCAGCCTTAACTGCGATCGAACCGATCAGCCCGGCGGCAGCGCCCAGGAATTGGCGACGAGTTACCCTCCCCGGGGAATGTCCTATCCGCTGCGGCGAGTTTCGATTAGGGGAGAACAGGCTCATTTTCGATGCCCAGAGTTGGCTTTCGCGAGATGGGAGATTCCTTTTCATCCAGGCGCCAGAGTATCGCACCGTCCGTGCCCTGGCCAGTCTGTCAAGCATGCCGTCAAGCATGCTGCCGCTTGCAAACGGCAACCCGCCTTTTGTAGAGTCGCGCCCAAGCCATGACGGAATTCCTTCTTCGCCTGAACTCGACGGTCAATAGCTATGTCTGGGGCTGGCCGATGATCGTCCTTCTCCTTGGAACAGGCCTGGTCATCACCATTCTGACAGGCGCGGTCCAGTTTCACCGGCTGGTCTTCGCGCTGCGCGAGGTCCTGGGCAAAGTGACGCGAGCGGGCGGCGGCCAAGGGGATGTCCGTCCTTTCCAGGCGGTCGCCACCGCCCTCGCCTCGACGGTGGGCGTGGGCAACATCGCGGGCGTGGCTGCAGCGATCAGTATTGGCGGGCCGGGCGCCCTATTCTGGCTGTGGGTCTCCGGACTTCTCGGCATGGCGACCAAGTACGCTGAAATCGTCGTCGCGATGCATTACCGAGAGCCGGATGCTTCGGGCACGATGCGGGGTGGGGCGATGCTCGTTCTCAAGAAGGGCTTCGGCTGGCCCTGGCTGGGCAGCGTCTTCGCATTGCTGGCAGCCTTGGCGGCGTTTGGCATCGGCAATATGGTCCAGGCGAACTCGGTGGCCGATGCGTTGAAGTCCACCCTCAATATCCCGACGTGGGCCACAGGCCTTCTCCTCGTCGCCATCACGGCCGTGGTTATCCTGGGCGGCATCAAGTCCATCGCGCGGGTCACCCAATGGCTGGTCCCGTTTATGGCGTTGCTCTACCTGAGCGGGTCCATGGTCGTGCTGGTTCTGTACGCCGGCAAACTGCCGCAGGTTTTGGCTCTGGTCTTCGAAAGCGCGTTTTCCGGCACGGCAGCCGTGGGGGGCTTCGCAGGGAGCACTATGATGATGGCGCTGCGGTACGGAGTTGCCCGCGGGCTGTTCTCAAACGAAGCCGGCCTGGGCAGCGCGCCCATGGTCCATTGCGCAGCGGATACGGACCATCCTGTGCGGCAGGGCATGTATGGAATCTTCGAAGTCTTTGTGGACACACTTTTGGTTTGCTCGGCGACCGGCTTGGTCATCCTCTTGACGGACACCTGGAGCACCGGCCTTACCGGAGCGGCGTTATCCGTGAAAGCCTTCGAGATCGGTTTACCAGGCACGTTCGGTTCGTTCGTTGTCACAGGGGGGCTGATCCTGTTCGCTTACTCGACGCTCCTGGGCTGGAGTTACTATGGCGAAACCGGCATCGTTTACCTGCTGGGTGCAAAGGCTGCCAAGCCCTACCGCATGGCATGGCTGCTCTTTGTGTACCTCGGCGCAACAGGCTCGCTGCGTCTGGTTTGGGACGTTGCCGACACCCTCAATGGCCTGATGGCCATCCCCAACCTGGTCGCTCTGCTCGGTTCCATTCCGCTTTTGCTTCGCCTTCAACGCGAATTCTTCAGCAAGACGCGATAGTTCCCTCAAAGAATGCACTGCAATTCGGCGAGCAGATGATCAATCTGGGCCGTCGTGTGATCGGCAAACACGGCAAAGCGCAAGACGCCTTCCGGTGAGATTCCCGAGTAAGCGGCTATGTAGGGAACCAGAATGCCTCTGGCTTTGAGCCTCTCATGGATGCGTCGCATGTTGGCTGCGTCTCCGATGCTCAACCCGAAATGCGCCGTCGCTCCCTCGGGCACCTCCAATCCCATGGCCTTAAGTCCAGTCCGCAAGCGCAGGGAATGACCGCGCACCTGCTCCCGACGAAACGGCTCCTGGGCCGCAATCTCCAGGGCCCTGGCCGTGGAACCCGCAGCTCCCGACGGCGGCGCGCTCGCCCCGTCAAAATGATGCGAACCGACACGGGTTCGAGTCACGAATTCTATCGTCCCGGGAATAATGCCGCCGAAGCCGCCGAATGCTTTTGACAGGGTGCCACAGACCGCCAGGCGAAGTCCTGATGTGCGCTTGACCCGATTGACTTCCGGCCAGAGCCCGAGTTCATCGAGCAACCCGCGGCCCTTCGGCCCGAGAACACCGAATCCGTGCGCGTCATCCGCGAGCAGCGTCGCTTCTTCCACACCCTCCAAGACGCGAACGTACTCCAGGATGGGCGCGACCTGGCCGCTAGCAGGCCCGACAGCATCCACGACGACCAGAACACGGCGGTGCCCTCGCACCGCCCGCCCCAGGTCCTCCGGGTCGCGCGCCCGGAATCTGGCGATCGGCAGTCCTGCCAACCTGGCGGCGTCTTGCGCCGAGTAGTGCGCCGACTCATCCACAATGACGGTTTCCGCGCCCCGAGCGAGAGCACCTGCCATGATTTGGGGAGCGACGTAGCCGCTTCCGAAATAGAACGCATCTTCGGTTCCAAAAAACTCAGCAGCCCGGCTCTCGACGGCTACCACCGGGCTGTTCGTGCCAAAACCGGCCCGGGTTGTCGCCGAATGGACGCCGAACTGCCGCATGGCACGACAGCCCGCCTCGATCACCTCCGGGTGCGCCGCCAATCCCAGGTAGCTGGACCCCCCAAAGTACAGGTAGCGCACGCCGTCAACGTGGATCTCAGGCCCGGGCGGGCTGGTCATGATGGGCAACGAACTCATGAGTCCGGAAGGCTGGCACAGACGCTGGTTCAGGGAAAGGCGATTACACCGGGCCGCACCATTCGCACCGGAAGAACGGCGGTCGCGTCGGCTTGCAGCGTGCATTTCGAAGCCATGGCTGCTTTAATGCATCGCTGTATGCAGCTCATTCTGAAAGATCTTCATTTGCCCCTGCGCCATCCTTTCACCATCGCTCACGGAACCTGCACCATGCAGCACAACATCCTCGTCGAGTTGCGCCAGAACGGAATGAGCGGTTTCGGCGAAGGCGCTTCCGGCCAGGCTTACCAGCGCTTTACAGCCGCCGGCATGCGGACGGCACTGGAACGAGCGCGGGCCCAGATCGAGTCGGCGGTCCTGGACGATCCCGCCGCGCTCTGGGACCGGCTGTTGCCAGTCCTCGGCCAGGATCGGTTCGCACTCTGCGCTGTCGACCAGGCTGCGCACGATCTCTGGGGCAAACTTCATGGTCAACCGGTCTGGAAAATGTGGGGGCTCGCGTTGGGCAAACTGCCTTTGAGCAACTACACCATCGGCATGGATTCGATGGACAAGATGGTTGCCAAAATGAAGGAATTTGACGGCTGGCCCATCTACAAAATCAAGCTCGGCACGGCCGACGACTTGGCCATCGTCCGCGAGTTGCGACGCCATACTCACGCCGTCTTCCGTATCGATGCCAATACCTCCTGGACGGCCGAACAAACGATCGCCTTCGCACCAGCTTTGAAAGACTTGGGTGTCGAATTCATAGAGCAACCCCTGCCCCACGATGATTGGGTCGGCATGCGCCGCGTGTTCCAGGAATCTGCGCTTCCGGTGATCGCTGATGAAAGCTGCCTGACCGAAGACGATGTGCCCCAGTGCGCAGGATGTTTTCATGGCATCAATATCAAGCTCGGCAAGGCCGGCGGATTGACCCCGGCCCGGCGCATGATCGATCAAGCCCGCGCCCTGGGCTTGCGTGTTATGGTGGGCTGCATGGCGGAGAGCAGCATCGGGATCAGTGCCATCGCGCAATTGTTGCCGCTTCTGGACTACGTGGACATGGATGGAGCCCTTCTGATCGCGCACGATCCGGCGGCAGGTGTGCGCCTCGAAAAGGGAAAGGCCCTTTTTCCCCCGGACAACGGCAATGGCGTGCGCATGCTTTGAACTTGTGGGCTTCCTATCAGGACACGATTAAAGAGTTGGCAGCGCCGGAGCCTTCGAAGAGAAGCCGCTGAACAGTCGCGGTGTTCTTCGGGAAAACGTCCTATCGCGGGCTGAGCATTTCCAACAACTCACGCCTGGCCGCTCTGAACTTCGGCACATCGGTTTCGTACGTGTCGAAATCCAGGATGATCCGCGCCGCCAACCCTCGGGCCGCCGCGGCATCCTTCCGGGCCAGTGCCTCCAGCAAAGCGTGATCGGCAATGCCATCCCGCATGGCTTCGAAGCGGATGGAATCCAGCGGTCCGTCTTTCCCAGGGTAAACAATCCACGGATCACCGGCTGGAAGGTAGGGCGGTCCGCCATGGGGCCGAGTGGTGTGGGTGAAGGGACTATCTGACGTCCATTGATTGTAACCCCAGTGCAGATATCCCGTGGCGCCATATCGGAAGTTGATCCAGTGCAACAGCCGGGTTTTGATGAGCGGCTGTTCGAGAAAACGGTTGGCATACTCGCCTTGCGGAAAGACGCAGGTGTAAAACCACACTTCATCGCCCGCCTTCTGGCGCGCCTGGTAATGCGCAAAGTCCGTGTGCAAGAAGTTCAATTGCGGCACCCAGATATCGATGGAGCCCGTCAGGTCTTTTGTATGGCACGCCTCGATGATGCGCAAATCGGGCGCATACTTGCGCGCCAGGGCAGCCATGGCCCGGTAAGTGCCCACGTTTTGTGCGATCGGTTCGTCCGCCAAATGCTGCATGTAGATGCCCAACCAGCCTTTCTCTTTTAGATGGCTCACGAGGGCGGGAAAGAACTGCGCGTAGAACGCGTCTGCCTCCGCGCTGGCGGGATCCACTTGGCTTTGGTCCACGCGTTTGTTCTCGGGCACATCATAGATTGTGACCACGAACTCCGATTCCCAACCGCCTTTTCGACCTCCGATATGCCCTCCTTCAATCCGTCCAATCACGCCTTCGGATTGGAAAATCTCGACCCAACGATCGAACCGGGAGAAATCGATGACCAACCGCCCGTCGGCGCCTGCCGTGAACCCCGCCAGGTTCAATGGCGAGATCAGCGCCACGTTGTGCCGATGTTCCGCCATATTCCGGGCGTAACGCCGCAGCAGGGCGTAGAACGCCTCGGAATTCCGTTCCGGGGCAATCTCCATATGCTGCGCGTGGGGCGCGAACCATTCAGTGACCCATAATCCAGCGGGTCCCGCCACAGCCTGGTGCACCTGAACCTTCAATTCTTGGCGGATCTGCATTGCCTCGTGTCCGGCGGGGCTGCCTTGGATCGTAAGAACACCCGAATAAACTCCCGGCACGGCGTTGGCGGGGACATGCAGCGTTACCCAGACAGGTTGCGCCTGGTTCGCAGCCAAGGACACCGACTCCACCTCCAGGAGCGGGTCGGGGTAAGGCGCTGGCGGCGGACGAAGCTGATCCCGGGAAGGCTTCTGCGTTGGCCGGTCCACGGGCACATATCCCACAAACCGCGGTTGACGCGGAACCAGCGTTTCCGATCCGCCCTCGCGAGTGAAACTCGAAGACCGCGCCTGCAATTTCACAGCCCCATCTGAGCGCAGCACCACCTGGAAAGTGGCGTGTTCGCCGCGCGCCACTTCCGCCATCGCGACCCCAGACGTCCCGGGTTCAGCATCTGGGAATACTTTGATCAAGGGATCGACCGGCCACGCCCGGAGCGAACTTGCTTCTGCGGCGTTCACGGGCATCAGGCACCAAGCGAACAAACAAGCGCCGGCCGCGGATCGCACGAGTGCCCGAAGCCACCCAAATGAAGGCACCCCTGAACTCTGGAGATCTGTGAAGGGTTTCACGGCCACCGACGTTACCAACAGAGCCGTGCTTTGGCCAGCCCTGCATCGGTGCAAGGACCTGCTTGCCTAATTCGGCCTCGTGCTTACTGTTCAAAGCGTGAAACGAAACGTTCCGCGGTCGTGCGTGGCGTTTGCCATCCTCCTGCTGAGCGTTGTTGCGCTCTCCTCTGCTCCGGCGTCGCCTCCGCCCGAAGCCATGGACGAGCCGGTGGCTGCAAAGAGCCGCCCGGAGGCCGACGCGCTTTTTACCAACGGCGTGTTGCATGTTCTGAGGCTGGAGATCGCTCCGCGTGGTCTGCGATCGCTGCGAACGAACCCGCGAGAGTACGTTCCGGCCGTGCTCCGCGAGGGAGCGCTGGCCTGGACCAACGTCATGATCCGCCTGAAAGGTGGAGCCGGAAGCTTCCGCAGCTTGGATGACAAACCCGGTCTGACGCTCAACCTGCGTGAAGCCAGTGGCCGATTCCACGGCTTGCGAAAGTTTCACCTCAACAACTCCGTCCAGGACGACACGTTTCTCAGCGAGTGGTTCAGCAGCGAGTTATTTCGACAGGCGGGAGTGCCCGCCGCACGAGTCGCTCACGCAGTCGTCGAGTTGAACGGCCAAAGGCTGGGGCTCTATGCCCTCGTCGAAAGCATCAACTCGGATTTCCTGGCCAGTTCGTTCAAGAACCCGCACGGGAACGTTTACAGCCGGAGTGCCAACGCCGATATTCAGCGGCTCGAGAAGAACGGAGGGAAAGAGGACACGCAAGGCGCGGAGCTTCGGGCCCTCGCCGCCGTGGCCCGCGACACCGATCCGGAACGGCTGCGGACCGAACTGCCAAAGCTGCTCGATGTGCCACGGTTCGTATCGTTCATGGCCCTTGAAGTCATGCTGGATCATTGGGACGGATACACGCTCAACGTGAAGAACTACTCTGTCTACCACGACCTCGATTCCGAGAAGATCGTGTTTATCCCTCATGATTTGGATCAGCTCTTGCGAGACTCAGGCAGGCCCGTCCTCCCCCCGGCCAGTGGCCTGGTGGCTCGCGCCGTCTTGCGGCTTCCCGAAACCCGTGTTCTTTACCGCCAACGGTTCGAGCAGATCTTCACGGAACAGTTCGTGCCGTCCGTCCTGATGCGGCGGATTGATCAACGGGTGGCACAGTTAACCCCGCAACTCATGAGATATGATCCGCGCCTGGCGGCGGCGCTCAGAGGGAATGCCCCGGACCTGAAAAACCGCATTGCTGCCCGATACAGGATCCTATCGATGCGCCTCGCGGCAGGACGATAGCGCCTGGCAAGCAGCAGGAAACGGGTGCCGGCCTTCCTCAACCGGTCAGGGTTGAATCTTTGCGGAGCAGCAGCCCCTTTCGGCAACTCGGTTTGCCCCATCTCTTTCGTGTCATTCGCGGGCTTTGTGGGCACCGACATTTAGAATCTCTTGGCCTTCGAAAGTACCTGGCGGCTGTACTGCACAACGGCGTCGGCGAGGTCTGCGGTTTCCACCGTGGCCCAGATGAACAGACGTGCCGGGTCCAGGGCGCCTGCCAAGATATCGATCTCGCGCTTCAAGTCCGCATGCCCACCGTGCCCGTTGCCGTAATAGAGTTGGACCGATTTGCCCCCCGCCTGGATGCGTTTGAGCAAAGGCAGCCATTCCGATGGCAGCGGCTGGCCGGCGCCTTGAATCCACTGAATGCAGTCCAATCGTTCCAGTCGAAGCAACACGGGGAGGTGCCGGACCGCGCCCGGCCCGTCCAGGTGATACAGCGAGTGATCAACGTGCGCGCAACATTCGGCGTTATCCTCCCAACAGAACGCTTCGAACATCTTCTCGCCAATCATGCAGGAGTAATCGTTCTGTCCGATGCAAAGGAAACGGTCGCTGCTCCAGCCCATGGTCCAGTTCGAAGTTCCTTGCCCGGCCGGCATCACGAGGTCCGAGACGGTATCGACCACGAATTTCCACAGTTCCGTTAACTGCCGCATCGCCCGGCGAATCGCGTCCGGCTGTGTCAACAGGTCTTCCGCAAGCTCGGTCGCTCCCCGAATGGCGCTCAGAGCGTCCAGGCCCGTGTGCAAGTCCGGATACCCAGTGACCCACTTGCCCTGCCCAGCCCGCACGGATTCACGGACGGTTTGGAGGTAAATCCGCCACCAACGGTTGTCGGGTTTGATCTGCAAAACCCTGTGCTCTGTCCAATCCCGGACGAACGGTTTGCTCCACGAGGTGAATTCGCGTGGCTGGAGGACGAGGTCGGCGCCAAGCCAGCCCGCGAATTGGTCCGGTCCCAGCCAGGGACAAAAGACAGGCAGAGCATCTCCGGCATAGTGAGTGCCGCGCAGCGCGCTCTCGGTCGCCGCGATCACGTAATCGACATTGGTCCAGAGTGCCTCTTCGCCCGCAGGCTCGGGCACTGGCGCACACGGCCGGGCACCCGGGGCGGTGATCCACATCAACGGGCCGTCCTCGAGTTCGCCCTTCCAGAAAGCTTGGTTGCGGCGCTGCGCCTCTATTTGCTGACGGTCGTTGATGAAGCTGGTTTCCATCGCTGTAATTCGGCCTGGAGCCTGACCCAAAAGGCGGGATTCGGCGCCTTTGTCGCACACGTTGTCCCGCACTTTGTCGAAAAACGGCCGATTTTGACGAAGTGTTGGACAAAATCCTCCAAATCTTCGCTGCTGAGACAAGCTCTATCTAAGCAAGAATCCTCAATGGCCCGCCCGGCGGTCCAGCCATGAAACAACTGACGCTTGGGTGGCGCGGCTTATTCAAGCGGAATTCGTTCGGAACTCGTTCGGCTTTGATTCGGAACTCGTTCGGGATTCGTTGTGAAAAACCCGGTGGAGAGCCCTGTAAAAGCAGCAGAGTGACCGATTCATTCTCGAGTGGTTCAGGGTCCTCGACTCGCTGCAGAAGGGAACGATTCCATCGGGACAGGCGCGGGACCAAGAGCAGGCCGCCAAAAGCGTCATATTCCCGAACCTCGCGTAAAGGCGGCGCTTTTCGAAGCGCCGCCTTTCTTTTTTTGATGCGAACTCGATCCGTCTACTGCGCGACGCGGTAGAACTTGCGGACCCCAATCACTTGGACCGTGAACGGGTTGCTGGGGTTGGCGACAGCCTGCCAGGGACCGGAGATGTTATCTGCCTCCTGCAATATCCCGCCGCCGGTCCATGAGATCGTGGCCGCGTTTGGACCAGAGAGTCTGATGGACAATTCCGCAGGCGCGATCACTTCCTCGCCTTCAATCAACTGGAGCCCAGTGACCGTGCTGAAATACTCGCCCGCCGTGCCCGAAGTGATCTTGACCTCCTGCACACCGGTCACTCCCCGGAACACGACGTAATCCTCGCCTTCGACAGGGAAGCCGGTGTCGGGTTGTTCGTCGACCGTCTTTGTGCCCGTCCCGACCAGGGTATAGGCTTGGCCCCAGCCCAGGCCGAAGTCGGTCTGCATGCCGTAAACGTAGATGTCGTAGATCTTCGCCGGGCTAAGACCGCGGAAGCCGAATTCGGGCGAGACTTTCCCGCCGCCCACGTGCCAATAGGATGCTTGAAGCGCGTTGCCTCCGCCGTTATCGGCAAACCAGCCGCTCAAAGGCTCACCGAAACTGCCTGAAAAGAAGCGCACGCTCACCGGGTTGCCATCGGAGTCGGCAAGCGACACCTCCCGGTTCGCTTGGGCGGCCAGCGCAGCTTCTGTGACCTGGTTCCAGACGGTTCCCATGTCGGGGGCGGCGGCGGTGCCGGTGTATTCGTTGGCGCCTTCGGACCGGTGCAGGTTCACGTTGATCGCCGGGGGCGCGGTTTGAACTTGCAGGGCCGCCGGACGACTCGTGACAGACCCGGCGCTGTTGCTGACGACGACACTGAAATCGCCGGCATCTTCGACCTTGACCGAGGGAAGCGTGTAGGTCGCACTGACCGCCCCGCTGATGGGAGTTCCGTTCTTCCGCCACTGGTAACTGAATGGCCCGGCCCCATTCACCTCCAAGCTGAATGTCACCGCAGCGCCCGGCCGGACGAACTGGCTCAATGGCTGTTTGAGGATATTGGGCGCCTCGGTGGCTTTGATGATTTGAAGGCCACTCACGATGCTGAACACGGCGGTATTCCCGGGTTCGCCAGAGGTGAAGAGCACTTCGGTGACTCCCTTTATCCCGCTGAAGAGAGCATAATCTTCTCCGACGGCCGGATATCCTGTGTCAGGCACCGGACTCACGGGTTTGGACGCGCCGCCCACCTGGCTGAATAGTTCGGTATTTCCCGTCCCGAAGTCGGTGCCGACGCCATAGATATATACTTCATAGGTCGTGCCGGGATCCAGGTTCTTGAACCCGAACTCCGGGGTCACGTTGCCCCCGCCCACGTGCCAGTATGTGCGCTGCATATTGTCGCCGCCGCCATTGTCGGCAGAAAAGGCCGGCAACCATTCAGCAAAACTGCCCGCGGTGAACGTGATCGAGGAGCTTAAGCCATCGCCGTCCGCGAGAGCCAGTTCTCGATTCGGCGCCGCCGCAAGCGCCGCTTCGGTCACCTGGTTCCAGACCACACCCGCGGGGTCAGGGGCGGCTGCGGTGCCGGTGTAGACGTAAGCGCCGGCAGGCGGAACGAGGTTCACGTTCACCACCGCCGGAACAGTCACCAGGCTTAAGGTGACTGTTTGACTGGTCGCGGACCCCGACACGTTCGACACTTCGACCCTGTATTCGCCCGCATCCGCGGCGGTGAGGTTGCCGGTCGTGTAGTTCGTGCCGGTGGCGCCCGGGATGGCCGTGCCGCCTTTGAACCATTGGTAGTTGAGCGGCTGCGCGCCGGTCGCCAGCACACTGAACGTGGCGACTGTGCCGACGCGCCGCGTCATGCTGGCGGGTTGCGTGACGATGGCGGGCACGCCGGGATCGACCACCAATTGCGCGACATGGCTGGTGGCAGACCCGAACGCATTGGCCACCACGACGCTGTACTCCCCGGCGTCGGCCAAGGACACCGCGGGTATCGCAAAGGGGTTATTGGTCGCCCCGGCGAGGGCGGCACCGCCTTTGTGCCATTGGAACGTCAGGATTCCAGCTCCGCGCGCGGAGACGCTGAAGCTTGCCAGGTCGCCGAGAACGGCTGTCGTGTTGGTCGGATGCGCTGTGATGGTGGGCGGTTCAGTGGCGGGCGAATCGACCACCGCTTTGGGTGAGATTCCGCTGGCGAGCTTGCGAATTGACGAAGGCTGCAGCGCCTTGTCCCAGATGGAAATGTCGTCCATCAGCCCCTGGAAACCGCGGCCATTGGCCAGGCCCAGGCGGGCGCCGAAACCAAGCTCAGCCTCATTGAAGTCCAGTCCCGCAACCGCGGTACCATGCAGGACACCGTCGACGTAAAGGCTGACGCGCCCCGGCGAATGGGCGAACGCGAGGTGGGACCATTGGCCTTCCTGAAGGGTGCCGCCTGGGGCGACCTGTTGCCAGGCGCCGCTGTAAACAAGAACGGTTCCTTTCAAAACAACGTTGTTCGGAAGCATGTTGAGCGCCGTGACCCCGGCAAATGTCGATGGAACCGTGAGCAGAGAATACAGCCGGGTATCGGGTTCCATGGCGGAGGGTTTGATCCAGAGCGAGATCGTGCCTTCGTCCTTCAACTGCACGTTGCCCACGCTCAGGTAGGCTGCGGCGCCGTCGAGCGACAGGGACTTGGTTGAATAGGCCAGCAGCGCCGGGTGATCGTTGCCCACCCAGGCGGCTGCGGCGTCCCCTTCAAGGAATTGGCCCTCGTTCCCTCCCGCAACGGCGTTCGGCACCGTCGTGGCCCCGGAAGGCTCCTCGAGCGGGAAGTATTGCACCAGCTTTGCCGGGGCGGTCGTTTCGCCGTCCGGCGTGTCGGTGATGTCCGTGGGGCGGGTGCCGCTGGCCAACTTGGTAATGGAGCTGCTTGAAAGAGGTCCGTCCCAAACAGAGACGTCGTCGAACGATCCCACAAAGCCGTTCCCAAACGGCCCCCCGAGCGTTCCGTCAAGGTCGAACCGGGCGCCAAGGCCGAAGTCCGCCATGTCAAACTCGAACCCAACCACCGCGAACAAGGGCTGTCGCACGCCATTGATCCAAAGGCGCAGCAGGCCCTCGTCGTACACAAAAGCAAGGTGGGTCCACGCGCCGGCCGGGATCTGATCCAGGGGCCCAAGGCTCACCCAGTCGCCCCCGCCGTTCGCCTGGACATTGCCCGAGACGAACGGATCGAAGCGCACCACCCCGCCGAACGGAGTCACGAATTGCACCTGGGAAAACAAACGAATGTCGTCGGTGTCATAATTGGCGGGGTTAATCCAGAGCGAAAGGGTGGCGGAGTTCCTGAGGCCGAGGTTCTTCAGGTTGACATACCCATTGGCTTCCATGAGCGAAATCGCCCGGGTCGAGTAAGCCAGTGGAGGCGGGTCATCGGCGGTCCAGGCGATCTCGGGCGTGAGGCCGACCAAGGCGCCGGCGTTGCCGTTGGCCACCGCATTGGCTGCCGTGGTCGAACTGGGACTGTCGTCGAACGGCCAGTACTGGGTAAGCTTGGCGGCCTGCGCCGTCACCGAGGTGAGGGCGATGAGTCCAAGGACGCAGAGGACTCGTACTGCAACAGGAGCGGTTTTCATGCGAGTGGGTTGGTGAGTTTGAGGTTGAGGACCTGGCTGCGCTGGGGGTTTCGAACGGCGACCGAATGGTCACTTGTTGTAGACGAAGGTCCAGTCCGTGCCGTTCTGAAAATCCGGCTTGCTTTCCGTTGCTTGGAAATAATTAACGTGGCCATCGACAAACAAAATGTTCCCGTAGCCAAGGCGCGTCTTGTCGTGCCAGAGCGCCTTGTGAAAGAGCTTCATCCGCACCAGGTGAATGTTGAACGAGAAATCGTTGTTGAAGATCACCCGGGTCGGGGTGCGGATCTGGGCGAGTTTCTTCTTAAAGAGCCCCAGTTCGTCCGAATTGTCATTCGCCCCGCTGTTGTAAAGATAGCTGCTTCCAAACCGATCAAAGACCGTCGGCTTCCGATCTTCTGGCCAGCCGGCTTTCAGCGCCCCGTTGTCGCTCGGGCATTTGAACGCCAGAGCCGCCCCTTGTTCGTTGGTCCGCACCTTGCCTTCGACCGAGATGTAAGGATTCAGCAACCGGGTGTCGGAAAGGTACTCTGTTCCCTTCTTCCCACCGAGAGCGTAATAGCTGATCACCGAGTTCTCCATCGACGGGAAGATATCTTCGGAGTCGCTCAAATAGAGCGAACAGGCGATGGCCTGCTGCTTCAGATTGGACACGCAATGGACTCGTTTGGCTTTCCCTTTAGCGCTGGCCAAGGCGGGCAGCAGCATCCCAGCCAGGATGGCGATAATCGCAATCACCACCAGGAGTTCGATCAAAGTAAAGGCCTTCCGTGTTTTCATGTGGAGGACGGGTTCAAGAGTGCTGCGCATCCCTGGCCGACAATCCCACGCCGTGGCCGGATAGGCATTCGGAGGCGCACGACCCTCGATGGATAACTGGGTCATAGGAATCGCTTTGGTGGTTGATCGAAGCATGACGAAGCGGGGCAGCCACTTCAAGGCGAATCGTGTGACTAACGGGCGCACGGCGGCATGACGGAATTCTTCACCCTGGGCTGACGAGTCCACGTCCTTTGGACTATTTTCGACAAAGTGCAGGACAAAGGCACCGAATCCGGCCTTCTGGGACAGGCTCTAAATGGGGCCGCCGTGGACTTCGATTTCAGTCGCCCACGGCCGCCGAGAGCGCTAGACTCTGCGGCATTCCAGACCGCCATCTATGAAAACAATTCTGGCCCCTGCGTTCACGCTGGTGAGAGGTTTCCGGTTGGCGTTTCCGTTGCTGATCCTCCTGACGTTTCCTTGTTTGGGAGCGGAGGTGCAACCACACTATTACGGACACGCTGCGGTCCACGATCCGCATGGCGTCATTGCGCCATGGTACTCCGGGCTGAACGGGCCCTGCGATTTCCGGGTCCGCGTCGCGGCCGAGACGCTCAAACGCTATCCTTGGACCACGCGGACGAATGCCATTGCCGAGTATCCGGCTTACGTGTTCAGTGGTTTCTGGCAGATCTCGTCGAACGGCGTCATTACGCCCCGGAACCCGGGTGATTGGGGCAACGGCGACCTGAGCCAGCGAGCTACGAGCGTGCTGAACGGGTTTGTGGATTACTACCGGTACACAGGCGACGCTGCGGGCGTTGCCCACCTTACATACTTCGCTGAGTATCTCCTGGACCACTGCCAGACCGCCGAGGACCATCCATGGCCGCGCTTGTTCGTGAGCGTTCCAACCAAGGGCAAGGCTTTCTACAAGACCGATCCCCATGGCATGATTCAACTGGACCTTTGCGCTTCGACCGGCCACGGCCTCCTTCGCGCTTACCAGGTCACTAGGAACCGGCGCTGGTTTGAAGCCGCCAGTCATTGGGGGGATCTCCTCGCCGAACGCTGCAACCTGGATCCCAACGCCGATCCCTGGCCGCGTTACGCCAACCCTGAGGATATCACCTGGAAGGACAACAAACAAACCGGTGGCGTGACGATGATCTTGGGGTTCCTGGACGAACTGATTCGCCTCGGCCACACAGGCCCGGATGATCGACTGCTGGCGGCGCAGGATGCCGGACGTCGCTACTTGAGAGAGAGATTGCTGCCCGCATGGCTGGTGGACGAAACCTGGGGACGCTACTTCTGGGATTGGCCAAACCCGACCCAGAACTGCTTGACCACTCCCGATGCGGTGACCTACCTCCTGAACCACCCCGCCGAGTTCCCCAACTGGCGAAGCGACGCCCGCAATATTCTCACCCTGTTCCTCAATCACACGAGCGCAAGCCCCGCTTCGAACGGGGACGTTTACAGCGGCGCCTGGGCTTACCCGGAATCGTCGAGTTGCTGCGGCCGATCGCTCTGGTACGCGCCGATCGATGTGGCTCCAGCCTTTGCCCAATACGCTGTCATGGCTGACGATGTCTGGATGCGGGAGCTTGCTTACCGGCAGCTTGTTCTCCAAACCTACGACGCTCACGAAACCGGCGTCAGTGAAGACAACCTCGATGGCGGCATCATCGTGAACGGCGAGTGGTTCAACATCGCGCATCCGATGCCCTTGCGCTTTGTCACGGCGGCCATTGGCTGGCTTCCGGAGGAACTGGGCGCCAACCGCGAGAACCACATCGTCCGGTGCAGCACGGTGGTGAATTCGGTCCGCTACGCGGACGGCGAGATCGGATATTCGACGTTCGATGCCCCTCCTGGAACGCGCACCACGCTGCGGTTAGCGTTCGTGCCCGAACGCGTCACCGCCAACGGAGCCGATCTGGACCGGCTCGGTGAACTGTCGGCCAACGGCTACACGGTGAAGCCTCTTCCCAATGGCGACGCCATTGTCACTATTCGCCATGACGGAGCGCAGCGCGTCCTCATCAGCGGCCATGATCCGCAGCAGGTCTTGACACCAGAGGACCTGCAGTTGACCGGTGCCTGGAGCACCGATCAATCCTCCACACGCGTCACGCAGAGTGCGGAAGCGTCATTCACCGCCCGTTTCACCGGCAACCAGGTCCGGGTCATGGGTGACTTCGGGCCGCGCGGTGGACTGGCCGACGTGTACCTGGACGGGGAAAAGCAACGCGTTCCCATCGATTGCTGGAACCCGGCCCCGCGCAGCGGACAGGTTCTCTACTATCGCAACGGGCTGGCGCAAGGGGCACACACTTTGAAGGTCGTGGCGCGCGGCGAAGGAAATCCGCACTCCCAAGGAGCACAAGTAAGCTTTGCTGGAGTCCAGTTCTCGGACGCAACAGGCGTGGCGAACTTCCCCTCAGGCACCGGGCCCACCCACGCGCAGCGCATGATCTTCGGGTTCCCGAAACGGGAAGATTACCGGGACCGCAACGGAAGCGCCTGGCGACCCGGAACCGAGTGGGTCGCCCGTTTGACCAATGGCGCCGATACGGTGGCGGCCTGCTGGTGGACGAACGCCGCGCCCGCGGAGATTGCCGGCACGGCCGATCCTGAGCTCTACAAGTACGGCATTCACGGACGCGAGTTCTGGGTGAACCTGACAGTCGGCCCCGGCCGTTATCACGCCCGTTTGAAGTTCGCGGCCACACGCGGACTGGACACGCGCACGAACTGTTTTGACGTTCGCATCAATGGCGAGCGCAAGGTCGAGCGCCTGGACGTTGCAGCCACGGCCGGAGGCTCCAACCGCGCTGTCGACCTTGTCTTCAACGATCTCACCCCGAAGAACGGCGTCCTGGAGTTCCGGTTCACCGCGGCCCGTTTCTCGAACGACGACGCAACCAAGCGCGGCGAAGCGTTCATTCAAGCGTTGGAAATCGGCCCGGGCAATGGCGGCCCAGGAGCCACACCCGTCTCCGTTGCCGCCATGGAAGGCATCGAGCGCCGCCCGGAGTAACCCCATCTATAGACCTGTGATATCCGGGAGCAGGCGCCAGGTGTCGCCTCACGGGAGGCGCCCGATTCGAAGATCGCTCAGCGCGACATGCTCCCTTCGGACGAGCAGCTTCGTGACGGTCAGGTCAGGCCGATACGAGATCAGCGTTCGTTGCCCGGCGATCTCTGCGTCGATCAAGGAACCCCCGATTTTCTCGTTGCGGATGACCAGGACACGGATAGCGAAAGGCTCTTCGACGCCGATCAGGTTTTCGATGGCATAGTTGCGTCCCTCCTGAGGCGCACCGCCTTCGCGTAACGATCTCTGCCGCGGGGCAAATCCGCTCCGTGATCCAGGCCCGAACTGCGCGCGCAGGTCGTCCAGGCTCACCTGCAACTCGCAGCTTGCGTCTTCGCCCCCTTCCGGCAGGAACGAAATGCCGAGCTTGCCGCGCCGCGCCTCCTCGGGTCGCACCATGAACGAGAGGGAGAACGACTGCCCATCGACAGGGAAAGTGGAGCTTTCACCCGCCTCGAGAGCCAGAACGGTCGGTTGTTCGATCTCCGGCGTGATCTCACGCATCCACTTGGAGCCAATCCTGCCGTCCGGGTATTGGATCAACTCCCGAATTAGCAAGACGCCGCCCCAACCGCGAATAGGGAGCCAGCCCGCCATCAGGAACCGCCCATTCCCGAGGCCAGTGACCGACGGGACATTGGATCCGTCATAGAAGTCCAATCCTTGGCTGACCAGGTCGGCATACGCCGAGTCCGGCGCCTCGACCGGCTTCCGCCAAAGCCCAGTGAAGCCGCCGATAACGTAATCAAACTGCCCCCAGCGAAAATAGACGGTGCAATCGCCTCCAGGCGGAAAGTCGGGGTTGACGCAGCGCCAACCGCCGTCAATTGATTCGGACTCCCAGGTGCCGCGCGCGCGATAGTTCGCCAGCATTCGCAGCTTGCCGCCCGGATCCGTATAGACGCTTGGGTTTTCGCAGGGGTGGAATGTGAGGTTCGCCTTTTTGAAGTTCGCCACGCCATCCGCACTGACAGAGTAAGTCGCTCCGGCAGGGACTCCGGGCACCGCATCAATGCGAAAGGTCCCGGTCTTCCCGTGTTGTTCAAGGTGCGTCCGCTGGGCGGGAAGTGTCGTCTGCTTTTCCGGCACGACTCGGGTCGTGTGCCAGCCATAGCTCAGGCAGAGCTGATCGTTGAACACAAACGGAACGCCGGTGCCGATGCATTCCCACTGGTGCTCGAGAGGGGTCGCCGTTTCGTGCTCAGTCCACCGCTTGAAGTCGGTGGTGGAGAGGTGTTCGAAGTAGTGAGCGCCGCAGCCGAACTTGCTCTGGTGATGCCGCCGATCATAAAGGTAGAAGACGTGGTATCGGCCCCTGTGGAAGAACGTCTGGACGTCGCCGACCCAGCTGTTGTGGCCGAAAGGGGTCCAGAACTGAACCTGGGGCGCCACGAGGAGCACGCCGCTATCGTCTTTCACCGGCTCGATCCCGGGGACATAAAGCGCCGCTTCGAGGGCAAACTCCGGGTTCAACCTCCACAACGCTCTTGCAGGCCACTGGGGGTAACCGACAGGAAAATCCGCGTCCACCAGATCGCCATCGACGTACATCCTCCAGTGCACCCCGGTGAAGCTGAGCACGACTTCATGAGGCCCGAAAGGCTTCTCGAGCAGGGCGAGCGGGAGGCCAACCAACATGTTCTTCCAATCCGGGTGCGCGAGCGAATGGAGCGCGAGGTTCGCTTCAAGCACCGGGACGGAACCGTCCGGCATCTTAAACGCCGGGTAATTCTGCCGGTTCCGGTCGCCAGGATCGTGCTGACGCAGCGCGACATTCACTACGCCCGGGATCTCGAGAAGCGTCGCTGTGCCAGTGAAGCTTTTCAGGTTCACTGTGAGCCGCACCGTGAGACTGTTGGTTCCGTCGCCCGGGATGGTGAACTCGGCGCGAGGTGCTTCGAGCGTGAGCGTCGTGACCGGTAGTTGCGAAGGTTTGAATTGCCATGAACGCGACCGCAGTTCCACTCCCTTAGTCGCCGTGGGTACCGTCCCACCAGAACGTGCCCGTGCGTCTGCCAACTCGCCGCAAAACGCCGACGACATGCCGAACATCAACCACCAGCAAACAAGCGCCGTTGGGGACAACATGGCAGTGCTACGCCGCCGGCCCGGGCAATGAGGACCTTTCATAGGGATATCGAGATTGCAGCGCAACTCTGGGTGGTTCCGGCCGTGTTGTCGACCTTCCTCAAACGGTGAATCGAGCTCGGGATCCGGGCGAATCTTGCCGTGTTTCCCGCGCTAAGCACCTGTTTCCAAGCACATTGCGCGAATGGGAACAAATTGTTCCCAGTTACCATTTGGCGGGACGGCTGAACCTTAGGCGTTGGCCTGAGCCATCGCCGCCTCAGAGCGCCTGGTATATTTGCAGCGCTTTCTCGGCGTCGCGCCGAGCGTTGACACGATCTTCCTCGTTATAGAATAGCGGACGGGTGTCTAACCAGTGCAGGACGCCTTGCACGTACTTGCGCAAGTAAACGATCGACGCTTCCTCCCGCACTTTGGACCCTTGCTTCAGGAAGTAAATCGGACTTGTGTGCGCAAAAACGGACAATCCGCGTGGCAGGATGGGGTTCTTGAGGTCCGGATGGTCCAGAACCCTTGCCGCCATCCAACCGCTGCGGTTTACGTCAATGGTCGCCTGGATTGTCATCGAATAAATGCCGTCCGCGGGCGGATCGGTCGGCGGAGGAACGGTCTTGTGACCAACCACCGCGCCGTTCCAAACGATCTCGACAGTGGTGAACGGCAGGATGGATCGCGCGGTTACTCGCGCCTTGACGCGCCGTGGTTCGGAAAAGTCCGTGACATCGCCGGGCGCCAGGCCTGACGCATCAAACTCGAGCATGGGTCCGTTGCTAATGAAACTGCGGCCCGCTCGAACAGATCCGAGCCACGAGGCGTGGCTTCCCTGACCTTCCACCTGGGCGTAAGTGCGATTGCTGCCGAGCGGGATCTCCTCGTAGAACTTGTCGGTGCCGGCGGCGATAGGGATGCGAAAGCCTGCGTTGAGCAGCACGTAATAGAGGTCGACCGCTCGCATCACAGGGAATTCGGCCTGCGACATCCCTGAGTCCAGCCACGGTCCCCAATGGTTCGGAAAGTGCGTCGGATCGTTCCATGTGAGCAACTCGATCGCATCCAACCAACCGAGGGCGGCTGCGATTGGCAGTTGCCGTCCGGGGAGCGAACAGGCGTGCGCCCACACGACCGTTCCGCCCTGATCGCGGGTCTGACGGACCGCCCGGGCCAGGTCCCAATGCGGCGCGGTGCGCCAATACTCGAGTCCGCCCCCCATCTTGTGATATCCAAGAACGAGGTTTGTCAGCCCCATCAGGTTCAAGTGGCCCATTTGGAAATCCTGGATCTCGTGGCCGACGTAGAGTTCGGTTCCCGGAGTCGAATGACTGTCGAGCCGCCCTGTGAAACACGCATTGACCGGAATCGGGTTTTCGGGATCGGGCAAATAGAGGAGCGTCAGGGCGTTCAGATCTTCCGCCCGCATCTGTAAATGCGCGTCCTGTGGCACCGGCAAGTGCGCATGGATATCCCCTTGCCAATAGCCCTTCTCGCGCATGTTGACCCAACGCCGAAGACGGAAGGTCTTCTTGGCGGTTTCGGCTGACTCGAGGTTTGTGATCGCAACCGTCAACGGAAGTGTTTCGAGTCCCCGCCGGATTTCCAGGGTAACGCCGGCCGCCGGCAGAAGCAGCGTGAAAGCGCCATCGACATAGCACCATCGCTTGTCCAGGTAACGGACGTGGGCATGGTCTCCCTCGATGTCAATGAACTTGCCGTGTACGTCCGTGACGGCCACCCGCGCCGCGAGCGGTTGGCCTGTCGCATCGTCGACGACGCGGCCCTCGAAACGTGCCGAAGCCAATGTCGGCATTGCTGCCATCCCGAGAATCGAAACGGCCGCGACCGTGTTCAGCCAAAACGAGGTCATAGTTGTTTAAGCAAACAGCGCCTGTGGTTTACCGCGCTTTCCTACGCGATGCCACTTCGAAGTGTAGTCTGCCAGCAATTCTCACTCTGAGATCTGCAGCTGGGTAGGGCGTGCGCTCCGTCGCGCGCCGTGGCTTGCTTTACCTTGCGAAGGGCCTTCCTCCCAGCCTGTGGAGAGAGGGAAAGAAAGAGACTGCGCGCGACGGAGCGCGCGCCCTGCCGAAATTGAGAATTGCTGGTCGTCCGAGGTCGATTGGAAGGGCGGCTTCCACGGCAGAAGCCGCAGAAGCCGCAGAAGCCGCGTAACCAGGACTGATCGTCGCGCCGCTACACCTATTTCACCAGAAAGGTGGTAGATGCAGTTGCTGGCAAATAGCCATTCTTTATGGCGGTTCCGCTGATCGTATAGGAGCCTTTGCCGTGCTGCTTGGCGTTGATCCTGAGGTCGGCCTGGTACACACCGTCCGGACCGGTTATCCCTTGAGCCGTCAGAACGCTGCCATTGGCCGTCGTCAACTTCGCGCTGATGGAAGCCTCCGAAACGGGCGCTTCACTATCCTGCATTACCTCCGTCACCTTGAAAAACGAGCGCATTACGTTCCCGTTCGAGTAGACGTCTTTACCATCCGTCCGCACTGTCAGGAGCAGTTGTTTGACGGGAGCCGGATTTCCGACCACGATCGTGATCCAATCGGACGCGGTTATCGATCCGTCGCTGGAACTCACGGACGCGATGATAGTGTGGGTGCCCTCCGTCAACGACGTTGCCGGGTTTTCGAGCAGCCCATCCAGGTTCGACGACCAAACGATCTCGGTGGAACGATCGTCCCCTCCCACCAAAGCGGTTCCCTGGAAGGAAACAGCTTCGCCCACGTCGAATGACTCTCCGTCTGCCGGGCTGGTAATCAACACTTGCGCGATCGGCTCTTGAATCAGGGAGCGAACGTTCAGGAGGGGTTCAGCATGTATGTCGGGGTCCTCACTAAAATACCCTCCCTGGTTTGGCACCCAGCCCGTTGAGGTGATTGCCCGTGTGACCGTCGCCACTCTCTGGACCGGGTCGTCAGGCAGGATATCTCCATGACGCGCAATGTAGAGCGCGGCGGCTCCCGCGACATGCGGCGCGGCCATGCTCGTGCCAGACATTGTTTTATAGCCGCCGTTCAACGACGTGGAATAGATGAGGACGCCGGGAGCACAGACATCCACGCTCGGGCCGTAGTTGCTGAAGCAGGCGAACACATCGTCCCTATACGGGCTCACTACAATTCCCGAGCTGTCCTTACACCCATACAGGGTTGCGTCCGGATTGAATCCCGCTTCTCCAGGAGCGCCGTCGAAGTCGGCGACGGCGGACACCGTGATGGCGCTCTCCGCCGAAGCCGGAGAAAACCGGCCGGCGTCACTCGCACCGTTCCCAGCCGCAACGACGAACACCACACCCTTGGCTGTGGCATTGTTGACGGCATCGTTCATGGCCTGGGAAAAGCCACCTCCCAAGCTCATATTGGCCACGTCAAATCGCGCCGCATTCTGCGCAACCCAGTCGACGCCAGCCATGATGATCCAGGTCGAACCGGAACCACTGCTCCCGAGGACCTTCACAGCCGTAAGCAATGCCCCCGGCGCGACCCCGTAGATTTCCTTGGCGCCGGTGCCGGCCGCCGTGCCCCCCACGTGGGTGCCGTGCCCGTTGTCATCGTCGAACTTGTTGTCGAAGACGAGCTTGTTGCCCTTGTAGTAGGGGCGGACGCCGTCTTGATCCACGTTCAGATCGGGGTGATCCCGTTGCAGTCCGGTGTCAATGATGGCGATCCTTGCGTTCACCCAACCTCCGCCGAGCACTGTGCCGAGCAGTGCACTGTCGATGCCGACTCGCCTGAGTCCGGAAGGTAACCCCTCCTGCACCTGCGTCGTGTGGTAGACCTGGTTCGGTTCGACATAGGCAATCCGCGGATTGCGCGCGAGCGCCTGGGCCGCCTGTTCATTTCCGGAGAAAGCGAAGCCGCGAATGGCGTGCTG
Organism: uncultured Verrucomicrobiota bacterium; assembly: GCA_964578605.1. GTDB lineage: Bacteria > Verrucomicrobiota > Verrucomicrobiia > Limisphaerales > SIBE01 > JAXMHN01. The sequence continues at coordinate 6,781 of CAZODO010000072.1, read as the reverse complement.
ATACACGTGTGCAACCTGCACGCCCGCCTGGTTCCCGATCTCACGCGCCGCGTTGGCCGCATTGGGAACATCCGGCCTCAGCACAGCGATGTATCCGCCCGGGATAGGCTGGCCTGAGTTGGTAAGTGCCAGCCCCAAAACGCAGGCGATGGCTGACGTGGAACTGACTAATCTCGTGTTGTTCATTCGGATCTGAGTTGGTGTTGGTTTCGTGAGTTGCACCGCTCCGGCTGACACCGTGAGCAGCGCCAGTTAGAATGCATAGGACAAGAACTGGTCATTCGAGAACTGGTGCCGCTACTCTAGGTTGACCTCCTCTTCGGCGTCTATTCCCACAAACGTTGTATTTTTCCCGCTGGCTGAGCCGCTCCTGAACTTTCGTTGGTGCATCACGCCTCATTGTTTTTGCCGCCGAATCCCTCATTGACAGCAGCAATCCTCATCTTCTTCTGAGCGCCGGCTTGCAGCCGGCTTGATGGCGCTCGTCGGTCCGTGCGGCGGTGAAAACCAAGCCGGCTGCAAGCCGGCGCTCCGAATGATAGCAGGCCAACCTGAAAAGTACGGCAGGCGCTCCGCTTGACGTCCATGAGCCCGTGCGTAAGCTCGCGGTGATGAACTCGAGCCTGGATGAGGTGAGCGCGGACAACTCCAAGCCCGACTCAACGGTGCACGAAAGCAGCCCGACATCCCGCATTGGCCCAGATGATGAAATCGATGGTTCGCTGCTGGAGGACAGCCTGGCGAAAACGCCTTGGGAGCGGATGCAGGCCAATGATGACGCATTGCGCTTTGCTGACACCCTCCGCGCCGCAATGGTGAAACGCGATGCAAAACCTGAGCGAACTGACGCGCAGACTGGTTGAGGCCCAAGCGGAGTTTGTTCTGATTGGAGGATTTGCGGCTGTCGCCCACGGAGTGACTTTGGTTACCCGTGATTTGGACATCTGCTGCCGATTCAGCGAGGCGAACCTGAGGCGCATTCGAGAGGCGCTGGCCGACCTGCATCCGGCGCATCGTTCACGGCCGGATCTCCCTCTCGAGCTCACGTTAGAGCAGTGCGCCAGTTTGAAGAACCTCTATCTGAAAACGGATCTGGGCATTGTGGATTGCCTTGGTGAGGTCCTGGGCATCGGCGATTTCGAGACTGTCTTGAAGCATAGCGTGGAACTTGAATTGCCGTTTGGCAGTTGCAGGATTCTTCGCCTCGATGCTCTCATCCGCGCCAAGGAAGCGATGAATCGCGACCACGACCGCATTGCCATCAGGCAACTCAGGGAGATCAAAAAACGCCAGCACTGAGTGCGACTCTCCTCGACCCTCACCGCGCCGAAGCGCAGGAGGGTGCGCGAGTGAAGTGTTGCTGGTTCCGGCTTGCGTTGCGCCTGCCTGTTTGGCAAGGTCCAAGCACCATGTTCCGGGGGGTTTTTCCAGGTGGGTGCTTGGTCTTGCCGATCACATGCCTGATCAGTTTGGGCGCCGACGTCTTTTCTGAGGAAGGCGTCAGCCGGGCGGCTCAACCGGCCCCTGCCACGCCGGTCGAACTGCGCACGATTCAACCCCTGCCTGTCGACCTGCCGGTCACCAACGGGCTGATTCGCTGGTGGCCGAACCTGTTCGATGTCCGGGATGAAATCACCGGGCAGGAAGGGGTGGTGATGGGGTTGCTGCCTCCGGTCGCACCCGGAGCGGAGGACGAAACGGAGTTCGGTGCGAAGACGGCGTGGGTGCAACTCCAGCCAGCCATTACCAACGAGGTGTTCACCTTGTGCTTCTGGGCGAGTTGCCGGAAGATCGGCCCCACATCTTCGCTCGGCTCCTGGCCCAGGAAACGAGCGGAATCCAGTGGGTTTTCCAGACGGCCGGTGGCGCCTTCGACTGCTTCATTGCGGGCGATCATCTCACTCAATCAGATCGGGTCGAACGCGTGACGTTGGGATACAACTGGCGGCACGTGGCCATCAGCCGTGCGACGAATGGAACGAGCACGATCTGGCTGGATGGAACACGGGCCCTCGAAGGGCGAGAGCCTCACCCATGGCCAATCCACGCGCGCTGGCTGGTGGTGGGGAATGGGCTTCGGGCAGGCACCGTTTTCGAAGGCAACATGCGCGATCTTTGCGCGTTCGACCGGGTGTTGACGGACGAGGAAGTGCGCAGCTTGTGCGCAAAGGATCTTCCGAAACGGCTTGCAAGGAACACGTCGGCGCGTTTGGCGGCAACTCTTCAAATCGTCCCCGGCGAGGCCTCTACCAATGTCATCACAGTCTCTCGCGGGAACTGGATTCATGCTCGATTCACAACCGAAAACGGGCTTCCGGGAAATATCGTGAAGGCCGTCGTGCAAGCGCGAGATGGTTATCTGTGGGTGGGAACCGAAGATGGGCTGGCGCGCTTCGACGGCCGGCGCTCCGGCGTTTTACTGGCTTTGGCATCCAGGCAGCAGTCGTCCCTGGACCGCCCGCTGGAGCGGTCCGGCCGCGCTCGACGGCACTTGGCTTGGCGTCTTGGATGATCTAGCCCGAGTGCGAGAGGGCCGGCTGGAGAAGATCGAAATCCCGGGTTACAGCGCAAACCCAGAGATCTCCTGCCTTTCGGCCAACCGGGAAGGCGGAGTGTGGTTCGGCACTGAGGAGGACGGACTGCACTTGCTCAGGGAGCGATTAATTCACGTGGACACGACGGAAGATGGACTGCCCGCGAACGATGTTCGGTCTGTTTGTGCCGCTCCCGATGGCGGCGTCTGGGCCGCCACCTCGGCCGGTTTATCCGGTTGGCGCGATGGCCACTGGGCGTCGCATCTCGTCGGCTCGCTTCGCACTGTCGCGATCGGCCCCGATGGCCAGCCCTGGTTCGGTGCAGCCCTCTGGGGAGACGGCGCCCTGCAACGGCTAACCTCACGACGCGAGTTTATCGTGCTGGGGTTGGACTGGCAGGATCCGAACAGTCTTCGGTTCGCGCGTGATGGGAAACTCTGGGTGGCCTGTGAGCGCGGGGTCACATGGCTCAACCCAAGGAACTTCGTGCGAGTTAACGAGGTCGGTTGGGTGCCTGACCCGGAGAGCACCGAGTCCACGTTCGGCCGTTTCGAGGCAGGCAAGGAACTTCCCAACATCTGGCCACTCGGCCTGGTAGAGGATCGCGACGGTTCCATCTGGTTTGGGTCGCTGGCGAACGGCCTCTTTCGCGTAAGCCAGGGAGAGGTGAAAGGCTTTACGGTTAAGGATGGTTTACCAGCAAACCGATGCGTCCCGGTGCATCTCGACGACGCGGGAGCGCTCTGGACGGTCACGGAATTCGGGCTGACCCGCCGCCGCGACGGGCAGTTTCAAACCGTCACCGCCACCAACGGCCTTCCCAGTGACGTTTTCTTTGATCTGATTGAGGACGATCGCGGCAATTTCTGGATCAGCGGCAAACGGGGGATTCACCGCGTTCAGCGGCAAGATCTGGACGCTTTCCTGGACGGTCGCTTGTCTCGTGTCCAAAGCCTCACCCTGGGCCTGCGCGACGGATTGCTGACCCCGGAGTGCTCCAGTCTTCACTACCCGACGATGGCCAAAACACCCGATGGCCACATCTGGGTCGCGACCCGCAACGGGCTCGCCCGGTTTGATCCCCGGCGCGTCTCCCTGGACACGAAGCCATTGCCAGCGGTGATCGAACGGCTCATCGTGAATCGTCGTGAGTTGCCCCAGCCCAACCGCATCCGTGCAAATGCGGCTGCGGCTCGAGACAGCCGCCTTCGGTTGCCCCCCGGCTCCGGTCAGCAACTCGAGTTCCACTACACCGCGATCAGCCTTGTGGGCGCCGACCGGCTCAAGTTCCGTCATCGCCTCGAAGGGTACGACGCTGAGTGGTGCGCGGAGACCGATCTGCGGCTGGCCTTCTACACCAACCTGCGCCCAGGGCCCTATCGTTTTCAGGTGACGGCAGCCAATGCGCATGGGATCTGGAGTTCCGTTCCAACCTCGCTGGAGTTTGAGATCCAGCCGTTCTTCTGGCAAACGCTGCTCTTCCGTTTCAGCGCGGTCTTGGCCCTCGTTCTCGCGGCTCTCGGATTGCACGCGCACCGCTTGCGAACCCTGCGCCGCCTTCACTCCGTGCGCCAGGAGCAAGCCCTGGCCGCGGAAAAGGAACGCATCGCTGCGGACATGCACGATGAACTCGGCGCCGCTCTTACGCAGATCACCATTCTGGGCGAGGTGGCAAAGAGCCAGTCCACTCTTCCACCTCAAACGCGCTCCACCTTGGATCGTATATCCAGCTCGGCGCGGGACGTGACAGCCCGGATGAGTGAGTTGGTCTGGGTAACCAACCCTCGGAACGACAAGCTCGACAATCTTGTGGCTTTCTTGCGGGAACACGCCGCCGCGCAACTCGAGGACACTCCCGTTGTTCCGCATCTTGAGTTTCCAGCGACCGTCCCTGACCACCGGGTATCGGCCAGTTTCAGGCGCAACCTCTTGCTGGTCGTGAAGGAGGCGCTGAACAACGTTATCAAACACTCCCAGGCCAGCGAGGTCCATGTGCAGCTTCACTTGGCAGATGGCCGACTACACCTGCGCATCGAGGACAACGGCCAAGGTCTGGCCGGTCCGCGACGTCCTGGAGGGAACGGTCTGGGCAATATGGAGCGGCGAATCCGGGATCTGGGAGGGGAGTTCACGCTTGAGTCACAGCCGGAGAAGGGCGTGAGGATTCGTTGCACCCTGCCGTTGAAATAGGGGTCAGGGCAAGCGTAAGAGCCAGGACAAGCGTGAAACACAGCCGATGGTGATGGGAACAATTTGTTCTCATCAACTCAAGATATTGAGCGCAAGGAGCTTACCCAACTGGTGACTTTTAGTCACCAGACTGTGCCACATTTGGCCGCCCGATCGGCGCTTTCTAAAGCGAGGCTTACGGGATCTTGCCAGAGCGGAAAGCGCGAGATGCGCCCGAATTGCTGCCTCCAACGTTTGTGGGATTGCCGATTCCTGCCAGAACCGCCATCCTCTCATAGACATGCCCAGTGAGGTGCAAACGATTCGTGTCGCGCTTGTCGAGGACGATGCCGCGGTCCGCTCGGGCCTTGAAGTGCTCATGAGCAATTCGGGCCGCTGCGAATGTGTGGCTGCCCTGCGCTCTGCCGAGGAAGCACTGGCAAGAATTCCGGCCCTTAAACCCGACATTATCCTCATGGATATTCATCTGCCGGGCATGTCCGGGATCGAATGCATTCGATTGCTCAAACAGCGCCAACCGGGTCTGCAGATCATGATGCTGACCGTGTTCGAAGATCACGATCGGATTTTCCAGTCGCTCAGCGCCGGGGCCTCGGGCTACCTCCTTAAGCAAACGCCTCCCAACAAACTGCTCGACGCCATCCTTGACCTCCACCGCGGAGGATCTCCCATGTCCAGCCAGATTGCCCGCCGAGTGGTTGAAGTCTTCCAGCAGCCGCGGCCGGGCGCAGCATTTGAGAACCTCTCCCCGCGCGAAACCGAGATCATCAACTTGCTCGGCAAGGGCTGTCTCTATAAGGAGATCGCCGCCCAATTGGGCATCAGCGTGGAGACCGTCCGCACCCATATCCATCATACCTACGAAAAGCTGCACGTCCGCACGCGGACGGAAGCCGTGATGAAAGTGTTTGGGCGCAATCCTTCCGCTCAGCCCTGATTCTTCGCCGGCCGCTTACGATCTCAGAGTCGACACTCAACACGCTCGACTGGTCATCCTTGCACGCTTGACTTCGGAGTGCGCACTGTGAAAAGCGTAAGACCGGCGAGCCTGCAGGTATGGAGCCCAAGGCTGATCCGCCAGCTTGAACGAAGAGATGGTGACAATTTGTCATCATCGCTGTAAGCGATTGGGCCGAAGGATATTGAGAGGCCTGTCTCGGAGATCGACTTCGGCACTCGGACTTCTTTCGGCGTTTTTCGGGCGGAGCGCCGGTTTGCATCCGGCTTTACGGGCTGCCGTTGCGTTGGATCCCGCTTCACGGGCACGACAAATGGGTGTCATAAAGCCGGTTACAGACCGGGCGCTCCGAAATGGCAACGGGTCAATGCCAGTAATTACCTATGCCCAATGGCCGGCCCGGCGGTCCGGCGCTGCTACCTTTCTTGAGCAAGCTAAAGTAGACGTTCCCAATGCGATTTCGTAGGATCGGCCCTATGAAAACCGTGGCCTGTTTGCTCGGGTGTCTCACCCTGGTCCAGATGGCGTGGGGCCAAGGACAGTTCTACTTCAACAATCGGATCGGAACGGAAGTCGACGCCCGGTTTGTACTCCCCTGCACCGACCCGGCCGGATACAGCTCTATCGGTTCGCCGGACTGGATCGTGCAACTGTTCGGCGGACCACAGGGAACGCCGGTAGCTAACCTCCTCCCGTTAAACCCACCTTCCACAACGTTCCGCGGTGCTGCCGGGACGCCACAGGCCGGTTACGTCGTCGGCGTGACGGTCACGGTGGCGGGGGTTGCCGCGGGTGCGGCGGCGGACGTGCTGGTGCGTCTGCTCGGTCCGGGTGGGACTGCGCTCGATGCGGGTCCTTATTGGGTGATGTTGGGGGGCGACTTGATCGTCCCGCCCAACCTTCAACTTGGCACGATGTCGCCGATTATTTGCCCCGAACCCGCCATCGGTCTTCTCGCCGTTCTGGCCGGTTTTGCCGCGCTCCTCTTCAAGAGAGCCGGAGGAGTGCGCATCTCAGATTTTTCCGCCGTTATCCCCTATCGTGATGTCGCGGTAGGGACGCCGGTTACCCGGCGCCCCCCGCACAGATCCCGGCGGGC
>CAZODO010000071.1:0-32169 GCA_964578605.1 uncultured Verrucomicrobiota bacterium | reverse complement strand
GTTTACGCCCAAGTGAGGCCATCGACTCCGAATATTGGTGAGAAATCCAGGCTAGTTTGATCTTACTTGATTTGCCTGAACAGGTCCAGTGTAGCCCTATCCCGCAGCGAATGCCGCAGCTGCCGTTCAGGCCGGATCGCCATCATTGTGGTTCTCAATCCAAAAGAGGCACAACTGGTTCAACCTGAGGCTTGCTTTCGCCCACATAGAAAGGTAGGGCATCTTTGTGCAGCGACCGACTCTGTGTTCTGTCTCGAGTTCACTCCTGCTCTGGCTTGCGCTCCCGCCGGTTGCGTCCAGCCTTGCCAACCCTGTCATCAGCGAGTTCATGGCCGCAAACGAATCGGTTCTGGCGGACGCGGATGGCACCTTTTCCGATTGGATTGAGATTCACAACACAGGTGGGGGGCCGGTGTCGATGGCCGGTTATCACCTGACGGATGATCGGGGGGCCCTGGCCAAGTGGACCTTCCCGGCGGTCACGCTGGAGCCAGACGGTTATCTGGTCGTGTTCGCTTCCGGCAAGAACCGGGTCGATCCGGCCGGGGAATTGCACACGAGCTTCGGGCTTTCGGCGGAGGGAGAATATCTGGCGTTGGTGGCACCGGACTCCACCGTGCTGAGCGAGTTTGCGCCGGGATTTCCTCCCCACTCGGAGGACGAATCATTCGGGATGAGCGGATCAGCGGCTGCGCCCGTGTGGAGTTACTTCGCGCTCCCCACTCCTGGCGCTCCGAATGGCGCCGGAACACGAGCGGGGCCGGTGATCGAACCCCTGGAGAAGCATCCCCTGCAGCCAGCGGTCCAGCCCCTGGTAATCGCCGCGAGAGTTCAGGCGATAAACGATCCGGTGACCACGGTGACGCTCCTCTGCCGGCGCATGTTCACGGCCGAGACGAGCCTGGCCATGCGCGATGACGGGACGGGGGGCGATGCCGCGGCGGGTGACGGCGTCTGGACCGCAACGCTGCCCGCCTTGGCGTTTGGCGCGGGGGAGATGACGCGCTGGCGTTTTGAAGCGGCGGACAGCTGGGGAACCAAGACTCAGGAACCGGCCTTCAAGAACCCGCGTGATTCGCATCAGTACTTCGGGACGGTCACCCAGGATGAGCGTGTGAAGACTGCCTTGCCCATGTTGCAGTGGTTCACCAGCAACGCGTCCGGGGCGAGGACCGCGACAGGTTCGCGCGGGTGCGTTTATTACGAAGGCGAGCTGTATGACAACGTCTTGTTCACGTTGCATGGGCAGTCGACGGCGTCTTTTCTGAAGGCCAGCTACAATATCGATTTCAACCGGACCCAGCGCTTTCTTTGGAACACCAACGCCCCCAGGGTCGCCGATATCGATCTGCTTACCAACTGGGCAGACAAGTCGAAGGTCCGTCACGTGCTCGCTTACGAGGTAATGCGAAAGGCGGACGTGGCGGGGCATTTCGCCTGTACGGTGCGCATCCAGCAGAACGGAGCGTTCCACAGCACGGCGGACCTGGTGGAGGATGCCGACGAGATTTACCTGGAACGGGCGGGGTTGAATCCGGACGGGGCGCTTTACAAGATTTACCAAAACGACCTGAACAAAGACGCCGGCGACACTTCGACCCGGGGAGTCGAGAAAAAGACGCGCCGCTTTGAGGGCAATGACGACCTGCAAGGGCTGATCAATGGCCTGGATCAGACAGGCGCCGCGTTGGAAAGATACCTTTATGACAACATCGACATTCCAGCTTGCGTGAATTTGCTGGCCGTCAACTCGGTGATCCGGAATGTCGATATGCACAGCAAGAACTGGTATGCCTACCGCGACACCGGCCGGAGCGGCGAATGGGCCATGCTGCCGTGGGACCTGGACCTGACCTTCGGCCGCATTTGGAACGCCGAAAACACCTACTTCGATAACGGTCTGTTCACCGAAGGGATCATTATCAGCTCCACGTCCATCCGGCTCGTCGCGCACTTGCGCGACAACCGGGACACCCGCGCCATGATTCTGCGGCGCATCCGCACGTTGACCGACCAGTTCCTGCAGCCGCTTCCGGCTCCCGGGACTTCCGAATCAGAGCGGTTCTTTGAAAGGCGTTTGAACGAGATGTCCGCTCTGATCGATCCCCCCGGCATTGTGCCTTCCGATGCCCAGCTCGATTTCCAGAAGTGGGGATCGTGGCTCCACGGGAGAGGCACCGTGGTTTCGTATACCAACCCCGACCCCGCCGTGGAAACGATGGCCGAAGCCATCCAGCGCTTTAAGACGGAGTATCTGCCCGGACGCCGAAGATACATCTACAACTCGCAGATTGTCGGACGCGGCGGCGAGATTCCCCTGCCGCAGAGCAATTCGGGACCCGCTACGAACTACACGCCGCTGGTGGTCAAGGGGGCCATGGCGAAAGTGCTTGTGCCCTCGAATGGCAACCTGGGTTTGACCTGGACAGGCAGCCCTCTGGACGAGCCGTTCAACACTTCGGGCTGGATGACCGGCCCGACCGGGGTGGGTTACGAACGCGCCACGGGATACGAAAGCCTTATCGGAATCAATGTCGATACCCAGATGAAGAACAATAACAGCGTCTTCGTGCGGATCGAATTCGACGTGGCCGATCCAGCGGCCTTTGACGGGCTGGAGTTTCGCATCAAGGCCGACGATGGATTTGTGGCCTTCCTTAACGGCATTCGGCTTGCGTCCAGCTACGCGCCGACCTCACCCTTGTGGAACTCCGCCGCGACTCTGTCGCACGAAGCCAACCCGGCCACCTTCAGCGTCTTCGATGTCTCCGCGTCCAAAGGCCGGTTGCAGGCGGGCAGGAACATCCTCGCCATCCAGGGCCTGAATGACACGGTAACCAGCAGCGACATGATCATCGTGCCGGAATTGTACGGCACCAGGATTCTCCCGTCCGCCGGAGGGGAACCGCTCATTGCGTTCGGCAGCATCGAAGCGCATCCGGCTTCCGGCAACGAGGACGAAGAGTATGTCGAGTTGGTGAACCGGAACGCGATCGCCGTCGATATTTCCAATTGGCGGCTGACCGGCGGCGTCGAGCACACCTTCGCGGGGGGAACGGTGCTCGCACCCAACCAGGCCATCTATATTTGTCCGAGTTCGGCGGCGTTTCGCGCCCGGCAACAATCGCCAAAAGGAGGCGAAGGGCGGCTGGTGCAAGGCGGTTGCCAAGGGCACCTTTCCAGCTCGGGCGAGAGCCTGGTGCTCCTGGACGCGGCGGGAGTGACGAATAACAGCGTGACCTACTCCGGCGAACCTCTCGATGTCCAGCGGTACCTCGTCGTCAGTGAATTGATGTACCATCCAAATGGCGACGGTTTGGCGGAGTTTATCGAGTTGTTGAACATCAGCAAGACCGCCACCCTGAATTTGCAGGGCGTGCGGTTCACCGAGGGGATCGAATTCGATTTCACCGGCAGCGCGGTGACTTCATTGCCCCCGGGAGGGCGGCTGCTGATCGTGCGGGAACTGGCGGCTTTCCGAGCCAAATACGGAACAGACCCCCTTGTGGCTGGCGTTTTCGCGAACGGGACAGCACTCAGCAACAGCGGCGAGCGCCTGACAATACTGGATCCCGATGACGAGGTGATCTGGGATCTTTCCTATGATGACCAGGCCCCCTGGCCGCTGGAAGCGGATCAGGGCCACAGCCTTGTCCTGATCGCACCGGAAACACGGCCGGAACTTGCCCTGGCCAAGCATTGGCGCGCCAGCATTCGCTCCGGCGGCAATCCCGGCGGCCCGGATGAAGCGGGGTTTGCGGGAGATCCTGTGGGCGACAAGGACGGAAACGGGGAGGCCGATCTCATCGATTATGCGATGGGCAACGACTTGGGCTTTCCGCCCATTCCAGTCAGGTGCGCCTTGCAGCCCGATCCGCTTGGCGGACCAGCCACGCTCCAGATCAGTTTTCCCGCCAGCCTTACCGCGCGAGACGCAGAGCTCGGCGTCTTTTTCTCTCCTGACCTGGTGACTTGGCAGGAAGGCGCGGCCCATCTGCAGCTCGTTTCCAGGCAGCCTCTCGGCGATGGGCGGGAATTGGTCACCTGGAGTGTCCAACCGCCGCTCCGCGATTCGCCGCAGGTCTTTGTCCGGCTCGGTGTCCTTGAACGCTGAACCCGTGTTCGATGGAATGACCGGTGGGCGATTTCCTCGCTTCGACAGAATGGACAATCCCTGCCCGGCTCCCTATCGTCCGCCTTATGCTGACCCATGTCGCACTTTCGTGCCTGCTGCTGTGGGTGACCTTCGGCCTTTGGGGTTGCGGGCGTGAGCCATCCAGCTCCCAGGCTGATGCCGGGGCAAGCTCTGCGACGGGCGCCGCAAACCCCCTTTCGGATCCGTTCGTCAGCTTGATGAACGCGGGAAAGAACTCCCTGGACCAAGGGGACGCCACCAACGCCCTCGCCTTCTACAGGAAGGCGGCTGCGCTTGTCCCGAACGACACGGACGTGCATTTGAACCTCGCGAACGCCTGCCTTTTGGCCGGAGCGGCCGAGGACGCCCTCCGCGAGGCGGATCAAGTCCTCCAGTTGGAGCCGAATTCGGCGGCGGCTTATTTCGTCAAGGGCTCCGCCTGCCTCCACTTGGGGAAGCCCGAAGAAGCCGTGAAAGCGCTCGAGAACTCTCAGAAGATCGACCCGGGCGAGACGGCGACGTGGTTCCAGCTTGGCCGGGCTCGCGTTGAGCTCAGGCAATGGGATGCAGCGATCACCGCGTTCAAGCAGGGCCTTGCGACCGACCCAAACCATCTCCATACGACCGCCCATTACCTTCTCGGGCGGGCGCTGTTGCAGGCCGGGCGGCAGGACGAGGCTCAACAGGAGTTGCTCCAACACCAGGCGAGCCTTGAAGCGGGCGGCGCTGCGGTCAATGTTGCCACTTTCGAACGCAGCAAGCACACCCAGGCGCGCGTGCCTTTCAAGCTCGAGCAACCGGACCCGGAAGGGATCACGATGACGTTTGTGGATGCCACCCGGGAGGCCTTCGGGGAAAGCGCGCAGACGTTCGCCGGCCCGGTGGGGTTGCTCGATGTTAATCACACGGGTTGGCAAAGCCTTTTTGTAACGGAAGACCGGCAGGGCTTCCGGCTGCTCCTGAATACCAATGGCACCTTCATTCCGGCGGGTCCTCTCTATCCGGCCATTCCGGGAGCATCCTATACCCGAATGCTGGTGGGCGATTTGCAGAATGACCGGTTCGAAGATGTGGTGGTGCTCGGAGACAAAGGGAGCCACGTGTTCAAGTTCCAGACCAATGGGGTCGCCACGGATGCCTCCAAGGAAAGCCGGTTCGACGGCTTAACGGCCCGGGACGGGACGCTTATTGACCTCGATTTCACTGGCAAGCTTGACCTCGTCGCCGCCACAGCAAGCACCAACGGTTTGCGGATCTACCGTCAGTTTGGGCCGCTGCTCTTCAGCGACATCACAAGCACGTCCGGTGTCCCCGCGTCTCTCCACAACGTTCCCGCCGTCGTGATGGAGGATTGGAACCGGGACGGGATCATGGACCTGATCGCCGGCCGAACGAGCGGACCGCCCGTGCTTTTGGAAAAGCAGCGGGGCGGGCCCTTGCTCTCTCATGAGCCCACGAACTGGGTGGCCGGCGCGGTGATCTGCACAGGCGATTTCGATAACGACCTCCGGCCAGACCTGGCAATCGCCGGGGAAGGGAAGGTCACCCTCTGTTACAACGGCGGCTCGCGAAAGGAGCTCGCCTTGTCCGGCGGAAGTGGAATTCGGCAGGTGGCGGCAATCGATCACGATAACGATGGCTGGCTCGATCTCTGGGTTGTGGGTGACGAAGTCCAGGTGTGGCGCAATGCCGGTCTCTCGGGATTTCAGGACCAGACAGCGCGGCTGGGGCTGGACAAGCTGGGCGCCGGTCCCGTGTTTGAAGTCTGTTTCGCGGACTTCGACATGGACTGCGACACGGACGTCGTTCTGGCCTTATCCAATGGCGGCTTGCGTTCCCTTCGCAACGAAGGCGGCAACGCCAATTCACAGGTCAAAGTGCACCTGTTTGGCAACCGATCCAACGCCAGCGGTCTCGGCTGCAAGGTCGAGGTCGCGGCGGGAGGCTTGCGGCTGTTGCGCTCTGTTCAACGGCTGCCCGTCGAAGTCGGGGTTGGGAAGTATCAGACGCTGGATTCGTTCCTGGTGCATTGGTCGAATTGGCCCCAGGGCGAGGCTGGTGTGCCCGTGGATTGCCGGGAGCCAATCCTCGCCCTGGAACTCACGATCCAGGAAGGATCCTGCCCGTATCTTTATGCCTGGGATGGCAAACGCATCCGGTTTGTCACGGATATCCTTGGGGCGGCGCCGCTCGGCCTGCCTGTCGCTGAGGGCTGCTATACCGCAGCCGATCCTGAGGAACTCGTCTGGATCGGAGACGAGCGCGGCTTCCCACCCCGCGACGGCCATTACCAGCTCCGGATTACCGAAGAACTCCGCGAAGTCCTTTACCTGGACGAAGCGAAACTTGTCGTCGTGGACCATGAGCCGGGAACCGAGGTGTATTCGACGGACAAGCTGCTTCCGGACGGGCCTTTCCCGCGCGGGGAACTCCTTACGCTCCACCAGGAACATCCGCTTCAACGGGCGGAGACGCTCGACGGGACCGACGTCACTGCGGGCCTGAGAAGGGTCGATGGCCACCGCGCCTCGCCGCCTCGGATTCGCATCCCACAACTCCGGGGACTGGCCGAGCTTCACGGCCTGATCCTCGATTTCGGTCCGCTCGACGCGCACAAGCCGCTGGTGCTGGTCTTGAACGGTTGGATTCGTTTCGGCGGGGGAATGGCCAATATCGCTGCTTCCCATGACCCCGCACTTCCGTTCCCATTCCCCGTTCTCGAAGCGGAAACTGCACCGGGCCTGTGGAGCAAGGTGGACGTCGTCGTCGGCGCGCCGGCGGGAAAGACTAAGACAATCCTCGTGGATCTCGAAGGGAAACTCGAACCGGGCACGCGCCGGTTGCGTTTGACCGAAGCCTTCGAAATTCATTGGGATCGGATCGCGCTGATGGAGAAGCGGCCTGACGCTGCGACCAAGATTGCTTTCGTCGCCCCGACCAGAGCGGATCTGCGTTTCCGCGGATTCAGCGCGCTCGAGGACCTGCCCCCGGACTGTCCGCTCACTCCGGATTACGACGCCGTCAGCCCGAACTCTTGTTGGACGGTGACGCCCGGTGGATGGTGCACGCGGTATGGCGATGTTCTCGAGTTGGCCGTCGCCCGTGATGAGGGTCTCGTCCTGATCAATGCCGGGGATGAGCTGAGCCTGGACTTTTCCATCACTTCCCTTCCGCCAAAACCTCCCGGAACCACTCGCGACTTCTTTCTTTATGCCGATGGCTGGGATAAAGACTCGGACTTTCATGTGGCGACCGGGACCCAGGTCGAACCGCTCCCTTTCCACGGGATGCGCGACGCGGAATACGGGCGGCAGCCGCGTCCGCCTTTTCCAAGCGATGCGCTCCACCAGAGGTACAACACCCGTTGGGTGGAGAGCAGAGTTTTGAGGCAAACGACAGCACGCTAGAAAGTCGCAAAGTAAGTGGCTTCTAAACTCATGATAAGTTCACTTTAAATACACGATAAACTCACGACACACCCATGCTACACCCATGCCAATCGCATGTGCACATGTGTTTAACATGCGTTTAGCGTGCGTTTAGCGTGCGTTTAGCGTGCGTTTAGGATGAGTTTATGGTGGCGGACAGGGCGGATTTTTTGGCGAATTCAATCGGCCTGACTTGGCTGGGGTGCCAGCAGCTTTCTTAGCGTGGAAAGCGTCGGAAGACCGGGGATCGCCGAGAGGATATGCCCGGCGTCATCGGTGATCACCGTGGAGGGCAATGGCGGAGGCTGATCCAGCGCTTTGGCATAAGCAGCAACGGCTTGCGTCCTTTTTGCCGGCGCGATATTGACCAGACGAGCCGCAGGGTTCCATTGCTTCGCGTAGGCCGCCAGCTTCGGATTGTCGTCGCTCTCGTCGATTGGAACCACCGCGAAATCAACGCCTTCCGCCGCCGATTGCTCCTTTAACCACCGCAACCGGGGCCAATCGGAGGCCGAAGACGGGTTGGAGGTAGTCATGGTCGGGTAGACGCGGAGCCGCGCGGTCTTGGCACTTGTGTCCAGTTCGCGCACAGGAAACACGGATCTCGGATTTGCCGAACCCACGGGTGGCGCCGCCGTTCGCTCGATGCGGTATGGCGCGCGCGTGAATGCCTCGCCGGAAGGCGAGTCGGCCGGGTTTTCATACACCGTGAGGAGGGTTCCTTCCGGGACGGCTTGCGTCGAGACACGCTTTCCGGACGGCCACCGCACGGACACCGACGTAGCGTCCGTGTGGGATCCAATGCCAATCAGCATGGTGGCGGAATTTTGAGTGGACCAGCCTTCACCGGCGCGATGCTCGCGCACGATCTTCGGGCCATCGAGCTGGACGAATACGCGAGCGCCAAACCCATCACGGCAGCTGTATTCCTTCGAAGGGGCGGCCGTTCGGTTTCCCCCAACAAACCGGATTGCGATGATGCCGCCGCGGATTCCGGCTGACGGCATTTGATTGCGGTAAAGGTTGAAGAGCGGCTGGTTGGCGTTCACGAGGGCCATATCGAGCCAGCCGTCGCGGTCGTAGTCCAGGAGACCGAACCCCCGGCTGTCCGCCACGTTGTCCAGGCCCGTCAGCCCGGAGATATCCACAAACCGCTGCCCGCCACGGTTCGAAAAGCAACGGTTCCGTTCCTGGCCGTGCAGCGAATGGACCCGGATGGCATCTCCGACGCGTTCGACCCCGGCAAGCCGAGCGTCGATTTGCGGGCCGAGGTTGTCCGGTGGAGGCGTCCGTTTCCATTCGGGGGAAAAGCGGAATGACGGTCGGGCGAGGTTTTCGTCGGCGCGCACCATGGTTCGCCAGAGATTGCTTTCGAGATCCAACCCGGACGCCAGTTCTATGGGCGCGGTGAAATAACCGCTCATGACGTAAAGATCGAGGTAAGTATCGTTATCGAAATCGGCAAAACATCCGCCCCAGGACCAGCCAATCTTCTTGACGGTCATGGCGGGCGGCTCGAGCCCGGCGATCTGTTTGAAGGTGCCGTTTGGCTGGCGATGGTAAAGGAAGTTCCCGTTGGCGGAGTCGGCGAAGAGCGGGTTTAGCCCTGGGATGCGGGCCGTGATGCGGCGCCCCACCTCGCTGAACATATTGGAGATGTACAAATCGTCACGGCCATCGTTATCGTAATCGCCGAAAGACGCGCCCATGGAGAATCCGTAGACCGTCAGGCCCATTTCCTCGGTCACATCTTTGAAGCCCGCCGGTCCGTCGTTCCGAAAGAGGACGTTCAGCCCCCAATCGTGCGGAACGTAGAGATCCGGCCGGCCGTCTTCGTTGAAGTCGCACCACGTGGCTTGAAGCGAATTGCGCCACAACCCGACTGTGTCGTTTTCCGGTGCGGGTTCGAACCGTCCTCCCCCGCGGTTGACGAGCAACATGTTGGGCGGACCGAGTTGATCCAGCACGGTCACCCCGTGCTTCTGCTTATGCTCGGCGAGCCGCCGACGGAAGTCCCTGGCCTGCTCCGGCGAAAAGAACTCGTCCGGCCAGTCGAAATCGCCCTCCTTCGCCGCTTGCGAATAACCGCCTCCCGACCCGGCCGGAGCAGCGGGACGGTAGGTGCAAAGGTAAATATCGAGCAGCCCGTCGCTATTGTAATCGGCCGCCGCCATCGAAATGACGGCCATAGGCATGAACTTGGGAATGGGATGCTGGAAAAACACGCCGCCGCGATTCTCGAGGTAACTTGTTCTCAGCAAGCTGCGTCCGAGCATGACGTCCAGGTCGCCGTCGTTGTCGAAGTCCGCGAAGATCGCGCAGGTTGTGTGACCCGTCAGGCTCAGGTTGTGCCTGGCGGCCTCTTCGGTAAACGTCCCGTCGCCATGGTTTATCAGGAGTAAATTCTGTCCAAGCCGCACGCCGATGAAGATGTCGTCGAACCCATCTCCATTGACATCGGCGATGGCGATTCCCTCCTTTTGATTCACCGAGATCGGCGCGAAGTAGGGATGAGGCAACTTTTTCATCCCCTCCCGGTAATGCCTCACGGTGGCTTCGTAATGCTGGGAGCGGCGCAGGTGGGCGGGTTCGTGGGGCGAACGAAGGGCGGTGTCGAGCGTCTCGGCAAAGAGCCGTTTGGGACTGGCGTTCCAGGTCATTTCATCCGTTTTCCAACCCGTGATCTGCCACTCACCGGCCGTGCCGCCTGGCAGGCCAGGCCGCGCCCAGCTCAGAGTGATCTTCGCGTGCAGGAATTGCCATTCACCAGACCTCATCCGAGCCAGGGCTTCAAACCGGCCGGCGGCTTCAAAGCGGAGCGCATCATTCCCGGGGTGTTCGCCATCGACAACCTGGAGTCTGGCATGCTCGAAGAAATCCACGGCGTCCAGCAGCGGCCTCCAAAGGTCAACCTGGGTTACTTGGGACGAGGATTTGGCCACGGGCCATCGGCGCGGTTCCAACATCAGCGAACCCGCCGGCGGCTTCTCAGGAGCGGGACCGAGATCGACCGTAATCACGGACGGGGCAAACACGTTAGAAGCTTCGAGGGTGGGACCTGGCAGACGCAGATCCAGCAATCCCTCCGAAAGGACATGCAGTTTGCGGGCGAGGACAAGCTGCGTTTCCTCAGCCATGACCAGCGCCCGGATGATGGCGTCATCGCCTGCAGCCGAGGATGGGGCGGCGGCTGCGGGGGCTTTGGGAGGAGGGTTCACGCCTGTTGCCGGCCGGGTTTGGGCAGCTCTCCACAGCGGATAAGCCAAGACGAGCACCCCCAGTGTCAGAACCAGAAACACCTTCTTCCGGTGCGCATGGTCCTGGGGGGAAGCGGGACGGGTCTTCTGAGGGCTGGCCATGCCGCTCTTGGAAGGCGGTTTCGAACCTGATCTTTCGGTGTTCCGCTTCATCGTTAACGCAATTGGCGGATTTTCTCTTGACAGTTTTCAACGGCTTTTGCAACGATCGAGTTTATGCATACCTGCGGCCGCTCTCTCGGGACCTTCATCGGCTTCACTCTTCTCCTCGCGACCGGCCAAATGGCTCACTCCCAGCTGCTATGGCAATGCGGTGAGGATGACAACGCTTACAATGAGGGGGGGGTTGGCGGAGGAGCCCAAGCGGCTTTTGTACAAGAGAACGGGGGGGCGAACGCACTGCCTGGGAGTCCCTTTGGCACGCCCACACCCGCCGGGGCCGACGACGACTACTATTTTGCCGGGCAGTACTTCACGGTGATCCCGGCGAACGGCGCGTATGATCCTGTGGGCGTCGTCGATTTCGACGAAGAAGCAGCCGAGCGCGCGTTCACAAGCACGGACCTTGATCTCCGGTACCATTTCAATCTTCCTGAGAACCTGAGGCCCACCGACCTTCTCTCCGTCACGTTTGACGCTTTCAGCCTGGATGGGAGCGGGAGCGACGCACGATTTGGCATCGAGGTTTATTTCAACAACGTGCTGGTGCAGCCGCAAATTGTCGTTCGGCAACCTCAGGTCACCGCGGACCTGGATTACACGACGCCTCAGTTCACCCTCGAGAGTGTCAATGCCCAGGTGGGCCCGGGCTTCGACAACATCGTCACCCTCCGCGGGACGAGCTATAGCGCGGATGGGGGTGGCGACTGGATGGGCATCGATTACGTTCAGCTGAACCAGGATTCCCAGGCCATTCCCCAGCCGGTTCTTCCCTGGGCCGTCGGCGCGCTCGATAACGCGTGGGCCACCGGCAATGGCGGGGGAACGAACGCGACTTTCGTTGAAGGAAACGGTTCCGTGAACCCGCTCCCGGGCAGCGCCACCAGCACCGAGACCGCAGGCGGAGCGGATAACGACTATTATCTGGCGGGCGTTTACACCAATGGGGTCGCTCAAAATGGCGAGTACGAGCCCGCCGGAGTGGTCTCGGTCAACGAAGAGGCTGCAGAACGAGGCTTTGCCGGCGCCGAGAACGAGCTGCGTTACCACTTCAATTTGCCCGTCACGCTCCAGCCAACCGACCTTTTGGCGGTGACGTTTGGCGCGATCAACCTGGACACCACCGGGGCCGACCCGCGGTACGGCGTCGAGGTCTACGTCAATAACGTCAGAGTCGGGCCCGAGGTTGTCATTCGTTCCGCCCAGCTGAACACTCCGATCACCACACCCCAATTCACCGTGGCGGGCGTCAATGCCGGAGTGGGCGTGGGCACAGACAATATCATCACCCTGAGGGGGATCAGTTACAGCGCCACAGGCGGCGGCAATTCCTTGGGGATTGACTACGTCCAGCTCGTTCCCGTCGCCCAGCCCATTCCTGATCCGGAACTGCCCTGGTCTGTGGGGCAAAACGACAATGCCTGGCCCACCGGCAATGGCGGCGGCCCCTACGCGAGTTTTATGCAGGAAAATGGAACCCAAAATCCGTTGCCCGGCGTGCCTGACAGTCCGGAAGTGGACCTGCAAGCGGACAACGATTATTACTTCGCCGGAGTTTATACCACGGTCATTCCAAGCAACGGCACTTACCAGCCCGTCGGCGAGGTCCATGTCAACGAGGAAGCCGCCGAACGCGCGTTCGCCGGAGCGGACAGCGAGCTGCGGTACCACTTCAATCTGCCGAATACCCTGACGCCGGACAGCCAGCTTTCAGTTGCTTTTGATCTGAGCAACCTGGACGACAGCGCCGCAGATCCTCATTACGGGATCGAAGTCTATTTCAACAGTGTGCTTGTTCAGCCCGAGATTGTGATCCGGGCGGAGCAGCTGAATCAGACTGTTAACACGCCGGCCTTCACGCTCGCCCAGGTAAACGCGCAGGTTGGCGCCGGTTTTGACAACATCGTCACACTCAAAGGAATCAATTACAGCGCCGAAGGCGGCGGCAACTGGATGGGAGTTGATTACGTCCAGCTTAACCCCGTGGTTCCGCCTCCCTTCCCATGGTCGGTCGGCAGAGACGACAATGCCTGGCCAGCCGGCGATGGCGGCGGCCCCAATGCCACGTTTGTGCAGGAAGCAGGGACCAACCCGCTCCCGGGGAATCCCTCCAGCCCCGAGGTCAATCAGCAGGCGGACGATGACTACTATTTCGCCGGCGAATATACGAAGCCCATTCAAAGTGTCGTGGATCTCTACGGAGAATACGAACCTGTCGGCCCGGTTCTGGTGAATGAAGAGGCTGCGGAGAGGGCTTTCGCAGGGTCGGATAACGACCTGCGCTATCACTTCAATCTGCCCACCACCCTGAAGCCAACAGACCAACTCATGGTCACCTTCGACGCCAGCAGCCTGGACGATTCTGCCACAGAGGGTGCCAAGTACGGGATTGAGATTTATTTCAATGGCGTCCTGGTTCAGCCCGAGATCATCATCCAAAGCGATCAATTGGACGTCGATTACACCACCGCGCCCTTCACCTTGGCTAGCGTCAATGCCGAGGTTGGCTCAGGCGCGGACAACATCGTGCATCTGAAGGGCATTAGCTACAGCGCGGAGGGCGGTGGCGCATGGATGGGGATCGACTACGTGAACCTCGACCCGCTCCCGACGCCGGTCTTCCCATTGGCTATCGGGAAGGACGATGACGGTTGGCCCGCGGGCGATGGCGGCGGACCGAATGCGACCTTTGTCCAGGAGAATGGAACGGTGAACGATCTCCCAGGAAGCCCTCGAAATGTCGAGGTCAACCAGCAGGCGGACAACGATTACTATTTCGCGGGTGTCTACAACAGTGTCATTAGCGCCAATGGCGCTTACGAGCCGGTCGGGATCGTGCCGCGAAACGAGGAAGCCGCTGAGCGCGCGCTCACGGTTGGCAACAATGAGCTGCGTTACCATTTCAACCTCCCCACAACGCTCAAGCCGACCAACATGGTCGCGATTACCTGCGACATCTTTAACCTCCAGGATCCCGACGAAGCAGCGGGCGTTACCGATCCCAAGTATGGAATCCAGGTCTATTTCAACAACGTCCAGGTCCAACCCGAGATCGTCATCACGACCAATCAGCTGGACGTCGCTCAGACCACCAAGGCCTTCACGCTGGCCAGCGTCAATGCAGGATTCGGCGCGGGCACGGATAACATCATCAGCCTGCGAGGCGTGGATTACAGCGCAGAGGGCGGCGGCAATTGGATGGGCATCGACTACGTCAGGCTCCATGATGCCGCGGAAGCGGGCGAGGCGCCCGAATTCACAGCCTCGACAGTGGCCAACGGCAGACTGACGCTGACCTGGACGGGTACCGGCACCCTCGAGTCGGCCCCCGCCGCCACGGGTCCTTGGACTCCAGTGACTCCCACAGCCACCTCTCCGTATACCGAAAATGTCGCCCTGAATCAGCCGGCTCGCTTTTACCGGCTCAGGCAACCGTAATCGGCTCTCGAAATTGGGGGCACTTGCCCCGCCTGCGGCAGGTCAGGACCCGGTGCTGGGACATGCCGTTGGCGGGGCATCTTTTTTGACCTCAACAAGGGGTGAGAAAGGGGAAGCGATTCCGAGATTGCCGGGGCGCCAACCTGCGACGGCGCACGATCTGCGGGGCGGCTTGCCATCCAGCTTGATATCCGATATGAAATGAACAGCAATGTGGGCGTTGATAAAAGAGTTCTTCCTCTTCTTACGGCAGGAGAAGAAGTGGTGGTTAATGCCGCTGGTGCTTGTGTTGCTTGCGTTGGGCGCGCTGATGGTGATTTCATCAGGGAGCGTTCTATCACCATTTCTTTACCCGCTGATGTAGGTTTCCTGCAGGCGGTCTGGATCGGGGGTGGGACATCTGCGAAAAAGCGGCGACGGCTGACAAGCCGGTGGAAGTGGTCAACATTAGGTGCTTTGTGCCGGTTTCGGGTGAGGAGGAGGACGATACCGGATGGCACCGTTCGTGCTATTGACACAGGGTCGACCATAGAAAACAGCTGGGATGGTCAGGAGTGGGCGTAAGAGCCGCAAGAACGAGTCCGCAGGGTGCGAGCGGAAGTGAGAATCCGCCTTGCGTTCAAACGAGAGAAGATCATGGCAGAAGATCGCATGCAGCTCCAGCGACTGGAGCTGAAATACATCATCCGGGAGAGCGTGGCTCTCCAGATCCGGGACTTTGTCCAGTCGTACCTGGAGATCGATGAGTACGGGGCGACGCGGCCCAATCTCTCGTATCCCGTGCATAGTCTTTATCTGGATTCGGATCAGCTGGCGCTTTACTGGGAGACGATCAATGGGAACAAGAACCGCTATAAATTGCGGCTGCGCTTCTATGAAAACCGGCCGTCGGCGCCCGTATATTTCGAAATCAAGCGCCGGATGAACAATGCGATTCTCAAGCAGCGCGGTGGCGTTCGGCGGGAGGCGGTCGAATTGATCCTGGCGGGGCATCTGCCGGAGCCGGCGCACTTGGTTTCGAGCGATCCGAAACAGTTGGTGGCGTTGCAGCGCTTCAGCCAGCTCATGATTGAGCGGCATTGCAGGCCGAAGGCCCACATTGCTTACCTGCGCGAAGCCTGGATCAGCCCGCTCAATAACCGGGTACGTTTGACAATGGACCGTGAGGTCTATTGCGATCCGGAACCGACGGCACGACTCTCGACTGATTTGAGGAGTCCCGTGCTTGTTTTCGGCAATAATGTGGTCTTGGAGCTTAAGTTTACCGGCCGGTATCCGGACTGGTTCGGCGAGTTGGTCCGGGTGTTCAACCTGACCCAGTGCTCAGCGGCGAAGTACGTCGATGGCGTTGCTTTGGTGGGGGAGAACCGGATTGCGTCATCGCTGCTGGCCCCTCCGGTGCCGGGGGCGCGGGACAGTCTCCAGGCCCGAAAAGAAATGCTGCAAAGGCACTCACACGGTGCTTAGATAGCCGATTCGAGATGAGTGATTTCCTTTTCCGTGGCGACTACGCACTCACACCGCTGAATTTGCCGGCGCTGATCTTGGGGCTGCTCCTGGCCATGTTCTGCGGACAAGTGATTGCCTGGGTCTATATGCTGACGCACTCGGGCTTGTCTTACTCCCGTTCGTTCGTCAACTCCCTGGTGGTCATGCCAATCCTGGTTGCCCTCGTGATGCAGGTCCTGAGCAATAACCTCGTTACCGCCTTCGGTCTCATGGCGGTGTTCGCCATCGTCCGGTTCCGCAACATCCTCCGGGACACCCTGGATACCACCTACGTGCTCGCCGTGATTGTGCTGGGCATGGCCTGCGGGACGCAGAAGTTCACGACAGCCGTTGTCGGTTGCGGCCTGGTCATGGCCGTTTTCATCACCCTTTGGTATACGGCATTCGGGAGCCGGCACCGCTACGATCTGCTGCTGAATTTGCACTGGGCGAGGCCGCTCAACGAGCTGGTCGATTTGAACCGGTTGCTCGCCCGGCACAGTCTGAAGACCCAATGTGCCAGCCAACGTTCCAACGAGGGCTACGAAGGCACGGACCTTTCCTATCGCCTGCTCCTGCGCGATGCGAACCGGGTGGAGGATCTGCTTAAGGAATTGCGCGAACTGAGCGGGGTGTCGAGGGTCACGAGCTTGAAAGCGGAAGACGAGTCGGAAGTGTGAGGCCTATGCACGAGAAGGGGTTCATTCCGATCCCTGCCCTCCAGCGCTGGTGGAGGGTCCGCACTCGCGTGGTGCCCGTTCTCCTGCTCGTCGTGGCGGTCGGCCTCTGTTTGCTCATCTGGCGCGCGAACTTTGCCAGCGGAACGCCGGCCCGCCGGAACCTGGTTTGTTCGGATATCACCAGTCCAGTTTCCGGGAAGGTGACGGAGTTGAATGTTGAGCCGCTTCAGCGCGTCTATGCCGGCGGCGTTATTGCTAGGATACTTGCCACCGACCCGCAAGTCCTCCAGGCCTCGCTGAAGAAGATCCTTTCCGAGATTAGCGTGTTACGGATACGAGCCCAGGCTGCCGCCTTCCGGGCGAAAGACAGAGCAACCACCCAGTGGCTTCAATTGGACCTGATGGAAGAGCGGGTGGGATTGGTCATGGCGCAAGCCGGCATGGAATCGGCCAGTGCCGAACTGGTCAAAGTTGAAGGGCTATGGGCGAGAGGCGTTGGTTCCCTGGGCGCGGCCAAAGCGGCCGCGAGCCGATTGGAGCAACTTCGGGCCAATGCAGAGGAACGGGCTCAGCGCGTTTCCAAACTCGGACGAGAGCTTGCCCACATAAAGGCCAGTGAGGGGGAATCGTCGCCGGATCAGAATCGTGATCTCCTGGCCGCCGCAATCCAACGGCAAGAAGAGAGACTCCGCCAAGCCGAGGCGGAGTTGATCCCGGTGGAATTGAGAGTGGAGTGCGAAGGCACGATCACCGCCATTCACCGCCGATCTGGCGACCGAGTCGTTGCGGGGCAGCCCGTTGCCACGGTCACAATAGGGGGTCCGGGTCCGGACGAGACGTTCGCCGAGACTCCCCGGAAAGAGAGGGCGGTATCGCACGACGTCCCGGCTCGCGCGAGCGAAGTCAGCCGACCTTTTGGGCCTCCACCCACCGCACCGCGTATCGGACCAGTGACGGTGCGTCGGTCAGTTCAAGTTTCTCTTTGATATGGAGGCGGTGGACCTCGACCGTCTTCACGCTCAGGTGAAGCGCTTCCGCAATCTGGCGCGTTCCTTTGCCCAAGCCAATCATCTGGAACACCTCAAACTCGCGGTCCGTGAGCCGTTCCACCGGTGAACGGCTGCTTTCGGAACGGCGTCCGGAAAAGATCTCGAGGATTTTGGCGGACATCTTCTCGCTGACGTAGATCTGCCCGTTGAGAACGGTTCGGATCGCGTGAATCATCTTCTTGCCGCCTTCCTGCTTCATGATATAGCCGCGGCCCCCGGCGCGCAGGACGCGTTCGGCATAGAGCGACTCGTCATGCATCGAAACCACGAGCACGGGCAGGTTGGGCTGGAGCACCTGGATGTCCTTGATCAGTTCCAGCCCGTGCTTGTCAGGCAGGGAAATATCGGCCAGCACGAGGTCGGGAGTCTGGGTGGCCAGGAATTCGAGGGCTTGATGCGCATCCTCCGCTTCCCCGCACGCCGCGAGGTCAGGTTCATTGCTGATCAATTGAGAGAGGCCATGCCGCATCATCGGATGGTCATCCACAATCAACACGGTTCGTTTCGGCTTCTTGGCTTTCATAACGCGGAAGGTGAAGAGCGGCGTGAAGGAACGCGACCCGGCACGGGGACGGAGCACGAAACCGAGGCGCCGCCCTCGGCTTCATTCTGCACGGAAAGCGTTGCGCCGATCATCCTAGCCCGGTACTGCATGATCCGGAGGCCCATTCCCTTGGCACGGACTGGGTCTTTGCGCACACCCGATCCGTTATCTTTTATGATCAGGGTGACGCGTTCGGCAGCGCGTGCAAGCGAGATGACAATCCGCTTGGCTTTGCCATGCCGAATGGCGTTGGAGATCGCCTCCTGGGCAATGCGATAGAGATGCGTCGCGGCCGTGTGATTATCGATCAGGACCGGCGCGGAGCATTCGAAGACGCAGGTCACCCTGAACATGCGGGCCGTGGAGTCGGCCAGTTCCTGCAGGGCCGACATCAGGCCCTCGGACTCGACAACCACCGGCGACAAACCGCGCGCCAAGAGGCGTGTCTGGCTGATCGCTTCGCGGACTTGGAGAGCAATTTCTGCAACGCGCGCCGCATCGGCCTTAGATTTTCTGGCCAGCTTCTGTTCGAGGATTTCGCTCATCAACTCGGTGGCGGCCAGGTGTTGGCACAACCCGTCATGCAAGTCTTGCCCGATGCGCCGCTGTTCGAGTTCACTGATCTGCAGGATTTCCTGTTCCAGGCGGTGCCGCTCGGTCACGTCGATGCCAATACTGATCACGTATTCAACCGCCTGTTCGTCGTCCAGAAGCACGCTGTTCGACCAGGCAATAAGGCGTCTGCCACCCTCCCGCGTGCGCCAGAAGTTCTCGTGGCGAGAAGGGACCTGGCCCGAACGCAGCTGGTCAAAAACGGCCTTCACAGCTTCCATTTCCTCCGGCAGCACGAATAGGGCGTCAAACCGCTTGCCCCGCACTTCGTTTGCGGAGTAGCCCGTCGCCTGCTCGCATGCCCGGTTGAATCGCACCACGCAGCCTTCGCGATCCAGGACAACCACCAAGGCGGCCGAGGTGTCCAGGATCGCCGAAGAAAAGGCGAGCTCCCGTCGTAAGGCCTCCTCAGCAGCCGCAAGTTTGTGGTCACGCTCCAGTTGCCCGAGCGCGCGGCGGACTACCTCGGGCACGAACTGGAGGAAATCGACGTCTTTGACCAGGTAATCCAACGCGCCGCGTTTCATCATGGCGACGGCCACCCGTTCGTCGCCCTGGCCAGTGATGACAATGAACGGCACGATTTTGCCGGCGGCTTCAAGTCGATCGATCAGCTCCTTGCCTTCGATGTCCCCGAGCTTCAAATCGAGCAACATCAAGTCGGGCTGATGATCCTGGAGCCAGGCCAGCGCCTCCTGGAACGAAGGCGCTGCGGCGGTGGTGAAGCCTTCGCGCTGGAGAGCCTTTTCAACCAGGCGCAGCAATCCGTGGTCGTCATCGACCACAAGGATGGCCGGGGGCAATTCGGACTGGCTTCCCGGCGCAGTCATGCTCTATTCGGTCCCACCCAGGTGAGGGACCTGGACCAGGCTGATGAACAAACCAATGCGGTTGATCGCCTCCGCGAACTTCTCGTAAACCACCGGCTTCACGATATAGGTGCTGCACCCCAAGGCGTGGCAGCGCTCCACTTCACGCGGGTCATCCGTGGTGGTCAGCATGATCACGGGCATTTTGCGCAGCTCCGGATCCGACTTGACCTGGCGCAGCACCTCGACGCCATCTACCTGCGGCATGCGAATGTCCAGCAGCAACAAGTAAGACAATTCGATGGACCGGCGCCGGGCGCTCCGGCAGAGAAGGAAATCGAGGATCTCCTGGCCATTGCGGAACCGCTCAATTGGATTGTGCAAGCCCGCACGGCTCAGGTTTTTCTCGATAAGACGGGCGTGCCCGTCATCATCTTCGGCGATGAGGATGACCACTTCCTTCGTCATGGACGAGTTATCCCTTATTCACGCTTGTGCGGGCAAGGAAACAAAAAAGGTGCTGCCTTCGCCAGGCACAGATTCCAGCCAGATCTTGCCGCTTTGCCTCTCGAGAATACGTTGGGCGATGGTCAAACCCAAGCCTTCTCCCTCGCTGGCCAGCGGGTTCAGCCGGTGGAAAATCTCGAACACCTTGGCTTGGTGCTCCCGTGCAATCCCCAACCCATTATCCGCCACCGCGTACACCGCGCGGCCGTCCTCCCGCCTGCCTGAGACACGGATCTTGCCCATGCGCTCCGGACTTCGGTATTTCAGGGCATTGTCCAAGAGGTTGCTGAAGACCTGGTTGGTTTGAGTCGCATCGCCAAGACAATCAGGAAGCGGTCCGATTTCGACCGACGCACCCGCGGCTTTAACCTGGAAATCCATGCTATGAAGGATGCTTGCAAGCAGCGCGTTCATGTCGATGCACTCAATCTTTAGTGCCGCCCTCCCTAAGCGCGAGAAGCGTAGAAACCCCGACAAGAGCGCGTCGATCTTCTTCACGCCCGCCAGGATGAAGTCGAGCGCCTCAGGGATGTCGCCCGAAAGCAACTGTTGCACCTCCGGATCGGCAAGGGCATCGCCTTCCCGGCTGAATCGCGCGCGGACCGCGTCGCACGCCCGGGACAATTCCTTGCTGAACCCCTGGATATTGACCAGCGGCGATCGCAGGTCGTGCGACGCCACGTAGACGACGGTCTCAAGCTCCTTGTTCTTCTCAGCCAGAGTGCGGGCGACCTCCGCCAGCTTCATTTCCGCGCGTTTGCGTTCGATGAATTGGCCGATCTGGTTGCCGATGGCCGCAAAAAGGTTCAGCAATTCATCGTCAGGCTGGCCGATTTCGCTGGCGAAAAAGATGATCGCCCCGAGCACTTCCGCCCCGAGCAGGATCGGGAAAGCGACGGCACTCTTCAGGCCTTCCTGCATCGCCGCCGGGGCGCGGACAAAGCCCGGGGCCTCTGAAAGATCAGGAATCCACAGGGGCTGGCCCGTGGCCCACACCTTCCCGGGCAGCCCTGAACCCCGCCCGAAAGCAATCCGTGCCGTAACGGCTTCCCAGTCCGAACAGTTCGTTCCGCCCGAAGACCACGATTCCACATGGTGAATGACGCTGGCTTCCCGGTCCACGGCCCAGAACTCGCCGAACCGCCAGCCCATGATGTCGCAAATGTGGCGCATCACTCGGGGCGCCCCTTCGCTCAGTGAATTTGACTCCGCCAACGCGCCTCCGGTGGCGTATTGGATCTTTTGGCGGAGTTCGGCGCGCTTCTTCTCGGTGATGTCACGCACGAAGCCGGTAAACAAACGCCGGTCGGCCAGCTTCACTTCGCTAATCGACAGTTCCATGGGGAACACGGTCCCGTTCTTTCGCTGTCCGAGGGTTTCGCGCCCGATGCCTATGACTTTGGCCCTCCCAGTGCGAAGGTAGTTGGCGATATATTGGTCGTGCTCGGCCCGGTAGGGGGGCGGCATCAACTGGCTTACGTTGTGCCCCACAATCTCAGAAGCCGGGTAGCCGAAGATCCTTTCTGCAGCCGGGTTAAGAAGTTCGATCACGCCGCGTTCGTCGATCGTGATGATCCCCTCGACGGCCGTCTCCAAGATGGCCCGCATCCGCTCCTCTGTTTCGTGGATTGCGGCGTTCGCAGATGCTCTCGAGGATTGAGACTCGAGCTCCCGGATTCGGGCGACCAACTCCGCCCTGCTCGTTCGCCCGTAATCCCGCACGGGACCCTGCTGGGACGATTTCAAGCCGTTGGGAGATGGCTGCGGTACTCGGTGGGTGACTGCCCAACGATCTTCTTGAACACCCGGTTGAAATGGGTCAAGGACTGGAAGCCAACTTCGTAGGCAATCTCGCTGATCCGCAGATTCGGGTTCAACAAGAGGTTCTTGGCCTTTTCGATCCGCACCCGCGACAGGTAATCCGTGAAATTCACGCCGGTGGCCTTTTTGAACATCTTGCAGAAGTAAAACGTGCTCGTATTCACAGCCTTAGCCACCTGTCCAAGGGAGAGGTCCTCGCCCTGGTGCTCGTGAATGAACTGCTTCGCGCGTGTGATAACAGGCGGCTCAGCCGTCTGCTGTTGAACTACCACCTGATTGCTGACCATCGAAAGATGCTGGGCAAAAATGCTCAGCAGTCGCACCGAAGAAGCGTACTGCTTGGGCGAGAGCACGCGGGTCTCAAAATAGGCGTCCCGGAGCTTTTCGATATCCGCATCCACTCCCCACGCCGAAATCATTTTCGCCGTCCTGTCGAATAAGGCAGAGGAGGGCTTCTTTCGGAAAACCTGGCCCGTTTGAAGGAAACCCACGAGCTTTTCCCCGAGGCGCACAGGCACCGCCGTGTCGGACATCCCCGCCTCACAGACCGTGGTGTAGGCTTCCTCAGTCGCGTGCTCGGACAGGTGCTGTTGGACCTGCAGGCAGTTGGCGCAAGACCGGCTTTTCTGGGCCATCATCGCGCAGAAAGGGTTCTCATTTCGCTTGCCATGATGGGGCAGTTGCCACGACTCCACGGGGCGCAAGCTGACAGGCAACCCGGTCGCTTCACTGAAAGCGCGCTCGTATTCCTGGTAGACTCTGGACTTGGCAAGCGCATCGATGAGGCTATGGCTGTTATTCATAATTTGTCTTTCGCTTCGCCTAAATTGCTCTGGTGAGAGCAACGTAGGGGATGACCCGGGCACGGACAATTGGGGTTGCACCTAATTGTGCGCTGGCTAAAACAATTATTGTTAATAAGGGATTCCCTTACCAACCTTTTTTTGGCCAGCTTCTTCTTTTCTTGGCTTGCCTGGTATCCTTCAGTTGTCTCCAGCAATGCTCGCTTTGTTCGGAGTGTTGCCCTGCAACCGGCGTTTGGAGAGGTGCAACTCACCTTATCGGTGGCGATTAAGAGCAAGTGTAAGCGTGAAACGCGGGATGTGGTGATGGGAACAATTTGTTCTCATCGCGTCAAGATGTTGAAGGCCATAAACTTAACCCCACTGATGACTTTTTGTCATCGGAGTGTGCACCATTTGGCCGTTCGATCGGCACTTTTTATGGCGAGGCTTACGGGCCTGGGAATTGCTGAGCTTCCCAAGTGTCCGCTTGTGTTCGGCTCCCTGGGGAGGATATTGGCCGAAGGCTATGTACACGCCAAAACGTTCCGAACCCGTCCCGAAGGACACAACCTGCCTGGCCCGATCGGTTGCGGAAGCCCTCAAGCGGGAACCCGGCTTGGAAGCAGTCACGATTGACCTTGCGCGCAAGGAGATCGCCGTGGCCACCCTCGGCCAGGTGCACGATCCCGGGCTGAACGAACGGATTGCCGGGACGGTCCGCGAGGCGCAAACCGCCGCTGGCCACGAGCGTTGCTGCCTGGTGCGAGGCGAGGGCGATTGCGACTCGTGCGATGCGCCTCTGTCCGTTGAGGAGGACGGCAGGATTCGCTTGGAGCGAGAGGGCGAATCGATGACCATTGCCCGTGTGACCTGCCCGACGGCGCCCTCTTTTTGGCGGTGGCGAAAGGTGCCTTGGCCACGCGTGGTTCAAAGGGACGTGGAGTTCCTGGAGTCGGCCGAACACGTTGATGAATGGAAGCCCCAGCTCTTGGCCGCCGGTCTGTGCGGCGTTTTTGGCCTGGCGGGATACGCTTTGGACGGTTCGGCAGGATCGGTTTGGGCGTTCGTCATCGCGTATTTGGCTGGCGGCTGGTTCACGGCCCAGGAGGTTTGGGAGCGCCTTCGAAAGGCCACCATCGATGTGCACCTGCTCATGCTTGCTGTCGCGGTGGGAAGCGCGAGTATCGGTGCATGGGGCGAAGGGGCGATGCTGCTATTTCTCTTCTCACTTTCCGGCGCCCTGGAGCATTATGCCATGGGCCGAACGCAGCGCGAGATCCATTCCCTGTTTCGGGACGCGCCGAAAGTGGCGGTTGTCCTGGACGAGTCGGGCAAGCAGCGCGAAGTCCCTCTTGAGCGTTTGCGCGCGGGCATGAGGTTGCTCATTCGGCCGGACTCGCAATTCCCGGTCGACGCGGAGATCGTGAAGGGCCAGACAGCCGCCGACGAATCGAACCTGACGGGCGAAGCGGCTCCGGTCGAAAAGCGGCTAGGGGATCAAGTTTTCTCGGGGACCCTCAATCTCTGGGGTGCGGTCGAAGCGACCGTTTTACGTCCGGCCACGGAAAGCGCGTTGCAGAAGATTATCCGCTTGATCGAAGACGCCCAGCGCCAGAAGGCGCCGACGCAGCAGTTCACGGACAAATTCAGTGCCTGGTATACTTACGTGGTATTGGGGTTGTCTTTGGTCATGTTCTTCGTTTGGTGGCTAGGCTTTGAACTTCCCCCGTTCACCAGGAGCGGGGCCCATCCGAGCGCGTTTTACCGCACGATGACGCTGCTGGTTGTCGCATCTCCTTGCGCACTGGTGCTGTCGATCCCTTCGGCGGTCCTTGCCGCGATCGCGCGGGGAGCGAGGCATGGTGTGTTGTTCCGGGGCGGGGCGGCTGTTGAGAAGCTGAGCGAGACCACGGTTGTGGCCCTGGACAAGACCGGGACGTTGACCACGGGCGAACTGCGCGTCGAGCGCGTTGAGAGCTTCCCGCCTGGGAAGGAGCAAGAGATTGCGCGTCTTGCCTATTCCCTGGAACGTCTTTCCAACCATCCCCTGGCTCGAGCCGTCACGCGCTATGGAAAGCAACAGGGCCTCGTTCCCGTGGAATTTGACCAGTTCGAATCCATCACAGGTCAGGGTTTGCGGGGAGTTTGCGGGTCTGAGACGTGCACGGTTGGCAAACGGGATTGGCTGGCGCAGCAAATCCCGATGGAGATCCTAGGGCGAGTCCCGGCTGCGGAGGTCGGCGTCTCGGAGATCTGGCTGGCAAAAGGGAGTCTTGTGGGACGCATGGTTCTCCGGGACGACCTTCGGCCCGAAGCACAGCAGGTTATCCAGGAGCTTCGGCAGGCGGGCCTTCAGACCGTCGTTCTTACCGGCGACCGCGCGGCCGCTGCGCAACACCTGAAGGAGCGTCTTGGCCTGAGTGACGTCCGGGCCGAACTGAGGCCGGAGCAGAAAGTGGCCGCGATCCAGGCTCTCACCCGTCAAAAACACCGCGTGGCCATGGTTGGCGATGGCGTCAATGACGCCCCCAGCCTTGCTGCTGCCAACATTGGTGTCGCCATGGGTGCCCGTGGCGCCGATGCCGCCCTGGAGCAGGCAGACGTGGTGCTGATGCACGATCGGATAGAGAATTTCCTTGTCGCCTTTCGGCTTAGCCAGCAAGCCCGCCGCATCATTCGCCAGAACCTGGTTATCTCGCTCGGGACGGTTCTGGTCCTGGTCTGCTTCGCTTTGCTTGGCAAGATTCCGCTGACCTTGGGCGTGGTGGGTCACGAGGGGAGCACCGTGGTGGTTGTGATGAACAGCCTGCGTCTTCTGCTCGGGAAGCTTCGATAGAGGGCGTCTAAATGGTTCATCCGCAGCTTTTGGCGGGGTGAGTTCAGGGCTCTAAATGCCCCGGACGGCTTGTTTGAGCCCAGACAGCCCGCTTCCGGCGATCGCGTGTTGGTCACTCTTGCAACCTGACGCGGTAGAAGAACGGGCCTGAGCCGGAAGCCCGGGTGTCCGTGATTGAATTGATAGGCGGAGTGGACCGGATATCTTCGCGCACCTTCTCGGAAAAGCCGCTGAGCAGATTAGTGGAACGTTCCAGGGTATAAACCTGCCCGGCTACACCGAACCAGCGGACGGCGATGTTCCTCGGGCTGACGCGGATGGCCGATATCATCTTGAAGAGCGATTCCCGATCGGTTGGATCCGTCCCGCAAAGGTACTCCTGGCGGTCGGTCACACCGTCGCCATCGGTATCCGTTTCCCGGCCCGCCATGGCAAGGGTGGCGAATGTCGACTGTTCCCACCAGTCGGGCAGGGTGTCGTTATCGGTGTCGTCGTTGCTCAAATCGAACGTGATCAGCTCCATTTGGCTTTGGGGCATGCCAAGGTGATGGAGGAGGAGAAGACGGGGCAGGCGCTGGCCGGATTGGGCTGCCGCCTCGCGATTCAGGCGTACCCGGAACGGTATGCCATCCTCATAAATGGGCGAACCATCCAGGCTAAAGGCCGTGGTGTCGATCACCGGGCGCGCAGCGTCGTACGAGATCCATCCGGTTTGATCGAAGGACCCCGACGGGACGAAGGAGAAGACCTTGTAACGGAAGGAAGCGTCCGTCCGGGTGAGCCCAATGGCGGCGGCGGGCGTGGGAAGGATCATGACGCTGCTGTTGAACGGCGCCGTGTCCAGGGTGTCCGCCGGGTACACATTGAGGGACCGAACCGAATTGGTGCCCAGGATTTCGGAGTCGGGCCCCAATTCCAGGACCACGCTCATGAAGACGTCCAGGCCTCCGCCGCTATTCGTCGCGGAGGCGTTGTCGTTAAGGATCGCGTAATCGCCCAAACCATCGTTGTTGATGTCGATGAAGATGTCGAACTCGGCCACGGCGGGTTGAGGGGTCGCCCAGGCCGCAGCTGTTGCCAGCCCGAAGTAAACGGAGCTGTCGGCGAAGGATTCCACCCGGTTCACATCACTCGCCGTGCCCACGGCAATCAGGTCGGCCGCGGCGCGATTCGGATCGGTCAGGAGCTTGTTTGGACTGGTGGCACCCAATTCAAACGCCGAGACCAGGGCCAACAGATTGCTCGAGACCGAGCTTCCCTCGAATTGGACGGTCACCTCTGGATTGGCGGCAGTGCTTTCGCTGGCCGGCAGGATGAGGGTCGGAGATTCGCGGCGGTAACTCGAGGCCGCGCGCAGGTTAGCGTAGAACGGCAGATGAATCGATGCGTTGCTGGCTGTCATCCAGACTTGCCCGCTCGCTTCGTAAAGGAAGTGCCTGGGAAGCGGTGTGCCGGCGCCCATGGTCACCTCAGTGGTGGCATCGGGCTGGAGGTTGAAGGCGGCCGGATCGGCACGCAATTGGACAGGCACTTCCGCTGAGCCATTTGCCGGCACGGTCACCGTGTTGGTCAGCACGTCAATCCGGACACCGGCTTGCGCGACGGATTGGGTAACCGTGATGTCGAAGGTGGCGGCTTCCGGGCCGTGGTTGGTGATCCGGATATTCCGCGTTTCCTGGTGCGGTGCTGAGAGTACAAGCGCTCCGAAAGACAGCCCTGCCTGCCCGTCCGTGCTTGCGGCGCTGGCAGTCACCCAGGTCCGGGCTGCGGCAGCGGCTTGAACGCGTCCCGCTCCCCCACGCGATTCCGGATAGGGCGTCCCTTCGCTGTTGGCGAGAGGTTTGGCGGTGTTCATCAGCGCGGCCTTGATCTGTTCGCCGTCCCAGGACGGATGCAGCTGGTGAAGCAATGCCGCTGCGCCGGTGACGATCGGTGCGGACATGGAGGTGCCGCTAAAGGCGACCCCCTCCGTTCCAGAGGCGGCCTTGGCGGAGAGAATATCGATGCCAGGAGCGGAGAGTTCAGGTTTCAGAGTGCTCCGCGGCGCAGCGGGACCACGCGAGCTGCCGTCATCCAGCGTGTCGACGAACTCGGGCCGTTCCACCTTGGCCTTGGCATCCAGGCGGATGGTCACGGTTTCGTCCAGGCGGGCCTTAATCCGCTCGCCGTCGGCCATCGAAATCATGCCGCCGGGGATGTTAATACCCAGGGTTTCGCCTCCCATGGGGATCGGGGCGGCTTCCTGGTTATTGACCATGACAACGGCGATGGCGCCCGCGGCTTGGGCGTGCAGGATTTTGTCGGTGAAAAAGCACGTGCCACGGTCGATCAAGGCGATGTTACCGTTGAGAGCTTCGCTGTTCTCTGGAGGTTCACAGGCGAGGTTGGGCTGGAAGTAAACGAGCTTGCCGGTGACTGCACCGGAATTGGTCAAGGGCTTGGTGATCGCGCCTTCGACGATGTAGACCTTGCCCGCGATCGAGGCCGGACTTAACACCTCGAGTGCCTGCCCCTGTCCCTTGTCGATCGAGTTGGCCACGGAGATGGCACGTTCCGCGACACTGGGGGCGCTTACGGCGAAAAAGGCGTTGCCGTCATTCCCCGCCGCGCAGACAACGACGCAGCCCAAGGCGGCGAGCCGGTTGGCGGCTGCAACGTCCGTCGCGTCCGGATCGAGCGTGCCGAAGGTGCCGCCGAGGGAAAGATTGACGATATCGAGGCGGTCGCTGAAATCGAAGTCGCCATCGGGATCGGCAGCCCATTCGAGGGCGTCGGTGACCAGACCGGTGGCGCCTTCGCACCCGAATACTTTGAGAGCGTACAGGAGAGCCATGGGCGCCACGCCAGGCCCGATCTTGAATCCAGTCAGGCCGGTCTCAAGCGAGTAATCGCCCCTGTATGTCTGGCCGTTGGCCAGGACGCCGAAACCAGCGGCGATTCCGGCCACATGGGTGCCATGGCCGCCCCGGCAATCGAGCGGATCCGGGTCGGCCTTCGGCGTTTGGTGCTCGTCGTCGCCCGGATTGTACTCGTCGCCCGCGAAGTCAAATCCGCCCACAACCTTCGCCGTCGGGAAAGTCCCTGGCTCGATGCGGGCTGGATCGTTCGCCGAGTAGTCCTCACCTATGCCTGAACCCCCAAAATCCGCGTGCGTGTAATCGATGCCCGAGTCGATAATCCCAATGCGCACGCCGCGGCCGTCTGCGCCCGGCGTCGAAGACCAGACAGCTGGAGCGCCAACGAACGGCACACTGGTCGACAACTTCCGCTCGTACAGCGGAGCCATCTCGATCCGCTTCACCCCCGGCAAAGCGGCAAGCTCCGCCAACCGATGCCGCGCCACCCGGACGCGGAGCGCATTCGCCACACGCGAAAACCGGCCGGTTACCTCTGCTCCAACATTCTGGAGTGGCGCCTGGAGAGCGGCGTGCTGGGCTTGAATCTGAACGGCCCGGGCACGCGTGCGCGAAGCCACCCCAGACAGCGCGGCTCTGGTACGCCCGTCCGGCGCGACCGCGGCGGCCGGTTCGCCTTCCAGAACCAGGTAAACGGTCACCGTGCCGCCCAAGGCACGATCTCGAGCCGCCAAAGGCTGGGCGATCAGCAGCGGTATCATCTGGCAGCAAGCAAGGAACGAGACGAGAATAATACGCGAGTTCATTATTAAAGGGCAGGAGCCAGTTCGCACCGGACCGCGAGTGCGTTCGAACCGTTCAGGCGCAAAAACAGAGGGTTAGAGTTGGCCAAGCGCAGTGTGCAAGAAAGCTAACCCCCCTAAGCGCCGCTTTAAAGCGAAATCTGGGAACGGGCGCGGCCTGCGGCCTGCCGGCCTGTGGCATGTCCCGCCGAGGGCAGAGCCAGGAATTCAGGGTCGCCGCCATCTCTCATCGGTCCGGGGAAGACCGGTCGTCTGCGGCAGACTGGCCGAGTGTGCCGACCCGCTGTGTTCATCCAAATCCAACAATCCAAGGGTGCTCGACATCAATTCCCGGACGGCGGGAAGGCTGGTGGGTTTCAGGTGGACTCTGTCGGCCACGAAATTCGTGGCGCCACAGTAGACAAGCGGCGCGTCATAGACCGCTTCCTCGTCGAGGTATCGGAACTCATCCGAGATCGGCGTTGGATAAACGCGCAAAACGATTCCTCGGCGAGCACACAAAGCGTTGATGCGCTTCAGAAACTCCACTGAGACGCGCGAGAGAGGAAACTTCGAGGGTTTGACAACTCGGGGCGAATGGGCCTCGTCCGAGTGAGTCTCCTCGGAGTGGGAGGTCGGTGGCGCCACATTGACGGCGCTGCTCAACGTGAGAAGGTTGGGCAGAAGGGTCCTCGCCCCGTGGGCCAATGCGAGAGGGAGATTGCGGTGGGCCGCAAACGCTTCGCTCACCTGCCGCCATGTATGAAAATTTCCGCAGAAGTAGTCGCGCGTGAGAGAGCCCAGATCGAGGTTGTTCCGCCAGCAGATGACCGAGTAGAAGAGGAAGACCTCGTGCAGATTTGGATAACATCGCACCGCGTCCTCAAGGAGATAGTACTGGCCAGCGACGGAAATGGCCTGGTTCGACGTGAGAAATTTAACGCCCGGCTGGGGCTCGTTACCGGGAGGGAAAAGTTGGCGGGCGACGCTGTCACCAAGAAACACCGTTCGGACGGCCGGATTCGTCTCCGCCAGTTGCATCCGCACCGCGTAAATATCCCCTCCGATCAGGTGGACCCTGCCGGTGCGAGCGATGTAGAGCCCGGCCAGATGGTCTGCCAAACAGGCCAGGGAGATGAAGCCGCCGATGAAGAGAACAGCGGTCCTCAGCAGGCGGTTGAGTTGACGATCGAGCAACATAGCCGGCCTAAAACTGGAAGTAGATGAAGCTTTCCGATCCCAGAACGCCCACGGTTAGGATCATCAGGAGCATGGCATAGTAGGCGCTCCATCGCACCCAGATGGGCTTCCGCGCAAGCAACTCGCTCACCGGCGCCTGCATTTGGGCCGCTTCGACGGCTCCGACGAACAACACTAGCGCGATCGAATACAGCAGTTCTTTGAACCAGAACGGTGGGATCCCCGTTTGGTGGAGGTGGACGGCTTCGCGCGTATGCGCAAGCACATAGACGACGCCCTCGAGCATCCGTTGCAGGATGACGAGAGCGTCCGGCACCGTATCGGCGCGAAAGAAAACCCAAGCAATCCCGACCAAGCCCCACGTGACCGCCGTTCTCCAGGCGGACAGCACGTTTGGCCACCGATCCAACCGGAGCTCACGGATCAGGCTTTGCCGGATCCCTCGGGTGAGCACCGATGAAATCAGGTATCCGCCATGCAAGGCGCCCCAGACGACAAAGGTCCAGTTCGCCCCGTGCCAAAGCCCGCTGACGAGAAACACGAGGAACAGGTTGCCGCACAGCCTCCAACGGTTCACACGATTGCCGCCCAACGGAACATAGACGTAATCACGAAACCAGGTTGAGAGCGAAATATGCCAGCGGCGCCAGAATTCACCGACGGACTGGGCGACGTAGGGGCGGTTGAAGTTTTCCACCAACCGGAAGCCCATCGCACGAGCTGAGCCGCTGGCGATGTCGGAATAGCCGGAGAAATCACAGTAAATCTGGACCGAGAAGAAGAGAGTCGCCCAGAAATAGGCCATGCCTGTTTGGCTCGAGAAATCTTCAGGATGATTGAAGACGCGGTTGACCATGATCGCTAAGTGGTCCGCGATCACAACCTTCTTGAACATGCCCCAAAGCATCCGTCCCAACCCGCTGAAGAGACGGTCGACGTCGAAGGCATGCTCCTGATGGAACTGCGGGAGCAGATTCTGCGGGCGCTCAATTGGTCCGGCCACCAACTGCGGGTAAAACATCACGTAGAGCGCGTAGATGCCCAGGTGGCGTTCGGCGCTCTGACCGCCGCGGTACACTTCGATCGTGTAGCTCATGGCCTGAAACGTGTGGAAACTCAGGCCTATGGGCAGCAGGATGTCCAGGAGCTGCGGCTGATAGTTCCAATGCAGCGCGCTGCTGATCGAGTTCAGATTCCCGGCAAGAAAGTTCCAGTACTTGAAGAAGGCCAGCACTCCGACGTTGGCGCACAGGCTCGCGATGAGCCACGATTTCCGGCGCCAACCACGAGCGTCTTCGATGAAGCGCCCGGCCAGGTAATCGACGCCAATCGTGAACACCAAAATGAAAATGTAAATCGGCCGGAAGAACATGTAGAATGCCGAGCTGGCCGCGAGCAACCACATCCACCTGAAACGGTGCGGCAACAGAAAGTAGACCGTAGTGACGGTCGGAAAGAAAAGGAGGAAGGGAATCGAATTAAAGAGCATAGGGCCACCCCGAAGCCATTTTCGATGCGAGAGCCCAAAAACTCACTCCAGCGCTGCCGCCCCGTTCGAGCAAGCCGAGACAGCCAGTTTGGCCCGCCTCCGACGTATTCATTCGATGCCGAATTCTTCTTACCCGTCTGCGCTTCGCCGCAGCGTCTAGCACACGGGCAACGAAACCAGCAATGCCCCCTACTATCATCAAGCAATTCTGTCAACGCAAATGTACCTCGTGGGCAACGGCGGGGTGCAACTCACGGTATCCGGGGTGTTCGAGGGCATGAATTGGGGAGGTCTG